>NZ_JALCZA010000039.1 GCF_022690765.1 Anaeromyxobacter oryzisoli | reverse complement strand
ATCGGGACCGCGCGGACTCGCGGCGCACGGTGCCCGCCAAGCGCTGCGAGAGAGGCCTTCTCGGACGATCCGGGCTCGCGAAGCGTCACCCACCGGAAAATGCGTCAACCGCCGAATGGTGAAACTGGGGTTCCCGCGAAAGGGCTGCGGCCCAACGCTCATCGTGAAGCCGTCGGGCTACTCGAACCATGGTGCCGGCGGAAGCTCGTATCGCTATCGGTGAAACGCGGGTTTCTTCGAGGCCGATCTTGCGCAGGCGGGTTCCCATGCACTGCGGCGCCCCGGCCTCTCCATCTTCCCGAGCCCAGACCGCTCGTCATTCAGGGGCGTTCGTCTGCAAGGTCCCTATTCGACCGGCCCTGCTCTTCGAGCGCAGAGTTGATGAATCCCCGGTCTTCCAGGGCACGGCTGCGCTGCTCGGTCCTCGTGTGCCCCCCGCTCGGCGACGGCGTCGTGAGCCTCGCGACGCTCGACGCAAGACGCCATGACCAACTGACGGCGCGGGCCCTCGGGTTCGTCATCAGTTCCTGATGATCGCCGTCCAGACGCCGCGCACGACCAGCGCGCCGCGCTGGTTGCGGGTCTCGGTGGTGACCTCGAGGAAGTCGAGGTTGCCGCGCTCCTGGATGCGCGTGATCTCGCCGGTCGTCTCGAGGAGATCGCCGGGGCGGATGGGGTCGCCGAGCTCGAACGCCTGCTCGGCGTGGACGAGCCGGAGCACGTTCACGGCGAGCGCGGGATCCGCGCAGGCGGTGGCGAAGGGCTGGATCGCGAACGTCGCGGCGAAGGTGGGGGGAGCGACGATCCCGCCGTGTGGCGAGGCGCTCGCCGCGGCCTCGTCCCAGGTCCACGGGTGGTACGCGGTGGGCGGCGCGCAGAAGACGCGGCCGGGGACGCCGCCGCCGGTCGCGGCGACGAAGTCCTTCACGTGCTCGAGCCCGACCGCGAACCGGTACGGGCCGTAGCGCCGCCCGAGGTGCTGGTGATCGATCGCCACGTCATCCCTCCGCGACGTGGCCTTCGGCCACCGCGCCCTTCAAGACGTCCTCGCCCTTCTGGTTCGTGGCGGAGATCTCGAGCTTCACGCTCGACCCCTCGACCGCCAGGCAGCGGCCGCGGAAGGTGAGCACGTCGCCGACCTGCACCGGCTTCGTGAAGCGCGCCCGGATCCGCCGGAGGCGCGCGGGGTCGTCCAGGTAGGCGACGCACGCGTCGGACAGCCACGAGAAGGTGCACATGCCCTGGAGGATCACGCCGGAGTAGCCCGCCGCGCGGCCGACCTGCGCGTCCACGTGGATGGGGTTGAAGTCGCCGGAGGCGGCCGCGTAGTAGATCGGCCGGTACGGATCGACCTCCCGTACGGACTCGAAGGTGTCGCCGGCGGTGAAGTCCTGGAGCCGTTTCATGAGATCCCCTGTGCGAGCTCCTACGTAGCACAAGACCGGCCCCGGAGCAGGGGCCCGACGAGGCGGGGCGACGCGGGGCGCCGACGCGCAGCGTCACGCTCCCGGTGGGAGGGGGTCGAGCGGGTCCACGACGTCGCCGGCGAGCTGCGCGAGCTCGGCCTCGCGGCGCTTTGCGAACGTGGCCTCGACGAACTCGACGAGGCGATCCAGGTAGCTCGTGATGGGGGGGCACCGGATCCCGGTCCCGTCCAGCAGGTCGAGGAGGTTGCGGCAGTTGTAGATCGCAAGGTGGTTCACGTAGTCGATGGCTGGCCGGTGGACGCGCGAGAGCCGCTCGAGGAAGGGGAGCTGGAGCAGGGCCTGGAGCGCGCGCGCCGGCACCGAGACGGACGGCAGCTTCTTCCCCGCGCGCGCCGCGATCATCTCGTAGACCCGGCGCGCCGAGAGCGGCGAGGGATCGACCACGTGCACGGTGCGGCCCGCCCCGGCCGGGTTCGCGGCGATGGAGACCGTCGCGTCCACCACGAAGTCCACGGGGACGACGTTGAGCGGCGCGAGGGCGTCGCCGGGGAGGGGGAGCGGGACCGCGACCGGCGAGGCGACGAGCAGGATCGCGAGCGCGTACGGCCCCTCGAACCGATCGATCTCCCCGGTCCGCGAGTCGCCGACCACGATGCTCGGCCGGTAGATGGTGGCCGGCAGGTCCGCCTGGGCCCGGCGGACCAGGAGCTCGGCCTGGTACTTCGTCTCCTCGTACGCGTTGTGGAACCGCTGCCGCATCGTCAGCTCGTCCTCGAGGATGACGCCGATCCGATCGCCCGAGACGAACGCGGTGGAGAAGTGGTTGAGCCGGGACAGGTGGCGGGCCGCCGCGGCGAGCTCGACGACGTTCCGCGTGCCCTCCACGTTCACCCGCCGGAGCTCCGCGCGGCTCGCGGCGAGGCCCGTCCGGCCGGCCAGGTGCCACACGTCCGTGACGTCGCGGGCGAGCGCCTTCCACTCGTTGCCCGCGAGGCCGAGGTGCATCCGCTCGACGTCCCCCTCGACGAGGACGGCGTGCTCCGCGCCGATCGTGCGGAGATCCTGCGCCGCGGCGGCGGCGTTCTTCTGCTGGACGAGGAGGACGAGCCGGCCGCCGTCGCGGGCCGCGTCCGCCACCAGCCGCCGCACGAGCCGCTTCCCGATGAAGCCGGGGTAGCCGGTGACGAAGTGAACCCGCCCGTTCGCGCTCGTCCCCATCTTTGGGTCAATAGCGCACGGGGGGCGCGTTGGGAAGCCTCCGCCCGAGGCCCGCGCGGAGATCGGCGAGGAGCCGGTCGGCCTTCGCGGCGAGCGCGCCGGGGACGTCCGCGTTCTCCACGACGAAGTCGGCCCGGGCCGCCTTCTCGTCGAGCGGAAGCTGGGCCGCGAGGCGCGCGTCGGCGTCGGCGGGGGCGAGGCCGTCGCGGCGCATGAGCCGCTCGCGCTGGACCTCCCGCGGCGCCCAGACCACCACCACGCAGTCGAGGGTGGCGTCGAGGCCGACCTCGTAGAGCAGGGGCGTGTCGTAGAGCACGAGCTCGTGTCCCGCCGCCGCCAGACGGCGCGTCTCCTCGCGCATGGCCTGGCGGATGGCGGGGTGGGTGATGGCCTCGAGCGCACGGCGCGCCGCCGGATCGGCGAACACCCGCGCGGCCAGCCGCTTGCGATCGAGGCCGCCGTCCGCGGCGAGCACGCGCGGGCCGAACTCCGCGGCGATCCGCGCGAGCGCCGGGGAGCCCGGCTGCACGACCCGCCGCGCGAGCGCGTCCGCGTCGACGACGGGGACGCCGCGCTCCCGCAGGAGCGCCGCGAACGTGCTCTTGCCGGACGCGATGCCGCCGGTGAGGCCGACGACGCGCATACCCGCTACCGGGCGCCGGACGGGGGCGCCGCCCGCTCGGCCGCGGCCGGCCTCGCCTCGGCGCTCGCCGGCGCCTTCGCGCGCGTGCCGGCGGTGTAGGAGAACGCGGCGACGTTCCCGTCCTTGTCGAAGAACACGGTCACGCCCTGCTGCGGGTACAGCCAGACCTTCTGGAACGTGTCCTCGACGAAGCTCCGCTGCGGCGGCTTCCCGTACGTCCCCTCGACGGTGGCCCCGTCGAGCGGCTCGCTGACGAAGACCGTGATCTCCTGGACGGTGCCTGCGGCGTCCACGTGGAATTGGGCCTGTTTCGTCCCCTCGAGGGCCTGCTCGCCGGCGTAGGCGAGCACGGTCCGCGCGCCTCGTCGCGCGCGGGTGCTCGGCTCCCCGAACCGCTCGATCACCTCGGCCTGGGTGGAACGGCCCGGGGCGACGCCCTTCCACGGCCGGGCGGAGCCGCGCACGGGCGCGATCGCGAAGATCGTCACCAAAGCCAGCGTTCGAAGGCGCATGAGACATTATACTGCGGCCTCCGTGAGCCGAACGTCCGTCCGAGCCCTGGCCGCCGTCCTCGTCCTCGCCCCCGTCGCCCCGCGCGCCCTCGACGGGAAGGTGGGGCCGGAGGCCTGTCGCGCGTGTCATCCCTCCGCGTATGACGCGTGGCGTGCCACTCCCCACGCCCGCGCGCTCGAGAGCCTGCCGGAGCGGAGCCGGAAGGACGCGCGCTGCCTCTCCTGCCACGCGCCCGATCTCGCCGACGGGCTCTCCGGCGTCTCGTGCGAGGCCTGCCACGGCGGCGGCCGGGTTTACGAGGCGCCGTACGTCATGCGCGATCCCGAGCTGGCCCGCGCCGTCGGGCTGGTCGTCCCGGGCGAGCGCGGCTGCCTCGCGTGCCACACCGACACCACGCCGAGCCTCGAGCGGTTCGACTACGCGCGGAAGCGGCGGCTCGTCGCGCACGGCCGGGAGCCGGCCCCCACGAAGCCCACCCGGACGGCGCCGCCGGCGCGGCCCGCCGGATCCACGCGTCCCACCCGCCCGACGGGCGAGCGATAGGAGCCCCTTGCCGATCCAGGTCGTCTCCGCCGAATTCCACAAGACCGCGACTCGCCCCGACGAGTGGCCGCGCGGCCCCGTGCCCGAGGTGGCGTTCGTGGGCCGCTCGAACGTGGGCAAGTCGTCGATGCTCAACGCGCTCACGCGTCGCAAGGGGCTCGCCCGCGTATCCGCGACCCCCGGCCGGACGCGGGCGCTCCAGTTCTTCGACGTCTCGTTCAGGCCCACCCCCGCGGCGCGGCCCCGCCCGCTCCGGCTGTGCGACCTGCCCGGCTACGGGTACGCCAAGGTGGCGAAGGCCGAGCGCGATCGCTGGGCCGCGATGATCGAGGGCTACCTGCGCGAGCGCGACGTGCTGCGCGCCGTCGTCCTGATCGTGGACGCGCGCCACCCGCCGACCGAGGGCGACGAGGACGCGGCGGCCTTCCTCCAGGCGGCCGGCCGCCGCCTCGTCGTGGCGGCGACCAAGATGGACAAGCTGCCGAAGGCTCGCCGGGCTGCCGCCCTCCAGGCCGTCGAGCGGGCCCTCGGGATCCCGCGGGGCGAGGCGGTCCCCTTCTCGGCGATGGAGGGCACCGGTGGGGACGCGCTCTGGGCGCGCCTGGCGGCCCTCGCCGCCGAGGAGCCGGACGCCGCTCCACGGCGTGAATGAGCGCCGTGGCAGGCGAGGGAGGCCGGCGGACGTCCGGCCCCTCGCCCGCGCCGTGGTGCGGCTTCAGTGCTCGGTCGAGGACGCCTGCACGGACGCTTCGCCGCCCATCGTCCGGTACTCGGGCGCGCCGCCGCGGCCGACGCGGTTCCGCCACGCCTCGGTCATCATCGCGCGCATGTCCTCGCCCCGCTTCGGCGCGAAGAGCAGGCCGAGGCCGGCGCCGACGAGGACGCCGACCGAGAACAAGCCGAGCCCCGTGAAGAAGTCGCTCGTCGGTGTGTGCGTCTCGAGCCCCACTCGGCGCAGCAGCTCCTCGCGATCCAGCAGCCTCCGCATCCCCTTCCAGCCCATCGCCATGTCCCCTCCGCCCGGTCGCGATCTCGCGCCAGGCGTCACGCTGCGCATCAGCCGGGGCTTGATCGAGTCCCCGGCGGGCGGCCCGGCGCGGCGATCGCGGGGACCCGGGAGACGCGGAGCGGGCGGCCGCGAGGCCGGCGGGCCGGCTCAGCCGCGCCGGCGCGCCTCGAGATCGTTCAGCATCGCCTCGAGGCGGCGCTCCTCGCGCGAGACGTCGAAGCCCGCCGCGCGGGCTCCGTCCACGATCGCGAGGCACAGGAGGAACAGCGACACGTGGGTCCGGTCCGCCGGCTCGCCGGGGTGGGCCACGAGGAAGTGCTCGAGGCGCGCCTCGGCGCCCGCCAGATCCCGCAGGCTGACGGCGTCCGGCAGGCCGTCGATCGGCCCCGTGCCGGTGGTGACGGGGGGAAAGACGATCCCCTGGTCGGCGAGCGCGAGCTCGCCGCCGTCCTCGCGGCCGAGGGCGAGATAGGGGCGGCCCGACTGCCGATCGCGCCGCTCCTCGAGCCGCGAGATCTTCCCCACGTCGAGCGGCAGCGTCTTCCCCGAGGCGACGTCGAGGAGCAGCTCGCCGTCGAACAGGATCGAGCCCGGGTGCTCGCGCGCGAAGCGCTCCAGGCGCGCAAGGACCGCCGCCCGATCCGCCACCGTCACGGCCGCTCCCAGCCGATCTCCACGACGGTGAGCTCCGTCTCGCCGGCCGGACGCTGGACCGTCACCTCGTCACCGGGGCGCTTGCCGAGGAGGGCCCGCCCGAGCGGCGCGTCCACGCTGATGAGCCCCCGCCCCACGTCGAACTCGTCCGGGCCGACGAGGCGGTAGGTGCGCTCCTCGCCGTCCTCGTCCTCGACCGTCACCCACGCGCCGAAGAAGGCGCGGCCGGTCGGGTGGGGCTTCGGCTCGACGACCGTGAGGGAGTCCATCCGCTGCGCGAGGAAGCGGAGGCGCCGGTCGAGCTCGCGGAGCTTCTTCTTGCCGTAGATGTACTCGGCGTTCTCGCTCCGGTCCCCGAGGGCGGCGGCGGCCTCCACCTCGGCGACGACGCGGGGACGCTCCACCGTCCAGATCCGGTCGTGCTCGGCGGCGATCCGGCGGTATCCCTCCGGGGTGATGTAGCGAGGCGGCCTCGGCATGGCCCAGTGATTCATCGGAGCCGCGCCGGTGTCAACCGCCGCGGGAGTGGCGCGGGTGGCGGGGGAGAGGGTAGTCTCGCAGGTCGTGCGCATCGTCGACCTCCTGCGCTTCGCCCGCGAGCGGGGCGAGCCCATCTTCTCCTTCGAGTTCTTCCCGCCCAAGACGGCGGACGGGGAGCGCGCGCTCTTCGAGACCGTGGAGGCGCTGCGCCCCCTCGGGCCCGCCTACGTCTCCGTCACCTACGGCGCCGGCGGGTCCACCCGCGCGATGACCGTCGAGCTCGTGAAGCGCCTCAAGCGCGAGAGCGAGGTCGAGGCGATGGCCCACGTCACCTGCGTGGGAGCGTCCCGGGACGAGATCGCGGCGGTGCTCGACGAGGTGGCCGAGGCGGGGGTGCAGAACGTGCTCGCGCTGCGCGGGGATCCGCCGCGCGGCCAGCCCGGGTTCACCCCGCACCCCGAGGGCTTCCGCTACGCGAGCGAGCTCGTCGCGTTCATCCGCTCGCAGCCGCAGCGCTGGAAGTTCTGCATCGGCGGCGCCGCCTACCCGGAGGGCCACCCCGAGACCCGCGACCTCTCCCAGGACGTCCGGAACCTCAAGGCCAAGGTGGACGCGGGCGCCGACTTCCTCGTCACCCAGCTCTTCTTCGACAACGCCCACTACTTCCGGTTCGTCGAGCGCGCCCGCGCCGCCGGGATCACGGTCCCGGTGCTCCCGGGCATCATGCCCTTCACCAACGTCGAGCAGGTCGAGCGCTTCACGGCGATGTGCGGCGCCACCATCCCGCCGCTGCTCCGCGCGGCGATGGAGGTCCGCCGCACCGACGCGGACGCAGCGCACGTGCTCGGGGTGGCGTACGCGACGCTGCAGTGCGCGGATCTCCTCCGGCGCGGCGTGCCGGGCGTGCACTTCTACACGCTGAACCGCTCGCCCGCGACGCGCGCCATCGTCGCCGCGCTGCGCGCCAGCGAGCCCTGGCGCGGCTGACGCGCCCGCCTCGCGGGGCAACCCGCGCGCGGCGCGCGAACGCTCGCCTCGTGGTGAAGTCCGTGCTAGCGTCGAGCGGTCGCCTGCCCACGGAGGATCGATGCGCCGTCTCGTCCGCCGCCTCGCCGCGCTCTCCGCGCTCGCCCTCGCCGCGTCCGCCGACGCCTCGGAGTCGTCCGTCGTGTGCGACGGCGGTCGGGTCGCGGTCGGCGACCTCGAGCTGGACCTCCGCGCGAAGTGCGGCGAGCCCGCGCTGCGCGACGCGCGCGACGCCTCGACCGTCGTGGTCGCGGCCGGGGCCGGGGCGATCACCGGCGGTGGCGCGAGCGCCGTCGTGGAGCAGTGGACCTACGACTTCGGCCCGAACCGGTTCCTCGCGCTGGTCACGCTCGAGGCGGGGAGGATCACGCTCATCGAGCGGGGCGGCTACGGCTACGGCCGCGTCCAGCCCGCGCGCGGGTCGCCTGCGCAGTGCGACACCTCACGCGTCCGGCCGGGCGACGTGAAGCTCGACCTGCTCGCACGCTGCGGCGAGCCGGCGACGAGACACACGCGCCGGGAGCAGCGGCCGGTCCCTGCGGGCGGCGGGGCCACCGCCTTCGTCTCGGTGGAGGTGGAGGTCTGGACGTACGATCCGGGGCCGCAGCGGTTCGTCTCGATCGTCACGCTCGAGGATGGGCGCGTCGTCTCCGTGGACCGCGGCGGATACGGTCACGCGCGCTGATCGCGTCCCGTCGAGCGCTCGCCCCCCGCTCGCGCGCCCGCGCCGGCGGGGCGCCAGGGTACGCCCGCCGCCGGCCCGGGACACGGACGCGACGCGCGCCGCTCGGACGGTCGGCCGCGCTCGGACGGTCGGGGGCGGGGGGGGGGGGGGGGGGGGGGGGGGGGGGCGGGGGGGGGGGGCGGGGGCGCGCGCGACGGGCGGCCGCGCTCGCGAGCGCGGGGGCGTGGGCGCGCGCCCCGGTCGTCCTTACCGTTCGAGCCTGTGGCGGGCTGGATCACGATCGCGTCGCTCCTCATCACTGCGCCTCCGCCGGGCGGCGACGTGGCTGCGCCGCCGGTGGGCGGCGATGTAGCCGCGCGCGCGCCGGCGGAGGAGGCGGCGCTTCCCCCGGCGGACCCCAGGCTCGCGGTGCACGTGCCGCGGTTCCTCGGCAGTCCGCGGGTCGACGCCGCGTACACGCGCAGCGGAGGCGTGGCGCCCCCGCCGGCCTGCGTGGCGGATCTCTGCCAGCCGCGCGTGGCGGTCCCCGGGTACGACCCCCGCGTCACGATCGTGGGCCGGCGGACGGAGCTCGCGGTGAAGCTGCTCGACCGCGCGCACCTGGAGCCGTTCGCCAGCTTCTTCTGGTTCCTCGCGGCGACGGGCCTGCGCCTCGACTACTCGCCGCCGAGCTTCGACGGCCCGAACGCCGGGCGCGCCGGGTGGGGGCACGCCCAGGTGCTGCTCCGGTGGCGCATCGACGCGTCGAGCGCGCCGGTGTGGCCGGAGCGTCATCGCTGAGAGCTTGTCGAAGAATTCGACGAGCTCTCAGGCCGACCCGCGTGAGCGGGGCGGCGGGTGGGGTGAAGCGCCCGAATTCACTTCGGGCGCGAGGGGCGGGCGACCCCCCGCCCCCCCCCCCCCCCCGCGGGGGGGGGGGGGGGCCCCCCCCCCCCCCCTCCTGGCTGGTCAAGGCCCGTCGATTGTTCGACGGGCCTTGACCGCTACGGCCTCGGGAGCACGAGCAGGAGGAACGCGATGAACGCGATCGCGCCGATCACGACGTAGGTCGCGAGGAGCAAGGCATCGCGGAGCGGGTGCGGCGATCCCGGCATCGACCGTAGAGTATCCTCCTTCGACGGCGTGCGCGATAGAGCGCACCCTCCGTGACCCGTCATCGAACGCCGGCGAGGGCGATCGCGACGGTCGCGATCACCGCCCCGACGGCGACGTCCCGCGCCCGTGGTGGCCCGCCCGCGACCCAGGCCTCCGGCCGATCCAGGCGCCGGGCCGCGATCGCGAGGCTCTGATCCCAGGTCCCGACCGCGAGGCGCCGGAGGCCGGCCTGCACGACGAGGAGGGCGGCGCGGAGCCGGGAGACCCGCACCCGCCGCAGGCGCAGCGCCGCGCGGGCGTCCTCGAAGCTCGCCAGCGCGCGTGGCACGGAGTGGATCATGAGCGAGAGCGCCAGCGCGACCACCCAGGCGCGGCGGCCGAGCACCGGGCGCGCGAGGCTCGCGGCCGCGAGCCCCAGGGCCCGCGGGGTGAGGAGCGCGGTCACCGCCGATCCCATCAGCAGCAACGCGACGAGGCGGACCGCGAGGGCACCCGCGCCCTCGAGCGCCGCTCGTGCGGTCGCGCCCGCGGCGAGCGCGGTCCCCAGCTTCACGGCGCCCCAGACGAGGGCGAGGGCGGCGTGCCGCGCCGTGACCTTCAGCGCGCCGCCCGGACCCGCGCCGGCCGAGGCGACGATGGCCCCGCACAGCACGGCGTCCGCGGCCGCGCCCGCGACGCCGCCGCGCCAGACCAGGACCCCGAGGAGGAGCGAGAGGGCGAGCACGACCCGCCCGTCCACGGCGCCGAGCGCGCCCCTCGCCGGGGCGTGACGGGCGAGGGCAACACGGGTCACTCCCATGCCGGGACCGGTTCACCGGGGCGCCAGGCGGTCGGCGGGCGGACGCCGTGCGCCCGCAGCTCCCGGAACACCGCGTCGGTCGCGCCGCGCAGCACCACGCGCCCGGCCTCGAGGACCAGCCACGCGTCGGCGAGATCGGCGAACGGCTCGACGTCGTGCGACGCGATCACCTGCGTGCGTCCGGCGGCGCGGTTCGAGGCGAGGAGCGCGCGCATCTCCCGGCCGGCGGGGTAGTCGAGCCCGGCGAACGGCTCGTCCAGCACCAGGACCTCCGGCGCGTCGCGCAGCGCGGTCGCGATGCAGAGCTTCCGCCGCCCGCCGAGCGAGAGCGTCTGCACCGGCGCCGTGGGATCGCCCAGGCCGAACCGGGCCGCGAGCGCGAGGGCGCGCTCCGCCTGCGCGGGATCGCGGGGCGTGAGGCCGAGGAGCAGGTCCTCGCCGACCGTCGCGCCGACGATCTGCTGGTCGGGATCCTGGAGGACGAGGGCGACCGCCGCGCGGACGCCCTGCACGTCGCCCGGCGAAGGACGGCCGTTCACGGTGAGCGTCCCGGTGGAGGGGACGAACAGGCCGGCCAGCAGCGCGAGCAGCGTGGACTTGCCGGACCCGTTGGCGCCGACGAGGCCGCACAGGCTGCCCGGCGCGATCTCGAAGGAGACGGGGCCGAGCACGGACGGACCGCCCGGGTACGCGAACGTGACTTCGGAGGCGCGGATCATCGGGGAGCGAGGCGGTGCGACGACAGGAACCGGGCGGCCGCGATCGCGAGGGCGACCTTCACCGCGTCCTGGAGCACGAAGGGCAGGACGCCGAGCACCAGCGCGGCGCGCCAGGAGAGGCCGAGGACCGCACGGAGCTGCAGCGCACCCGCCGCGTACGCCACCGCGAGGGCGGCCGCGCCGGCCGCGATCCCGCCGGGCCAGCCCAGCGGACGGCCCGGGCGCGCCGCGAGCCCGGTCACGCCCGCCCCGAGGACGAAGCCGACGAGATACCCGCCGGTCGGGCCGAACAGCACCCCGATCCCGGAGGCGCCGCCGGCGAAGACCGGGAGGCCGAGGACCCCGGCGGCGACGTACAGGAGGACCGCCGCCGGGCCGCCGAGCGGGCCGAGGAGGTAGCCGGCGAGGAAGACGAAGATCGGCTGCAGCGTGAACGGGACCGGTCCGATCGGGAGCTGCAGCCAGGCGCCGATGGCGATGCAGGCGCCGAGGAGCGCTGTCCAGACCCGCCGGTGGGGGGGCGCGCGGGCCATCGCCACCCGCTGGCCGCGCAGGGGGGGCGGCGCGCGCGCGCGCCCCGCCCCACGGTGCTGGACACGGCGCGATCCGTCACCGCGTCGCGGGCTCGGTGGCCGGGGCGGCGGTGGTGGCGGGCGCAGCCGCTGGCACGGTCGCGGGCTCGGCCGTGATGGCGGGCGCGGCGCTGGACGCGGGCGCGGACGCCGCAGGCGCGCTGGCGGGCGTGGCGCTGGCGCGGGCCGGCGTCGCGGCCGGGGCGTCGGAGCGGGCCGGGCTCGCGGTCCCCTTCTCGAGCCAGCCGCCGCCGAGCGCCCGGTAGAGCTCGATCGCGTTCCCGAGCCGGGCGAGCCGGGTCTGGATGAGCTGCTGCTGCGCGCCGTAGAGGTCGCGCTGGGCGGTGAGGACGTTCAGGTAGCTGTCCACGCCCTTGCGGTAGCGCAGCTCGGAGATGTCGTAGCGCCGCTGCTCCGCCTCGACCCGCTTCGACTGGAAGTCGAGCTGCTCCTCGAGGCGCGCCCGCGCCTCGAGGCCGTCGGCGACCTCGCGGAACGCGACCTGGATCGTCTTCTCGTAGCTCGCCACCTCGATGGACTTCCGGACGCGGGCCGCGTCCAGGTTCGCCTTGTTGCGGCCGCCGGTGAAGATCGGCAGGTCGATCCGCGGCGCGAACGACCACATCCCGGAGCCCGATCCGAACAGGTGGGAGAGCTCGGTGCTGGAGGTCCCGCCGAAGGCGGTCAGCGAGATGGAGGGGAAGAACGCGGCCCGGGCGGCGCCGATGCTGGCGTTCGCGCCGCGGAGCGCGTGCTCGGCGGCGAGGATGTCCGGCCGGCGCTGGAGGAGGTCGGAGGGGAGCCCCGGCGGGAGCTCCGCGACGACCGGCTGCGCGTCGAGCGGCATGGGGGCCGGGAGGTCCGACGGGATCGGCCCGCCGACGAGGAGGACCAGGGCGTTCTCCGCCTGCGCGCGCTGCTGCTGGACCGCCGACAGGTTGAAGAGCGCCGTCTCGACCTGCGCCTCCG
This sequence comes from Anaeromyxobacter oryzisoli, assembly GCF_022690765.1. GTDB lineage: Bacteria > Myxococcota > Myxococcia > Myxococcales > Anaeromyxobacteraceae > Anaeromyxobacter > Anaeromyxobacter oryzisoli. The sequence continues at coordinate 31,180 of NZ_JALCZA010000039.1, read as the reverse complement.
CGGTGCGGAGGTCGAGCTCGGACGTCTTGCCCGCGGCGAAGGTGCGCTTCGCGAGCTCGAGGGACTCCTGCACCGTCGCGAGCGTCTGGCGGGCGAGCGTGACCTGGTCGTCGAGGGCGCGGGTGGCGAGGTACTGGGTGGCCACCTCCGCGATCAGCGCGAGGTGCGCGCTCCGGTGCGCCTCCTCGGTCGCGAGGTACTGCTCGAGGGCCTGGTCCTTCAGGCTGCGGACCCGGCCGAACAGGTCGAGCTCGTAGGAGGCCAGGCCGACACCCACCGTGTAGACGGTGCCCGTGGTGGGCGAGCCGGTGAGGCTGAGGTCGGCGGGGGTGCGCGAGCGGGTGGCGCTGGCGCTGGCCTCCACCGTGGGGAGGAGGGCCGAGCGCTGGATCGCGTACTGCGCCTGCGCGAGCTGCACGTTGAGCGCCGCGACCCGCAGATCGCGGTTCTCGCGGAGCGCGAGCGCGACGAGCGCCTGGAGGCGCGGGTCGCCGAAGACGTCGCGCCAGCCCAGCTCGCTCGCGGGGACGGACGAGGAGGGGGCGGCGGCGCCGCCGGGCGCGGTCGTCGCGGGCGGGGTGACCGCCGGCCAGTCGGCCTGGACCGGCGCGGCGGGGCGCTGGTACCGCGGCGCCAGCGTGCAGCCCGCGACGAGGACGGAGGAGAGCGCGGCGAGGGCCGGGAGCACGCGGCTACGCATTGGCGGCCTCCTTCGTGGCGTCCTCTTCGTCGCCGGCGACGACGTCGGCGGGCGGCTGCCTCCGGCCGCGGGCGATCCGGACGAAGAACACGGGGACGAGCAGGATCGCGAGGAACGTCGCGGAGAGCATGCCGCCGATCACGGCGATGCCGATGGCGTTCTGGCTGGCCGCGCCGGCGCCGTTCGCGAGGGCCAGGGGGAGGACTCCGAGGATGAAGGCGAGGGAGGTCATGATGATGGGGCGGAGGCGCATGCTCGCGGCTTGCACCGCCGCGTCGAACAGGCTCGCGCCGTGCTCGTGCTGCGCCTTCGCGAACTCGACGATGAGGATCGCGTTCTTGGCCGAGAGGCCGATCGTGGTGAGGAGGCCGACCTGGAAGTACACGTCGGCCTCGAGGCCGCCGAGGAGCGTGGCCGTCACCGCGCCGATGACGCCGAGCGGCACGACCAGCATCACGGAGACCGGGATGGACCAGCTCTCGTAGAGGGCGGCCAGGGCGAGGAACACCACCAGCAGCGAGATGGCGTAGAGGGCGGGGGCGTTCGCGCCGGAGAGCCGCTCCTCGTAGGAGAGCCCCGACCACTCGAGGCCGACGCCGGGGGGCAGCTCCTTGACGAGCCGCTCCATGGCCGTCATCGCCTCGCCGGAGCTCTTGCCCGGGGCGGGCTCGCCCTGGATGACCATGGACGGGAAGCCGTTGAACCGGTCGAGCTTGGTCGGGCCCTGGGTCCACGCGCCCTTGGTGAACGCCGAGAAGGGCACCATCTGGCCGGCGCGGTTGCGGACGTACCAGCGGTTCAGGTCCTCCGGCTTCATGCGGAACGGCGCGTCGGCCTGCATGTACACGCGCTTCGTGCGCCCCTTGTCGATGAAGTCGTTGACGTAGGCGGTGCCCAGCGTGGACGAGATGGTGGCGTTCACGTCCGAGAGGGAGACGCCGAGCGCGGAGGCCTTCGCCTGGTCCACGTCGATGCGGTACTGCGGCGTGTCGTCGAGCCCGGAGGGGCGGACCTTCGCGAGCGCGGGATCCTGGGCGGCCATCCCGAGGAGCTGGTTGCGCGCCGCCATGAGGGCCTCGTGGCCGACGTTGCCGCGGTCCTGCAGCTGCAGCTCGAAGCCGGTCGCGTTGCCGAGCTCGGGCACGGCGGGCGGCACGAAGGCGAACACCATCGCGTCCTTGATCTGGGAGAACGCGCGCATCGCGCGCGCCGCGACGGCGGGGGCGTGCAGCCGCTTGTCCCCGCGCTCGTCCCAGTCCTTCAGCCGGACGAAGGCGACGCCGGAGTTCTGGCCGCGGCCGGCGAAGCTGAAGCCGACGATGCTCATCACGCCCTCGACCGCGTCCTTCTCGTCCTCGAGGTAGTGGCGCGAGACCTGGTTCAGGACGGCGCGGGTCCGGTCCATGGTCGCGCCGGGGGGGAGCAGGATCTGGTTGAGGATCTGGCCCTGGTCCTCGAGCGGGAGGAAGCCGCTCGGCAGCCGCGAGAACAGCGCGCCGAGCCCGACCAGCAGGACGAGGTAGACGATCATCGCGCGGCCGGCGCGGCGGAGCACCCACCCGACCGTCTTCTCGTACACCCCGCTGCCCTGGTCGTACAGACGGTTGAACAGGCCGAAGAAGCCGCGCTTCGAGGCGTGGTGCCCCTTCTCGACGGGCTTGAGCAGGGTGGCGCACAGCGCGGGCGTCAGGGTGAGCGCGACCACGACCGAGAGCGCCATCGCCGAGACGAGCGTGATGGAGAACTGCCGGTAGATGACGCCCACCGACCCGCCGAAGAACGCCATCGGCACGAACACCGCCGAGAGCACGAGGGCGATGCCGACGAGGGCGCCGGTGATCTGCCCCATCGACTTGCGCGTCGCCTCGCGCGGCGGGAGCCCCTCCTCGCTCATGACGCGCTCGACGTTCTCGACCACGACGATGGCGTCGTCCACCAGCAGGCCGATGGCGAGCACCAGGCCGAACATGGTGAGGGTGTTGATGCTGAAGCCGAACGCCGAGAGGACGCCGAAGGTGCCCAGGAGCACCACCGGGACGGCGATGGTGGGGATGAGGGTGGCCCGGAAGTTCTGGAGGAACAGGTACATCACGGCGAAGACGAGCACGATCGCCTCGAGGAGCGTCTTCACCACCTCCTCGATCGAGATCCGGACGAACGGCGTCGTGTCCACCGGGTAGACGACCTTCATCCCGGGCGGGAAGAACTTGGCGAGCTCGTCGAGCCGCGCGCGGACCAGGTTCGCCGTCTGGAGCGCGTTCGCGCCGGACGCGAGCTTCACGCCCATGCCGCCGGCGGGCTTGCCGTTGTAGTAGCTCTCGATCTCGTACATCTCGCCGCCGAGCTGGACGGTGGCCACGTCGCCGAGGCGCACCTCCGAGCCGTCGGGGTTCACCCGGAGCAGGATCTGGAGGAACTGCGCGGGCGTCTGCAGCCGGGTCTGCGCCGTGACGGTGGCGTTCAGCTCCTGGCCGCGGACGGCCGGGGCGGCGCCGAGGGAGCCGGCCGACACCTGGGCGTTCTGCGCCTGGATGGCCTGGGTGACGTCGACCGGGGTGAGGTTGTGGCTCGCGAGCTTGTCGGCGTCGAGCCAGATCCGCATCGCGTACTGGGTGCCGAACGCCGTCACCTCGCCCACGCCGGGGACGCGGCTGATCTGATCGACGAGGTTCGAGAACGCGTAGTCGTTGAGGTCGTCGCGCGTCATGCTGCCGTCCTCGGAGATGAGGCCGGCGATGAGCAGGTAGTTGTTGACGGTCTTCACCACCCGGACGCCCTGCCGCTGCACCTCCTGCGGGAGGAGCGGCATCGCGTTCTGCAGCTTGTTCTGCACCTGCACCTGCGCGATGTCGGGGTTCGCGTCGGCGTCGAAGGTGAGGGTGACGGTCGCGGTCCCCGAGTTGTCGCTCGAGGCCGACATGTACCGGAGGTGATCGAGCCCGGTCATCTTCTGCTCGATGACCTGGGTGACCGTGTTCTCCAGGGTCTGGGCGGAGGCGCCCGGGTACGTCGCGTACACCGAGACGATCGGCGGCGCGATGGCGGGGTACTGCGAGACCGGCAGGCTCAGGATGGCGAGCCCGCCGGTCAGCATGATCATGATTGAGACGACCCACGCGAAGATGGGCCGATCGATGAAGAAACGTGCCACGGCGACTCCTGGAGCTCGAAGAGGGGGGTGAGGCTGGGGGCTCGGCGAGGCCCGCGCGTCAGCGGGCGGTCTGGCCGCCGGGCGCCGGCTCGGCGGCGGCCTGCTTCTCGCTGGACGCGGGGATGGCCTTCACGGGAGCGCCGGGGCGCACCTTCTGGAGCCCCTCGACGATCACCTGATCGCCGGGCTTCAGGCCGGCCTTGACCAGCCACGCGTCTCCGACGGTCCGGTCGGTGGTGAGGAGCCGGAGCTCCGCCTTGCCGCCGTTCACGACGAGCGCGGTCGGCTCGCCCTTGTTGTTGCGGGTGACGGCGCGCTGCGGGACGAGCAGCGCCTGCGGATCCACGCCCTGGGGGAGGCGGGCCCGCACGTACATCCCCGGCAGCAGCTCGGCGCGGGGGTTCGGGAACAGGGCGCGGAGGGTGATCGAGCCGGTGCCCGGGTCCACGGTCACGTCGGCGAACTGCAGCGCGCCGGAGAGGCCGTACTCGCGCCCGTCCTCGAGGAGGAGGTCCACCTTCGCCTTGCCCTGGCCGGCGCTCTGGAGCTTGCCGCTCTCGAGGTCGCGGCGGAGGCGGAGCAGCTCGGCGCTCGACTGGGTGACGTCCACGTAGACCGGATCGAGCTGCTGGACGGTGGCGAGGAGGGTCGCCTGGCCCGCCTGCGCGTAGGCGCCCTCGGTGACGGCGGAGCGGCCGATGCGGCCCGACACCGGAGCGGTGACCAGGGTGTACCCCACGTTGATCTGGGCGGTCTGCACGGCGGCGCGCCCGGCGGCGACGTCGGCCTCGGCCGTCTTGAGCGCGGCGATCGCGTCGTCGTGCTCCTGCTTGCTCACCGCGTTGGAGGCGACGAGCTCGGTGTAGCGCTCCGCCTGGAGGCGCGCGGAGACGAGCCGCGCCTCGGCGCGGGCGAGCTGGGCGCGGGCGCTGTCGAGGGCCGCCTGGTAGGGCGCCGGGTCGATGCGGAAGAGCGGCTGCCCCTCGCGGACGTCGGACCCTTCGGTGAAGAGCCGCTTCACGACGATCCCGTTCACCCGCGCGCGGACCTCGGCGACGCGGAAGGCGGAGGTGCGGCCCGGCAGCTCCTGGGTGAGGGTGACGGAGGACGGCGCGATGGTGATGACCCCCACCTCGGCCGGTCCGCGGGGCGGCGCGGGGGGCTGCTTCCGGCAGCCCGAGAGGACGAGCGCGAGGCCGGCGATCGCCACGCCGGCGGCGCGCAGGGGACGCCGCAGGAGCGGAGCAGCTCCGCGAATGGCGGTGGGGAAGATCCGGGCGTGCAGGGTCATCGCTTCGATATCCTTCGCGGGTAGCGTGCTGTGGGCCGGACGGAGAGCCCGGCGGAGTGTGGACTGCTTAGTCGCATGACCGTTGACAGTCAAGACTAAACGGTTCAGTTTAAGTGACGTGGGCGAGGCGACATTGAAACGGTGTGACCGCAAGCGCTGCCAGATCCTGGCGGGGGCGCGGGAAACTTTCCTCGAGCTCGGCTTCGAGCGGGCGAGCGTGGACGCGATCGCCGCCCGGGCTGGGGTCTCGAAGGCGACCGTCTATAACCACTTCGCGGACAAGGCGGCACTCTTCCTGGCTGCCTTCTCGGAGGGAGCCGACAACATGCGCGAGGCCCTCCAGTCCGCGCTCGTCGAGAGGCCGGAGGACGACATCGAACACGCGCTCCAGCGCGCGGGAGAGAGCCTCACCTCGGTGTTCGTCTCGCCCATCGCGCTGGCGCTGCACCGGTCGGCCGCCGAGGCGATGAACCTCCCCGAGATCCGGAAGATGTTCTACGAGCGCGGGGCGTGCCTGACGATCGACACGGTCGCCACGTACCTCGCCCGCCAGGCCGAGAAGGGCATCCTGAGCAACATCGACGACGCGCGCACGGCCGCGGTGCACTTCGTCATGCTGTGCCACGGGGATCTGGTGATGAAGGTGCGCTTGGGCGTGATCCCTCCGCCCACGCCCGAGCAGATCGCCGCGACGGTGCGGAGCGCGGTGACGATGTTCCTGCGGGCGTACAAGGCCTGACGCGATTCGGGGGCTGGGGGCGCAGCGCGTGTCCCTGGACTTCGGGGACGGGCGAAGCCATCGTCAGCGCGCGAAGCGCGCGCCGGAGGCCCCTAAGCCGGTAGTGATGACCCGATTACAGCCTTGAAAGCGGTAGTGGTGACCCCACGGGGATTCGAACCCCGGTTACAGCCTTGAAAGGGCCGTGTCCTGGGCCTCTAGACGATGGGGTCAGGTACTCGTGATCCCGGTCGGCTCCGTTCGGCGGCTGCGCTTCCAGCGGCTCTTCGACGACTCCAGCGATGACCCCACAGGGATTCGAACCCCGGTTGCCGCCTTGAAAGGGCGATGTCCTGGGCCTCTAGACGATGGGGTCGGGCGGTCTAGTACAAGACCTCCGAGCCCCTGTAAAGGGCGTTGGTCGGCTCATCGCATCGAATCGGGATCACGGCTGGCGGCGCAGCGCGCCAGGGAGAACGCTCGCGCCCGGCGCGCGGTAGCTCGTCCCGCGCACGAGGTCCCACAGCGGCACCGTCACGTTGAAGTTCCACCGCTGCATGAGCTGCGGAGCGTGGTGGAGCTGGTGATGGCGTCGGAGCGCCTGGACGAGCCACAGCCGGCCGATCCGGCCCTGCTCCGGCAGGTGGTAGGCCAGGTGCAGCCACTCGTAGCCGAGGACGTACGAGACCACGGTCGCGACCCAGAGCGCCGCGAGGTTGGGCTGGCCGAGGCCGAAGAACGCGAGGGCGATCGGCGAGGTGAGCGCGAGGAGCGCGAGCACGCCGTAGGCGGGGAGCAGGATCAGCGCGAGCTCTCGCGCGCTGCGGATCGCCATGTCGTCGGCGACGTAGACGGCGTGGTGCTGGGGCGTGTGGCGGACGTACAGGACCTCGAGGAACCGCGTCCGCCGGTGCAGGAGGCCGCGATGCGCGTGCCACTCGACGGCGTTGCCGAAGGCGAGGAACAGCGGCACGCACGCGAGCTGCCAGGCGCGCAGCCCCTCGACGCGCGAGAGCGCGAACGCCGCGATGCCGAGGCCGGACGCCGCCGGGAACGCGAGGTGCAGCCACGGCGTGTACCAGCGCGGGAGCCGAGAGAGCAGCTCTTCGCGGAGCTCCGCGCGCGACTGCCGGGTCATGGCAAGGGCCTCCTCGACCTCCGCTCCCAAGAGATGAGGACGAGCGGGTGAGGAGGCCAGGGCGAGGTCGTCGCGTCGGGCGGGCCCGGGTGGGGCGCTAAACGAGGGTTCGCGATTCGCGAACACCTTCGGCCGGTGGGGCCCCTCCCCGCTGACCGTTCGCGAACCCTGATCGGCCGTTTAGGCCGGCTTCGCCTCCTCGAACAGCCACGTGGAGAGGTAGCGCTCGCCGGTGTCGGGCAGCACCACCACCACGAGCTTGCCGGCGTTCTCGGGCCGGCGCGCCACCTCCCGCGCCGCCCACACCGCGCCGCCGCAGGAGATGCCGGAGAGGATCCCCTCCTCGCGCGTGAGGCGGCGCGCGAGGTCGCCGGCGTCGTCGTTGGCCACCCGGATCACCTCGTCCAGGAGGGAGGTGTCCATGACCTTCGGCACGAACCCCGGCCCCCATCCCTGGATCTTGTGCGACCCGGGCTTTCCGCCCGAGAGGACGGCCGAGTCGGCCGGCTCGGCGGCCACGATCCGGATCGACGGCTTCCGCGCCTTCAGCACCTGGGCGCAGCCGGTGATGGTGCCGCCCGTGCCCGTGCCCGCGACGAGGATGTCGATCTTGCCGTCCGTGTCCCGCCAGATCTCCTCGGCGGTGGTGCGGCGGTGGATCTCCGGGTTGGCGGGGTTCTCGAACTGCTGGAGGAGCAGGTAGCGCGGGTCCTGCGCCGCGAGCGCCTCCGCCTTGGCGATGGCGCCCTTCATCCCCTCGGAGCCCGGCGTGAGCAGCAGCTTCGCGCCGAAGGCGGCGAGGAGCTTGCGGCGCTCGACGCTCATCGTCTCGGGCATGGTGAGGACGAGCTTGTAGCCCTTGGCGGCGGCGGCGAAGGCGAGGCCGATGCCGGTGTTCCCGGAGGTCGGCTCGATCAGGATCGTGTCCGGGCGGATCCGGCCCGCGCGCTCGGCGGCCTCGATCATGGCGACGCCGATGCGGTCCTTCACGCTCGACGCGGGGTTGAAGCTCTCGACCTTCGCGACGACCGTGGCGCGCGCCCCCTCCACGATCCGGTTGAGCCGCACGAGCGGCGTGTTCCCGATGAGCTTCGTGATGTCGTCCGCGATCCGCATGTTCGCTCCCGACCCGGCGCGCCGGGTCTATCCGTTATAACGGAGGTGGTTTGTACGGGCGGGCGGGCGTCCTGTCAAGCGGAGGAGGGGCCGCCGGGCTGGGCGGCGCGCGTCCGGGATGCACGGGGGCGGATCGGAGCTCCGCGGCGACCTGGACGCCGGCGGGAGAAGCGGCTCGGCGCCTCGGCCGCAGGCGGCCGCAGGACGGACGCCGCCCGCCCCGTGCGTCCGCGACGCGCACCGTCCGGACGCGCGAAGTGGCCGGTCCCTGGTGCGTCGGGCGCGGCGCCGTCGTTGCACTCGCGGAGGGCATGGCTCGCCCGACCGCGTCCTTCGCCCTCGCCCTCCTCGCCGCCGCGTGCGGCCCGCTCACGCTCGACCCCGCGACCGGCGAGGCCGGGTCGCGGATCGTGCGGATCGCCACCTGGAACGTGCACGACCTGTTCGACGCCGAGGATCGGCGCGCCCCGCCGGGCGAGCAGGACCTCGTGCCCTCCGCGCCGGAGGTCGCCGCGAAGCTCGAGCGGGTCGCGACGGTGCTCCGGCGCGTGGACGCGGACCTCGTCCTCCTGCAGGAGGTCGAGAACGCCGCGATCCTCGAGGCGCTCGCCCGGCTCGCCGGCTACCCCGAGGCGCGGCTCGTCGAGGGCAACGATCCGCGTGGCATCGACGTGGCCTTCCTCTCGCGTCGCCCGGTCGTCGCCTACGTGAGCCATCGCGAGGACCGCGACGCGGCCGGACGGCTCCTCTGGCCGCGCGACTGCGTGGAGGCGCACGTGGACGTCGGGGGAGCGGGGCGGGTGGTCGTGGTGGGGAGCCACTTCAGCTCGCCGCTCTCCGACGACGGCACGCGGCGGGCGCTCCAGGCGACGCGGCTCCGGGAGCTCGCCGACGCGGCGGCGACCGGCGGCGCGGTGCTGGTGCTCGCCGGCGGTGACCTGAACGACTCCTCGGACGGCTCGGCCCTCGCGCCCCTGCTCGGGGACGGCGCGTGGGGCGAGCCCGCCGCGGGGCCGCTCGAGCAGAGCTGGACGTGGAGCGGGAGCGGGCGGCTCGCCGTCCTCGATCATCTCGCGCTCCAGAGGGCTTCGGCCGGCGCGATCCTCGCCGCCGAGGTGATCGGCGGAGCGGAGATCGCGGCTGCGTCGGATCATCGGCCGGTGCTGTTACAGCTCGAGCTCGGGCTCGAGTAGCTGATGCATGAGACCGGGCGCCCAGCATGCGGTGCGCTCGGGACGTCAGCGTCGAGGGTTTCGTGCGTTGCGGAGGAATGCCTCGGTGAATTGCCCCAATTCGGTGAATTCACCCAGTCCGATTGGTGAAATCACCCATGCGTGTGGATCTTGCGCGAAATGGCGCAGTTCGAGGGGTATTCGGTTTGTGAAGGTGAAGGTCGCATATGTCAAAGAATTGCGCCCGTTTTGACCGATGTCACTAAGAGCCCCGCCCCATGCGTGATACGGCGAGAGAATGGTGATCTCGAGGGGTGGGGGGCACATCGTCGTATTGATCGCGGGACTGCTCGCGGCGCTCCCCGCGCGCGCTGCGACTGCGGACCGCAGCGGAGCGGTGATCGCGGCCCGCATCGAGCTGCAGCGGCAGCTCGGCGACTGGCTCACGAAGTCTCTCGCCGGTCCGGCGGAGCCGTTCCGGATCGAGGTGTCCGTGCGGCTCGACCTGCGCGGGCAGATCCACGAGATCCGGGAGAAGCAGCAGAGCGTCGCTCCCGACGTGAAGATCGGCGGCAAGAACCGGGTGAAGCTGCCCGGCTTCGGCACGGTGGACGGCGGCGGCCAGGGCACCGTGGTGCCGGAGATCAACATCGGCGGTGGCGGTCGCGTGGTGGAGCAGGTGACCCGGCAGCTCGAGACCGAGGTCAACCAGATGACGGTGCTCCTGTTCGTCGACCCCGCCATGCCGAAGCAGCGCCGCGAGCTGCTCACGCGCCTCGCCTCGGACCTCGCAGGGGTCGACAAGTCGCGCGGCGACGAGGTCGTCGTCGAGGAGCGGCCGACGCTGCCCGGGCAGGCGTCGGGGACGGTCCTCTCCGCGACGATCCAGGCCGCCCCGAGGCTCACGTCCGAGGTCGTCGCCATCTGCTTGACGGCGATCGTGGCCGCGGTGATCCTCGCCTTCGGTCTCTCGCGGCGGAGCGCGGCCGAGCGCGCGGCGGGTGCGCAGGCGGCGCGCGCGAGCGGCGGCGAGGCGGCCACGCCGGCGGCGGCGGCCGCGCAGGCGGAGCGCGCGGAGCTTCGCAAGCGCCGCGAGGATCTGGGCGCGTTCGGGGTGCTCGCGGACGCGACCGCGCGAGAGCTGGTGCAGGTGGTCGCCGAGGCCGACGCGGCCACCGCGACGGCGATCGTCGATCTCTTCGGGCTCGACGGCGAGGCGTCCAAGCTGATGGAGGAGCTGGTCCCCGCGCAGCGCAGGCTCGAGATCGGCGTCACGCTCGCGACCTCGCGCGTCCTCACGCGCGAGCAGGTGGCGCAGATGGAGGCCGCGGCCGGCGCCGTGCTGCGGCGCATCCGCGACCGGGTGCCGCTCGGCGGCCCCGCCCGCGTGGCCGAGTTCCTCTCCCAGGTCCCGGACGCCGTCCGGCGCGAGGTGCTGGACGGCATCGCGGTCCGCGATCAGGGCGTCGCGGACGCCGCCCGGTCGGCGATGATGCTCTTCGAGGATCTGGCCCGCCTCGCCGACGCGTCGGTGCGGCAGGTCGTGACCGGGATCGACCCGAGCGTCGTCGCGCTCGCCCTGGTCGGCGCGCCCGAGGCTCGCGCGGCGGTCCACGGCGCCGTCTCGAAGCGCCTGCGCGCCATCCTCGAGGCGGAGGAGGAGGTCGTGCAGCAGAAGGGACCGGCGGAGATCGAGGCCGCGCGCCGGGTCCTGGAGGACGCGATGCGCCAGCTCAACGTGCGCGGCGAGCTCCACGTCCGGCAGGCGCGCGCCGCCTAAGGGAGACGACATCGTGATCGGAGCCATCCTCGCGGCCGCGCTCGCGGCCGCGCCACGTCCCGCCGGGAGCGGCGGACAGGCGAAGCCCCCCGTCCAGCCGCAGCAGGCCGGCGCCGCGTCCGACGCGGGCGCGCCCGCGAAGGACGGCGGCGGCAAGGAGACGGCGGCGAGCGCCCCCGCCGCAGAGGCCGACCAGCAGGTGATGGCGTTCCTGTCCCTCACGCGGAGCACCGCGACGAGCGACGGCGGCGCCGACACGGGGTGGAACGGCCCGGGCGCCGCCCAGATGCGGCTCTCGCTGGACGCCCTCGAGAAGCGGAACGAGCTGCTCGCCGAGGGCGACATGATGGCGCGCTCGCTCATCGAGTCCGTGCGCATGTACTACCAGACGGAGGGCGGGCTCGAGCCCGACGCCATGCGCGCCAAGCTGGCGAGCCTGGTCGGCGCGCCGCTCGACGACGCGCGCGCGTCCTACCTCGAGGCCGTCACCTGGGAGGAGCGCCGGCTCTTCTTCGTGGACAAGGCGCTCGTCGAGGCGGGCCGGCAGGGGCTCCCCGGCGTGGACGCGCCCCTCGTGCGGCGCCGGCTCGCCGCGATCCGGTCGGGGGCGGTGAAGAAGGCGCTCGAGGATCAGCTCGAGGGGTACCGCAACCTCGCCATGGGTCTCGTCGCGTACCTCGACGGCGACAGCTTCGGCGCGCTGCAGCGCGTCCGGGCGGCCGCCGCGGCGCTGCCCGACTTCGCGGTCGCGCACGCGTTCCTCGGGTCGCTGTACTTCCTCTTCGATCAGAAGGACGCCGCGGTCGTGGCGTGGCGGCGCTCGAACGAGCTCGACCCCTCGAACGCAGCGGTGCGCGAGGCGCTCATGGAGTACGGCCGCACCACCAAGCAAGCGCTGAAGCGGCGCTGAACCGGGATCCCAACCGTGCGAACCACCACCTACCTCGGACTCGTCGTCGGCGTATCGGTCGTCTACTTCGCCGTCCTCGCGAAGGGCGGCAACGCCACGATCTTCACCAACGTGGTCGCGCTGCTCATCGCGGTGGGCGGGACCTTCGCCGCGACGACCGTCTCGTCCTCCCGCATCACGGCGGTGCACGCGGCCTCGGCGGTGAAGAAGCTCTTCCTCACGGGGACCGAGACCTCGAAGGAGGTCACCGCCGAGCTCGTCCAGCTCGCCCGCCAGGCCAAGGCCCAGGGGTACGCGTCGCTCGATGTGGAGGCGCTGGGATCGCGCGATCCCTTCCTGGTGAAGGGGGTGCAGCTGGTCGTGGACGGTGTCCCGGCCGAGCGGATCGAGGAGCTCCTGCGGCTCGAGTCGGAGATCCTGTCGGAGAAGCGGTCCTCGGCGGAGCGCATGTTCCGGCTCATGGGCACCTACTCCCCGATGTTCGGCCTCGTCGGCACGCTCATCGGGCTCATCCAGATGCTGAAGGGGCTCACCGACCCGCGGGCGATCGGCCAGGGCATGTCGGTGGCGCTGATGGCGACGTTCTACGGCGTGCTGATGGCGGGCCTCTTCTTCCTGCCCCTCGCCGGCAAGGTGCGCACCCTCGACCTCGACGAGCGGCTGCGCCGGGACGAGATCATCGCCGGCCTGCTCGCGATCCGGCTCGGGCAGAACGCGGAGTACGTGCGCGAGACGCTCGAGGCCTTCGGCGGGACCGCGGCGCGGGGATGAGGACGCGCGGGCACAGGGCGTCGCGGGAGGACGACTCGAACCCGCTGCACGACGCGGCGTGGCTCTTCAGCTACGCCGACCTGATGACGCAGCTCCTCATCTTCTCGATCCTGATGCTCGTGGTGCTCGGGCTCAAGGCGCCGCAGAAGTCGCAGAAGGATCAGCAGCGGGCCCAGCGCGACCAGGCCCTGGTGGAGACGGTCACGCAGGTGGAGAAGTTCGTGAAGGAGAGCGGGCTCGCCGACTCGATGGCGGTGGACCGCGCCTCGGATCGGCTCGTGATCCGGATGAAGAGCGCCATCCTGTTCGCCGAGGCCAAGGCGTCCCTCACGCCGGAGGCCGAGCGCGTCCTGGCGGGGCTGGCGCCGGTCCTGGCCCGGGCGCCGAGCCGGCTGCGCGTCGAGGGGCACACCGACGATCTCGTCATCCGCAGCGCCGAGTTCCCTTCCAACTGGGAGCTCTCGACCGCGCGCGCCATCTCGGTGACGCAGTACCTGGAGGACCACGGGATCGACCGGACGCGCCTCTCCGTCGCCGGGTACGGCGAGTTCCACCCGCTCGTCGCGAACGACGGCCCCGAGCACCGCGCGCAGAACCGGCGCGTCGAGATCGTGGTCCTGGGGGGCTGACCGGTGATCGCGCTCAGCCGCAAGAGGCAGACGGAGGACGAGAACGACTCGAGCCTCTGGCTCGTCACCTACTCGGACATGGTGACGCTGCTCCTGTCCTTCTTCATCCTCATGTACTCGTTCAGCGTCATGACGGACCAGCGGAAGCAGCAGCTCGTGAACGAGCTCCGCACCGTCTCGGCGAACACCCGGGTCGTCCGGGAGCAGCCGCGCGAGGATCTCGAGGAGGCGGCCCGGGAGATCGCCGCGCAGTTCCAGAAGGACAAGGCCTTCGTCGAGAACACCGAGACGGAGGTGACGGTCGGCCTCTCCTCCGAGGTCACGTTCGCGAGCGGCGACGCAGCGCTCTCCGACGCCGGCCGCGGCGCGCTCGTGCGGGTCGCGGCGATCCTCGGGAAGCTGCCGAACACCATCCGGGTCGAGGGGCACACCGACTCGATCCCGGTGCGGGGCGGGCGCTTCTCGTCCAACTGGCACCTCTCCGCCGCGCGCGCCCAGTCCGTGGTGCGCCTGCTCCTCGAGAACGGCGTGGACGCGCGCCGGTTGCAGGTCGTCGGCTACGGCGACGTCCGGCCGCGCGCGGCGAACGAGACGCCCGAGGGGCGGGCCCAGAACCGGCGCATCGAGATCAAGATCCTGCGCAAGGCGGGCGACGCGGAGTGAGCGCCGCCCGGGGCTTCCGGCGGCACGCGGCGATCGGGAGGTGGGGCGCCCGGGGATCGAACCCGGAACCAACGGCTTAAAAGGCCGCTGCTCTACCAGTTGAGCTAGCGCCCCGCGGCACCGCCGCGGAACCGGCGAGGCCGGCGCCTACAGTACCGATTTTCGGCGGCGATGCCACACGCGCGCGAGGCATCGTGCAGGTCACTCGCCGACCATCGCGGTCAACGGCAGCGCGCGTGCTGCGGCGAGGCGATCTCGATCACCTCGTCCGGATCGAGCTCGGGGATGTCGTCGGCCCCGGCGGCGGTGCGAGGCGCCTTCGCCGTGCGCGCCAGGGAGGCGGGGGGCCGGATCTGGCGGACCGGGCGCGGGCGCGGGGAGCGGCCGTTCCGGCGGACCTCGGCCTCGAGCCGCGCGAACCAGCGCGCCGCGGACTGCTTCACGCTCGCCCAGCGGATGTCCTCCGCGGAGGCCATCGGGATCGCTGCGGGGGGCGCCGGCGGGCGCGGCGCGGCGTCGAGGATCCGGGCGCCGGCGCGGCGGCGGAAGACCTCGCCGTACAGGGACGAGTGGGTCCGCTGGCAGAACGGGCACTGGTAATAGCGGATCGGGCTCCCGGGAGCCGACCAGCTCGTCATCACCACCTTGCAGTGGGTGCACTCGATCGCCGCTTCCATCGATGTCGGTGGATATCGCCGCCCGGAGGGTCGGTCAAGAAAACGGCCGGGATCACTCGGGGATCCCTGGAGGGCCGGGGAGGGTGCGCGGACTGGGGCGAGCTGCACCCCGGGGACGGGGCGGAGCCGGGGGGCCCGGCGGCCTGGAGACGACGCCCGACGCGCGCGCAGGGCCGGTCGAGCGGTAAAGGAAGGGCATGGCGACCCTGGTGAACGTGGACGGCGACATCGTCCCCCCGGCGCAGGCGCGGGTGTCGGTGTTCGATCGCGGCTTCCTGTACGGTGACAGCGTCTACGAGGTGATCCGCACGTATCGCGGCCAGCCCTTCGAGCTCGACGCGCACCTCGCCCGGCTCGCGCACTCGGCGGAGCGGATCGGGCTCGCGCCGCCGTGGGACGCGCCGCGCACCGCCCGCGAGATCGGGCGCACCCTCGCAGCGGCGCGCGCCGCGGGCGGCGACCCCGCGCCGGCCCCGGACGCCGCCCCCTGGAACGTCGGTGAGTGGTACGTGCGCGTGGTGATGACCCGCGGGGCGGGGGAGATCGGCCTCGACCCCGCGCTCGCGGTGAATCCGGCGGCCGTCGTGATCGTGCAGCCGTTGCCGGCGCCGCCCGCGAGCGCCTACGTGGAGGGCGTGAAGGCGGTCGTGGTCGGCGTGCGCCACGCCCCGGCGGCGGTGGTGGACCCGTCGGCGAAGACCGGCGCGCACCTGAACCACGTGCTCGCCGTGCGCGAGGCGCGGGCGCGGGGCGCCCACGAGGCGCTGCTCCTCGACGAGCGCGGCTTCGTCACGGAGGGCTCGTCGTCCAACGTGTTCGTGGTGGCGGGCGGGCGCGTCCGCACGCCGCCGCTCGCCGCGGGGATCCTGGAGGGCGTGACGCGCGGGGTGGTCCTCCGCCTCGCGCGCGCGGAGGGGATCCCCATGGACGAGGTCCCGCTCCGCCCGCCGGAGCTGGAGGCCGCCGACGAGGTGTTCATCACGTCCACGATGCGCGAGATCGTGCCCGTCACGCGCCTCGGCGAGCGCGCGGTCGGGGCGGGCCGGCCGGGACCCGTGACGGCGCGCCTTCACCGTGCGTTCCGGCGGCTCGCCGGTGGGCCGCCGAGCGCGATGCTCGGATAGCCGGTCCGACCCGGCGGCGGAAGGCGCAGCCTGCGCGCGCGGCGACGGCCCCGCTCGCGAGACGAGGCCTCGCCGCGGGCCCCGGGGACGCGGTAGAACGGACGGACATGGAGCCCGGCTCGACCGCCCCCGCCGCGCCCGACGCCGCATCCGATGCCGCGCCCGACGTCGAGGTCGCGCCGCGGCGCGGGGCGCGGCGCCTCCGCAACTACCTCCTCGACACGGGGCTGCAGCTCCGGCTCGCGCGCCGCCTCCTCGCGGTTGCGGTGGTCCTCTCCGCGGGGCTCGGCTACCTCCTCTGGGAGGCGTGGCGGGAGACGAGCGCGCTCCTCGAGCTGTCCGGGACCGAGCTGGACGCGTCGCTCGGCCCCACGATCGCCGGCGAGGATCGGGTCCGGATCGTCCTCGTCGCCGTCGCGCTCGCCGCCGTGGTGGCGTGCCTGCTCGCGGCGGCGGTGGTGATCACGCACCGGATCGCCGGGCCCGCGTACGCGCTCCGCGCCGCGTGCCGGCGGGTCGCCGAGGGGGATCTCTCGGCGCCGAGGCCGCTCCGGGCGCGCGATCTGCTCGTCGAGCTCGGGGACGAGGTGGCGGGGATGATCGAGGCGCTCCGCGCGCGAGAGGCGGGTGAGCGCGACCGGCTGCTCGCCGTCGCGGCGGCGCTGCGCGCCGCGGAGGCGAGCGGGGCGGACCGGACGCGGGCCGCGGCCGAGCTCGAGGCGATGGCGGCGGAGAAGCACCGGCGGATCGCGCCGTGACCCGCGCGCACCTCACCGCGCTCCTGCTCGTCGCCGCGTGCCTCGCGGGCCGCGGGTCGGCGCGCGCGGGCGGCGAAGGCGGGGCTCGGCAGGAGCGGCCTCAGGCCTCGGACGTCACGCATCAGGAAACACCTCCGACGATCGCGACGTCGTCCCCAGCCCCGTCCCCGAACCCGAACCCGAACCCGGCCCCGAACCCGGACCCGGACTCAGCCCCGTCCCCGTCCCCGAACCTGAACCCGTCCCCAGCCCCGGACCCGAACCCGGACCCGGACCCGGCCGCGACCTCGGTCTGCGCGCCTCATGTCGGGCCACGGGCCACGGGCCACGGGATGCGGGAGCCGGGCACGGGGGACGGTCACGGTGACGGTCACGGTGACGGTCACGGTGACGGTGACGGTGCTTCGGCTCCGATCCCAGCCCCGGACCCGGACCCGGCCGCGACCTCGGTCTGCGCGCCTCATGTCGGGCCACGGGCCACGGGTCACGGAATGCGGGAGCCGGGCACGGGGGACGGTCACGGTGACGGTCACGGTGACGGTGACGGTGCTTCGGCTCCGCCCCCGCCTCCGGCGCCCGGGTCCGCACCGACCACCGCGCTTCCTCCGCCGCTCCCCGCGCCCGACCTCCCGCCGCCTCCGCCCTTCGCGGACCTCGCGGATCCGCTCGAGCTGCTCTGGGGACACCGCCTCGAGTTCGCCACCGGAGGCGAGCCGCTCGTCGCGATCCGGCTCATGGAAGGGCAACGCGAGATCGCCTTCCGGCCGCGCGCACGCGCGCGCGTGCTCCTCCGGGGCGGCGCCGTCGTGGAGCTCCCGGCCGGCGCGCGGCTCCGCGTCCGCGCGCGCGAGGCCACACCCGCCGTGATCGCCTGGTCCGCGCTCCTCGACGAGGCGCCGCTCGCCGAGCGGGCGCGCCTGGACGAGGAGCGCCGGACGTGGCGAGCCCTGGGCTTGAGCGTCGTCACGCGGATCGTCGGCGGGCTGTACGGGATCGCCGGCCGCGTGGTGGACGTGCGCCGCGAGCTGCTCCTCGCCGACACGGACGGCACCGTGGCGGCGGCGAAGGCGGCGATCGACGAGGTCCGCGCCCGGACGGGCGTCCACGCGCGGCTCCACGGGCAGGTGGTGGGGCGGCCGCGCGGACGGCTCGAGCTCGTCGGCGAGGGCGGCGACCTCCTCGGCGCCGCCGACGCGGCCATGACGCTGGTCGTGGACGGGGACGCCGGCTTCGTCGTGGAGCGCGTCGAGCACGAGCGCGGCCCCGTCGCGCGCGGCCGCGAGGATCGGACCTACGTCGGGCGGCTGTACGTGACGCTCGACGCGGGCGGCGCGCTGGCGGCGGTGCACGGCGTGCCGCTCGAGGAGCTCCTCCGCGGCCTCGTCCCGAGCGAGATGCCCGCGTCGGTGCCGCTCGAGGCGCTCAAGGCGCAGGCCGTCACCGCCCGCTCGAACGTCCTCGCCCAGCTCGGCGCACGTCACCTCACGGATCCCTTCATGCTGTGCGCCGAGGTCCACTGCCAGGCGTACCGCGGCGACGGCGCCCGGACCGCGCGCTCCGACGAGGCGGTCCGCGCGACGCGCGGCGAGGCGCTGTTCGGGAAGGCGGAGCGCACCCTCGTGGACGCGGTGTACTCCGCGAGCTGCGGCGGCCACGGCGAGGACAACGACAAGGTCTGGGGCGGCGCGCCGTCGGCGAGCCTGCGCGGCCGGCCGGACCTGCCGCCGGACGAGGCGCGGGACGTCCCGGCGGACCTCGCCGACGAGGCGCGGCTCCGCGCCTTCCTCGCCGGCGCGAGCGGCGCGTACTGCCGGCGCCCGGCGGGCGCGCACAACTTCCGGTGGGAGCGGCGCCTGGAACCGGCGGAGCTGGACGCGCTGGCGTCGCCGCTCGGGGTGGGGCACGTCCGCGCCCTCGTCATCCGGTCGCGGGGCGTGTCGGGCCGCGCGCGGCTGCTCGCGATCCAGGGCGACGCGGGCGAGGCCGAGGTCGCCGGAGAGCTGAAGATCCGCCGCCTCCTGCGGAACCTGCCGTCGGCGATGTTCGTGGTCGAGCGCGACGGCGCGGCCTTCGTGCTCCGCGGCGGCGGCTGGGGCCACGGCGCGGGCATGTGCCAGTGGGGCGCCGTCGGACGCGCGAGCGCCGGGCAGGGGTACCGCGAGATCCTGCGGGCCTACTACTCCGGCGCGGAGGTCGCCCGCATCTACTGAGCATGACCCCGCGTGTCGCCCCGTCCCGCGCGGGCGGCGGCGACGCACGGAGGATCCGCCACGCGACGCCGCCCGCGCGTCGAGCACACCCGCCCGGTCGCCTGCCTGCCCGTCACCGCGTTCGGGCCGGTGCCGGGGCGGCGAGGTCGTTCCAACTTCTCGCCGGGGCAAGCGATCGTCCCACCTGCGGAAGACGGATGGAACACCACTGGAACGTGCTCGTCATCGACGACGACGAAGCCGCCCGGACCGCGCTCGCGGCCTTTCTCGGGGCGGCCGGCCATCGGGTTCGCGCGGCCGGGGGGGGCGCCGAGGCCCTCGCGGCGCTGTCGGCCGCCGGCGCGGACGCGATCCTGCTCGACCTGGTCATGCCCGAGCCGGACGGGTTCGAGGTGCTGCGGCGCATCCGCGAGCGGGATCCCGTCGTCCCCGTCATCGTCCTCTCCGCCCTCTCGCAGGCCGAGGACGTCGTACGGGCGATGAAGCTCGGCGCCACCGACTACCTCCCCAAGCCGTTCGAGCCCACCGAGCTGGACCTGGTGCTGCGCCGCGCGCTCGACGGCCCCGTCCGGCGCGCGCCCGAGGTCGCCGACCGCCCACCGCCCGATCCGGACCCGGACCCCGTGGCCTCGCTCCCGGTCGTCTCGGGCGCGATGAGCCGCGTCTGGGAGCTGGTCGAGCGGATCGCCGACACCGACGTCCCCGTCCTGCTCGTCGGGGAGAGCGGCGTCGGGAAGGACGTGATCGCGCGGCGCATCCACGCCACGAGCCGTCGCGCCGGCCGGCCGTTCGTGAAGATCAACTGCGCCGCGCTCCCGGGCGAGCTGCTCGAGAGCGAGCTGTTCGGGCACGAGAAGGGGGCCTTCACCGGCGCGCACGCGGAGAAGCCCGGGAAGTTCGAGCTGGCGCACCGCGGCACCATCTTCCTCGACGAGATCGGCGAGATGGACCCGCGGCTCCAGGCGAAGCTGCTCCAGGTCCTGCAGGACGAGGAGTTCTACCGGGTCGGCGGCAAGCGCTCCGTTCGCGTGGACGCCCGCGTGGTGGTCGCGACGAACCGGAACCTCGACGTGGCGATCCGACAGGGGACCTTCCGGGAGGACCTCTTCTACCGGCTCAACGTCGTCACGATCCGCGTGCCGCCGCTGCGGGAGCGCAAGGAGGAGATCGGCCCGCTCGTGCGCCACTTCGTGGAGAAGTACCGGGAGCGGTACCACGGCGGCCTCGAGGCGATCCCACCGGAGGTGATGGACCGCTTCCACGCCCACGACTGGCCGGGGAACGTCCGCGAGCTCGAGAACCTCGTGCGGCGCCTCGTCGTGCTGCGGGACCCCGCGATGGTCCTCGGCGAGCTCGGTCCACCGCGTCCACCGGCCGCCGCGCCCGCCCTCGCCGCGCCGCTCTCGAACGTCGCCCTCAACGCGGCGCGCCCCGACGCGGCGCTGCACGCCACCCTGCCGGAGGACGCGCCGCTCAAGGACGTCTCACGCCGTGCGGCGCGCATCGCCGAGCGCGAGGCGATCCTCCGCGCGCTGATGCGGAGCGGCTGGAACAAGCGGAAGGCCGCGAAGCGGCTCCAGATCAGCTACAAGGCGCTGCTCTACAAGATCAAGGACTGCGGGATCGTCGACCCGCGGGACGCGGCGACGATCGAGTAGGCCCCGGAGGCGACAGGCCGCAGGCAGCGGGCGCGATCACGAGGCGCCCGGGACCCGATGCACTGAGAGCTTGTCGAAGAATTCGACGAGCTCTCAGGCCGACCCGCGTGAGCGGGGCGGCGGGTGGGGTGAAGCGCCCGAATTCACTTCGGGCGCGAGGGGCGGGCGACGGTCCGCCCCTCCTAGATGGTCAAGGCCCGTCGATTGTTTGACGGGCCTTGAGCCCTCCTTCAGGCCGCCGCCTCCTTCGGCGCCACGGCGCGCGGCTTGCGGGGCCCGACGCCGGTCCGTGCGCTCACCGCGAGGAGCGCGACGCCGAGCCCGAACAGGACCACGGGCTCGATCCAGGACGTCGGGTAGAGCTGGCAGATGATCATCCCGACCCCGAAGAGGCCGATCGTCCAGCCCGCCGCCCTGAGCATCGCCGCCCTCCGGGCGCGCCGCGGGCCGCACCGCCCCTCGTCTCGCGCCGCTCTCTCCCAACGTCGGGCGCCGCGGCGGCGCCGGCAACGCAGGCACTTTCGTTCCACTGGAGGGAAATGCGCTTCCGCTGCTTCGAACCGAGGGTTCGCCTGGCGGCCGTGCGCCTCGCGGCGCGGCGCGCGCGGGACCGCCTGCCGGCGCGGTGATCCGCGGCGTCGCTGGCGCCCGGCGGGGGCGCGGCGAACGCCGGCGGCCGGACGTGGCACGGAGAGTGCTCGAAGGTCGGGGTCGACACGACGGGCGAGCGGCCCGCGGAGGCGATCGCATGGCGCGTGGCGGCTGGGCTTTGTCGCTGGCGGGGCTGCTCGCGGCCTGCGCGTCGCGGGGCGTCTCCGAGCTGGCCGGGGAGCGCCCCGACGCGGACGAGTACCACATCGGGCGCGAGGACGTCCTCGAGGTGGTGGTCTGGCACGAGCCGGAGCTGACCCGGGTGGTGCCGGTCCGGCCCGACGGACGCATCTCGTTGCCCCTCGCGGGCGAGGTGGAGGCGGCGGGGCGGACGCCGGCAGAGCTCCAGGCCGGCCTCGCGAAGGCGTTCGCGCCCTACATCCAGGACGCCGCGGTGGCGGTGCTCGTGCGCGAGATCAACGGCGCGCGGGTCTACGTGCTCGGGGAGGTGACCAAGCCGGGCGGCTTCACGCTGCGCGGCCCGATGACGGTCGTGCAGGCCATCGCGCTCGCCGGCGGCAAGACCGAGTTCGGGGGCGACGACGTCTACTGGATCCGGCAGCGGAAGGACGGGAAGACCGATCGCGTCCGCCTCTCCTACGGCGAGCTGGTGAAGGGGGAGGCGGCGGGTGCGCTCTGGGTCAGGGGCGGCGACGTCCTGTACGTGCCGTAGCGGGACGTCGGGGCTCCACGGAGCGCGAGGCGGAGGCGGGCGATGGGCGTGCTCGGGCGGATCGGGATCGCGGCGATGGCCAGCGCCGCCGTCCTGCTCGGCCCGGCTCGGGCGGCGGCGAGTACGGAGGCGGAGCCCATCGCCCGCCTCACCCTCGAGGGCGGCTACGACTCGAACGCGCTGTACGACGGCCGCGGGGACCGGACCGGTCGGATCTCCCCGGAGCTCGGGCTCCGGCTGCGGGCTCCGCTGTGGGAGCTCGACGGCCTGTACCTCGGCGACTTCCTCCTCTACGACCGGCTCGCGCCCGGCGGGATCTGGAACCACCGCGGGCTCGTCAAGCTGAGCGCGACCCCCTCGCGGCGGCTCGTCGTCGCGCTGGACGCGCGCGGCGGGCACGCCTTCGACCCGGTCGGCCTCGCGCAGATGGGCGTGTTCCGCGCGGGCGAGCAGTCCGCGTGGGTCCTCCAGGCGCGCGGCCGAAGCGATTACCGGGTGACCGAGCGGGTGGACGCGGCCGTGACCGTGGCGGAGCGCACCGTCATCTTCCAGGACCAGAACGGCGGCGCCATGCACGCGCCCGGCGCCGAGCTCCTCTACCGCCTCGACCGCAGGCTCTCGCTGGGGGGGGCCTACGCCTTCGGCGTGTACCAGGGGTTCGAGCCCGGCGCCGACACCCTCGCGTTCTCCCACGGGCTCCGGGCGCGCGCGCGGTACCGGCTCTCGCGCCACCTCCTCGCCGACGCCTTCGCGGGCCCCGCGTACTGGTCCGGTCCGGACGGGCGCGCGCTCGTGCCGGAGGCGGGCGTCGAGCTCCAGCTCTCGAATCGCCAGTGGGATCTCCGGGTCGGCCTCCAGCACGGGCTCGGCATCGGCACCACCGCCCGCCCGGGGCTGGTGGACTCCATCGAGGTCGGATTCGTGCGCCGGCTCGGCACCACGCGCACCTTCGACGTGCGCGGCGACGGCGGCATCTGGCGCTCGGGGGAGGCCCCGAGCGGCGCGAACGCCACGACGGGCTACGCCGCGGCGGGCGAGCTCGGCTGGCGCGTGGCCCGGCCGCTGCGCCTCGCGCTGCACGTGAGCCACTACGACCGGCTCGACGTGCAGACCGCGACGCTGCGGCGAACGACGGTGGGGCTCAGGCTCGGCTGGAGCTCGGACGTGCGGTGAGGGAGCGGGACATGGAACGGACCTACACGTTGCAGGACGTGCTCGAGGCCCTGAGGCGCCGGCGGAAGGTGGCGCTGCTGGCCGGCGCGCTCGTCCTCGCGGCGGGGCTCGCGATCACGCTCCTCACGCCGGCGGAGTACACCGCCGCCTCGACCGTCCAGATCGAGCCGCGCCGGCTGCCGGTGGACTTCTTCCCCGCCCAGGGGATCGTGCCGTTCGAGGACCGGATGCGGACGGTGAAGCACGGGGTCCTCGCGCGTCCGGTGCTCGAGCGGGTCGCGAGGGAGACCGGGATCTTCTCCGAGCTGGGCCCGGACGAGGCGGTGGAGCGGCTCCGGCAGCGGACCGAGGTGCGCCTCGAGGGGGAGGTGCCCGGCGGCCCGCCCGCGCTGCTGTTCGTCGTCGAGGTGCGCGGCCCCGATCCGGTGAAGGTGAAGCAGGCGGCGGAGCTGCTCCCCCGGTACTACGAGCAGCTCACGCGCGACGTGCTCGCCGGCCAGGCGCGCGCGCTGCGCGAGACGCTCGACGCCCAGACCGCGGCCATGGCGGGCGAGCTCGCCGGCCACGAGCGCAAGATCCTCGACTTCAAGCGCCAGCACGCGCCGGAGCTGCCGGAGATGATCGAGACGAACTCCCGCGCGGCGGCCCGGGATCAGGCGCTCATCGAGATGCACCTCGGCGCGATCACCGACGCGCGGCGCCGCCGGAGCGAGCTGCTGGCGTCGATCCCGGAGGGGCCGAGCGTGCCCGGGATGAGCGAGGCGGCCCTCGACGCCGCGCAGCGGAAGCTCCAGGCGGCGGAGGCCGCTTACTCGCCCGATCACCCCGACGTGAAGCGGGCGCGGCGCGAGGTCGAGGAGGCGCAGGCGCGGCGCGACGAGGAGGTGGACCGGTTCCAGAAGGAGCGGGTCCAGCAGCACCTCGCCCGCATCGACGGCGAGCTCCGGGAGCACCAGGCGGCCGTGACCGCCCTCTCGAGCGAGCTGGCGTCGTACCAGCGGCGCGTCGACGCGGCGCCGCAGTGGGGCCAGGAGCTCGCCGCGCTGTCCCGCGACTACGAGGTCGTCCGGGCGAAGTACGCCTCGACGGTCTCGCGGCGCGCGGACGCGGCCGCCGCCGAGGAGCTGCTCGCCGCCGACGGCGGGCGGCTCTTCCGGACCGTCGAGGCGCCGACGGCGCCGACTCGACCCGCGGCGCCGGACCGCGGCCGGATGGCGATGCTCGCCGTGCTGGCGGCCGTCGTGGCCGGGCTCGCCGCCGGCGGCGCCGCCGAATGGCTGGACGGCTCGATGCGGGGGCCGCAGGACGCCGGCGCGCTCGGCGTGCCGGTGCTGGCCGCGATCCCGCGGATCGGCCCGCGGCGGAGCGAGGGCGCGTAGCGCGAGAGGAGAGAGACGATGATCCCAGCCGAGACCCTGCAGACCTCCCACCCGACCACGGCCCCCGAGGCCCGGCTCGTCGCGCTCGCCGATCCGGAGTCCCCGGCGGCGGTGCAGTACCGGGTGCTGTACCAGCGCCTCCTCCGGCTCGCGGCGCGTCGGCCGACGCGGGTCGTCGCGATCACCTCGGCCGGCCGCGGCGAGGGGCGGACCACCACCGCCGCGAACCTCGCGCTCACCGCGGTCCAGGAGGGGCGCAGCGTGGTGCTGGTCGAGGGCGATCTCCGCCGCCCGACGCTGGCGGGGCTCTTCGGTCTCGCGCCGCGCCCGGGGCTCGGGGAGGTGCTCGAAGGCGCGGCCGAGCTCGGGCAGGCGGTGGTGCGCGCGGGAGGGCTCGCGATCCTCTGCGCCGGCGAGGTGCGCGACCCGGCGGCGACGCTTCGGAGCCCCCGCCTGCCGGCGGTGATGGAGCAGCTCCGCGCGGCGCACGAGCTGGTGATCCTGGACGCGCCCCCGGCCCTCGCCTTCGCCGACGGCGACCGGCTCGCCGCGGCCGCCGACGCGGCCGTGCTGGTGATCCGCGCGGGCGTCACGCCCCGGCACGTGGTCCGGATCGCGCTCGAGGCGCTCGGCGAGCGCGCGGTCGGCGTGGTCCTGAACGACGTGGACGCGGCGGCGGGCGGGCGGGTGTCGTGGCTGTACGCCGACGGCCCCGAGGCGGCGCCCGCGGCGGTCGATCGGCGCGTGGGATGAGGCGCACGGCCCCGGTCGAGCGCTCCTGCGCGGTGCGCGCCGCGCCCGCGCGTGGCGTGCGGAGGTCCCGCGGGGAGCGGCGCCGGGAGGAGGAGACTTCGGCCGGGTGATGTGCGGAGCGGGCGCACCGTCCCAGGTTTGGTGAGCGCGGGTCGCGCGCGGGGCGGCGGGGTCGGAGGGGGCGGCTTGGTCCGGGTCTTCAATCACTGGTTCTCCCCGCAGAAGGCGGTCTACTTCCTCGCGGAGGAGACGGTCCTGGTCCTCGCGCTCCTCGCCGGCGCGTCGCTCGGCCCGGTCGCGGCGCAGGCCGGCGGCGCCGTCGCCCCGGTCGCCCCGGCGATCCTGCGCGCGGGGCTCGCGTCGCTCTTCTTCGCGGGGGCGCTGTACCTCGGGGACCTGTACGACCTGCAGGCCGCGGTGCGGGACCGCGTCGACGGCCGGCGGCTCCTCCGGGCGCTCGGCGTCGCGGTGATCGCGCTCGCCGTCGCGGATCTCGTCCTGCTCGTGGTGGTGCCCGGGTGGATGCTCCACCGCTCGCTGGTGGTCGCCGCGGCCGGTGGCGCGCTCGGCGTGATCGCCGCGCGCGCCCTGATGCCGGCGGTGGTGGGGGCGCCGACGCGGGTCCTCTTCCTCGGGGCGGGTCCCCGCGCGCGCGACCTCTCGCGCGCGGTGGAGCGCGAGGCCGAGGGGCTCTGGGAGGTGGTCGGCTTCGCCGCGCCGGAGCGGAGCCGCGCGCCGCCCGCCGTGGACCCGGCGCTGCTCCGGGACGGGCCGATCGGGGACCTGGCGCGGCGGGAGCGCGCCCAGGTGATCGTCGTGGCGATGGAGGACCGGCGGGCGGGCCTCCCCGTGGACGCGCTCCTCCGGCTCCGGACCTGCGGGTACAGCGTCGTGGACGACGTCGGCTTCGCCGAGGCGGTGCTCCAGCGGATCCCGCTCGCGCTGGTCCGCCCGTCCGCCCTGATCTTCGACGAGGGCTTCCGCGTGTCGCGGACCACCCGGACGCTGAAGCGGCTCGTGGACGTCGCCGCCTCGGCGGCGATGCTGCTCCTGGCCGTCCCCGTGATGGCGCTCGTCGCGGCGGCGATCGCCGCCGCGGACGGCCGGCCGATCCTCTACTCGCAGGAGCGGACCGGGCGCGGCGGGCGCGCCTACCGGATCTGGAAGTTCCGGACGATGCGCCGCGACGCGGAGAGGCTCGGCGCGGCGTGGGCCACCGACGGCGATCCGCGGGTCCTGCCGGTGGGGCGGTTCCTCCGCCGGGCGCGGCTCGACGAGCTGCCGCAGCTCTGGAACGTCCTGCGGGGCGACATGAGCCTCGTCGGGCCGCGGCCGGAGCGCGCCGTCTTCCTCGCGGAGCTCGAGGCGCGCTGGCCGCTGTTCGCGCTGCGCAAGCTCGTGAAGCCGGGGATCACCGGGTGGGCGCAGCTCCGTTACGGCTACGGCTCGACGATGGAGGAGCAGGCGCAGAAGCTCGAGTACGACCTGTACTACATCAAGAACACGTCGCTGTTCCTCGACCTCGTCTGCCTGCTCGCCACCGCGAAGGTCGTGCTGCTCGGGAGGGGGGCGCGATGAGGAGCTTCGAGGTGGTCCCGTCGCTGCCCGTGGCCCCCGCGGCGGAGCCGGCGCCGCTCCGGGTCGTCGCGGCCGGGGGCGGGACGGGGCTGCCGCGCGTGCTCGCCGGCCTCGCGCCGGGGGTGGAGCCGGAGGAGGGGCGGCCGGTGGCGGTGACCGCGCTCGTCACCACCGCCGACGACGGCGGGAGCTCCGGCGCGCTGCGCCTGCGGTACGGGGTCCCTGCGGTGGGGGACGCCCGCAACTGCCTCGTCGCGCTCACCTCCGCGCCGAACCCGCTCGCCGCGCTGTTCCAGCACCGCTTCGGCCGCGGCGACGGGGACCTCGCCGGCCACACGGTGGGGAACCTCGTGCTCGCGGCGCTCGCCGAGCGGCTCGGCGACCTGTCCCGGGCGGTCTCCGTCGCCGGGAAGCTGCTCGGGGCGCGGGGCCGGGTGCTGCCCGCGGCGGAGGGGCCGGTCGAGCTCCTCGCGGAGCTCGCCGACGGCCGGCTGGTCCGGGGCGAGCGGGCCATCGCCGCGGCCCGGGGCGAGATCGCGGCGCTCCGCCTCGCCGGCCCGGCGCCGGCCCCGGCCGAGGCGCTCGAGGCGATCCGGGCGGCGGACCTGGTCGTGCTCGGGCCGGGGAGCCTCTGGTCGAGCGTGATCGCGAGCCTGCTCGGGGGCGGCGTCGCCGAGGCGCTCCGCGCGACGCGCGCGACGCGCGTCCTCGTCGTGAACCTGTTCACGGAGCCGGGCGAGACCGACGGCTGCACCGCGGCGGAGCACGTGGCCGCCGTGCAGGAGCAGCTCGGGGACGTGGTGGACGTCGCCCTCGTCCACCGCCCGCCGCTGCCCGCGAGCGTCGTCGCGGCGGCCGCCGCCCGGGGAGGGAAGCCGGTGGCCGTGGACCGGGCGGAGATCGAGGGCCTCGGAGTGGTCCCGGTCGTGACGGATCTCCTCGAGCCCCGCGGGTCCGGGCGCCACGATCCCCAGAAGCTCGCGCGGGCGCTCCTCGCCATCGCGCGCGCGCGGTGACGGCCGATGCGCCCGCTCGGCGAGAGCCCCCTCGCGACCGCACCGGCGCTGCGGCGGCCGACCTTCGTCGAGGCGCTCGAGGGCCGGGCCGCGTTCGACGCCCTCCGCGACGAGTGGAACGCGGTGGTGGCGCGGGGGCCGGCGGACCTGCCGTTCGTGCGGCACGAGTGGCTCGCGGCGTGGCTCGACGCCTTCGCGCCGGAGGGGCGCCTCCGCGTGCTCGTCGCCCGCGACGGGGGCGGGGCCGCGATCGGGCTCGCGCCGCTGCTCGAGGAGCGATCGCGCGGCGTGGTGCGCCTCGTCGCGCCGGCGAACGAGCACTCCTGCCGGTTCGAGTGGGCGCTCGGGGCGGACGCCCCTGCCGCGGTGGCCTCGCTCTGGGCGCACCTGCGCGACGCGGTGCGCTGGGACGTGCTCGTCCTCCGCGACCTCCCGCGCGACGGCCCGACCTCGACGCTCCTCGAGCCGCTCGCCCGGGCCGACGGACACGTCACGGGGCGCTGGGAGTCGCTCAGGACGCCGGTCCTCGAGCTCGGCGGCCGCGGCGCCGAGGCCCGCACCTCGCCGGGGTTCCGGGCGAACCTCCGCCGTCGCGCGCGGCGCCTCGGCGAGCGCGGGGCGGTGTCGGTCCTCCGCGAGGACGGCACCGGCGACCTGTCCGGCGCGCTCGGCGAGTTCTTCGCGCTCGAGCGCGCGGGCTGGAAGGGGGCGCGCGGGACCGCCATCGCCGAGGATCCGCGCCTGGTGGCGTTCTACGTCCGGGTGGCCCGGGACGCCGCCGCCCGCGGTGCGCTCGCGATCCGCGCTCTGGCCCTCGACGGCCGTCCGATCGCGATCCACCTCGGGCTCGTGCACCGGGGGGTCTACTACCTGCCGAAGACGACCTACGACGAGCGGCTCGGGACGCTGTCGCCCGGCCAGCTCCTCCAGCGGGAGGTGGTCGCGGAGTGCGAGGCGAGGGGGCTCGCCGCGCTGGACTTCCTCGGCCCGGACATGGAGTGGAAGCGGGACTGGCGGCCCGGGCACAGGCCCCACGACTGGCTCTACGTGTACCGGCCCTCGCTCGCGGGGCGCGTGCGGCACGGTCTGAAGCACCGGCTGCGCCCGCTCGCGAAGGAGGTGCTCGGGTGGAGGCGATGACCGGCGCCACCCCGTCGCGCGGCGTCGCCGTGTTGGAGGAGCGCCGCCGCCGCTTCATCCCGGCCCTCCCGACGCTGTGGCCGGGGCTGCTCTCGCCGTTGACCGCCGAGCGCCCGCCGCCGTTCCCGCTCGGCGCGCCGCGCGTGACCTGCTTCTACTTCGCGCGGAACGCCGTCTTCCACACGGTGCGCCTGCTCGGCCTCGCCGGGCGGGAGGTGCTCGTCCCCGCGTACCATCACGGCGTGGAGATCGCGGCGCTCGTGGCGGCCGGCGCGGTGCCGCGCTTCGTGCGGGTGGACGCGCGCATGCGCCTCGACCTCGGGGACCTCGCCGCGAAGGTGGGTCCCCGGACCGGGGCGATCTACGTGATCCACTACGCCGGCTTCCCCCAGCCCATGGACGAGGTCCGCGCCGTCGCGAGCCGGGCCGGCCTCCCCGTGGTGGAGGACTGCGCGCTCGCGCTCCTGTCGGCGGACGGCACGCGGGCGCTCGGCTCCATGGGGGAGATCGGGATCTTCTGCTTCTACAAGACGCTGCCGGTGCCGAACGGCGGCGCGCTGGTCGTGAACGCGCGCGGCGTCGCGTCGGCCGCCCCGACGCCGGCGGGCGCCCCGCTCGGCTCGACGCTCGCCCACGCCGCGGGCGCGCTGGTGGCGAACGCCGCGTACCGCCTCGGTGAGGCGGGCGTGGCGCTGCGGCTCGCGGCGCGGGGCGCCTCCCGGGCGGTGCGCCGCGCGACCGGGCTTCGGCCCATCTCCACGGGGACGAGCCGCTTCGACCTCGGGGCGGTTCACCTCGGGATGAGCCGCCTCACCGAGGTGATCGCGCGCCGGGTGGACGCGGCGGCGGTGGTGGCCGCCCGCCGGAGAAACTACTTCCTGCTCCTCGGCCGGCTCCGCGAGCGGGTCCCGCCGATCTTCGCCGAGCTCCCCGCGGGCGTGTCGCCGCTGTTCTATCCGCTGCTCTGCGAGGACAAGGCGAGGGTGAAGGCGCGCCTCGCCGCCCGGGGCATCGAGACCGTGGACTTCTGGCGGAGGGGGCACCCGCTCTGCCCGACCGGGGCCTTCCCCGAGGTGGCGGCCCTCCGCCGCCGCGTCCTCGAGCTGCCCGTCCACCAGGATCTCTCGCCGGAGGACATGGCGTTCGTCGCGCGGTGCGCGTGGGAGGCCCTGACCTGATGGCGATCCCTCCGCGCATCGACCGCTCGCCGCGCGCGGGTGCCACGAGCGTGGAGGCCGCGGCGCCGGAGGTCCGTGGCGGGCACGATCCGGCGCGCCTCGAGGCGCTCGTCCCCGAGTGGTCCGCGCTGGTGGACGTCGCCCCCACGGCGAGCCCGTTCTCGTCGCCGGAGTGGCTCGTGCCCTGGTGGCGGCGCTTCGGGGGGCGACGGGCGCTCTGGATCCTGGAGGCGCGCGGGCCGGGCGGGCGCCTGGACGGCCTCCTCCTGCTCGCCTCGCGCCCCGCCCTCCCGGGGATCAGGCGCTGGCAGCTCCTCGGGAACGGCCTCACCGGCGCCGACGGGCTGGACGTCCTCGCCCGTCCCGGCGCCGGCGCGCTCGTCCGGAGCGCCCTCGCGCGTGCGCTCGCCGCGGGGGGCTGGGAGCTCCTCGACCTCGAGGACGTGTCGTTCGGCTCGCCGACGGCGGCGGCGCTCCAGCAGGTCCTCGGGCCGCGCGGGTTCGCGGTCGAGACGGTCCGGCGGTTCGCCTGCCCGGGGTTCGCCGTCCGCGGCACGTTCGACGCGCACCTGCGCGGGGTCCGGCGCCGGGAGACGTACGGTCGGAGGGCCCGCTGGCTCGCCCGGCAGCCGGGGTTCCGGATCGACGTCGCGACCACGCCGGAGGAGGCCGGCCCCGCGGTCGAGGACTTCCTCCGGCTGCACCGGCTGCGCTGGGCCGCGGAGGGCGGGAGCTACGGGATCCCGCCCGCCGCGGAGGACTTCCACCGCGACGCCGCCCGCCGCCTCGC
The DNA here is from genome assembly GCF_022690765.1 of Anaeromyxobacter oryzisoli. Classification (GTDB taxonomy): domain Bacteria; phylum Myxococcota; class Myxococcia; order Myxococcales; family Anaeromyxobacteraceae; genus Anaeromyxobacter; species Anaeromyxobacter oryzisoli. The sequence continues at coordinate 383 of NZ_JALCZA010000039.1, read as the reverse complement.
CGCGCGGGGGTGGTTGCGTCTCTACCGCCTCTTCGCCGGCGGCCGCGCCATCGCGGCGGTCTACGGGATCGAGGCGGCGGGGACGTTCCACTTCTACCAGTCCGGCTACGACCCGGAGTGGTCGGCTCGAAGCCCGGGGTTGGTCCTCACGGGCCGGACCGTCGAGGACGCCTACGCCCGCGGGCTGCGCTACTACGACTTCCTCCGCGGCGAGGAGCCGTACAAGCTCGACTGGGCGCGAGACCGGCGGGAGCTGTGCGCCGTCCGGGTCCGCGCGCCCTCGCTCCGGGCGACCGCCGGCGCGGCGGCGGACGTGGCCTGGGGGGCCGCGCGCGGGCTCGCGCGGGCGGCGACGCCAAGGCGGGCCTGGGCCGCGCTCCGGC
>NZ_JALCZA010000038.1 GCF_022690765.1 Anaeromyxobacter oryzisoli | reverse complement strand
GAGCTCTTCGACCCCGCATCCGTCGAGCCACCGGGAACGCAGCCGCCGCGCGCAGCGAGGAAGAAGCGCTCGGGGTGAGCGGATGGCCGCTCCGGTCCTCAGGGACGGTGACAGGGATCGACGGCCGTCCACCGGACTGCTCCAGCTCTCCTGTCGCCCCCACGACGGTGGACCGGTCGAGAGCTGCGGCGAACGCCTCCATCATGCCGGTGAAGCACAGGCTTCTTCGGGGCCGATCTCGTCACTCCGGTCCCCGCCCGCGGGCGGCGCCCCGGCCTCCACTCCTTCTTGAGCCAGCCCCACGCTCGCCGTGCAGGCGCGCTCGTACCCGCGGCCCCGGGCGCGAAACGCCTCGCGGAGCGGATGCGGGCCGGGACGATGTAATGAATGGTCAGGCCGCAGGCGGGGGGAGGGGCGCAGCCCCTCCGCGCGGGGACCGTGAGCGGATCCCCCGCGAAGCGGGGGTCGGGAGCGGTCACGGGCCCCGCGCAGCAGGAGTGGGGCCCCGGCCAGCTTTGCTGGACGGGGCGAGGGCGCAGCCCTCGCTAGATCAATGCAGGCTCGCGAGGTCGGGGTGCTTCTCCACGAACTCGTCGAACGTCCCCGGGAAGTCCATCACCGGCTCGCCGTGGTGCAGCGCCCAGATCCGCGAGCCCACCTCCCGGATCAGCTCCTGGTCGTGGGTGACCACGATGACAGACCCCTCGTAGCGCTGGAGCCCTTCGGAGAGCGCGGCGATGGACTGGAGGTCGAGGTGGTTCGTGGGCTCGTCGAGGATCAGGACGTTGTCCTTGAAGAGCATCAGCTTCGCCAGGAGCAGCCGGACGGTCTCGCCGCCGGAGAGCGTCGCGGTCGGCTTCATCCGCTCCTCGCCGGAGAAGAGCATCCGGCCGAGGAGCCCGGAGATCTCCTCGTTCGAGAGCTTGTCCTCGAGCTCCCGCAGCCAGCCGAACGCGGTCGTCCCGGGGCGGATCGCGCCCGCCTGATCCTGCGGGAGGTACCCGACCTGCGCCTGGTGCCCCCACTTGACGTGGCCGTCGTCCGGCTCGAGCTCGCCCGCGAGCATCTTCACGAGCGTGCTCTTCCCCGCGCCGTTCTTCCCGATGACGCAGATCTTCTCGCCGCGCGTGACGAGGGCGCTGAACGGCTGGATCACCTCGTTCCCGCCGTACGCCTTCGAGATCCCCTCGATCTCCAGGGTCTGCTTCCCGGAGGGCGCCTTCTGCTCGAACTTGATGAACGGGGCGGCGATGTTCGACCGCTTCATGTCCTCGAGCTTCAGCTTCTCCATCGCGCGGATGCGGCTCTGCACCTGCGAGGCGCGGGTGCCGGCGTGGAAGCGCGCGACGAACTCCTGGAGCTGGGCGATCTTCTTCTTCTTCTCGGCGTTCTCCGACTCGACCCGGCTGCGGACCTGGCCCTTCTGGCGGACCATCGCGTCGTAGGCGCCCGGGTAGGTGATGATGGTCTCGTAGTCGATGTCGGCGATGTGCGTGCAGATCGCGTTCAGGAAGTGGCGGTCGTGCGAGATGGTGATGAGCACCCCCTCGTACGCGCGGAGGAAGCCCTCGAGCCAGCGGATCGACTCGATGTCGAGGTGGTTCGTCGGCTCGTCGAGGAGCAGCCCGTCGGGGTGGCCGAAGAGCGCCTGCGCGAGGAGCACGCGCAGCTTGTAGCCGCCGGTGAGGGCGCGCATCGGCTGGTCGTGCCAGGGCTCCTCGATCCCGAGGCCGGTGAGGAGGGTGGCCGCGTCCGACTCGGCCGAGTAGCCGTCCTCCTCCGCGATGACGCCCTCCAGCTCGGCGAGGCGGGTCCCCTCGACCTCGCCGATGTCCGGCTTCGCGAGGAGCCCCTCCTTCTCGCTCATCGCCGCCCACAGCGGCGCGTTGCCCATCACGACGACGTCGAGGACCCGGTTGTCCTCGTACTTGAAGTGGTCCTGGCGGAGGATGCCGAGCTTCCGCGGGCGGAGGACGGTGCCGGTGTCGGGGTCCTCGTCGCCGGCGAGGATCTTCATGAAGGTCGTCTTCCCGGCGCCGTTCGGCCCGGTGAGGCCGTACCGGTTGCCCGGCGAGAACGTGACGTCCACGTCCTCGAAGAGCTTCTTCGGCCCGAAGGCCTTGCTGACGTTCTGCACGGTGATCATGGAAGTGCGCTGTTCTAGCGGAACGCGGCCGCCTTGGCGAGCGGTCCGCGCCGCCGCGGGCACGCCCGGCGGCGCTCGTCCGCCCGGGCCTCCCCCGGGCGCTCGCTCGCGCAGGATCGCGCGTCGGGCGCCGCCGGCCGCCGGCGCCGCGCGCGCGGGGAGCGTCACGTCGCCCTCGACCGCGGGCCCGCCCACGACTACGCTCGCGCGCCGTGACGACGCCGCCCGGCGAAGACGAAGACTCCCCCCTCGCGCCCCCGCCGCCGGGCTTCCGGCAGGCGGGCCTGGCGCTCCTCGCCGTGTTCACGCTCCGGAGCGCGGCCGCGCCGCTCTTCGAGGCGATGCGCCCCGATCTCTGGCTCGTGCCGGATCGGCGCCTCGGGGCGACGGTGACGGAGTTCGCCCTCGCGGCGCTCGCGGCGGCGGTGGTCGTGCTCGCGCGCCTCGAGCGGCCTGGCGCCCGCCCGCGCGGCTCCCAGGTCGCCGCCGCCGCGCTCGTCGTCGCCGGCGCCGCGTCCATCCTCTGCGCCGCAGCGCGGGGGCCGTGGACCCTCGCCGCCGCGCGCATCGCGGCCGGCGCCGCCTCCGGTGTCGTCGTCGCGCTGCTGCCCGCGCTCGTCGGGCCGCCCGAGCGCCTGCCCCCGCGCGCCCTCGGGTGGCTCGCGACCGGCGCCCCGGCCGGCCTCGCGGTCGGCTACCTCGGCGCGAGCGTCTTCCAGCGCTGGCCTTCGTGGAGGACCGGGTTCGTCGCCGCCGGCGCCTTCGCGATCGCCGCCGGCGCGCTCGCGCTCCTCCGCGGCGAGCGGTCCGCGCCCGGCGCGCCGCCACACCTCCTCGCGCCGGTGCGGCGCGCGGGCGTGGCGGCGATTTCCCGGCGGCTCCTCGCCGGGCGCGAGCGTCCCCTCGCCTTGCTCGGTGGGATCGCCTGGGCCCTCGCGGTGAGCGCGCTCGCGGCGTGGCTCCCGTCCTTCCTCGAGCGCTCGCGCGGCATGCCGCGGCCGCTCGCGAGCGGCGGCGTCGGGGTCCTCGCGGTCCTCGTCGGCTTCGCCGGGATCTGGGCCGGCGGGCGGCTGGTCCGCGCCCTCTCCGCCGCCCGGGCGCCGGAGACCTGGGCCGCCGCCTGCGCCAGCGGCGGCGCTGGCGCCCTCACGCTCGGGATGCTGGCCGCCTGGCGACCGGGGCTCTACCTCCCGGCGCTGCTCGGGGCGCTCTTCCTCCTCGCCGCGTCGGCCGGCCCGCTCGTCGGCGCGCTGCGGAACGCGCTCCCGGCGGCCGAGCGCCCCGCCCTCGCACCAGCGGCGCTGCTCGCGATCCTCGCGCTCGGCGACGCTCCGGCGCCGGTGCTGGTCGGGCTCCTCTCGGACCGGCTGAACTCGCTCGGCCGGGCGATGTTCCTCGTCCCGGTCGCGCTCCTCGCGGCGGGCGCGCTCCTCGCGGCGGCGGCCGCGTTCGCGCAGCCGGATCAGCGCCCGAGCGCCTCGGCGTAGGCGCGGAACAGCTCGTCGGCGATCACCTCGTCCCGGAAGCGCTCGGAGCGGGCGAGCCCCGCCGCGCCCCGCCGCGCCCGCTCCTCCGGATCGCCGAGCAGCCGCGCGAGCACGGTCCGGAGCTCCTCCGGGGCGTCGGGATCGACGTAGACCGCCGCGTCGCCGCCGACCTCGGGGAACACGCCCCCGCGGGTGGTCACCACTGGCGTCCCGGAGGCCATCGCCTCGAGGACGGGGATGCCGAAGCCCTCGACGAACGACGGGTACGTCGCGACGGTCGCGAGCCGGTAAAGGGTCGCGATCTCCGCCATGGTGAGCCCGCGCAGCATCCGCAGCCGCCCCGCGAGGCCGGCCCCGCGGGCGAAGGCCTCCACCTCCCGGGCGTACGCCGTGGGACGCCCCACGGCGACGAGGTGCACGCCGTCGAGCCCGGCGACCGCCCGGGCCGTGAGGAGCAGGTTCTTCCGCCGCTCGATGGTCCCGACCTGGAGCACGAACGACGCGGGGAGGCCGAGGCGCGCCCGCAGCGCCTCCTCCGCCGCCGGATCGCGCGGCGCGCGGAAGGCCGGGTGGCAGACCTGGTAGACGATCCGGATCTTCTCGGCGTCGACGCCGTACCGCTCCACCAGGTCGCGCTTCGTCTCCGCGCTCGCCGCGATGACGAGGCGAGCCCGGCGGGCCGAGCTCCGGAACTTCAAGCGGTAGATGCGCCGGTCCACGGGAGCGTACAGCTCGGGGTGACGCTCGAAGATGAGGTCGTGGATGGTCACGACCGTCGCGATCCCGGTCCGCTCGATGCCGGTCGGCAGCTCGTTCGAGAGCCCGTGATAGAGGTCGATCCCGTCGCGCACCAGGTCGCGGACGATCCCGACCTGCCGCCACAGCGAGGGGGCGACGCGACCGACGATCCCCGCCGGGCCGCGGGCGAGCGGGGCCAGGCCGGCGCCGGCGGCCGGCGGGCGCGGGGTGTAGGCGACGTACGCGTGCTCGGGCCGGCGCGCCTGGAGGATGCGGAGGACGTCGCGGCTGTAGTTGCCGAGCCCCGTCGCGTTGTGGAACGCGCGCTTCGCGTCGAACCCGAGCCGCATCGGAGCCGGGAAGCCTACACGCCGTCACGCGGGTCGGCAACGGCGCGCGCGCGCCGGGGCCCGCCGGGCATTAGGATGCGCGCCATGCCGGGAGATCGTTCGCCAGGCGGCGAGGCGCCCACCGGGCCCGAGGAGCGGCTCGCCGCCGCCGAGGCCGCGGCTCCGGAGGCGGCCGCCGCGGTCGCGCCGCGCCCGCCCGGCCGGCCCCGGGCCCGCCTTCGGCCCGGGATCGCGCTCGCGCTCCTCGGAGCCGCGCTCGCGCTGATCGTCGGCCTCGGCCTCGCGGTGCGGTGCCACGGGGCCGCCCGGCCCGCGGAGGCCGGCGCGCTCCGGTCCGGATCGAGGTGAGGTGATGGGTCGTCCGGAGCGGATCTTCTGCGCCTGCACATCGGGGCTCGAGCCGGTCCTCGCCGCCGAGCTCGGCCGGCTCGGCCTCCAGGCGCGGGCGACGGCTGGCGGCGCCGAGGCGGAGGGCGAGGACGCAGCCGCCCTCGCCTGCCTCGGCTCGCGGATCGCCGACGCGGTGCTGCTCCGGCTCTGGCGAGGCGGCGCGGACGAGCTGCCCCGCGCCAGGCGAGCCGCGGCGGCGGCCGCCGGGCCGCTCCCGCTCGTCGCGCGGGTGGACGGCGGGCGCGCCACGCTCTCGGTGGACGCCGCCGGAGCGCCGCTCTTCCGGCGCGGGTGGCGAGCGCGCATCGGCGCCGCGCCGCTCCGGGAGTCGCTCGCCGCGGGGCTCCTGCTCGCGAGCGGCTGGGACGGTGAGCGCCCGTTCCTCGATCCGATGTGCGGCTCGGGGACGATCGCCATCGAGGCCGCCCTCGCCGCGGCGCGCCGCCCCCCCGGGCTCGGGCGGAGCTTCGCGCTCGAGCGCCTCCCCGGGCACGATCCGGCGCGCCTCGAACGGCTCCGCGCCCGGCTCGCCGCGGCGATCCGCCCGGTGAAGGTCCCGATACACGCCTCCGACCGGAACGGCGGCGCCCTCCGCCTCGCGCGGAAGAACGCCGAGGCCGCCGGGATCGCCGATGCGATCGCGTTCGCGCGCGCGGACGCGGCCGGCGTCGTCCCGCCCCCCGGCCACGGTCTGTGCGCGGTGAACCCTCCCTACGGGGTTCGCCTCGACGAGGACGCCTCCACGGCCTGGCGCGCGCTCGCCGCGCTCTTTCCTCGCCTCGCGGGGTGGGACGTCACGGTGCTCGCCCCGGACCGCGGCCAGGAGCGGCTCCTGCCCGGGTCGCCGATCCGGGCGACGCCCGTGCGGAACGGCGGGATCCGGTGCCGTCTGCTCGTATACCGACCGTGACTTCGGGCTTCAGGCGGAGGAGCGACCCGGATCCGTCCGTCACGAGATCGACGCTCTCGCGACCCGGGGCCCGAGGTCCGAGGTCCGAGGTCCGAGGCCCGAGGCCCTGTCCAGCCCAGCGCCGCCCATTCTCCCATGCGGCCCCGCGCGGGCCGCCCAAGCCACATACCGGGCTTCCGGGCAGGCCGCCAGGCGCACGGGATCGCACATTCTCTGCGCATGTGGACCGAGCTGCTCGCGCGCCTCCTGGGCCGACCGGTGCGGGGACGGCTCGTTCCGCACCCGGCGCGCCTGGGTCCCCCCAAGATCGACGTCTTCCGGGTCGGGCACCGCTTCGCGAACCGCGTGGTCGCGCTGCGCGACGTGAACGTCGCCGTGCACTCGGGGGAGTTCGTGTGCCTGGTCGGCCCCTCGGGCTGCGGGAAGACGACGCTCCTCTACGCCCTCGCCGGCCACATCGCGCCGAGCGGCGGCCGGATCTCGGTGGACGGCGTGCAGGTGACCGGCCCCGGTCCGGACCGGCTGCTCGTCTTCCAGGAGCCTGCGCTGTTCCCCTGGCTCACCGTGCGGCAGAACCTCGTCTTCGCCCTCCGCTCCCGCGGCCTCGGCCGCGCCGAGGCCGACGCGCGGGCGCGAGAGTACGTCCACCTGGTCCACCTCGACGGCTTCGAGGACACGCTCCCGCACCAGCTCTCGGGCGGGATGCGGATGCGCGTCCAGCTCGCGCGCGCCCTCGCGATGGATCCCGCCGTGCTCCTCATGGACGAGCCGTTCGCCGCGCTCGACGCCCAGACGCGCAGCCACATGCACGAGCTGCTCCAGCGGATCTGGACGCGCGATCGGAAGACGGTGGTGTTCGTGACCCACGACGTGCGCGAGGCGCTGGTCCTCGGGGATCGCGTCGTGGTGATGGCCGCGCGACCCGGGCGCGTCCTGCACGATCTCGAGGTCCACCTCCCGCGGCCGCGCGACCCGGACGATCCGGCGCTCGTGGAGATGTCGCGCCTGGTGCGGGAGGAGCTGCGCCGCGCGGAGCGGGCCGCGGCCGAGGCGGCGGCGCCCGGGGAGGCACCCGATGCGACACGTCCTCCGGACGACGGCGCTCCTCGTCGCTCCGCTCCTGCTCTGGGAGCTCCTCTCTAGGTTCGGCCCCTGGCCGCGGTGGCTCTTCCCGGGCCCCGTCGCCGTGACGGCGAGCGTCGGGCGCCTCGCCGCCGACGGCCGGCTCGGCGCGGCGACGGCGCGATCGCTGGGGCGGCTCGTCCAGGGCTACGGGATCTCGGCCGCGCTCGGCGTCCCGCTCGGCATCGCGATGGCGCGGAGCCTCCTCGTCCAGCGGGCGCTCCGCCCGGCCGTGCTCGGGCTCCAGGCGCTGCCGTCCATCTGCTGGCTCCCGCTCGCGGTGCTCTGGTTCGGCCTCTCCGAGACCGCGATCCTCTTCGTCGTGGTGATGGGCTCGCTCCTCGCGGTGGCCATCGCGACCGAGGACGGGGTCTCGGGGATCGACCCGGTGCTGCTGCGCGCCGCCGGCACCCTGGGGATCCACGGGCCGCGCTTCGTCGCCGGCGTCCTCCTCCCCGCCGCGCTCCCGGGGATCCTCACGGGCCTCAAGCTCGGATGGAGCTTCGCCTGGCGCGCGCTCATGGCCGGAGAGCTGCTCTTCGTCGCGGGCGGCCTCGGCCAGCTCCTCTCGCAGGGGCGCGAGCTGCTCGACGCGGCGCAGGTGATGGGGGTCATGCTGTGCATCGTCGCCATCGGCGTCGCGGTGGATCAGGTCCTGTTCCGCCTCCTCGAGGTCCGGATCCGCCGGCGCTGGGGGCTCGTCGAGGTGAGCTGACATGGCCTCGACCCGGGTGCGCCGCCTCGTCCTCGCCGCCGGCCTGGCCATCGGCGTCGCCGTCGCGGTCGCCACCTTCGCGGTCGGCGCCTGCCGTCGCGGCGGCGCGCCGGGCGATCCGCTCCGCCTCGGGTACTTCCCCAACATCACGCACGCCCAGGCGCTCGTCGGCGTGGACGACGGGACCTTCGCCCGCGCGCTCGGCGGGAAGCTCGTGACCCGCGTCTTCAACGCCGGTCCCGCGGCGATGGAGGCGCTCCTCGCGGGCGACCTCGACGCGACCTACGTCGGCCCCGGGCCCGCGGCGATCGCGTACCTCCGCACCCACGGCCAGGAGCTCCGCGTGGTCGCGGGCGCCGCGTCGGGCGGCGCGGTCCTCGTCGTCCGCGACGCCCGGACGCCGGCGGACCTCGCCGGGAGGCGGGTCGCGACGCCCCAGCTCGGGAACACGCAGGACGTGGCGCTCCGGACCTGGCTGCGCGCGCACGGCCTCGCGATCGGGGATCGCGCCGGGCAGGTGAACGTGACGCCGCTGTCGAACCCGGACATCCTCTCGCTCTTCGCCCGCGGCGAGCTGGCCGGCGCGTGGGTCCCCGAGCCGTGGGGCGCGCGGCTCGTCGCGGAGGGCGGCGGGCGGATCCTGGTGGACGAACGGACGCTCTGGCCGGGCGGCCGCTTCCCGACCACGGTGCTCGCCGTGTCCAGGCGGGCCCTCGCGGAGCGGCGCCCCGAGATCGACGCGCTGCTCAGGGCGCACGTGGAGCTCACCGCCCGATACACCGCCCGGCGCGACGCGTTCCTCGCCGCCGTGAACGCCGCGTACGGCAAGCTCGGCGGCAAGCCGCTCCCGCCCGCGGTCCTCGCCGACGCCTTCTCCCGGCTCGAGCTGCTCTCGGATCCGCTCGCGGCGCAGCTCGCGGACCAGGCCCGCCACGCGCAGGCGCTCGGATTCGCCCCGCCGGGAGAAGTTTCCGGTATGGTGGACCCTCGTCCCTTGCAGGAGCTCGCCCGGAGATGACCTCCGCCAATACGTCCATGGCGCCCTGCGGCGCGCTCGCAGCCCGGATCCCCGTCGCGCGCGTGCAGGACCGCCAGCCCGCGTCCCTCCACGTCCGCGTGCGCTCCACGCCGGAGCTCGGCGTCGCGTGATCCGATCCCGCTCCGCGCCCCTCGCCCTCGCGCTGGCGCTCCTCACCGGGTGTGCGATGGCGCGGCCCACCCAGGCGGAGCCCGGACCGGCTCCTGCCGGCGCGCCCGAGGTCCCTGCCGAGACCGTCCATGGTGGGCCGGCGAGCGCCCCGGGCGCGGACGCGTCGCCGGAGGGCGGCGACCGGACGCGGCCCGACGCCCCGGCCGAGGCCGAACGGGCCGCCGGCGAGGACGAGGCCGACCGCGCCGGCGGCGAGGTGGCCACCCCGGAGGCTCCGCTCCTCGACGCGCTCCGCGCACGCATCCTCGACGCCGCCCGGGGGCGGCTCGGGACCCGCCCCGCCCTCGACTGCTCCGGGTACGTGCTCGCCGCCTACCGGGCCGCCGGCGTGGTGGTCCAGCTCGGCCCCCGCCGCTCGCGCTCCGAGTCGCTCCACGACGCGAGCCGCCCGGTGACGCGGCCGCGCCCGGGCGACCTCGCCTTCTTCCACGACACCTACGACCGGAACCGCAACGGACGGCTCGACGATCCCTACAGCCACGTCGCGCTCGTGGAGGCGGTGGACGGGGACGTCGTGACGATGCTGCACCGCGGCGGGCGCATCGAGCGCATCCAGATGGATCTCGCGCACCCGTCGGATCCCGACGCGAACGGCCGGCTGCGGATCCTGCGTCGCCGGGATCCCCGCGGGACGAGGTACCTGGCGGGCGAGCTCTTCGCCGCCTTCGGGGAGTTGCTGACGGGGGAGTTCACGCGAACGTTGCAGGTGAGCCGCGCGGATGACGTCCGCGCGCGCCACCGTGCGACGCGATGAGCAAGACGACGGATCCAGGGCTGGAGCTCGCGGAGGGGGCGATCGCGCTCGACGCCGAGGGGCGCCCCGTCGTCGTCCGCGGGGGACGCCTGCAGCGCCTCCTCTCGTTCGACGAGGCGCTCCTCGTCTCGGTCCAGCGCTTTCGCAACCCCTGGCGCACCGCCATCGCGCGCACGCTGACCGCGCTCGGCGACGGCAAGAGCTGGACGGTGCTGGGCCTCGCGTGCCTCGCCACCTTCACGCCGCGCGGCGTCCACGTCGGGCTCCGGATCGGCGCCGGCGCGACCCTCGCGACGGTCTTCTCCCAGACCTTGAAGCGGAGCCTCACCCGCGCCCGGCCGGACAGCGCCATCGGCGGCTTCGAGGCGCTCGCCGAGAACCCGGACCAGTTCTCGTTCCCGTCCGGGCACACCTCCGCCGCGTTCGGCGTGGCGGTCGCGCTCGCGGGAGAGCCGCACGGCGTCGGCCCCGCGGCGCTGCTCCTCGCGGTGGGCATCGGCCTGTCGCGCGTGTACCTCGGGGCCCACTACCCGCTCGACGTCGGCGCCGGCGCGCTCCTCGGCGTCTTCGCCGGCCTCGCGGCCCGCCTCCTCGTCGCCTGAGCCGGCGCCGGGTCCCGGCCCGCCGCCGCGTGCCGCCATCCAGGCCCGGGCGTGGCGCGATGCGCATCGGTTCCAGCGGAGGTCACCATGACCAGGCGACTCGTGCAGGCGGCGCTCGCCGCCCTGCCCGCGTTGGTGCTTGCGCAGGCGGGGACCAGCGGGACCGGCTCCCCCAGCTCGACCGGCATGCCGGGGGTGCCCGGCTCGAGCGGCGTCGGCTCGGTGCCGGGGACGGGAGCCACCCCCACCGCCCCGCCCGGGGGCGGCACCGGCACGACGGCCGAATCCTGTCCACCTGGGATGGTCCCGGACACCGGGCTCGCCGCGGGGACGGGCGCGACGGCGGGCAGCACGGGTAGCTCCGCGGCGACCACCGGCGCCGTCCGGTGCGTGGTCCCCGGGACGACCGGAACCGGCGCGACGACGGGCACCGGGACGGCCACGGGCACCGGCACCGGCACCGGCATGACCGGCACCGGCACGACCACCGGAGTCGGCACGGGCACCGGAGTCGGCTCGAGCGGAGCGGGCGCGGCGGCGCCGGGGACGACCGGCGTGACGCCTCCCGCCAGCGGAGCGACGACCGTCCCCGGTGGTACGGGCAGCGGGGCGGCCGGAGCGGCGGGGCCCGGCACGGCCTCGCCCGGCGGCGGCGTGAGCCAGCCGGCGGCGCCGGCCGGCGGACCGGCGACGGGGACGGGCGCCGCGGGCGGGCGGTGACCGACCGCTACGCCTGGTGAGGCGGCACGTCCTCGCCACGGCTGCGCGGGTGCCGGACGTCCGTGCCGCGCACCATGTAGACGACCATCTCGGCGAGGTTCGTGGCGTGATCGCCGAAGCGCTCCAGGTGCTTCGCCGCGAACATGATGGCCGTCGCGCGCCGGATCTGCCGCGAGTCCTCCATCATGATCGCGAGGAGGTCGTTGAAGATCTTGAGGTAGAGCGCGTCGAGGAGGTCGTCGCGGTGCATGACCTCCTCGGCCTCCTCGACGTCGTGGGTCACGAACGCGTCGAGGGCCTTCTTGAGCTGCGCCTCGGAGAGATCGGCGAGCTTCGAGAGATCGTGCATCGGCGCGACCGGCGGCGTCTGGTTGAGCTCCATGGCCCGCTCGGCGATGTTGACGGCCAGGTCGCCCATCCGCTCGAGGTCGGTGACGATCTTGAGCGCGGTCGTGATGAAGCGCAGGTCGGACGCCGCCGGCTGCCGGAGCGCGAGGATCCGGCGGCAGCCGTTGTCGATCTCCACCTCCATCCGGTTGATCTCGCGGTCGCCGGTCTTGACGGACTGCGCGAGCGCGGTGTCGCGCTCCGTGATCGCCCGCACGCTCGCGTCGATCGCCCGCTCGACCAGCCCCCCCATCTCGAGGAGCCGGTCGCGGAGGCCGCTGAGCTCCGCCTCGTACGACTTGTCGGTGTGCGTCGGTGTCATGGCGTCGATACCCCCTGCCGGTGCGTGGCTCCGCGGGCCGAGCGGGCCGCGTTCGCCTCGCGGCCGCTCACCCGAACTTGCCCGTGACGTAATCCTCGGTCCGTTGCTCGCGCGGGGTCGTGAAGATCTGCTCGGTCGGCCCGACCTCCACGAGGTCGCCCATGTAGAAGAAGGCGGTCCGATCCGAGACCCGGGCGGCCTGCTGCATGTTGTGGGTGACGATCGCGATGGTATAGCGGGTCTTGAGCTCGTGGATGAGGTCCTCGATCTTCGCGGTCGCGATGGGATCGAGGGCGCTCGCCGGCTCGTCCATGAGCAGCACCTCCGGCTCGACCGCGAGCGCCCGCGCGATGCAGAGCCGCTGCTGCTGGCCGCCGGAGAGGCCGAGCGCGCTCGCGCCGAGGCGATCCTTCACCTCGTCCCAGAGGGCGGCCTGCCGGAGGCACCGCTCCACGCTGGCCTCGTGATCGCCGCGGATCCGGTTCAGCCGCAGGCCCGCCGCGACATTGTCGAAGATCGACATGGTGGGGAACGGGTTCGGGCGCTGGAACACCATCCCGACCCGCCGGCGCAGGTGCACCGGATCCACGTCGCGGCCGTAGACGTCCTGGCCGTCGAGCTCGATCCGGCCCGTGGCGTGCGCGCCGGGCGTGAGCTCGTGCATCCGGTTCAGGCAGCGCAGGAACGTGGACTTCCCGCAGCCGGACGGGCCGATGATCGCCGTCACCGAGAGCGGCGGGATCTCGAGCGACACGTCCCGGAGCACCTCCGTGCCGCGGAAGAAGGCGTGGAGGTCCACGGCGGTGAGCTTCGCGGGGGCGCTCATCGCTGGCTCCGGAGGCGGCTCCGCGAGAGGAACCGGGCGAGGAGGTTCAGGGAACCGACGAGCAGGAGCAGCACGAGCGCGGCGGTCCACGCCTTGGCGTGCCAGTCCTCGTAGGGGCTGATCGCGTAGTTGAAGATCTGCACGGTGAGGGAGGCGGTGGGCTGGTCGGGCTTCAGGTTCCAGTACTGGTTGTTGAGGGCGGTGAAGAGCAGCGGCGCGGTCTCCCCCGCCGCGCGGGCGACGGCGATCAGCACCGCGGTGACGATGCCGCCGAGGGCGGTGCGCAGCACGACCCGCAGGCTCGTCTTCCACTCCGGGACGCCGAGCGCGAGCGACGCCTCGCGGAGCGCGCCCGGGACGAGCCGGACGAGCTCCTCGGTGCTCCGCGCGAGGGTCGGCACCATGAGGATGGCGAGGGCGACCGCGCCGGCGATCGCCGAGAACCGCTTCATCGGCACGACGATGAGGCCGTAGGCGACGACGCCGACGACGATCGACGGGACGCCGGAGAGCACGTCGGCCGTGAACCGGATCCCGCGGCCGATCGGCGAGTCGCCGCGCTCCGCGAGGTACACGCCCGCGCCGATCCCCACCGGCAGCCCGATGAGGCAGGCGAGGCCGACGAGGTAGAGCGTCCCCACCAGCGCGTTCCCGATCCCGCCGCCCGGCTCGCCGACAGGCGTCGGGAGGTGCGTGAAGAACGCCCACGAGAGCCCCGCCGCGCCGCGCGAGACGACGAGCCAGAGCACCGAGGCGAGGGGCACCAGGGCGACCGCGACCGCCACCGCGGCGAGCGCCGTCATGAGCCGGTCAACCGCCCGACGGCGGACGAGGGCGCTGCTCATGGCCGCCCCATGGCGGGCCCGCGCCCCACCGCCTGGACGAGGAGGCGCGCCAGCGCGTTCAGGATCACCGTGAGCCCGAAGAGGACCAGCCCGAGCCCCGCGAGCGCCGCGGTGTGCACCTCCCCCGTCGCCTCCGCGAACTCGTTGGCGATGACCGACGGGAGGGTGTACCCGGGCGCGAACAGGGAGGTCTGGATGGTGGGCGAGTTCCCGATCACCATCGTGACCGCCATGGTCTCGCCGAGCGCGCGCCCGAGTCCGAGGAGCGCGCCGCCCACGATCCCGCTCCGCGCGTAGGGGAGCACCGCCATCCGGATCGCCTCCCAGCGCGTCGCGCCGAGCCCGTACGCCCCCTCCCGCAGCGTGGAGGGGACGGTCCTCAGGACCTCGATGGTGATCGAGGCGATCGTCGGGAGGATCATCACGGCGAGGATCAGGCCGGCCGCGAGGTAGCCGAGGCCGATGGGCGGCCCCTGGAAGAGCGGGAGGAACCCGAGCGCGCGGCCGAGCAGCGGCTCGACGGAGGTCCGGAGCCAGGGGACGAGCACGAACAGCCCCCACAGCCCGTACACGACGCTGGGGATCGCGGCGAGCGTCTCGATGAGGAACGAGACCACCGGCCGGACGCGGGCCGGGGCCATCTCGACGAGGAAGATCCCGAGCCCGACCGACACCGGCACCGCCACCACGACGGCGACGAGGCTCGTCACCACGGTGCCGTAGACGAAGGCGAGCGCGCCGAACGCGTCCGACGTCGGGTCCCACTCCTGCCCGGTGACGAACTGCTTGAGGGAGACGACGCCCCCGAGCGGGCGCGCCACGTCCCACAGGGCGAGGACGATGATCCCCGCCACCGCGAGGAGCGCGCCGCCGAGGACCATGAGCAGCGCGCTCCAGGCGCGATCCCCGGGGTTGCGGAGCGCGCGCAGCGGCGCGGCGGGCATCGCCTCGGCGACGGCCGCCGCGCCGGACTGGTCACCGCGAGGCGCCAAGGGCGACCGGCCTTCCCTGCACCTTGAGGGTCTTCAGCTTGGCCGAGACCTTCTCGACGACCGCCCTGGGCAGCGGAGCGTAATCGAGCGGGGCGGCGAGGTGCTGCCCGTCGTGGACGGCCCACCAGAGGAACTGGACGATGGCCTTGCCCTTCGCGCCGTCCCGGAGATCGCCCGGCACCAGGAGGTAGGTGAACGAGGCGATCGGGTAGGCGTCCTTCCCGGCGGCGTCGGTGATCGAGACGCGGAAGTCGTCGGGCATCGGGACGCCCGCGGCGGCCGCGGAGGTCGCCGCGATCGTCGGCTTCACGAACACGCCCGCGTGGTTCTTGAGCTCGGCCATGGGGAGCTTGTTCTGGTTCGCGTAGGCGAGCTCGACGTACCCGACGGCGCCCGGGGTCTGCTTCACGATCCCGGTGACGCCCTCGTTCCCCTTCGCGCCCAGGCCGGCCGGCCACTTGACGCTCTTGCCGGCGCCGACCCGGGACTTCCACTCGGGGGAGACCTTGGCGAGGTAGTCGGTGAAGATGCTGGTCGTGCCGGAGCCGTCGGAGCGGTGCACGACGGCGATGGCGAGATCGGGCAGCTTCGCGCCGGGGTTCACCGCGGCGAGCGCCGGGTCGTTCCACTTCGCGATCTTGCCGAGGAAGATGCCGGCGAGCGTCTCGGGGGTGAGCTTCAGCCCCTGGACGGGGGCGTTGTAGGTCACCACCACCGCGCCGAGCACCGTCGGGACGTGCACGACGCCGGGGAGCTTCGCGAGCTCCTCCGCGGTCATGGGGGCGTCCGAGGCGCCGAAGTCCACGGTGCCGCGGGTGATCTGCTGGATGCCGCCGCCCGAGCCGATGGACTGATAGTTGAACCGGACGTCCGGGTGCTGCTTGCCGTACTCGGAGAACCACTTCGAGTAGAGCGGGAACGGGAAGGTGGCGCCCGCCCCGTTGATGAGGAGCGGGTCCGCGGCCTGGGCGGCCCCCGCGAGCGCGAGGAGACCTGCGACGAGCAGCTTCTTCATGGATGCATCCTTTCCAGCATGCGGGTTCGTTATAGAGGTACGAATGTGACGGGCGCGTGACGGCGGGGCGACGATTGCGGATCGCCGTCACGCTTCCGCCGCGAAGGGACTAGATCTTCACCTGCGCCACGAGGACGACCTCGTTCGAGCTACGCTCGGCGACCTCGTCGCGCCCGCGCACGTAGTTGAGCTGGAGCTTCGCCCCGCCGTAGATCTCGGCCGGCAGGTAGTAGTTCACGCCCGCCGTGAAGGCGGCGTTCTTGAGGCACCGCGACGCGGTGGCGCCCGCGACGCGGCACTCCGCCCGGCTGAGCCCCTTGTCGGACTCGAACTGCTCGTAGCGGGCGACCGCCTGGACCTGGCCGAGGCGGTAGCCGAGCACGCCGTACCAGCCGAACGGCTTGGCCGTGTAGGTCGCCTGCTCGTCGCGCCCCTCGACGTACTCCGCGTTCGCCGTGACGCCGGCGAGGTCGATGGCGACCTCGCCGCCGGCGCGCGTCTGCCGGAAGTACTCGTTCGTCTTGGGGTCGTAGTTCTGGCTGTAGTACCCGGAGCCGCCGAACGAGACGCCCTTCACCGGCTTGAGCACGAGGCGACCGACGCCGCCCTTCTGCGGGGTGGGATCGGTGGTGTTCTTCCCGGAGCCGTTCACCACGGCGGCCTCGTACTCGACGAACGGGAGATCGCGCGAGAGCACCATCAGGCCGAGGTCGCGCTTGTCGCCGAACGTGCGCGTCACGATGGCGCGCTCCGCGAAGAGCAGCGCCGAGGAGGAGCCGTAGCCCTCCATGGTGAGCGGGAGCTTGAACTGGCCGAGGCGCACCGTGGTGTTCGGGAGCAGCGCGCCGACGAAGGCGTCCTGGAGGATGGGGCCCGAGCTGATCGACGGATCGATCATCGCGTTGAACTCGATGACGTTGTTCACCTTGCCGCCGAAGCTGAGCTCGGCCCGGCGGATCCTGAACGTCGAGTCGCCCTTGCCGGGGGCGAGCCCGTTCGCAGGGGGCGTCACGTTCTGGCCGAACGCGTAGCGGTTGTCGTCGGTGGCCCAGAACCAGCCCTGGACCATCAGGCCGACCTTGGCGTCGATCGCCGGCTTCGCCGGCGCCGCCGGCGCGGGAGCGGCGGCCGGGGCGGGCGCCGGCGCGATGGCGGGCGCGGCCTCGGCGGGGGCAGGCTGGGCGGCCTGCGCCAGCGCGACCGCCGGGGAGAGGACGAGCGCGAGGAGAGAGGTCTTGCGGAACATCTACGATCCTTTCGATGGGTGAGGCGTTTGTCTCGGACTGGGCGACTTGTAGAGGGGGCCCGTGGCGCGTCCGCAGCGCGGCGGTGACGCTTCGGTGAAGCGTCACGGACGAAAGGGCCGGAGGCGCCGGGCGGGCTCGGCGCTCACGCAGGGTGACGGGATCGGCGCGCGCGCGGGACGCGACGAGGACGAGGACGAGAACGAGGAAGGAGCGGGGCGCGGCCGGATCAGGCCGCCGTCAGCCGCACCCAGAACCGCGAGCCGCCGTTGCCGCTCTCGACGCCCACCTCGCCGCCCATCCCCTGCGCGAGGTGCTTCACGATCGCGAGGCCGAGGCCGGTGCCGCCCGCCTCGCGGGAGCGGCCGGCGTCGACGCGGTAGAAGCGCTCGAAGATCCGGTCGAGGTGGTGGCGCGCGATCCCGGGGCCGGTGTCGCTCACCGAGAGCACCCAGCCGTCCCTGTCCCGGGAGGCGCCGATCGCGACGCTCCCCTCGGCGGTGTACTTCACGGCGTTGTCCACCAGGTTCACGAGCACCTGCTCGAGCGCGCGGGCGTCGGCGCGGACCCTCGCCTCCGCCGGCACCTCGCACCTGAGGGCGAGGCCCTTCTCGCCCGCCGCCCCGGCGAGGAGCTCGAGGGCCTGCTTCGCCACCGCCGCGACCTGCACCGGACCGAGCTCGAGCTTCCACTGCCGCGACTCGATGCGGGAGAGGTCGAGCAGGTCCCGGGTGAGCCGCGCCAGCCGCTCCGCGTGGCGCGAGACGATCTCGACGAAGCCGCGCGCCGCGGCGGGCTCCTCCACCGCGCCGGAGAGGAGGGTCTCGGCGGCTGCGCGGATCGCGGCGATGGGCGTGCGCAGCTCGTGGCTCGCGTTCGCCACGAAGTCGCGCCGGGTCGCCTCGGCGCGCTTGGCGTCGGTGACGTCGCGCAGGAGGACGAGCACCTCGCCCCGGAGGAGGGGCGAGAGGTGGACGAGGAACGTGCGGCGCTGGACCACGAGCTCGAGGCGACGCGCGGTCCCCTCGAGGGCCCGCCTCACCGCCTCGTGCAGCTCGGCGGACCGCGTGATCTCGAGGGGGGTGAGCCCGGCGGCGCGCCCCGTCGCGGCGAGGGCGTCGAACGCGGCGTTCGACGCCCGGACCCAGCCCTCCTTGGAGACGAGGGCCGCCGCGTCCGGCAGCGCCGCGAGGAGCTCCTGCTCGGCCGGGCCGCGGAGGGTCGCGAAGCGCCGGAGCTCGCGCTGGGCGAGGAGCGCCTCCAGCTCGCGGACCTCTCGACCGAGCTCGGCGCGCGGCCCCCCGGCGAGCTCGGCCTGGAGCGCGCGGATCGCCGCGGCGAGCGGGTCCCGGCGGAACATCGCGCCGCTCACCCCGCGTCGCCCGGGGCGACGAGCCGGTAGCCGATCCCGCGGACCGTCTCGAGGAGCTCGCGCCCCGAGCCGAGCTTCTCGCGCAGCCGCTTCACGTGGGTGTCCACCGTGCGCGTCTCCACCTCCGAGGACATGTCCCAGACGTCCTCGAGGAGCTGCTCGCGCGACTGGACGCGCCCGAGCCGCGCCATGAACGTGACGAGCAGCTTGAACTCGAGCGGGGTGAGCTGGATCTCCTCCCCGTCCACGAACGCGCGGTGGGCGTCCACGTCCACGCGGATGGGACCGACGGACTCCGGCGGCTCCTCGAGCGGCCGGCCGGCGCCGCCGCGGCGCGCCACGGCCTTCAGCCGGAGCACCAGCTCGCGCACGCTGAACGGCTTCGTCACGTAGTCGTCGGCGCCGAGCTCGAACCCCACCACGCGGTCCACCTCCTCGCCCCGGGCCGTGAGCATCACCACCGGGACGTGGCGGGTGCGGGGGTCGGACTTGATGCGCCGGCAGATCTCCGTCCCCGAGACGTCGGGCAGCATCACGTCGAGCACGACGAGGTCCGGCACGCGCCGCCGGAGCTGCGCGAAGGCCTGCTCCCCGTTGGTCGCGAGGAGCGTCTCGAACCCCGCGGCGCGGAGGTTGAAGTCGACGAGCGAGAGGAGATCGCGCTCGTCGTCGACGAGGAGTACCGACGTCACGTCGTCACCTTAACGCACCGGGTTGTGTCGGCTGGATGGCACGTTCGCGACGGAATCGTGACGTCGGCATCGCCCGGCGTCCCGTCCGGGGTAGGATACCGGTCGAATGCGCTCGATCCTCGTCGCGGCGGCCGCCCTCGGGCTCGGCTGCGCCGCGGTCCGCCCTCCGACGCTCGCCGCGTCCGCGGTGACCGGGTCCCCCGTGCTCCGCGCCGCGGAGCTCGCCCGCGTCCGCTGTCTCCTCGTCGCTCCCTTCGAGAACGCCTCGGACGCGCCCCTCGCCGCGGACGCTGCGACGTCGGCGCTGCTCGGCGGCGTGGACGCCGCGCGCACCCGCGCGTACCCGGTGCGCGACCTCCGCGCGCTCTTCCGCGACACGCCGCTCGAGCTGCCGGAGGGGATCCCCCCGAGCCTCGCCCTCGAGCTCGCCGAGCTGCTCGGGGCGGACGCCGCCCTCTACGGCGCGGTGGAGGGGCGCGGCCAGGGTGCCGAGTCGCTCGTCGTCACCGTCCGGCTCGCGCTCGCGTCGCACCGCGACCTGCTCTTCGCGACGTCGGCGCCGGTCCGGCCGGCCCCGGGCGAGCGGACGGAGGCGGCCGTCCGGCGGACGCTCCTCGACGCGGCGCAGCCGATGCTCGCGCGCCTCGGCGGCCCCGGTCCGAAGCGCTGCTTCGATCCGGAGCGGTCGCGGGCCCTCCGCGCGGTCGCCCTCTCCGAGGCCCGCGCGGCGCAGCCCCCGCCGCCTCCCCCTCCCCCGGCGAGGCTGGCGCCCGTGCGCACGGAGCCCCGCACGGCCCGCCAGGCGGACTGGGCGCGACGCCTGGTGACCGGCGATCGGTTCGTCGCCCAGGACGTGACGTTCACGGGTCGCACCGCGCAGCTCCAGCGCGACGCCGGGCTCGCCGATCTGGCCGTCGCGCTCGCCGCCTCCCCGGAGGCGAGGGCCCGGATCGAGGCCTTCGTGGACACGACCAGCGATCCCGAGGCGGACGCGAAGCTGTCGGCGGCCATGGCCCAGGTGGCGATCGCTCGCCTGGCCGATCTCGGGGTCGCGCGAGGCCGCCTGAGCTGGGCCGGCCGCGGCGGGGAGAGCCCGCTCCTCCCGAACTTCACGGCTCGTGGACGGGCCGCGAACCGGCGGCTCGAGATCGTGGGGCTCCATTGACCCACCTCGCGCCTTGACAGCATCCACCTCCGTGTAATTTCTCGGGCAGCACGCTCCGGTGGACCGCCTCACCTCGAACCCGGCCTCGAAGGCCGCTGCGCGCGAGGCCGCGCACGTGGCCGAGCCCTCGCACGCCAGCGAGCCGGGTCGGCCGCGCGCGATCCCGCTCACGCCCGCCGGCTGGCTGCTCAGCGCCTTCGGGATGATCCTCTGCGTCGGTGCGTGCGACTACCTCACACGCACCGACGTGTCGCTCATCCTCTTCTACCTGGCCCCGATCGGCTTCGGGACGTGGTTCGCCTCGCTCCGCGGAGGCGTCGCGCTCGCGATCGCGAGCGGCCTCGTCTCGACCGGCGCGGACCTCCTCTACCGGTTCGCGCACACGCCCGGCGAGCTCGCCCTCCCCGCGCTCGTCTGGAACGGGCTCATGCTCATCGGCACCTCCCTCGCGCTGGTGCTCGTCCTCGACGCGCTCAAGGGGCGGCTGGAGGGGGAGGAGCTCCTGGCCCGCACCGACGCGCTCACCCAGATCCCGAACCGCCGCGCCTTCTTCGAGGCGGCGCACCTCGAGCTCGAGCGCGCGCGGCGGCACGGGCGGCCGCTCACGATCGCCTACCTCGACCTCGACGACTTCAAGCTCGTGAACGACCGGCACGGCCACGCCGAGGGCGACGCGCTCCTCGCGACCATCGCCCGGACGCTCCGCGGCGGGACCCGCGCCGTGGACGCGGTGGCGCGCCTCGGCGGCGACGAGTTCGGCCTGCTCCTCCCCGAGGTGGACGCGGAGATGGCCGACGCGCTCCTCACCCGGCTCCGCGCCACGCTGCTCGAGACGGTCGCGCGGCAAGGCTGGCGGGTCGGCTTCTCGATCGGCGCCGCCGTGTTCCTCACCCCGCCCGGCGACGTCGACGAGCTCACCGCGCGCGCCGACGCGCTCATGTACCGGGCGAAGCGCGAGGCGAAGGGCTCGGTCCGCCTCGCCGTCTTCACGGGCGACGCGCCACCCCCATCGCGAACGGAGCCGACGTGAAGTTCTTCGCCACCTGCGCCAAGGGCACCGAGGGTGCGCTGCGGCGGGAGCTCGTCGCGATGCGGCTCGGCCACATACGGGGCGACCGGGGCGGCGTCGCCTTCGAGGGGCCGATGGAGTCGGGGCTCCGCGCGTGCCTGCACGCCCGCACCGCGATGCGGATGCTCCTCGAGCTCGGCCGCTTCCCCGCGCCGGACGCCGACGCGCTGTACGCCGGGGTCCGGGCGATCGACTGGGAGCCGTGGCTCGACGTGCGCACCACGCTCGCCGTGGAGGCGACGGTGTCCTCGCGGACCATCACGCACTCCGGGTTCGCCGCGCTCAAGGTGAAGGACGCGGTGGTGGACGCGGTCCGCGCCCGCCACGGCGCGCGGCCGGACGTGGACCCGAAGGATCCGGACGTCCGCATCGTCCTCCACCTCGCCCGGGACGAGGCGGCGCTCTCCCTGGACCTCGCGGGGAGCCCGCTCCACCGGCGCGGCTACCGCGCCGCGATGACGGAGGCGCCGCTCAAGGAGACGCTCGCCGCGGCGATCCTGCTCCTCGGCGGCGTCGATCCGGCGATCCCGTTCGTCGATCCGATGGCGGGCTCGGGCACCCTCGCCATCGAGCACGGGCTGCGCGCGCGCCGGATCGCGCCGGGCCTCGGGCGCGCGTTCGGGTTCCAGCGCTGGCCGGGGTACCGCGGCGCGGTCCAGTCGACGTGGGACCGGCTGCGGGAGGAGGCCCGGGCGGCGGTGCTCCCGCGCGCGCCCGCGCCCATCCTCGCGCGCGACGGGCACCCGAAGGCGATCCTCGCGCTCCGGCGCAACGTCGAGGCCGCCGGGCTCGCCGGCGACGTCGTGATCGAGCAGGCCGACGCCCGCGCCCTCGAGCCCATCGCGGACGCGGGCGCGATCGTCACGAACCCGCCGTACGGCGAGCGCCTCGGCGGCGCCGGCCCCGGCGCGAGCCCCGCCGAGGCGCGCGTCCAGGAGAAGAAGCTCGTCGGCTTCTACCGCGGGCTCGCCGAGATGCTCGCGCGCCACCACGGCTGGAGCGCGGTGCTCCTCTCCGGGAACCCCCTCCTCGCGCGAGCCATCCCGCTCCGCCCGACGATCGATCACCGGCTCTGGAACGGCCCCCTCGAGACGCACCTCCTCACGTACCGGATCCCCTGACCCCGACCCTGACCCCGACCGAGAGAAGTTTTCGAATCCCTTTTCCCGCTCCATCTTGCCCTCGACAACCTCCAAGGTTGTCGGGGGCTTGTATTTCTGGGGGTCGGCAACCGGTTCCGGGCCGGCCAAAATCCGGACTCCGCCGCGCGCCACACCGCTGACTGACGTGTCGCTCGTCGAGAACCGGGTCGGGCGTCGCCGACGCGGAGCACGCGGCGCCGAGGAACAGGAGGAGGGCCTGCGAGGCCTCACGGGGAGGGGGGCTCAACTTCTTCTTCCCTGGAGACGCGCGGAGGCCGCCTCAGTTTCTACTCGCGAGCGACATGGAGAAGGTGCGAAGCCTGCCGTCGAAGCCGACCGATATGCCGAGGAGAAATCCACCCGACTCCGATTCGAAGATGGAAGGCAGGTGGCCACGCCGGAACGGAGCCCCATTCTTCCGTGCATTGATGTCACCAACAGTTGTGCCCGTTGTGATCGGCGCACCATCGACGACGAGCCGGCCCCGGAACGACCCTCGCGGCCAGAAGTCGGGTTCATCGATGGTTGCCGGTGAGAGACGTGGCGCTCGTCGAGGACGGGGGCGGGCTTCGCCGGCTCCGTGCAGGCCGCGGTGAGGATCCGTCCGGTTCATTGCGGCGAGCCGCCCGGAGGAAGTTGAGCCGAGATGGAGAACTCGGTCAGAGACTCATCGTGGCCAAACTCGAGGCCGAGGAGGTACCCGGCGCTGCTCTTCGTGTAGATGGTGGGGAGGTATCCGCGTGTGAAATGCATCGTGCCGCAATCGCGCCGCATGGCCGAGAGCGCGAGCCCGGGATGTACGGGCGTTCCGTCAACGACGAGACGACCGCGGAACAACACGGCAGGCCAATGTCCGGGCGTCCCTTCACTCGCTCCCGAGTGCCGCGAGCGACCGAAGAGAACAGCAAGCGACGTGGGATGCGGCGATCCCCGATTGTGAAAGACGAAGAACCCCAGGTCGTCCCAGGTCGCCACTCCTTCCTCGTCCCGACTCGCCGGCCCCAGGACCTTCTCCCAGTCCTTCACGGTCCCATTCCAGTCGAGGAGCTGGCCGTTGTAGCGGACGGTGGTGCCGTCGACGGTGATGACGTGGCGCTCGTCGAGGACGGGGGCGGGCTTCGCCGGCTCGGAGCACGCGGCGCCGAGGAGCAGGATGAGGGCGAGCGAGGCGCGACGGAGAGGGGGGCTCACTTTTTCTTCCCTTCGCCGGGCTGCTGCACGCCCTGAGTTCCTGCGGGCTTCCCGAAGATCGAGGGACTGATTGAGAACGACGTCAGGGTGCCGTCGTGGCCGAAGTCGAGGCGGATGTAGAATCCGTCGAGGTCGTAGTCATAGATCGTGGGCAGGTAGCTCCTTTGGAACTGGGCCCCCTTCTTCTGCCTGTCGATCTCCCGAATCGTAGAGCGACCGTGGATGAGCGCGCCGTCCACGACCAACCTTCCCCTGAATGGCTCTCGAGGCCAGAAGTCTGGCGCGCCCTCCGTGGCCTGGGAGTGACGCGTACGGCCAAGGAGAACCTCGAACGCGGCTGGCGTCGGCTTGACGTCATCGTGGTAGAGGAAGACACCGAGGTCATCCCACACGGAAATGGCGCGCACCACTCGAGTCGCCGGCCCCAGCACCTTCTCCCAGTCCTTCACGGTCCCATTCCAGTCGAGGAGCTGGCCGTTGTAGCGGACGGTGGTGCCGTCGACGGTGATGACGTGGCGCTCGTCGAGGACGCGGGCGGGCTTCGCCGGCTCGGTGCAGGCGGCGGCGAGGAGCAGGAGGAGGGCCGGCGCGGCCCGACGGATTGGGGGGCTCATTTCTTCTTCCCTTCGCGGAGCTGGCGGATCCGCTCCTGGACGGGCTCCTTGCCGCCGTAGAGCCTCGAAGCCTGCTTCCTCATCGTCGCGAGTTCCTTCGAGCGCTGCTTCGTCCACTCCACGGCCCACGACCGTGAGCCGAGTTGCCTCAGCGCTGGCCCGTTCACATCCGCCCACCGGTCGATCTCCTTCAGGA
This sequence comes from Anaeromyxobacter oryzisoli, assembly GCF_022690765.1. Taxonomy (GTDB): domain Bacteria; phylum Myxococcota; class Myxococcia; order Myxococcales; family Anaeromyxobacteraceae; genus Anaeromyxobacter; species Anaeromyxobacter oryzisoli. Next base: position 22,049 of record NZ_JALCZA010000038.1, on the reverse strand, counting down.
TCAGCTCCGGCGCCGTCCCGGCCTGGATCCGGGCGGGGTGGATGAGGTACTGGGCGGCGGTTCGCAGGGGCTCGTCCCGTCCGCCCCGGCCGCTCCAGGCGCCCTGGACCGCCGCCGCGACCTCCTTCGACGCCATGCCGGCGAGCCGGGCGGCGAGGACGTGGAGGGGGTGATCGTCGTGGTCCTTCGCCAGCTGCGAGTGGGTGGGGTCGGTGCTCGACGGGTCCCGGAGGAACGCGGTCTGCGCGTCGTCGATCTGGCCCGCCATCGCACGCACGGCGCCGCCGAGGAGCCCCTGCACCACCGCCACCACCTTCGCGACGGCGCAGTTGATCGCGCTGAGCCCCGGGATGCGCCGCTCCGCCTCGTTGAGGGCCGTGGTGACGCCGCCGATCACCTTGCGCGTCTTCTCGTAGCCGAGGTCCTGGAGCAGGATCAGCAGGATGAGCGTGCCGCGGGTCGGCTCGCCGGGTCTGCACTCCTGCTCCTTCTGGAGCAGCTCGCCGACGCCGAGGAGCAGGCTCGCGGCGGTGTCGAGGCCGCCGAAGGAGCCGGAGGTGATCGGGAGGGTCCGGGAGTCCACCGGCGCGCCGGAGCGGTTCATCGGCACCCACGCCTCGACGGCGTGGCCGAGGTGGCAGAGGGCGACCTCGACGAAGTTGGTGTGGCCGAAGAAGTCCTCCAGGGTGTGGAGCCCCTGGCCGAGCAGCCGGTAGCCCTCGGCCGTCCGCCCCTCCTCGATCGCGTGCTGGAGCTGGCGGGTGATGTAGCTCAGCGCCGTCCAGGGCTGCTCCGGACCGAAGGTCCCTCCGCCGGCGGGGATCTGGATGATCCCGGGGCTGTCCTGGCTCGTGAAGACGTAGTTCTGGCCGTCGTACGTCATCCGGGTGCAGCCGACACGCTCGCGGAGGAGCCGGTTCACCTCGGCGGGGACGGCGGTGCCGAAGTTGTGGCGCGCCAGCTCCTGCCAGGTGAGGCCGTTGGCGCGAGCCAGGCGCTCCAGGGTCTCCCCGTCCTTGACGCGGTGCGCCCGCGCCGGCCGGAGCGCGGAGGGCGGGCTGCTCCGGATGTAGCGCTTCATCCCCGTCGCCGGGTCGACGCCGGTTTCCCGGGGCAGCACCGGCCCGCGGAAGGAGGGGTCGATTCCCCTCGCGTCGAGCGTGCCGGTGGGGTTGTCGATGTGCTCCTCGTTCCGGTAGACGCCGAGCCGCTCCGGCGTCACGCGGAACTGCGGCAGGTCGCGGAACTCGGAGCGGGCGAGGAGGTCCACCACCTTCGTGAGCGCGTCGCGCGAGAAGACGGAGAAGGGGCCGGCCGCCGGGGAGGGAGGAGCGTTGGGATCCCGGGGGCGCGTGACCTTGGGATCGACGAGCTGCGAGTAGTCCCGGAGCCAGTTGCCGAAATAAACAGCCCGCCGCACTTCAGGTTTGAGGTCCGCATCCTTCAGGGAATCCTCGATCGACTCGTGCCGGTAGGAGGCGAGTCCCCCCGAGGCGGACCTCGCCCCCGACCCGCGCCCCGCGGCGAAGAACTCGTACCGGCCGGAGGCGCCGTCCTCCGCCTCGGCCTCCCGGGTCGCGAACTTCTCGATGGCGGCGTGGAGCTTCTCGAACCCCACCTCGAGCTCCGCGCTCCCGTCGTCCGCCTCGTGGCTCGCGAAGGCGCGCCGGTCGGCCTCCCCCCAGCCGAGGTCGGCCAGCGCGTACGAGAGCCGAACCCCCTCGTCCAGCCGGGCGTCGCCGCCGACCGTCGAGTACTCGTTCCGGAGGAGGTGATCCACGTGGTGGCCGAACTCCTCGATCAGCGCGAAGAAGAGCTTCCACGCTGCGTCCGCATCCTCCCGCGCATCGCGGACCAGCGAGGCTTTGAGCACGATGGCCCGCCTCTCCCGGTCGTAGCCGGCCACGTGGCCGCGGAGGGCACCACGGAGGAGGACGATCTCGGGCTTGGGCAGGCTCCCGTCGAGGAGGGCGTTGCGTAGCTTCCGGTAGCCATCCTCGGGGATGTCGGCGCCGAAGACGACCGTGAGCCACGTGAGGAATGGGATCTCCTCCAGCTCCTTCGCCCGCGCGCGCAGCTCGTCGTAGCCCAAGGTCGACCGGAGCGTCTCGTCGGTCACCTCCTCCTCTTCGAGGTCGTCGGGGCTCACCTCCTGCGCGGGCGGCATCGGCGGCTGCTGGAGAGGGGCCGGAGGCGTGTTCACCGCGGCCCCCTTGTTGCCGAGCATGAGGTCGCCCTGCCGGACGACCCCTTTCCCTTCGACGATGACGTCGAAGGAGTAGCCGACGAACTCGGCGGCCCCCTTCGTCTTGCCGCTCGTGACGCCGCCGGCGCTACCGGACTCGTCGCCGTGCTCTGCTTGAAGCAGGAGCCCTGGACGAGGATCGGGTTGCCGTCCACGAGGACCGACTTCGCTCCCTTGTCGGCGTCCGCGGAGACGGCGGTGTTGGGGTAGGGGATCGGGACGGGCGGTCCGGAGGGCTGGGGCGTCAGGCAGACGTCCGGCACGAAGGACACGGTCCCCCCGCTGTCCTTGTGGACCACCGTCCGCCCGTTCGCACCGACCTTGGTCGCCATGCGCCCTCCCCCAGCCGGCGAAGCGCCGGCCAGCCGGACGGCATACCACACCGACGGTGAGAGCCGGTCTCCAGGGAGTCGCGCCGGCCAAAATCCGGCCAAACCCGGGCCTCCCTCCACCGCCCCTCACCGGACTCCACTGGACTCCACTGGACTCGAACGATCGTCGGAACCCCTCGCCGCGCAACACGAAACCGGGAAAGCACCGTGTCGTCGCGAAGTTGGCCGCGAGGGGCCGATTGCGTTCCGGCTGGCTGACCCCGACCGAGAGAAGTTTTCGCGGACCGCCGCGTCCGCGGCGCGGCCGTGCGGTTCCGCCCAGGTCGTGTGAATTCAACGGTCCCGCCCGGGCACGCCGGTTGCCCTGGGCGTCGGGCATGACCGCACCGCGTCAGGTTCTCGAAGGCGCCACCTACCTCGTCACGCGCCGCTGCTCGGAGCGCCGCTTCTTCCTCCGGCCCTCGAAGGACACGGACGCGATCTTTCGCTACGTCCTCGCGGTCGCTGCGAACCGGTACGGGATCCAGGTGCACGCGTATTGCGTGCTCTCGAATCACTTCCACCTGGTCGTGACCGATCCGCGTGCGCGGCTCCCCGAGTTTCACCGCTACCTCGACGGCCTCGTCGCTCGGGCGATGAACTGCTCGCTCGGCCGGTGGGACGGCTTCTGGGAACGCGACAGCTACAGCGCGGTGAAGCTCGAGACGGACGACGCGGTCGTCGAGAAGATGGTCTACGTCCTCGCCAACCCCGTCGCCGCCGGGCTCGTTCGCCGTGGACGGGAGTGGCCCGGGGTCTGGTCCGATCCGAGCCTGATCGGCGGCGAAGCCACCGACGCGGAGCGGCCGACGGTGTTCTTCCGCAAGCTCGGCCGCATGCCGGCCACCGCCAGCCTTCGGCTTTGCTCGCCTCCCGGCTTCGACTCGGACGCCGCCTTCGCCGAGCGGCTCGGCAAGGCGCTGCGCGACGCCGAGGACCGCGCCGCGGCGGAGCTCGAAAAGGAAGGCCGGTCCTTCCTGGGAGTGGCCCGCGTCCTCGCCCAGAAGCCCCGCGCGCACCCTGCCCCCACCGAGCCGCGGCGGGGGCTCAATCCTCGCGTCGCGTGCAGGAACAGGTGGAAGCGGATCGAAGCCCTGCAGCGACTCAAGGACTTCGGCATGGCGTACCGGGAGGCGCTCGACAAGTGGAGGGCCGGCGTCCGCAACGTCCTCTTCCCCCGAGGCTCGTGGCTGATGCGCGTGCAGCACGCTGCGCTTTGCCAAGCCGAGGGGTAGCCCTCGGCTAGCCAATTCGGGCAGTCCGACCGGCTCTCCCGGTGAGTCGCCCACGGCTCGCGCACGTCGTCTGGCCGACTTCCGTGCGCGCTGCGCCTTTGCTCTCCGTGATCGTGTCCCTTATGCGCGGAACCTCGCCCGCCGATCCGCTCCCGAGTCCCCGGTCTGCCCGCCGTCGTGCGGGCTGTGTCTTCGGATTCGCGAATTACTCTCGGTCGGGTTGCGGCGGCGTCGCGTGGCATCTACCGTCATACCGTGCTCGCCGCCGTGCTCGCCCTCCTGCTCGTCGCCCCCGCCGCGACGTCGGAGCGTGCTGACGCCCCTCCCGCTCGACCAGCTCCCCCCGCGCCGGCCGATGCGCTCGAGCGGCGGCGCGCCGCGATCGCGAACGAGATGGTCCGGCTGGGGGCCCACCTCGAGAAGGAGATCGAGGCCGCCGATGCGGCCGCGATCCTCGCCCGCGTTCCCGCCGACGGCCTCTCCTGTGGCGCCCGGGTCGTGCCGCGCGCCCGGATCGCGCGCGACCTCCGGGATTCATCGAGCTGGCTTCACGGTGTGCTGTTCGGCGGCCCCGGCGCGACCGCCGCCGCCGCAGGACGCCCACGGTCGCTGCGGGCGTTCTTCGCAGCGGCACCGGAGGTGGCGGTGCTGGTCGCGTTCCGGCGCGACCCGCGCGCCGGCCCGGTCGGTCGCCCCTGCCTCGAGTTCCGCGCGCGCGATCTCGCGACCCCGGGGGTCCCGTTCTGCTTCGAGGTGCGGGGCGGGCGGTGGTGGCTGACGGAGAGCCTGTATCCCTGCGATTGATCCGGACGGTGGTCGGGTGCGCGCGCGGTCACGTGCGCGGGTGGTCGCGGGCCAGGTCCGCAAACTTCTCTCGGTCGGGGCGTTGCGCTCGCGAAGAGACGCGCTTCATCGGACCACGTGGATGCGGTCCTCGGGACGGGCGCTGGGCGCGGGCGTCGCGCTCCGGCGCTTGAGCGAGAGCCCGAGCGTGAACCGGGCGACGGGCTCGTCCCCGTACTTGTCCGGCACGGTCGAGATCACCTCGACCGGGATCGTCTGGCGCTCGCCGGTCGCGTCGGCCCGGCGGACGGCCTCGGCGATCCGGGCGCCGTCGCGGGAGCGAAACAGCACGTCGCCGTCGGCGCGCTTGAGGAACTCGGCCTTCAACGCCGCGAAGACGAGGCTCACCCCGCGGTGGCGCCGCTGGATGAGCCGCGCGGCGTTGAGGCCGCCGGCGAGGTCGGCGCCCGCGCAGAGCGCGCCGAAGTACATCGAGCCGAGGTGGTTGCGGGCGCGCCAGCCGAGCGGGATCTCCACGGCGCACCCCGCGTCGTCGAGCTCGACCACCCGTGGCCCGAGGAACAACAGGACGGGGATCCTGAGCGAGAGCAGGCGAACGAGGGCGGTCTCCTTGAGCAGCATGCGGGGCTCCCGGCCGGACGCGGACCCGATCATTCATACGGACCCCACCGGTCGCGAGCGTCGCCCCGCGGGGGGCGTTATCGAAGCGCCCGTGCTCGACGGCTTCCATCCCCTCGTCCGGCGCTGGTTCGAGGCCCGCTTCCCGGCGCCGACCGAGCCGCAGGCGCTCGCCTGGCCCGCCATCGCCGCGCGCCGCGACGTGCTCGTCTCGGCGCCGACCGGCTCCGGGAAGACCCTCGCCGCGTTCCTCTCCGCCGTGGACGGGCTCGTCCGGGACGGCCTCGAGGGCCGGCTCCGCGACGAGACCCGGGTCCTGTACGTCTCGCCCCTCCGGGCGCTCTCGAACGACATCGAGAGGAACCTGCGCGTCCCGCTCGACGAGCTGCGCGACCTGGCGCTGGCCGACACTTCTTTCGGTCCTTGCGAGCGCGGCGTGTTGCCGCGGATGCGCGACCCCGCCGAAACTTCTCTCGGTCGGGGGGGCGCGTTCCCGCGGATCCGCGTCGCGGTCCGCACCGGCGACACGCCCGCGTCGCGGCGGCAGGCGCTCCTCCGCACCCCGCCGCACCTCCTCGTCACCACCCCCGAGTCGCTCTACCTGCTGCTCACCACCGCGCGCGGACGCGCCGCGCTCGCGAGCGTCGAGACGGTGATCGTGGACGAGATCCACGCGCTGGCCGGGAACAAGCGCGGCGCCCACCTGGCCCTCTCGCTCGAGCGGCTCGAGGCGGTCGCCCGGCGGAGGCCGCAGCGCATCGGGCTCTCCGCCACCGTCCACCCCGTCGAGGAGGTCGCGCGCTTCCTGGTGGGCGCGGCGCGGGTCGGCCCGCGCGGCACCCCGCGCTGCACGGTGGTGGAGGTGGGGCGCCGGCGCCCCCTGGACCTCGGCGTCGAGGTCCCGCGCGACGAGCTCTCCGCGGTCGCCTCGGGCGCGCTCTGGGCCGAGACCTACGATCGCGTGGCCGAGCTCGTCCGGGCGCACCGGGCGACCCTCGTCTTCGTGAACACGCGCCGCCTCGCCGAGCGCGCCGCCCATGCGCTCGCCGAGCGGCTCGGGCCGGATGCGGTCGCGGCGCACCACGGGAGCCTCTCCCGCGAGCGCCGCCTCGACGCGGAGCGGCGCCTCAAGGCGGGCGCGCTCCGCGCCGTCGTCGCCACGGCGTCGCTCGAGCTCGGCATCGACGTGGGCGTGATCGATCTCGTCGTGCAGCTCGGCAGCCCCGGCGCCCTCGCCGTCGGCCTCCAGCGCGCCGGGCGCGCCGGCCACGTCCGGGGCGGGACGCCGAAGACCCGCCTCTTCCCCACCAGCCGCGACGAGCTCCTCGAGTGCGCCGCGCTGGTGCGCGGCCTCCGCCGCGGGAGCCTGGAGGCCGTCCCGGACCTGCGGGCGCCCCTCGACGTCCTCGCGCAGCAGGTGGTGGCCGAGGCGTCCTGCGGCGCGATCCACGAGGACCGGCTCTTCGCGCTCGTCCGCCGCGCCTGGCCGTACCGCGACCTGGCCCGCGCCTCCTTCGACGCGGTGCTCGAGATGCTCGCCGAGGGTGTCGCCGGGCGGGTCGGCCGCGCCACCGCCCACCTGCACCGCGACGCCGTGCACGGCCGGGTGAGCGGCCGGCGAGGTGCCCGGCTGGCGGCGCTGACCGGCGCGGGCACGATCCCGGACGCCGCGCAGTACGCGGTGGTGGCGGAGCCCGAGGGGATCACGGTCGGCCAGCTCGACGAGGACTTCGCGGTCGAGAGCCTCGCCGGCGACGTGTTCCTCCTCGGCAACTCCTCCTGGCGGATCCGCCGCGTCGAGGCGGGCACGGTGCGGGTCGAGGACGCGCGCGGCGCCCCGCCCACGATCCCTTTCTGGAACGGGGAGGCGCCGGGTCGGAGCGCGGCGCTCTCGGCCGAGGTGGCGGCGCTCCGCGAGGAGCTCGAGCCGCGGCTCGCCGATCCCGGCGGCGCGGCCGCCTGGCTCGCGCAGGCGTCCGCCCTCCCGGCGGCGGGCGCCGTGCAGGCGGTGGCGTACCTCGCCGCCTCGCGCGCCGTGCTGGGCGCGCTCCCCACCGATCGGACCCTCGTCGCCGAGCGCTTCTTCGACGAGGCGGGCGGGATGCAGCTCGTGATCCACGCCCCGCTGGGCGCGCGGGTGAACCGGGCGCTCGGGCTCGCGCTGCGCAAGCGGTTCTGCCGGAGGTTCGACTTCGAGCTGCAGGCGGCCGCCACCGACGAGGGCGTGCTCCTCTCGCTGGGGCCGCAGCACGCCTTCCCCCTCGAGTCGATCTTCGCGCTCCTCTCGCCGGGATCGATCGACGAGGTCCTCGCCCAGGCCGCCCTGCAGGCGCCGATGTTCCCGGTGCGCTGGCGCTGGGCGGCGACGCGCGCGCTCGCGATCCCCCGCCTCTTCAAGGGGCGGCGCACGCCGCCGGCGATCGCGCGGATGCGGAGCGACGACCTCCTCGCGGCGGTGTTCCCCGCCCAGGTCGCCTGCCAGGACAACGCGCCCGGAGGGCCCATCGAGATCCCCGCGCACCCGCTCGTCACCGAGGCGCTGCGCGACTGCCTCGAGGAGGCGATGGACGCGCCCGCCCTCCGGGCGCTCGTCGCCCGCATGCGCGCCGGCGAGCTCCGCCTCCTGTCCGTGGACACCGCCGCGCCGTCGCCGCTCGCCCACGAGATCCTCGGCGCGCGCCCCTGGGCCTACCTCGACGACGCGCCGCTCGAGGAGCGCCGCGCCCGCGCGGTGACCCTGCGGCGTGCACTGCCCGAATCGGAGGCGGCGGGCGCCGGCGCCCTCGACCCGGCGGCGATGGCGGCCGTCGAGGAGCAGCTCGCGCCCGACGTCCGCGACGCCGAGGAGCTCCACGACCTGCTGCTCGACGTCGGCGTCCTGCCCGAGGCGGAGGCGCGCCGGTGGTCGGCGCTCCTCGCCGCGCTGCGGGAGGCCGGCCGCGCCGCCCGGATGCTCGCGCCGGGCGCGCCGCCGGCCTGGATGGCGGCGGAGCGGGCCGGGCTCGCCGCCGCGCTCGCGCCCGCCCTCCGCGGGCACGGGACGGCGGCGCCCGCGCTCGATCCACCGCTCCGGCCCCTCCCCTCCGAGCGGGTCCCGACCGATCCGGACGACGCGGTGCTCGCGGTCGTCCGCGGGTGGGCGCCGCGGCTCGGGCCGGTGACGGCGGACGGGCTCGCCGCGCGCCTGGGGCTCGCGGCCGACCGGGTGGCGCTCGCCCTCGTCCGGCTCGAGGCGGACGGCCGCGTCCTGCGCGGGACGTTCCTCGCCGGCACGCCCGCGACGCGGGACGCGCCGCACTGGTGCGAGCGGACGGTGCTCGCGCGGATCCACCGGCTCACCCTCGACCGGCTCCGGCGCGAGATCGAGCCGGTGACCGCGGCCGACCTCCTGCGCTTCCTCCTCCGCTGGCAGCACCTCGCCCCGGGGACGCGCCTCCACGGCGAGCGTGGGCTGGCGGAGGTGATCGGGCAGCTCCAGGGCTTCCACGCCGCCGCGGGCGCGTGGGAGCGCGAGCTGCTCGCCGCGCGCGTCGAGGGCTACGCGCCCGAGCTCCTCGACCGGCTCTGCCTCGGCGGGGAGGTCGCCTTCGGCCGGCTCGCGGCGGCCGCGGCGCCTGCGCCTCCCGGAGCCCCGGACGCCGCAGGCGCCCCGGCCCACCGCGCCCAGCCCACCCGCGCGTTCCCGCTCACGCTCGCGCTCCGCGAGGACCTCGGGTGGCTCCTCGAGGCCGCCGGCGGACCTCCGCCCCGCCCAGGGCTCGAGGCGCGCGGGCTCGCGGCGGCGCTGGCGTCACGCGGCGCCTCCTTCGCGACCGACCTCGCGGCCGCGCTCGGCCGGCCGCGCGACGCGCTCGCGCCGCTCCTGCTCGAGCTCGTCGCGTCCGGCGCCGCGACCTGCGACGCGTTCGCCGGGCTGCGGGCGCTCTGGGATCGCCGCCGCTCCCGCGTCGCGCGCTCCGGCAGCGGCGGCGGACGCTGGTCGCTGCTCCGGCCCATCTCCCCGCCGCCGGATGGCGCGCCCGGAGAGGCCGGCGGCGAGGATCCCCCGGAGCCGCTCCTGGAGCGGCTCGCGCAGCAGTACCTGCGCCGCTACGGCGTGGTGTTCCGCGACCTCCTCGCGCGCGAGGACGCGCCGCCCTGGCGCGCGCTCGTCCGGGTCTACCGGACCCTCGAGGCGCGCGGCGCGATCCGCGGCGGTCGGTTCGTCTCCGGGTTCACCGGCGAGCAGTTCGCGCTCCCGGAGGCGGTGGACGCGCTGCGGGCGGTCCGCCGCGCGCCGCGTGCAGGCGACGAGCGCGTGACGGTCTCCGCGGTCGATCCGCTCAACCTGGTGGGGATCCTCACGCCGGGGCCGCGGGTCTCCGCGGCGTCGGGACGGCGCGTGGAGTACGTCGCCGGCGTGCCGTCGGCGGCGCCGGCCGGCGCGACGCGAGGCGAGCCCCGCGCCGCGGATGCTCGCTAGTACCGCGCGTCAGAAGTCGGGAGCCGACTGGCTCGTGGGTCGTGCGGAGCAGTACTAACGGGCCGAGCCGCCGGAGCCGGAGAGCGGCGACTCCTCGGGGCGGGTCTGGTAGTTCGCCTGCGACGGACGCTTCGTCGGCGTCCGCTCGGTCACCTGGACCTGCGGCACCACGGAGTAGTGCTGGACACCGTCCGTCGAGGCGCAGCCTGCGAGGAGCGACAGCGAGACGAGCGCGAGCAGGGTGTTTCGCTTCATGACGATCGTCTCCAGCAAAGTGGCTGCCAGCTCCGGCGGCGCATTCGCTACCTTTTCCGCTGCCGGCATCGGCACCCGGGGTCACGCTCAACCTAGCACGGCGCGCCGCCGTTGGGACCCACCGCGCTCGCAAGGGACACCTACAGTGTAGTTGGCGCCGATGTGCGTCGCCGTGCGCATGCGTGGAGGCGGCCCGAACACCGAGCACGCGCGCGCCCGGGCGCAGGGGGCCATCCCACGCACCTACGACACCGTGGGGCGCGACACCGTCGAGGGCGCGACCGGCTCGTACCACCAGGCCACCGCCGCGAAGCTCGCCGCCGCGAGCGCCATGAGGCCGGCGAAGAAGACGTAGTACGGGACGCCCTGGAAGCGGTTCAGCCAGGCGATCACCGCGGCGAGGGACGTCCCCGCCCAGATCGTGAGGTACCAGCACGCCATCACGACCGACTTGAGGTGGGCCGGGGCCTGCGAGTAGGCGAACTCGAGCGCGGTCACCGACACCAGGACCTCGCCGACCGCGAGGAAGAAGTACTGCGGGATCTGCCAGGCGACGTGCACCGGCCCCCGCGCCAGGGCCGCCTCGACCAGCGCGGCGGCGACGAACGAGAGCACGGTCACGAACATCCCGACCGTCATCTTGCGGAGCGCCGTCACGCGGACGCCCCGCCGCTCCACGGCCGGGAAGACCACCATCGCGAAGATCGGGATGAGCAGGAGGACGAACACGGCGTCGAGGGTCTGCACGTTGCCCGCCGAGATCTCCCCGACGAGCGGCAGCACCGGCCGCACCATCCGCGCCGCCTGGAGCGTCCAGGACGACCCGTACTGGAAGAAGAGCGCCCAGAAGATCGTGATGGGCGCGAACACCGCGAGGATCCGCAGGAGGATCCGGCCGGCCGGCGCCGCGCCCGCGTCAGCCCCCGCCGAGCCCGGCACGCCGCCGGCGGGGACGCGGCTGGCGCGCGCGGGCGGCACGTACACGTAGCGCCGGCGTCCCGCCCAGAAGAGCGCGAGGGCCGCGGCCATCGCGAGGCCGGGCACGCCGAAGGCGATCCGGGGGCTCGCCCGGTCGAAGAGGAGCGGGATCGCGATGGTCGAGGCGGTCGAGCCGAGGTTGATCATCCAGTAGTAGAGGTCGTAGAGGCGCGCCACGAGCCCCTCGTCCTCCGGCGGGATCTGGTCGCCGGCGAAGGCCGAGGCGCAGGGCTTGAGCCCGCCCGCGCCCACCGCGATCAGGACGAGGCCGACGACGAGCCCGATCGCACCATCCCACGTGGCGAGCACCGCATGCCCGGCGACGTAGCCGAGCGACAGCCAGAGGATCGTGCGGTACCGGCCCAGGTAGCGGTCGGCGAGGAACGCCCCGGCGATCGGGGTGAGGTAGACGCCCGCGGTGAAGAGCTGGTACGCGGCGATCGCCTGGTTCTCCGGGAGGTGGAGGTTCCGCACCAGGTGCAGGACCAGGATCGACGACATCCCGTAATAGGAGAACCGCTCCGCGGCCTCGTTCCAGGCGAGGAAGCGGATCGAGGATGGGAAGCGGGCCGCGCGGGCGGGGAGCTGCGACATGCGCGCCACTCTGCCACGCGGCGGCCCCGCCGCGCGAGGCGCTCCGCCTCCAGGCCAAAGAGCTCACCTACGGCAGCCGGGGTCGCGACCGGATCCTTCCTCCGCCGTCGCGCGTCCCCGCGACCGCGGAGCCGATCAGCCCGCGGCGGGCAGCCGGAGCGCCGCGACGGCGAGCGCGACCCAGCCGGCGATGAACGCGACGCCGCCGAACGGCGTCACCGCCCCGAGCGCGCGCACGCCCGTGAGCGCGAGGGCGTACAGGCTCCCGGAGAAGAGCACGGTCCCCGCCACGAAGAGCCAGCCCGCCCAGCTCGCGGCGCCGGGGGCGCGGGAGACCGCCCAGCCGGCCGCGAGCAGGCCGAGCGCGTGGTACATCTCGTACCGCGCGCCGGTCTCGAACACCGCGAGCAGATCGGCGGGGAGGCGCGCCTTGAGCGCGTGCGCGCCGAACGCACCCGCCGCCACCGAGATCCCGGCCGAGATCGCGCCGAGCGCGAAGAAGAGCCGTTCCATGCCCGGCAGTATGCGGCTCGAGGCGAGCGGCTGTCGCCATCCCATCTTGGCCTTGCGACCCGGCTCCACGCCGGAGAGGCGTACCGCATGGACTACGCGAGCAAGACCTGCGCCCCGTGTCAGCCGGGCACCCCGCCGATGGACGCGGCCGCGGTGGACGCCGCGCTCGGGACGCTGGGCGGCTGGGAGGCGCGCGAGGCCCGCACCCGCATCTACCGGCAGTACCGCTTCAAGGACTTCGCCGAGGCGATGCGCTTCGTGAACGCGCTCGCGGAGGTCGCCGAGGCGGAGGGACACCACCCGGACTTCGCGGTCCACTGGAACACCGTGGACGTGACGCTGTGGACGCACAAGGCGGGCGGCCTCACCGAGAACGACTTCATCGTCGCGGCGAAGCTCGACCGGCTGCCCGCGGCCGCCGCCGCGCGGCGCTGACCGACGCCCACCCGGGCGCCCGATCCTGAATATCGCCGCGGCCCGCGCGTCTCTCCGGTGGAGAGGGAACACCGGAGGACACCATGAAGACCGCGCTCAGGAACCTCGTCGTCACCGCCGCAGTCGCCGCCGCCGTCCCCGCCTTCGCCCGCGCGTGCGACGACGACCACGGCGTCCCGGCCCCGGCCCCCGCCGGCTGGGGCGAAGGCCGCGGCTGGCACGACCGCGACCACCGCTGGGAAGACCGCGACGGCCGGGAGTGGCGGGGGCGGTACGAGCGCCGCTGGGCGTTCCGCGAGCAGGAGCGGGCGCGCCTCCGCGCCGAGTACGTGCGGCTGGACCAGGCCCGGGCGGACTTCTACTCCGTCCCCTGGCGCCGCGATCCGTACCGGGCCGAACGGTTCGAGCGCTGGTACGCGTCCCGCCGCGCCGACCTCGACCGTGAGTGGAACGCGCTGAGCTGGTACGCGGCGCGCTGATCCCGCGACCGCGACCGCGGCCGGATTACACCATCCCGGGTGAGCCGGCCGGTCCTCCCCTTCGCGACGTTCCTCCTGGTCAGCCTCGCCATCCTGGGCGGCATGCACGCCTACCTCTGGGTCCGCCTGGTGCGCGACCCGGGGCTGCCGGACGGGTGGCGCCGGCTCTCGACGGTGCTCCTCGCGGCGCTCACCCTCGCGGTGCCAGCCGGCGTGTTCGCGGTCCGGCTCGGCTCCGGCCGGATCGCGCGGCTCCTGCCCATCGCCGCCTTCACCTGGCTCGGCGTCGCGTTCCTGCTCTTCTGCGCGCTCGCCGCCCTGGACCTCGCGCGGCTCGCCGCGCGGGGCGCGACCTCCGTCCTCGCGTGGCTGCGCTCCGCCCCCGACCTCCCGGATCCCGGCCGCCGCGCCTTCGTCGCCCGCGCGGTCGCCGGGGGCGCGGTCCTCGCCGCGGGCGGCGCGGGCGTCCTCGCGTTCCGGAGCGCCACGGGGCCGGCGGAGGTGACCGAGATCCCGGTGCGGCTCGAGCGGCTGCCGCCGGCGCTCTCCGGCTTCACCATCGCGCAGATCACCGATCTGCACGTGGGGCCCACCATCCGGGCGCGCGAGGTGCGGCGCGTCGTCGAGCAGACGAACGCGCTCCGCCCCGACCTCGTGGCGATCACGGGCGACCTCGTGGACGGTTCGGTGAGGGAGCTCGGCGAGGCGGTGAGCCACCTCGCCGCGCTCCGGGCCCGCCACGGCGTCTACTTCGTCACAGGCAACCACGAGTACTACTCGGGCGTGGAGGAGTGGATCGCGTACCTCCGGCGCCTCGGCGTCCGCGTCCTCCGCAACGAGCGCGTCGCGATCGGCGACGCCGGCGCGTCCCTCGACCTCGCCGGGGTGGACGACTGGAGCGCCGGGCGGTTCGGGAACGGCCACGGCGTGGACCTCCCGCGCGCGCTCGCCGGGCGGGACCCCGCGCGGAGCCTGGTCCTCCTCGCGCACCAGCCGCGCGGCGTGCCCGAGGCGATCGGCGCCGGGGTGGAGCTCCAGCTCTCCGGCCACACGCACGGCGGGCAGCTCTTCCCGTTCAACCTCCTGGTGGCCGCGGCGTACCCGTACGTGAAGGGGCTGTACGCCCTCGAGGAGGCGGGCACCCGGGGTCACGTCTACGTCTCCCGCGGCACCGGCTACTGGGGACCCCCGATGCGCCTCGGCTCGCCGCCCGAGCTCGCGCGCATCATCCTGACCTGAAGCGCCGCTCGATTGGGCTGAGCCCTGCTGCGGCGCACGCTGCCTGCCTGCGCCGGGCAGACTCCTCCGTCCGCTGCTCGACGTGCCTTCCAGGCACGCCTGCGCTGCTCCGTCGTCGTGTGCCCCGGCTCGGCGACGGCATCGTGTGCCTCGCGACGAGCTCGACCCAACCGAGAGGCGCTACGCCGCGCCCGCTCGCGCCGGGTGATGACTCGTGGTGACCTCCGCCGGCCCGCTCGGGGGCCTGCCTCGCGCCGGGCGGTGGTCTAAGGTCGGCGCTCCAGGGAGGAGCTCATGCGCATCCGTCCCCGCGTCGCCCTCGTCGGCGTCGTCGTCGCCGCGGCGTTCGCCACCGCGCTCGTGGTCTGGCAGCTCCCGCGCGAGGGCCAGGTGAGCCCGGCGCCGCCGCTCCCCGTCCCGCCGCCGTCGAGCCCGCCCGACGCGCCCGCCTCTCCGGGCGACGGCGCCGCGGTGGTGCGGGTGACCGCGGGCGGCGAGCCGCAAGCCGGGGCGTCGGTGCAGCTCTACCGCGCGGTCGTCGGCGCGGTGCCGGCCTGGCGGCGGGCCGGCGCGGCGACGGCGGGCCCCGACGGGATCGCCCAGGTGCCCGCCCGCGCCGGCGCCTACCTCGCCGCGATCCGGGCGGCAGGGCTGGCGCCGGGGTACGCGGAGGTGCTCCGGGCGACGGGGGAGGCGGAGTCCCGCGTGGAGGTGGAGCTGGCGCCGCCCGCCGCGCTCGAGGGGGTGGTCCACGATCGCGACGGACGGCCGATCGCCGCGCGGACCACGCTCGTCCCCGCCGCGGCGGCCCGGCTCGGCGCGGGCCTCGGCGCGCCCGAGGAGGAGACGCTCCGGGTGAACGCCGACGGGACCGGCCGCTTCCACGCCGGAGGGCTCGCGCCCGGCACCTGGGCGATGACGATCGAGGCGCCCGGGTTCCACGCGCTCCGGGTGGAGCCCGTGGCGGTCCCCCGCGCCGGCCCGCTCGAGCTCACCATCGAGCCGCTCGCGACGCTCGCGGGGGAGATCTTCCTCCCCGGCGACCGCGCCGCCGCCCGCGCTGCGGTGCGCGCGGTCTCGCGCGCTCACCTCGCGACGGCGACCGCGGACGCGGCGGGGCGGTTCTCGATCGCGCTGCCCGCCGGCGAGTACGCCCTGCTCGCGTCCGCCGCCGGCGAGGCGGGCGCCCTGACCGCGCCGGTGACGTCGGCGCCGGGCGCGGCGGTCCGCGGCGTCGCCGTCCGGCTCGGGCCGGCCGCGACCGTGGAGGGCGCCGTCGTGCTCGGCGACGGCGCGCCGGCGAGCGGCGCCGGGATCGAGCTCGTCCGGCACGACACCGGCGGCCGCGCCGCGAGCGCCACCGCCGACGCGGGCGGACGCTTCGCGCTCGACGGGCTCGCGCCCGGCCCGTACGACCTGCGCGCGTCCGCGCCGGACGCGAGCCCGACCACCGTCGCCGGGATCACCCTGGCGGCCGGCCAGCGCGCGGCCGTGCGCGTCACGCTCGCCGCCCGGGGGGCCGTCGAGGGGACCGTCGCCGACGCGGCCGGGGCGCCGCTCTCCGGCGCGCGGGTGCGGGTCCTGTCGCGCGGGGACGGCCTCGAGGGCGTCCTCCCGATCGAGGTCCACAGCGACTTCGAGGGGCGCTACCGGATCACCGGCGTGGAGGCGGGGCGCGCCGAGCTCGTCGCGGCCGAGTCCAGCGCGCTCCTGGGCGACGTCCGGGCCGTGCGGATCGAGCCCGGTCGCACGTCCCGGGCGGACTTCGTCGTCCCCGCCGCCGGGCTCCTGAGCGGACGCGTGACGGCGGGCGGCCGGCGACCGCCGCTGGGGACCGCGGTCGTGGCGGTCCCGCTCCGAGCCGGGCTCGGCACCTCGCAGGTGGCGCGGACCCTCGCCGACGCGTCGGGGAACTACGGCCTCGCGGTGCCCGCGGGCGAGTACCGCGTCCACGCCGCGCCGGCCGAGGTGGCCTACGCGGACCTGCGGATCCCGCCCGCCTTCGTGCGCGTCGAGCCTCGCCTCACCACCCGGCTCGACCTCGCGCTCGCCCCGGCGCCGGCCGAAGAGGGGCCGGAGGTCGCCGTGATCGAGCCGGGCGGCGCCCCGTCGCCGGGCGCGATCGTGACGCTCTCCCGCCCCGACGACGCGAAGATCGCCCTCGCCCTCACGGCGGGCGAGGACGGGCGCGTCCGCCTCGGCGCCGGCCTCGTCCCCGGCGGGGCCGCGGTGGTCCTGCGCGTCCGGAACGGCGGCCGGAGCGGCGCGTACACCGGCCCCCTCCCGGCCTCGGGGACGCTGGTGGTCCCCCTCGCCCCGGGCGGCGCCCTCGACGGGATCGTCCGGGGGGGTGGACGCACGGTGAGGGGCTTCACCCTGGAGGTGTCGTCGCGGCCCACGCCGGAGGGGTGGCGCACCGTGGACGTGCACCGGTTCACCGGCGACCGCTTCGCCCTGGGCGATCTCCCATCCGAGCCGCTCAGGCTCCTCGTCCGGACCGACGACGGGCGCCGCGGCGAGGCCGACGTCCGGCTCGCGGCCGGCGAGACCCGGGGACTCGAGATCTCGCTCGCGGACGCGCCGGTCCGGCGCTGACGCGGGCGCTCGCACCGCGCATCAGTATTGCGAGCCGGAGCCGCTGCGGAGCAGTACTAGCCCTCCGCCCCGAGCGCCGCGACGATCTCCGGCAGCCGCTCGCAGGCGCTCCCGCGCGCGAAGTGGCCGCGCGGCGACCGCTCCGCGAGCTCGGCGAACGGGTTCTCCTCCGGGTTCACGTCCACGAGCGCCGCCCCGCGCATGTAGACGAGCTCGCCGATCTGCATGGGCAGGTTGGTCGCGCCGCTCGTGCCGACGACGAGCAGCAGGTCGGCGCCGCGCGCCGCGCGGAGCGCGCTCTCGAGGCGGTAGTGCTCCTCGTCGTAGTACTCGTCGAACCACAGCACGTGCGGTCGCAGCCAGCCCCCACAGCGCGGGCAGGTGAGCTGCCGCCGGTCCTCCGCCGTGAGCGGCTGGTCCCTGGTGCGCGGCGGGAACCGCGGCAGGTCGAGGAGCCCCACCCCGCACTCCGCCGCGCAGCGAACCCAGGCCGCGTCGCCGTGGATGCAGTACACGCGCTGCGAGCCGGCGCGGCGGTGGAGCCCGTCGATGTTCTGGGTGACCAGGGTGAAGCGATCGCCGAGGGCGCGCTCGAGGCGGACCAGGGCGGCGTGGCCCGCGTTCGGCTGCGCGTCGCGGCAGACGCCGAAGCGGTAGAGGTACCAGCGCCAGACCTCGTCCGGCGCCTGCTCGAACATCGAGTGGGTCGCCATCTCCTGGGGCATGTAGTTTCGCGAGCCGACCACCCAGTAGCCCTCTTCGCCCCGGAAGGTCGGGATCCCGCTCTCCGCCGAGATGCCTGCGCCGGTGAGCACCACCACGGGCCCCTGGCGCCGGCGGGTGTCCTCGAGGAGCGTCGCGAGCTTCTGATCCATCCACAAACAATAGCGCACCCTGCGGGCGCGACCCGAAGCTCGCGAGGCGCGCGCGCCAGCCCCCTCTGCGGGTCGCCCGGATGCCGGGCGGGAGGCCGCTCGCCAGGCGGCCGACGAGCTCGCCATCGGCGCGGCGGTCCGCGCCGCTACCTGCGCTGCAGCTCGTCCACGAGCTCCCGCTCCGTGACGATGCCGTGCCGGACGAGCAGCCGGATCACCGCGGCCATCGCCTGCGTCGGCTGCACGAGGTGCGGCTCGGGGGGCGCGCCGCGGGCGAGGCGGTCGAGCGCGTCGAGGATCTCGCGCTCCGCGGGGGAGATCGGGCGCGCCTGCTGCTGTCGCCTCTCGCCCAGCTCCTCCTCGAGGGGCGCGAGCTCCGTCTCGAGCGGCGCGAGCTCCGTCGCGAGCACCGGCTCACCCGGGAGCTCCTCCTCGAGCTCCTCGAGCGTGACCGGCGTCAGCTCCTCGGGCTCGAGCTCGCTCTCCAGCGCTCCCAGGGTCGGGCCCGCCGGCGATCGCCGCCGGCCCCCGGACGCGTCCTCGAGCTCGAAGAGGGCCGGCGTGCGGCCCGCCGCGCGCGGCGCCGTGGGCCGCCCCGCCGGCTCCCCCGCGGGCGCCGCGGGGTGACCCGGCGCGCTCCCGAAGAACGCGTCGAACGCGTCGCCCGAGCGGCCGCCGGCGAGGTCGAGCCCCGGCGCGCCGGAGTCCACCTCGTCGAGCTCGAGAGCGATCGCCTCGACCTGCAGGGCGCCCCCCTCGCCGGGGTAGTGGAGCCGCACCGCCGCGGCGATCTCGCGGTCGCCGCCGATGCTCGCCTTCACGCGCCGACCGGTCCGGAAGCGCAGCTCGTCCACGACCGCGAGGTTCGTCGGGTCCGACATCGCCACGGAGATCGACGTCGAGTCCGCCGACAGCGCGAACACGTTGTGGCGGACCGCGAAGTCGCGCGGGACGAGCTTCAGCGCCTGCTCGAGCGCGTAGGGCTCGACGTCGCCGAGGCGCGCGACCTCGTAGCCAAGCGTCCTCGCGAGCGCCCGGACGATGTCCGTCTCCCGCGCGAGCTTCAGCTCGACGAGGGCCTGCCCGAGGCGGCCCCCCCACTTTCGCTGGTGTCCCAGGGCGGCCTGGAGCTGGGCCGCGTCGATGACGCCGGACTCGAGGAGCAGCTCCCCCAGCCGCTTCTTCGGTGTCGGGCCCATGGAGCCCGAATCCTACCTCGCGCCATGTCGAGCGGTCGAGCGACCGGGCGCCGCAGGGGACGCTGTCCGCGACGACATGCCACGGTGACGATCAGCGACCGGCGGCGGCGCGGACGCGACGGGCCTGACCGAGAGAAGTTCCGACGGGCCTGACCGAGAGAAGTTCGATCAGCGGCCGCCGCCGCCGGCGCGGGTGGCGATCGCGAGCCGGGCGAGCCCTTCCCCGCGGGCGAGCTCCATCACCTGCACGACCCTCCCGTGCGGCACGCCCTCGTCCGCCTGCACGAGCACCACCGTGTCGGCGTTCCGGCCCCGGACCTCGCCGAAGGCGCGCCTGAGCGCCTCGTCGTCCAGGACCTTCCCGCCGATCACCGCCCGACCGTCGGCCAGGATGGCGACCGCGAGGTCCTGCGGCACCGCCGAGACCTCGCCCTTGCCGCCCTTCGGGAGGTTCACCTTGAAGCCGCCCTTCTCCTGGCCGGCCTCCGCGATCGCGGTGGTGGTCACCATGAAGATGATGAGGAGGACGAGGAAGATGTCGGTGAGCGGCGTGATGTTGATGTCGGCGAAGATCCCGCCGCCCACCTCGTCGTCGCCGCCCGCGTCCCCGTTCGGACCGCCGAGCGCCATCCGCTAGCCCTCCCCCGCGGGCCGCAGCGGCGCCGTCGGCTCCGCCGCGCCGGCCCGGAGCGCGGGGAGGACCTCCTTCAGGATCTCGAGGTACTCCTCGGTGAGGAGCCGGAGCTGGAGGGCGAGCTTCTGCGCGTGCACGTTCAGGAAATTGAAGAGGACCACCGCCTCGATGGCGACCGCGATGCCGCCCGCGGTGGTGACGAGCGCCTCGGAGATCCCCGACGCGACGACCGCGAAGCCCCCCTGCCCGGTGGCGGCCATCTGCCTGAACGCGTGCATGATGCCGACCACGGTCCCGAAGAGCCCGACGAACGGCGCGGTCGCCCCGACGGTGCCGAGGATCCAGAGGCCCCGGCGGAGCTTCAAATTGGCCTGCTGGCGCTCGCGCTCCACCGCCGCGACAATCTTCTCGACCGGCGGCGCGGCGCGGGCGCCCGGGCGGGGCGGCGCCGCGACGAGGCCGGCGAGGAACACGTCCGCGGCGGGCGATCCCGACCGCTCGCACTGCGCCCGGGCGTCCTCGACGTCGCCGCGGTACAGCGCCCGGGTCACCGCGTCCGCGAGGCTCTTCGCCTTCGCGGTGAAGCCGAAGAGCGCGACCGCCCGCTCGATCGCCACCGCGAGCGCGATGACGGAGCACGCGACGATGATCCACATCGCCGCGCTGCCGTTCTTGAGGAAGGTCGAGTAGCTGAAGTCCAAGTCGTGGTCTCCGCTGGGCGCGGTGAGAGTCTAACGGCGGCGACGGTCGCGCGGGGGGCCCATCGACGGCGCGAACGCCCGGGTGACCCGGGTCATTCCCCCGAACGCCCGATCCGTCGGGCGCCCGCAGGGCCGACCGCCTGGCTCAGCCGGCCGGCGCGTCGCTCCCCGCGGGGACGCCGAACGGGCTCGACGGCGCGCCCCGCGCCGCCTGCCCGGCGTCGAGGTCCACCACGCGCGCGCCGCGAGGCGGCGCGAGGCGGAACAGGGCCGGATCCGGCGCCCCGTTCACCTCCATCGTCCCCCAGCGCAGGTCGATCTTCACCTTCGGCGAATCCGACCGCAGCGCGACCGACCGGGGGAACCGGACGCCGGCGTGCGGCTCGAAGTCGTCGAACGCGACGTCGTACGTCCCCGGTCCGGGGGCGCCGTCGATCCGGCGCGACGAGCGCTCGATCACGGCCCCCGGGCCGATCCGCAGCGACTGGGTGAGCGCCCCGCGGGCCAGATCCAGCGTGACGTACCCCGGCCCCGGGGCCGCCGCGGCCGGCGCCCCGTCCACGAGCGGGGCGTCGCCGCAGAGGATCGCGACGAGCTCCTCGGCGCGGAGGCGCAGCGGGACGAGGCGCGCCAGGTTCTCGGGGGTCGCCGCCCCGCGGTAGTAGACCTTCTCGCGGCCGTCGTAGAGCGCGAACCGGCCGTCTCCCGCGGCGAGGACCACCGCCACGTTCCCGAAGAAGTCGAGCACCTCGAGGTGGAGCCGGTCCGGGCGCTCCGCCGCGATGAACTGCTTGACGGTGCCGGAGCCGCCCGGCGCGTCCACCCCGACCCGGGCCTCTCCCTGCACGCTCCGGACGCGCCCCTCCGCGTGCAGCACCTGCTCGCGGAGCGCCGCGGGGTCGAGCGAGAGATCCGGGGGCGGCGTGCGAGGCGGCCGGCAGCCGGCCAGCGCCACGGCGGCGACGACGCCCAGGAGGGGGACGGCGGTTCGACGGTGAGTAGACACGGATCGACCCTCGCGCGCTAGAAGAGGCGCGCCTCGCGCTCGAGCAGCTCCTGCGCGCGGCGGCGGGCGATGCGGTTCTCCGGGG
The DNA here is from genome assembly GCF_022690765.1 of Anaeromyxobacter oryzisoli. Classification (GTDB taxonomy): domain Bacteria; phylum Myxococcota; class Myxococcia; order Myxococcales; family Anaeromyxobacteraceae; genus Anaeromyxobacter; species Anaeromyxobacter oryzisoli. Next base: position 726 of record NZ_JALCZA010000038.1, on the reverse strand, counting down.
CGCGGACCGGATCGCGCCCGGGATCGGCGGCGAGCACCTCCGCGAGGAGCTGCTCGAACAACGGCTGGTCCTGCGTCAGCACGGCGTAGGTCTCCGCCTCGGACACGGGGCCGAGCAGATCGTCCGGGGCGAGCGCCCGCGCCCGCTCGAAGTGCGCCCGGCTCGCGGCGGCGCCCCCGCCGGCCGCGACCGGCAGGGCCGCCCGCCACGCCCCGAGCGCGCGGAGCGGGCCGGCGGCGTCCACCCGCTCGTCGAGCTCCGCCGCCCGGGTCATCATCCCGAGGGCGGCGTCCTTCACGGCGAGCACCGCCGCGTACCCGGTCGTCTGCGCGGAGCGCATGGTCCCGAGCGCGAGCCAGTAGAGGGCCTCGGCGCCGCCGGCGTCGATCCGCGCCGCCGCGGCGGCCGGGTCCTCGCCCGCGTCGATCGCCTTCGCCCACGACGGCGCGAGCACCCGCAGCGCGCGCTCCGCGGCCCGCGCCGACGCGTCCCAGCCCTCGCGGGCGCGGGACGGCTCCGGGGCCGCGAGGCCGCGGTACGCCTCCGCGCGCGCGATGCGCACCTCGATCGCGGGATCGGCGGGCCGGAGCAGCGCCGCCCGCTCGTACGCCGCGATCGCGGCCTCGAGCTGGGACGTGTCCTCGCGCCGGGCGAAGGCGCGATCCCCCTCCGCGAGGGCGAGCTCCGCCTCCGCGGCGGCGGGCGGGCGCGTCGCCTCGGCCGAGG
>NZ_JALCZA010000037.1 GCF_022690765.1 Anaeromyxobacter oryzisoli | reverse complement strand
GGCGCGGCAGGCCCGGCGGCGCGGACCGGCCCCGGCACGGCGCGATCGGCGGGCCGCCCTGGTTCCGCCGCGGCGTCGCCCGCCGCGAAACCCGCCCCGCGCCCGGCCCAGCCCGGGCCCCAGGCGCCCGGGCCGAAGAAGAACATCGGCTACCTCTAGGATCCCAGGACGCGCGTGAACTACCTCGAATTCTACGAGCTGGCCCAGGAGCCCTTCTCGAACGCGCCGGTGTCGCGCTTCTACTACTCGTCCGCGCAGCACGCGCAGGCGCTCATGCGCCTCAATCACGCGGTCTCCTCGATGAAGGGGCTCGCTGTGCTGGTGGGGGACATCGGCGCGGGGAAGACCACCCTCGCGCGCCGGATGCTCGACAGCCTCCCGGAGGAGGAGTACGAGGCTGCGCTCCTCGTCATCGTCCACTCGGGGATCACCGCGAGCTGGCTCCTGAAGCGCATCGCGCTCCAGCTCGGCGTCGAGAGCCCCGCCGACGAGAAGCTCGCGCTCCTCGCGCAGGTGTACCAGCGGCTGGTCCGGATCTACGAGTCGGGCAAGAAGGCGGTCATCCTCATCGACGAGGCGCAGATGCTCTCGTCGCGGGAGATCATGGAGGAGTTCCGCGGCCTGCTGAACCTCGAGGTCCCGGAGCGGAAGCTCCTCTCCTTCGTCTTCTTCGGCCTGCCCGAGATCGAGGACAACCTGCGGCTCGATCCGCCCCTCGCGCAGCGGGTCGCGCTCAAGTACCGGCTCGAGCCGCTCAGCGCGGAGGCCACCGAGGCGTACGTGCGCCACCGGCTGCGGCTCGCCGGGGCTCCGCGCGTGCCCTTCACCCCCGGCGCCGTCGCGCGCGTCCACGCGCACACCCGTGGCACGCCGCGCCTCATCAACACCCTCTGCGACAACGCGCTCTTCGAGGGTTTCGTCGCGCGCGCCCGGGACCTCGACGAGCGTCTGGTCGATCGGGTGGCTCGCGACCTGGCGATCGAGCCCTCGAGCGGGGCGAGCGCGCCGGCTCCGGGCGCGGGCGGATCGGCCGCGCCGGCGCGGCTCGACCTCGCCGAGATCGACCGCTACCTCGAGTCGCTCGGCGCGAAGTAGGCCCGAGCCCGTCGCCACCTGACGCGTCCATCCCACACCGCGGGCGAACCGGCCGCGAGCTTGGCGCCGCGCCGCGCGCGCGAGAGAATCGAAGAGCGGAGCCCCGATCACCTTGAAGAAGCGGACCATCGCCCTCGCGCTCCTCGCGCTCGTCGCAGCCCTGGTCGTCGCGACGCTGGCGGTCCTGCGCACGCGCTGGGCGGGGGAGCGGATCTGCGGCATGGCGGCCTCGCGCGTCGAGGCGGCCACCGGCCTGGCGCTCTCGTTCGCCTCCTGTCGCGTGGATCCCCTTCGGTTCGCGGTCGAGGCGGAGCGGGTCGTCCTCGGCCCGCCCGACGCGCCGGTCTTCACCGCGGACGCGCTCTCGGCGCGGCTCGCGCCGGTGCAGGCCCTGGGGCGCCAGCTCCACCTGGAGCGCGTGTCGCTGGTCCGGCCGCGGCTCGCCCTCTCGGTGAGGGGCGGCGGCGACGCGGCGTGCCCGCCCCCGTTCCTGGGGCGCTTCGAGATCCACCGCGTGGACGTGGAGGACGGCGCGCTCGACCTGACCTTGCCGGGCGGGCGCCGGATCGAGGTCGAGCGGCTCGGGATCCGCTCGCGCCGTCCCGCGCGGACGCTCCGCGCCCTCGCGTCCCCCGCGCGGCGCACGCGCTTCGCGGTCGAGACCGGGCCCATCCGGGTCACCGCGGGCGGTCGGCGCTTCGCGGCGGCGCGGCTCGAGGCCGACGCGGAGCTGGCGCTGGACCTCTCCAGCCTCGAGATCGCCTCGGCCGCCGCGGAGGTCGGCGGCGCGCGGCTCTCGGTGCGCGGCCGGGTGAAGGACCTCTGCGCGCCGCGGCTCGACGTCACCGCCCGCGCGGAGGGGCCGGTGAAGGCGCTCCTCGCGCTCGGCGGGGTCGCGTCCGCCGTCGAGGGCTCGGCGTCCCTCGAGGCGCGCATCGCCGGCGCCCCCGCGTCCCCCGCGCTGTCCGGGACCGTCCGCACCCGGGCCGTCCGCGTCGGCCGCTGGATCCTCGGCGACGCCGAGGCGAAGCTGCGGCTCGAGCCCGGCGCGATCGCGGTCGAGCGGCTCGCGGTGGCGGCCCAGGGCGGCAGCGCCGTGGCCCGCGGCGTGGTGAAGCTCGCGCCCGGCGTGCCCGTGGACGCGGAGGTGGACGCGGCCGGGGTGGACCTCGCCGAGGTGCTCGACCGGCTCGGCGTGCGGGGGCCGTGGGTCACGGTCAAGCTCCACGGGAAGGGGCGGATCGCGGGGACCCTCTCGCCGCCGGAGCTCGCCGGCTCCTTTGCCGGAGACCTCCACGGGTTCAAGGCGCTCACCCGGTCCTGGTCGGTGGGGGCGGGCGATCCCGGCGTGATCGCGTTCTCGAAGGGACGGCTCGACACCGGCGTGCGGGTCACCGGCGACGGGATCTTCTTCGACCGCGCCCGCCTCGCGGTGGGGCGCGGCACGCTCGAGGCGGACGGGGCCGTGCACTTCAAGACCGAGCGCGGGTTCTCGGTGAGCTGCCGGGGCGAGGTGGACTTCTCCGCGCTCGGTCGCGTGGCGAACGCCCCGCTGGGCGGGCTCGGCACGATCGAGGTCTCCGTCGGCGCGGCGCCGTACGGGAACCCGCGCATCGTCGGGCGCGCGCGCGCCGACGGCTTCCGCTTCCTCGACATCGACCTCGGGAGCGTCGCCACCCCGTTCGACTACGACGCGTTCCTCCTCGGCTTCCACGGCGCGGAGGGGACGCTCGGCGCGACGCGGTACCGCGCCGACGCGGTCGTCGATCTGTCGAGCGCCCAGCCGCGCGTGGTGTCCTCGCGCCTCGAGGCGCGGGGGCGGGTCCGCGACCTCCTCGACGCGGTCCGCGACTGGCTGCCGCGCACCCGGAGCCTGCGCGAGGTGGTGGACGGCGACGTCGAGCTGGTCGGCAGCGGGACGGGCCCCGCCGGCGCGCTGGACGCAGACTTCGACGCGCGGCTCGGCGCGGGCGCGCTGCTCGGGCGGCGGTGGGAGTCCGGCCGCGCCACGGGGAAGATCCTCGCCGGCGAGACGATCCGGCTCGATCGGGCGGAGCTGCGGCGCGGCACCGGCGTGGCGCGCGTGGAGGGGCGCTGGGGCGTCGCGCCGCCGTTCCCGTGGAGGCTCGACGCCGCCTTCGCCGGCGTGCCGATCGCGGAGCTGCAGCTCCCGGGGAGGTGGGAGGGGTCGGCGAGCGGGAAGGCCACGCTCGAGGGCTCGTACGAGCACCCGAAGGTCCGGTTCGCGGCGAACGGCGACGGCGTCTCGCTGGGCGGCGTGCGCCTCGGGACGGTGCAGGCGGGCGGGACGCTCGTGGAGCGACGGCTGGTGCTCACGGCGAGCGCGGAGGGGGTCGACGCCTCCGCCGAGGTCCAGCTCGACGGCGCGCGGCCGTTCACGGCGCGGGCCGCCGTCGCGCTCGAGGACGCGGCGCGCCTCGTCCCCGGGGCGCCGGCCGGGCTGCGCGCGCAGCTCCACGGGACCGCGACCGCCCAGGGCGCGCTCGACGATCCCGCCCGGGACCGCGCGACGATCACCCTCGACCGGCTCCAGGCGTCCTACGCCGATCTGAAGGTCGAGGCGGCGGCGCCGGCGGTCCTCTCCTACGCCGGCGGCCGGCTCGCGCTCGCGCCGCTCACGCTGCGCGGGGTGAACACGGAGCTCCGGGTGTCGGGGGCGTACGGCCCGGCGGGGCAGCTCGACGTGGCCGCGGAGGGCGGCGTGGACCTCCGGCTCCTCGGCGCGCTCGTCCCCACCCTGCGCCACGCGCACGGGCAGCTCGCGCTCGAGGCGCACGTGGGCGGGACGCTCGACGAGCCGGCGCTGGTGGGCGCCGGCCGGATCTCCGACGGCGGGTTCCAGCTCCGCGGCGCGGCGGTGGCCTTCTCGGGCGTGAAGGGGGACCTCGCCTTCTCGCAGAACCGGGTGCTCTTCGACGGCCTCACCGCGGACGTGAACGGCGGGACGGTGCGGCTCGGGGGCGAGGTGGAGCTCGCGCGGCTCGTCCCGTCGCGCGTGCGGGTCGAGGCGGAGCTCGCCGACGTGCCGGTGGCGGTGCCCGCCTACCTCCCGGTGACGCTCCGCGGCCACGCGCAGGTGGCGGGCACGCCCGAGGCGGCGGTGCTCTCTGGGCTGCTGCACGTGGTGCGCGCGCGCTACACGGCCGACGTGGATCTCGAGGGCAGCCTCCTCGAGCTCCGGCGCCGCCCGCCGCCCCCGCCGCGCCCCTACGACAAGTCCGGCGAGTGGCTCCAGCTCGACGTGCAGCTCGCGGTGGACGGGGACGCGCGGGTGGAGAACGACCTCGTCCGCGGCCCGCTCGCCGGCGCGCTCACCGTCACCGGGACGCTGGCGTCGCCCGGCGTGGTCGGCAGCCTCGCCATGGGGGAGGGGAGCCGCCTCGCCTTCCGGGGGAACGAGTTCAACCTCACGCACGCGGTGCTCGAGTTCACCGACCGGCACAAGATCGAGATCGCCCTCGACGTGCACGGTCAGTCGCAGGTGCGGGACTACGAGGTGCTCCTCGCCGTGTCCGGCTCGCTCTCCCGCCCCGACGTGATCCTCACGAGCGTCCCGCCGCTGCCCCAGCCGGACATCGTCACGCTCCTGTCGCTCGGGTTCACGCGGCGGGACGCGGTGGCCGGCACCGGGGTGAGCGGGGTCGCCACCGCCGCCGCGGCGCAGGCGCTCTTCTCCGCGTCCGGCCTGGACGAGCAGGTGAAGCGGTTCCTGCCGCGGGGCGGGCCCATCCGCGATCTCTCCATGCGGATCACGAGCGCGTACTCCGAGGAGACCGGCCAGGTCGAGCCGCGGGCGGAGTTCGAGTCGTGGCTGCTCCGCGATCGGCTCCGGCTCCGCTTCCAGGCGCCGCTCGGGGCCGCCCGCGGCCGCACGGCGCAGGCCGAGGTGCGCCTCGGGCGGCACACCGCCGTGCAGTACCAATGGGAGGACGACAACCCCGACGTGGCCACGGGCGATCACGGCGTCGATCTGAAGCTGCGCTGGGAATGGACCGACCGGTGACCCGCGGAGCTCCACGCGTGGGGACCGGGCGGTGGGCGCGGGGCGTCGCGCTCGCGCTCGCGCTCGCCGCCGGGTCGGCGCGGGCCGGGGACACCCCGCCGCGGGTCGCCGGGATCGAGCTCCGGCTGCCCGACGGCGAGCCCCGCGAGGCGGCCGCGGCCCTCGTCGCCGTCGCGGTGGGGGAGCCGCTCTCGATCCGCGCGCTGCGGCTCACCGTGCAGCGACTGTACCTGACCGGCCGGTACCGGAGCGTCGTCATCCGCGAGCTCCCCGCGGCGCCGCCGCAGGGTGGCGCGGGCGCGTGGGTCCGGCTCGCGGTGGAGGCGCTGCCGGTCCGGCGCATCGAGCGGATCGCGCTGCGGAAGGTCGGCGGCCTGCCGAACGAGGACGCCGTCCGCCAGGCGCTCCGCCTCGAGGTGGGCGATCCGTTCGACGAGGCCGCGCTGCAGGACGCGGTGGACCGCGCGCGGGCGCTCCTCGCGAAGCGCGGTTACCGCGACGCGGCGATCGAGACGGAGGTGCAGGGCGACGCGCTCGTCAGCGTGACGGTGGAGATCCGCGCCGGCGCGCCGACCCGCGTGCGGACGCTCCGCGCCGGGAGCGCCGGCGACCCGGCCGCCGCCCTCGCCGGCCGGCTGCGGACGCGGCCGGGCGCGATCCTGGATCAGGACGTGCTCGCCGAGGACGTCCGGACGCTCCGGTCGGACCTGTACCGCGCCGGCTACCGGCGCGCCCGCGTCGGCGCGCCGGCCGTCACGCTGGAGGGAGGCCTGGCCGACGTGGAGCTCCCCGTCGTGGTCGGGCCCCGCGTCACGCTCGTCTTCCGCGGCAACGAGCGGTTCCCCGCGATCGCGCTGCAGCGCCGCCTCGGGGTCGAGGAGGACCAGCCGCTGGACGCCCCGGCCATCGACGCCGCGGCGGAGCGGCTGCGAACCTTCTACCGGTCGCGCGGGTTCGCCGGGGCCCGCGTCGAGGCGGAGGAGCAGCAGCGCGGGGACGACCTCGCGGTGATCTTCCACGTCGCGGAGGGGCTCCCGTACCGGCTCGGGCCGGTGGCGATCGAGGGCACCTCGCAGTGGGACGCGGCGACGGTCCGGCAGCGGCTGGTCGCGTACCTCGAGGGCGAGGAGCCCGAGCCCTCCGGCGGCGAGGACGACGCGGCGCGCGCGCTGCTCGCGTCCGTCCCCGGCGTCACCCCGCCGCCGACCCCGCCGCCGGCGCTCGGCGCGGCGGCCCGGTGGGAGGAGGACTCCTGGGACCGGGCCGCCGAGCGGGTCGTGGACGGCTACCGGGCGGACGGCTGGCTCGAGGCGGTGTACCTCGGCGGCGGGGTGACGCTGGACGACCGGCGCCGCGTCGCCGACGTGACGGTGCGGTTCCGCGAGGGGCCGCTCACCCGGGTCGAGTCGATCTCGTTCGAGGGGAACGCGGCGGTGTCGCTCCCGGAGCTGGCGCACGAGGCGCGCCTCGCGCCGGGCGAGCCGCTCGCGTTCGATCGGGTGGAGGCGACGCGGGTCGCGATCCTCCGCCTGTACCTGTCGCGCGGCTACTTCTATGCCCGCGTCGAGGCGCGCGAGGACCTGGACCGCGAGCGCCACGTGGCGGCGGTCCGCTTCGTGGTCGAGGAGGGGCCGCAGGTCCGGATCGGGCAGATCCTCCTCGCCGGCAACAAGCGCACGCGTCCCGAGGTGATCCGCGGCGCGCTCGCGATCGGCGAGGGGCAGGTCTACGACCCGGAGGCGATCGCGAAGAGCAACGCGTCCCTGCTCCGGCTCGGGGTCTTCCGCTCGGTGAACCTGAAGCTCCAGGATCCGGAGTCTCCGCAGCCCGTGAAGGATCTCGAGGTGGAGCTCGCGGAGGGGCCGTACGCGACCCTCACGCAGGGGATCGGCTACTCCATCGCGAACGGGCCGCGCGCCGATCTGGAGTACACCCGGCCGAACGTGCTCGGCCGCGCGATCGAGTTCGCCGCCCGGGGGAAGGTGAACTACCTCGTGGACGTCGGCGGGTTCGGGCCGGACGTCTCGGGCAAGGACTTCGGCGAGCGGATCGAGGGGCGCGGCGACGTCGGGCTGCGCTGGGCGCGGCTCGACCTCCTGCCGTTCCAGGCGAGCGCGCGCGCGGACGCCATCGGCGAGGTCCTGCACCGGCGGGCCTACGACCTCCGCCGCCGCAGCGCGGTCGCGGGCCTCGACGTCGGCCTCACCTCGCGGATCGGGGCCTCGCTCCAGTACGAGCTCGAGGTGGACGACATCAGGCGGACCCCGTTCGTCGGGCAGCTCACGCAGGCGGACATCGAGCGGCTCCGGTTCGACGAGGGCGTGACCACGCTCCAGGTCCTCCGCCCGTCCTTCACCGTCGACTTCCGCGACAACGCCGCGCACCCGCACCGGGGATGGTTCGCGGCCGGCGCCCTCGAGTACGGGCACTCGCTCGGCAGCGGCATCGATCGGGTCGCCCTCGGGCTGCTCCCCGGCTCGGACATCCACACGAACATGCTGAAGCTGTCGGGGACGCTCTCGGGCTACCTGCCCGTCGGCAAGGCGAGCGTGGTCGCGCTCTCGCTCCGGGGCGGTCGGGTGTTCCCCCTCGACTCCGCGTCGCGGACGATCATCCCGCGCCGGTTCTTCCTGGGCGGCGCCTCCACGATGCGCGGCTACGCGGAGGAGGAGATGATCCCGGAGGACGTCCGGGGCGATCTGGCCGCGGCGGGCCGGGCCTGCGCGACGTCCGTGACCGGCGTCGGCTGCACCGCGCAGGGGCGCGAGATCGCGGCGGGGCAGCGGGCGATCTCGGAGGGCGGCGAGGCGTTCCTGCTCGTGAAGAGCGAGGTGCGCCTGTCGCTCACGCCGTCGGTGGAGGCCGGCTTCTTCGTGGACGTCGGCAACCTGTGGCTCGACCCGAACGCGTTCGAGCCGCTCTCGCTACGCACGAACGTCGGCGTGGGGCTCCGGTTCGTGACGCCGGTCGGCCCGGCGGCGCTGGACTTCGGGTTCAACGTCACGCCGGATCGGGCCATCAACGAGCGGGTCTTCGCGCCGCACTTTTCGATCGGGCTGTTCTGACGGGCGAGGGCGTTGCGCAGAAGCGCTCGCCCCGGACCCGAACGCGAACCCGTGAACCGTGTTCCGTCACCGTCACCGGACTTGCGTGACCCGTGGACCGGCTCCCGTGGCCCCGTGGCCCGATCGCCGTGATCCGACGGAGACACGGGCCAGGGGACACGGGGTACGGGGTGCGGGTACGGATTCGCGGGATACGCAGACGCGCTCGCCCCGAACCCGAACCCGCACGCGAACCCGTCATCCCTGCCCGTGACCCCGTTCCCGACTCCCGTGGGCCCGATCCCGTGCCCCGACGGAGACACGGGCCAAGGGGGATGCGGGAGACGGGCACGGGTGCGGTCACGGGCACGGCCACGGGGCTTCGCCTACCCCCGGAACCGCTCCATCACCTGGTGGAACGTCTCGAAGACGTCGTGCGGGATCCCGCGCTCGGCGCAGTACCGGACGAGGGACGAGCCCTTGCGCGCGAAGACGCGATCGGCGGCGTCGGCGGCGTGCCGGTCCCCGGTCCCGTCGCCGCAGAGCACCACCCGGCTGCCGGCGGCCTGCAGCTCGCGGACGACGTGCCCCTTGCAGAAGCCGCAGGACCCGCAGTCCTCGCCGTGGAACGCCACCGTGAGCCCGTCGGGCGCACAGCGCGCGCGGTTCGCGCGCAGCTCGACGTGGGTGCGGAGCTCGGGCGCGAGCCGGTCGAGCACCGGCTCGATGTAGACGTCGAGCCCCGAGGAGACGACGAGGAACCGCCGGCCGGCGTCGCGCGACGCCGCGACGAACGCCTCGAACCCGGGGCGCCAGGCGAACCGGTCGAGGGCGAACGCCGCGATCTCCTCGCGCGTCGCGCGGATGCCGCCGAAGATCTCGACGAGCAGCCGCCCGAAGTCGAGCTCGCCCACCTGGTACCGGGCGGCCGCGGCCCGGTAGTGGTCCACGCCCGCGAAGCGGTAGGCGACCTGGTCGCCGAGGTCCTCGGTGAGCGCGGTCCCGTCGAAGTCGCAGACGACGGCCCAGGGGGTGGGCGAGAGCATGGAGGGCGAGGTGTACTACGGGCGCTCCGCCGTCGCCATCACGCCGAACCCCCGGAGCACGGGCCAGGCCCGGGCCGCCCGGAACCCCGCCGCGTCGAGGAGCGCGGCGAGCCCGGCCTCGGTGAAGCGGCGGTGGAGGCGGGACATCCCGCGCCAGAGGAGCATCGCCGCGGCGACGCGGACGCCGCCGCGGAGGGCGCGCGCCGGGAGCGGCCCGGCCCGGGGCTCGAGGAAAGCGACCCGGCCGCCGGGGCGGAGCGCGGCGCGCAGCTCCACGAGCGCGGCCGCGGGATCCGGGAGCAGGTAGAGGACGCTGTGGCCGGTCGCGCCATCGAGGGCGCCGGGCCGGAGCGGGAGGGCCCCCGCGTCCGCGCGGACGAGCGGGAGCCGGACGCGGGCGGCGGCCGCCGCCGCGGCGGCGCGCCGGAGCATCTGGCGGGAGCGGTCGAGCCCGATGGGCCGCCGGGCCGGATCGGCTGCCGCCAGCGCGAGGGCGCTCGCGCCCGGGCCGATGCCCAGGTCGAGGACGCGCTGGCCGGAGACGAGCCGGGCCATCGCCCGGACGTCGCGCCGCCAGGCGTCGTGATCGACGAGGAACGCGTAGATCGCCGCGCCCGGCCCGAAGGCGAAGGTCGCGTAGGCGCGGGCGATCCGGGAGCTCATCACACCGGAGGGAGGCGGTCGTAGAGCAGCCCCCAGCGCACGCCGCGGTCCGAGACCGTGAGCCGGTCGAAGCCGGCGAGGTCCATCGCCTCCGCGACGATCGCGCCGCCGGCCAGGATCACGTCGGCCCGCTTCGGCTCCATCCCGGGCAGCGCCGCGCGGGCGGCGACCGGCAGCGCGGCGAGCCGCTCGAGGAGCGCCTCCACCTCGGCGCGGGTCATCACCCGGCCGTGCACCTGCCCCGCCTCGTAGACCGGGAGCGCCAGGGAGACGGCGCACAGCGTGGTGACCGTCCCCGCGACGCCGAAGAGCGTCGCGCCGTCGCGCGCGGCGAGGCCGGCGACGGGCGCGAGCGCCTCGCGGGCGGCGGCCCGCAGCCGGCGCCACTCCGCCGGGGCGATCGGGTCCGTGGTGACGTGCCGCTCGGTGAGGCGCACGGCGCCGACCTGGAGGCTGGTCCGTGCGCGCGGGGCGGGCCCCTCGCCGACGATGAACTCGGTCGAGCCGCCGCCGACGTCGAGGACCGCGAGCGGTCCCCCCGCACCGAAGTCCCGGACCGCGCTCGCGTAGACGAGCCGCGCCTCCTCGTCCCCGGAGATGATCTCCGCCGAGAGCCCGGCCTGCTCCCGGACCGCCGCGAAGAACTCGGCCCCGTTCGCGGCGTCCCGCGCGGCGCTCGTGGCGACGCAGGCGAGGACGCGGGCGCCGAGGCCGCGGGCGGCGGCGGCGTACTCGGCGATCACGCGGACGGTGTCGCGGAGCGCGGCGGGATCGAGGCGGCCGGCGGCGTCCACGCCGCGGCCCAGCCGGGTGATCTCCGCGCGCTCGAGCACCGGCGCGAGCGTCGCGCCGCGCCGCTCGGCGACGAGGAGGAGGACGGTGTTCGTGCCGACGTCGATCGCGGCGTAGCGCTCGGTCAACCTGAGGTCTCCATGCCGGCGCCCGCGCGGGCCCGGCGGCCAAGAGGATCTACTCCTGCGCCGGGCCCCACGCCGCGCCGGCGAGCTCGGTCCCGCGCGCGCCCGCGATCACCGTCTGGCGGTCGCCGTGCGCGTCGGACACCACGAGCTGCCAGATCCCGCCCCGGTCGGTCCGGAACACGAGGAGGCGCCCGTTCGGCGCCCAGGACGGCTCCTCGTTGGTGCGCCCCTGGTCCTGCGTGAGGCGCGTGATCGTCCCGGTCGCGGGCGAGATGGCGAAGACGTCGAACACCAGCCGCTCGTCGCGGGCGGTGAAGGCGATCTGGTCGCCCCGCGGGCTCCACTGCGGCGTCTGGTTGTAGTTGCCCTGGAAGGTGAGCCGCCTGAGGTTGCCGCCGTCGGCGCCGATCACGTAGAGCTGCGAGCTGCCGGCGCGGTCCGAGGAGAACGCGATCTGGCGGCCGTCCGGGGACCAGGTCGGGGTCACGTCGATGCACCGCTCGTGGGTGAGCTGCCGCGCGCCGCCGCCGTCCGCGTTCATCACCCACAGGTGCGTGTTCCCGTCCTTCGTGACGGAGAAGGCGATCCGGCTCCCGTCCGGCGAGTAGACGCCGCCCATCGAGTTGGGGATCCCGCCGAGCTGTCGGAAGGACCGGTCCGCCAGCCGGTACGCCCAGATCTCGGGGCGCCCGGTGCGGTAGCTCGTGACGAGGAGCTCCCTGCCGTCGGGGCGCCACGTCGGGGCCATGAGCGCCCTCCGCTCGGAGAGGAGCACGCGCGGGGAGCCGCCGTCCACGTCGAGCAGGACCAGCTCGTACGCGCCGGGGCGCTTGCGCACGGCGGCGATCTGCGTGGCGAAGACGCCCGGCTCGTGCGTGTAGTACCGGACGATCTCGTCGGCGATCCGGTGCGCCAGCCGGCGGGGCTCGGACGCCGCGACGTGGATCGTCTTCGCGAGCACCTCGCGCCCGCCCCGGACGTCGTACAGGTGCAGCTCGCCGGCGAGGTCGGTCGCGGTGCGCGCGAGGCGGGCCTTCACCAGCCCGTCGGCGCCCACGTCGGCCCACCGCGCGAACTTGATGGCGGTGGGGGCGTAGCCCTCCGTCGGATCCGCGAGGAAGCCCTTGGGATCGAGGACGTCGAACAGGCCCGAGAGCGTCAGGTCGGCGCGGACCAGCGCGGTGGCCTCCGCGGCGGCGCGGCGGGCCTCCGCGTCGCCGCCGAACTCCACGACGGCGAGGGGGAGGGGACGGAACTCGGGGGAGCCGACGACGATGGTGGGCCGCTCCTGCGCCGCGGCGGGCGCGGCGAGGAGGAGCACGGCGATGGCGTGGGCGCGCAGGGACATGTGAGGAAGCTCCGAAGGTCAGCCGAGGATCTTGAAGATCACCTGGACGCCGCCGGAGCGGTACTGCTGCCGGAAGGCGTCGGGCGGAGGAGGCAACCGGCGGGTCTCGCCGAGCGTCCGCTCCAGCGCGGCGTCGAAGGCGCCGTTCCCGCTGGGGCGGTCGAGGCGCCAGCGGGAGATGCGTCCGTCGGGCTCGATGTAGAGGACGATGCTCCCCTGGAGGTGGAGCTGGTCCCGCTCCGAGATCGTCGCCGGGACGCGGTAGTTCGCCTGGAGGATGCGCCGGACCTGGGCGAGGTAGCGATCGCCCTCCTCGGCGGAGTCGGAGTCGCCGGCCGGATCGCCGTCCGGGGAGCCCCACTGCTCCTGCGCCTGGGCGTGGCGCGCGCCGGCGAGGATCGACGAGACCGACGCGCCGCTCCCCGCGGTCGCGCTCGGGGTGCGGGCGGGCGCCGCGCGGGGCGCCGGGGCGGGGGACGGGGCACGGGCGGGGGTCGGGGCGTGGGCAGGGATCGGCGGGCGCGTCGCGATCGGTGCCGGCTTCGCGGTCGGGTTGGGGTGGGGGGCCGGGGCGGCGGGGGCGGGGGCCGGTGCCGGCGGGGTCGGCGCGGCGGCCACGGGGGCGGGCGCGGGCGGCGGCTCCGGCGCGGACTTCCGCGGGAGGAGCTGATCCGGCCGCTTCTGCCCGAGCCGCACCAGCTTCGCCACGATGGGCCGCTGCTGGAGCTCGATCTCCGGGCGCGACGCGGCGGTGAGGGCCCAGGCCAGCACCGCGCCGTGCACCGCCGCCGAGGCGAGGATCGCCGGCCAGATCCGGTCGCGGCGGCCGAGCGCGGTGGCCACCGGGATGCTCATCGGCGCCGCGCCTCCTTCTCCGGCGCCGCCCGGACGTGCTCCGGCGCGGGGTTCGTGATCATCCCGACGTTCACGATGCCCGCGCGCTGCACCGTCGCCATCACGTCCACCACGAACCCGTACGGGAGCCCCTTGTCCGCCATGAGGTAAAGCTCGTGATCCTTCTGGGCGCGGGGGTTCGCGCGGAGCTTGTCCTCGAGGCGGTCGTACGGGATCTCGGCCGCGTCCTCGGTCGAGCCGAGCCAGAGCGTCCGGTCGCGCTTGATGGAGAGGACGAGCTTCTGCTCCTCCGCGTCCACGGCCTTCGCCCGCGCGTCGGGCAGGTTCACCTCGACGCCCTGCTGGATGAGGGGCGCGGCGACCATGAAGATGATGAGCAGCACCAGCATCACGTCCACGAGGGGCGTGACGTTGATCTCGGTGAGGGTCTGGCGGCCACCGCCGCCGCTGGACATCGCCACGGCCGGGCCTCCTAGCTGAAGAAGTGGCGGCGGACGATGTTGAGGAAGTCGCTCGAGAAGTTCGTCATCTCGCTGTCGAGCACCCGGATCTTGGAGATGAAGAAGTTGTAGGCGACGACCGCCGGGATCGCGGCGAACAGGCCCACCGCGGTGGCGATGAGGGCCTCGGAGATCGGCCGCGCCACCGTGGCGAGGTTCGCGTTCCCCATCCGGTAGATGTCGTGGAACGCGCTCATGATGCCCCACACCGTGCCGAAGAGGCCGACGAAGGGGGCCGCGCTCGCGGTGGTGCCGAGGAACGGCACCTGGCGCTCGAGCGCGGTCACCTCGGAGGCCGCGGCCCGCTTGAGGGCGCGCTCGACGTTCTCGATCCCGCCCATCTCCTCGGCCAGGCCGCGCTCGCCGTTCTCCCGCTTCCCGGCCGTCACCTTCGAGAGCTCGACGTACCCGGCGCGGAACACGTGCGACAGCGGCGAGCCGGAGAGGGACTCGGCCGCCTGGTAGATCGCGTCGAGCCGCTTCGACTGCCAGAAGGTCTCGAGGAACTTCACCGACTCGTCCTGCGCCCGCCGGATCTGGAGCCACTTCTTCACGATGATGGCCCAGCACACCGCCGACGCGCAGAGCAGCAGCAGGAGGACGGCGAGGCCGATCGGCCCGGAGTGGCGGGCCATCTCGAGGTAGTCGAGGCCGTCGCCGTCCGAGGCGGCGGCGAGCACCGGGCGAGCGGCGAGGAAGGGGAGGAGCGCTGAGGCGGTCGTCATGGCGGGGTCGGGGGCACCTCTAGTAGCACGAGACCAGGAGGTGGGTGCGGTTCGCACCCGGCCTCATTCTCGCGGGGGAGCTGGGGTTCCCGAAGAAAACGTCCGGCGCGCCCATTTCTCTCCCGCCCGCTCGCGCGCACATGCTCGCACCTCCGAGTGTGAACGGCGGGAGACACGGTCCGTGCCGCGCCGGCACCGGCCGGCCGGCCTTCATGCATAATGCCGGGCCTTCGGCCGTCCAGCCCCCGTGGCACGTGCGTTGCTCGATCTGGATGGACTGGCCCCGACGGGCCACCGACTTCGCTGGAGGAACTTCGACATGAGACGCCTCGCCCTGCTCCTCGCTGCCTTCGCCTCCGTCCTCGGGATGGGGTGCGTCACCACCACCGAATGCGACCACACCGTCTCGATCTCGTGGTCGAGCTTCCTGCTCGCGAACGGCAACGCCGCGTCCTGCTCGGGCGCCGGCGTGACCTCCGTCGCCGTCTACATGAACAACCAACCCGTCAAGACGGTCCCGTGCAGCGACGGCGGGATGTCGGTCGTCGGCGTGCCGGGCGGGACGCAGCAGTTCACCGTCGAGGGGCTCGACGCCAACGGCACGATCGTGGTCCGGGACGAGCTCGCCGTGGACGCCAGCGTCTGTGGCGAGCAGCTCGTCGACGCGCAGCCGGCGGAGGGTGTCTTCACCCTCGCGTACTCGTTCCAGAACAACGGCTCCTGCTCCGCGCCCAGCTCCCAGATCGTGTACTCGATCCTCGATCAGACCACCGGGCTCGTCGCCGATTACCAGTCCTTGTGCGGCGACGTGATCTCCTTCGCCCTGCCCACGGGCCCCTACGTCCTGCGGCGGATCGAGGAGCTCGATAGCACGGGCACCGTCGTCTACGCGTCGTACTGCGCGGCGACCTCGTTCACGGTGGGCGCCGGGACGCCCTCCACGCTCGGGATCGTCATCCCCGACAGCCAGACGTTCTGTCCGGCGAGCGCGACCGCCACGCCGAGCCCGCGCCCGGCGGCGAAGGCGCTCTCGCCCGCCGTCACGAAGTAGCGCTGCGGTCGTTCCATATCCAGGGGGCGTGGGCCGCCGGGCCCGCGCCCCCTCTTTCGCCCACCGACCGGCCCTCCGGGCGCGCGGGCACCGACCAGGGTAGACTCCGCGCCGTGTCACGCATCGGCATCTTCGACTCGGGCGTGGGTGGGCTCACCGTCCACCGCGCCATCCTCGACGCGCTCCCCTCCGCCGACACGCTCTACCTCGGCGACACCGCCCGGGTGCCCTACGGCAACAAGTCCGCGGAGACGGTGACCCAGTACGCGCTCCGGAACGCCCGCGTCCTCGCCCGCCGCGGCATCGACTTCCTCGTCGTCGCCTGCAACACCGCCTCGGCGGTCGCCCTCCCGGCGCTCCGGGACGAGCTCTCCGTGCCGGTGCTCGGCGTGGTGGAGCCGGGCGCCCGCGTCGCGGTCCGCGCCTCGCGCACGGGGCGCATCGGCGTGATCGGCACCCAGGGCACGGTCTCCTCCGGCGCCTACCAGGCGGCGATCCGTCGCGCGCGGGAGGGGGCGGAGGTGGTCGCCCACGCGTGCCCGCTCTTCGTCCCGCTCGCGGAGGAGGGCTGGACGGATCCGGAGGACGAGGTCGTGCGCGGGGTGGTCCACCGCTACCTCGCGCCGGTGCGCGACGAGGGGGTGGACACCCTCGTCCTCGGCTGCACCCACTACCCGCTCCTCAAGTCCGCCATCGCCCGCGAGGTGCCGGGCGTCGTGCTGGTGGACAGCGCCGAGGCGATCGCCGCCGAGGTCCGGGCGCGGCTCGGTGAGGATCCCGGCCACGCCGGCCGCGCCGAGTTCCTCGTCACCGACCTCCCGGAGAAGTTCCTCGCCGTCGCGAGCCGGTTCCTCGGCCGGGCCGTCACCGCCGCCGAGCACGTGGACGTCTGATCGGGGCGGACGCCGCGGCGCGACGTCACGCCGCGGTGGACCGGATCCCGCGCCGGAGCGCTGCGCGGAGGCGCGCGCGACCGCGGTCGAGCCGCGCGAGATCAGCGGACCGAGAGGGGATTTC
The DNA here is from genome assembly GCF_022690765.1 of Anaeromyxobacter oryzisoli. Lineage (GTDB taxonomy): Bacteria > Myxococcota > Myxococcia > Myxococcales > Anaeromyxobacteraceae > Anaeromyxobacter > Anaeromyxobacter oryzisoli. Next base: position 30,460 of record NZ_JALCZA010000037.1, on the reverse strand, counting down.
GGCGGGTGGTGCGCTTGCTGGCCGGCGGGGGCGCGGGGTACAGTTCGGGCCGATGGCGGGCGATCCCAAGAAGCAGATGGCTGTGGGTTTCAACCACAACATCAAGCACAAGGGGAAGATGTACCACATCCAGACCGAGGACTCGGGCCTGGACAACCCCCACATCATCACGCACCTCTTCGTAGGCGGGAACATCCTCGCGTCGAAGAAGACGTCGTACGCGGACATCGCCGGCGCCGAGAACCTCGCCCAGGTCGTGCGCGAGCTGATGGAGGAGCAGCACAAGGAGATGCTGCGGAACCTCATCAACGGCGTCTACGACGACATCGACGCCGTGTACTCGCAGCAGGCGCAGGCCTTCCAGCCGGGGCAGATCCACGCCGACGGGCGGCGCGTCCAGCTCCAGGCGGGCGTGCAGATGCCCGCGCCGCGCGATCCCCCGAAGTCGCTGCCGCCCGAGGTGCTCGCCGCCCGCCAGCAGCCCGCGCCGGCGCTCCGCAACGATGGCGCGGAGACGCTGTTCGGCGAGGACCTCATCAGCGAGAAGAGCCTCGACGAGGTGATCCTCTCGTACCTCGCCGAGGACCTCGGCGACCGGAAGTGAGCGGTCACCACCGCGCGGAACGGGTGGAACCCCTGCGACTCCGGCGGCGGGGCGAGGGCGCGGCCCAGAGTCAGGGTGGGGGAACCCGGCCGCGGGCCCAGACCGTGCCCGTGACCGTGACCGTTCCCCGTATCCGTGCCCGCTTCCCGCGTCCCGCATCCCGTGGCCCGTGGCCCGTGTCTCCGTCGGATCACGGGATCGGGCCACGGGCCACGCGAACGGGCTCACGGGTCACGGAGAGGCCGGTGACGGTGACGGGCACGGACCACGGGGGGCCGAGCGGCACGCCAGCCCTCGCTACGACATGATTCAGCTCTTCCACGTCTCGAAAGAATACCCGGGCGACGGGCCCGCGCTCGACGACGTGTCGCTGAACGTCGAGAAGGGCGAGTTCGTGTTCCTGACCGGCCCGTCCGGCGCCGGAAAGTCCACCCTCCTCAAGCTCGTCTTCTGCGACGAGGCGCCGACGAGCGGCCAGCTCCTCCTCTTCGGCAAGAACGTCGCGAAGCTGCCCGCCCGCGCCGTCCCCTACCTGCGCCGCAACATCGGGGTGGTGTTCCAGGACTTCAAGCTCCTCCCGCGGCGCACGGTGGCGGAGAACGTGGCGCTGCCCCTCGAGGTGCAGGCGCTGCCGCCGAAGGAGATCCGCCGCCGCGTGCGCGCGCTCCTCCGCTCGGTCGGGCTCGAGCACCGCGGCGACAAGCTCCCGCCCTCGCTGTCCGGCGGCGAGCAGCAGCGGGTCGCGGTGGTCCGCGCCCTCGCCGCGGCTCCGGCCCTGCTCCTCGCCGACGAGCCCACCGGCAACCTCGACCCGGAGCGCACCCTCGAGGTGATGGAGCTGCTCGCCTCCGCGAGCGCCCGCGGCACCACCGTCGTCGTCGCCACGCACGATCGCTCCATCCTCGAGCGCTACAAGCGGCGCGTCCTGGTCCTGGAGCACGGGCGGCTCGTCTCGGACGGCGCCTCGATCCGCCGGGCGGCGAGGGGGACGCCATGACGTTCCGCCCGCTCTACTTCACGCGCCGCGCGATGGACGCGATGATCCGCGGGCCGTACGTGACGCTGATCGGCACGGCGACGATCTTCGTCGCGGTCTTCGCCACCGGCCTCTTCGCGGCCGCGCTCGGCGGGGCGGAGCGGCTCCTCGCCGCCTGGGCCGGCGAGGTCCGGATCTCGATCTACCTCGCGCCCGGCGCGGACCTCGCGGCGGCGCGGGCGGCGGCCGCCGCGGCGGCGCCGGGCCGGGAGGTCCGTGCGGTCACCAGCGCCGAGGCGCTCCGCGACCTCGCCGTGGAGCTCGGCGACGAGGCCCGGGTGCTCGAGGGGGTCGGGCCGGGCGCGCTGTCGGACGAGGTGCAGGTGGCGGCGCCCGGGATCTCCCTCGCCGAGGCCAGGGCCCTCGCGGCGCGGCTCCGGAGCGTGCCCGGGGCCGCCGACGTGGACTACGGGGAGGCCTTGCTGGGGCCGCTCGAGCGGTTCGTCCGGCGCGCGCGGACCACCTCCGCGGTCCTGTTCGCGGCGCTCGCGCTCGCCACGGCGGTCCTCGTCTCGAACACCCTCCGCCTGGCGGTGTTCGCGCGCCGCGACGAGATCGAGATCATGAAGCTCGTGGGGGCGACGGACGCGTTCGTGGCCGCGCCGTTCCTCATCGAGGGGCTCGCGCAGGGGCTGCTCGGCGGCGGCCTCGCGGCGGGCGGGCTCCTCGCGGCGTACGCCGCGGTGTCGCCGCGGCTCCACGCGGCGGGGCTCGGGCGCCTGCTCACGGTCCGGGACGCGCTGCCGCCGTCGCTCCTCCTCGCCCTCGTCGCGGGCGGCGCCCTCGTCGGCCTGCTCGGGAGCGCGCTCTCGGTGGCGCGCACCCTCCGGCGGATCTCCACCAGCTAGGCGCGACGCGTGCTCGCCCCCGCCGTCCTCGCCCTCGCCCTGGCCGCGCCCGGTACGCGGGCGCAGCTCGACGCGCTGCAGGCGCGCCACCGGGCGGAGGAGGCCGCGGCGCGGCTCCTCGCGCAGCAGGAGCGGTCGGTGCTCGACACCGTCGCCGACTCGGAGCGCGCCCTCGCCGACGCGGTCGCGGAGTGGCGGCGGGTCGAGGCGGAGCAGGCCGACGCGGCGGCCGGGCTCGAGCGGGCGCGCGGAGAGGAGGCCGCGGCGCAGGCGCGGCTGCAGGCCCGCCTCGCGGCGCTCCGCCCGCGGCTCCAGGCGCGGGCGCGGCTCGGGCGCACCGGCGAGCTGCGGGTCCTCCTCGCGAGCCGGTCGCTCGCCGAGCTCGTGCAGCGCCGCTACCTGATGGACCGCATCCTCTCGCGCGATCTCGCCCTCCTGGCGGAGGCGCAGGCCGCGGCGCGGGAGCGGGAGCGCGCCCGGGCCGCCCGCCAGCAGGAGGCGGCGCGCCTCGCCGCCCTCGCCGACGAGGTCGGCGAGCGCCGGGAGCAGGCCGCGGCGCGGCGGGACGAGCGGGAGGCCCTGCTCGCGGCCCTCCGGAGCGCGCGGGGGGTCCACGAGCGCGCGGCCGCGGAGGCCGCCGAGCAGTCCCGGAGGCTCGCCGAGCTGGTCTCCGCGCTGCCCCCGCCCCAGGCGGGCGGCGGCCCGGGCGGGTTCGCCGCCCGGCGCGGGAAGCTCCTCCTCCCGGCGCGCGGCACCGTCGCGGTCGGGTTCGGGAAGATCGTGAACCCGAAGTTCAACACCGTGACGGTGCAGCACGGCCTCGACATCGCCGCCCCCGCGGACACGCCCGTCCGGGCGGTGGCCCCGGGCAAGGTCGTGTACGCCGGGTGGTTCAAGGGGTACGGCAACCTCGTCATCGTCGATCACGGCGAGGGGTACCACACGCTGGTGGCGCACCTCGCGACGATGCAGACCGCGACGGGGGAGGCCGTGGAGGCCGGCGCGGTCCTCGGCACCGTCGGGGACTCGGGGTCGCTCAAGGGGCCGTACCTGTACTTCGAGCTCCGGGAGCGCGGCCGCCCGGTGGACCCGGCGCCCTGGCTCGGGCGATGACGTGGCGCGCATGAGCCGCGTGGCGCCACCCGCGCGGTCCTGCCGGGCGGCGCCGCCCGCGCTCCGGTGGGGCGTCCGCCGCCGCGGCTGGGCCCGCCGCGCTCCCGCGCTACAATCGCCGCCATGAAGCGGATCGCCGTCGCCGCCGCGCTCGCCCTCGCCTTCTTCGCCGGGCTCGTCGCCGATCACGCCGCCTCCGCGGCGCAGCGGAGCGGGGCGCCCGCGTACCGGCCCCTCGACGTGTTCGCCGACGTCCTCTCGCAGATCGAGAACGCGTACGTCGAGGAGGTCTCCGAGAAGGACCTCGTGTACGGCGCCGTCGAGGGCATGGTGGGGCGGCTCGATCCGCACTCTCAGTTCATGCGCCCCGAGGTCTACGCGCAGCTCCGCGAGGAGACCAGCGGCGAGTTCGACGGGCTCGGGCTCGACCTGACGCGGACGGGCGGCGAGGTGACCGTCGTGTCGCCCATCGCCGACTCGCCGGGCGAGCGCGCCGGGATCCGATCGGGCGACCGCGTGGTCTCGGTGGACGGCACCCCGACGAAGGACCTCGCGCTCGACGAGGTGATCCGGCGCCTCAAGGGCGCCGCCGGGACCCGCTGCGCCCTGGAGATCATGCGGGATGGCTTCGCGTCGCCCCAGAAGCTCACGCTCGTGCGCGACCGGATCCGCGTGCAGAGCGTCGAGTCCCGCGTCCTCGATCCCGACCGGCGCTACCTCTACGCGCGCATCAGGACGTTCCAGGAGCGGACCGCCCGCAGCCTCGAGAAGGCGCTCGCGGACGGGCGCACCGCGTTGAAGGGGGAGCTCCGCGGGCTCGTCCTCGACCTGCGGAACGACCCGGGCGGCCTGGTGGACGAGGCGGTCGCCGTGTCCGACCTGTTCCTCGCCGGCGGGACCATCGTGACGACCGAGGGGCGCGGCCGGCGCAACGTGGAGGTGTGGCGCGCGCACGAGAAGGGGACCGAGCCGCCGTACCCGGTCATCGTCCTCGTGAACCGCGGCACCGCGAGCGCGAGCGAGATCGTCGCCGGCGCGCTGCAGGACAACGGCCGCGCGGTCATCATGGGGACGCAGACCTTCGGCAAGGGCTCGGTCCAGACCATCGTGGAGCTCGCCGACGGTTCGGGGCTGAAGCTCACGGTCGCGCGCTACTTCACGCCGCGCAAGCGCTCGATCCAGGAGCTCGGGATCACGCCGGACGTGGTGGTCCCCGACGTCGCGCCGGCGGCGCGCCCCGAGGACGGGATCGTCGCCGAGCGCGATCTCAAGGGGCACCTGCGCAACGGCGTCGTCCCGGCGTCCGCCCCGCCGGCGCCGACCGCCGACTGGCAGCTCAGGACCGCGCTCGACTCGCTCCGGGCCGCCGACATCCTCCGCGGGTCGGCGGAGCCCCGGGTGCGCGGCATCACCGCGAAGGGGGAGTAGCCGGTCACCTGTAGCCGGTCACCTCCTCCGGAGTCGCGCCGAGGGCGCGACCCCGCGGACTTCCTCGCACCTTCGAGATCACCCTGGCGCGCGTGTCGTGGTCCGGGCGAACGCTGCTTGCGTCCCGTGCAATCGTTGCGTGTTCGCTGCGGCCGCGGCGGTCGCTGCTCGATTCGCGCACGTGGCCAGTTTCCCCAGGGGCGGCGCAGGGTTTGCCGGATTGACATCCCGGACCGGACTGTTACATTCCGCGCGATTTCGAACGGCCTCGGAGGGGTGAGGCCCTGGCCCGCGGCTTGCGATGCCGGGCCCTCTCCGGAGGCGCGCCGAGCGCGCACACAGACAAGATGAGTCCTCTCGAGCTTTCCGTCGTCATCGCCTACGCCCTGCTGCTCGCGGTCCTCTCCGTCTTCGGCGCCCATCGCTACGCGATGGCGTACCTGTACTACCGGCACAAGTACCGGCTGCCGACGCCGAAGGGCCGCTTCGAGGCGCTGCCGCGGGTCACGATCCAGCTCCCGATCTTCAACGAGCTCTACGTGACGGAGCGGCTCATCGACACGGTCGCGAAGATCGACTATCCGCGCGACCGCCTCCAGATCCAGGTGCTCGACGACTCGACGGACGAGACCCAGGGCATCGCCCGCGCGTGCGTCGATCGGCACCGCGCCACCGGGCTCGACATCGCCTACATCCACCGGACCGATCGGAAGGGCTTCAAGGCGGGCGCGCTCGAGAACGGGCTCAAGACCGCCACGGGGGAGTTCGTCGCCGTCTTCGACGCGGACTTCATCCCGCCCGCGGACTACCTGCAGCGGACGGTGCACTTCTTCACCGACGCGGGCATCGGCATGGTCCAGGCGCGCTGGGGCCACCTGAACCGCGGCTACTCGCTCCTGACCCAGGCCCAGGCCATCCTGCTCGACGGCCACTTCGTCATCGAGCACACCGCCCGCAACCGCTCCGGCCGCTTCTTCAACTTCAACGGCACCGCCGGCATCTGGCGGCGCACCGCCATCGAGGCGGGCGGCGGGTGGCAGCACGACACGCTCACCGAGGACCTCGACCTCTCGTATCGCGCGCAGCTCGCCGGGTGGCGGTTCGTGTACCTGCCGGACATCGTCACCCCCGCCGAGGTGCCGGTGGAGATGAACGCGTTCAAGAGCCAGCAGCACCGCTGGGCGAAGGGCTCGATCCAGACCGCGCTGAAGCTCCTGCCGCGCATCCTCCGGTCCGACGTCCCGCGCGAGGTGAAGCACGAGGCGGTGATGCACCTCGCCGCGAACCTCGCCTACCTGCTCATGATCCCGCTCGCGATCCTGCTCCCGATCACGGTCGTGGTGCGGGTCTCGCACGGTTGGTACGAGGTGCTCTTCCTCGACATCCCGTTCTTCGCCGCGGCGACCTTCAGCGTGGTGGCGTTCTACGCCGCGAGCCAGCGCGAGCAGGGGAAGAGCCTCTGGGAGCAGATCAAGTACCTGCCCCTGGTCATGGCCCTCGGGATCGGCCTCTCCGTGAACCAGGCGCGCGCCGTGGTCGAGGCGCTGATGGGGTACGAGACCGGCTTCACGCGCACGCCGAAGCACGGCGTGAAGGGCGCGGGCGAGTCGGTCACGAAGAAGCGCTACAAGGCGGCGGTCACCTTCCAGCCGATCGTCGAGCTCGGCCTCGCCGCGTACATGACCTACGGCGTGGTCTACCTCATCCAGCGCGAGGTCTACTACTCGCTCCCGTTCCTCGTGCTCTTCCAGGTCGGCTTCGGCTACGTCGGCCTCGCGAGCGTCTACGAGGGGCTCCGCGGGCGCGTGGTCCGCTGGGCCCGCATCCTGTCGCCGGCGCCGACGACGACCGAGTAGCGGCTCGCGCCCGGCGAGATCGCGAGCGACGGGGCCTCGGACCGCAGCGGTCCGATGGCCCCGTGTCGCTTTCAGGGCTCGGACCTCGTCATCGGGTCCAGCCTCACTCCAGCCGCTTCTCGAACACCGACACCGACCGCTCCAGCCGCCCCACCTCGGCGAAGCCGAGGCGCTCCCAGAACGCGCGCGCCCCGGGGTTCTCGTCGCCGACGGAGAGGCGCAGGACGGAGAACCCGGTCCGGGCGAGCGCGTGCTCGAGGGCGGCGACGGTCTCCTTGCCGTACCCGAGCCCCTGGCACGCCTCGCGGAACAGCAGCAGGCCGATGTGGGCGGTGCCGGGCTCGGGGTGGTGCAGGTAGAGGTCGAGGACGCCCACCGCGGCGCCGCCGGTGTGCGGGACGAGCGCGAAGACCCGGCGCGTGTCGTCGGCCTCCGCCTCGGAGACGAGCCGCTCCGCGGCGTCGCCGCCGGCGGGGCCGCCCTCGGTCCGCGCGAAGTAGTCCGGCGCGCCGGAGAAGCACGACTGGATCTGCTGGACGTGACGGCGGTCCGCGGCCACCGCGCGGAGGCGCGGCCCGTCGAGCGACGGGAGGGTCTGCCCGGTGCCGGGCCCCTGCCTCTCGCGCGAGATCGTCATCGGCTGCCTCCGGTGGTGGGAGTGGGACGGTTGCCATAGCCCCGCGCGCCGCGGCGGGTCAAGGCGAGGGCGGGATCCAGGTGGAGGGTCGGAGGGTCGGCTCGGGGTCGGGTCGGGGGTCCCGTGGACCGTGCCCGTCACCGTCACCGGCTTCTCCGTCAACCGTGAACCGGATCCCGTGGCCCGTGGCCCGGTTCCCGTGGTCCGACGGTCCGATGCTCGTCGGATCACGGGCCAGGGGACACGGGAGGCGGGACCCGGGCACGGGGATCGGCCACGGGCACGGTGACGGGTAGGGGTACGGGTACGGCTTCGGTTACGGGTACGGGCAGGGCCCTTCCCCGAGGCCTACGCTCCCAGCAGCCGGCGCGCGTCCGGGTGCGCGAGCGCGGGGGCCACGAAGTCGGCGCCGGCGGCGCGAAGCGCGGCCGCGTCGTATCGGCCGGTGGCGACGCCGAGGACCGGGCAGCCGGCGAGGTGGGCGGCCTCGACGTCCCGCGGCGTGTCGCCGACGACGAGGGCCTCGCCGGGGTCGATGGGCCGGCCGAGGCGCGTCGAGGCGCGGCGGACGGCGGCGAGGACGATCTGCTCGCGGGCCTCCCCGTCGGCGGCGAAGCCGCCGGGCGCCGCCGGGCCCCACTCGAAGTAGCGGTCGAGCCCGCCGCGGGCGAGCTTCACGCGCGCGCCGTCCACCACGTTCCCGGTGCAGAGCCCGTAGAGCGCGCCGCGGGCGCGCAGCTTCTCGAGCGCGTCCACGACGCCCGGGAGGACCTCGTACCCGGGCGCGGCGATCTCCTCCTCGAGGTGCAGCAGGTAGCGGGCGAGGACCGCGTCGCAGCGCTCCTCGCTGAACGGCTGCCGGAGGAGGCCGAGCGCCTCGCGCACGATGCGCCGATCGGTCATCCCGTCGAGCCGCAGGGGCGCGAGGGCGCCGTCGATCGGGCCGCAGTGGTGGGCGAGGGAGCGCTCGAGCGAGCGGCGGCCCGCGCCGCCGCAGGAGACGAGCGTCCCGTCCACGTCGAGCAGGTACGCCTGGAAGGGAGGAGGGGTCACTCGAAGAGCGCCTCGACGAACTCGTGGGGGTCGAACGGCTTCAGGTCGGCGACGCTCTCGCCCACGCCCACGTAGCGCACCGGGATCCGCAGCTCGTCGCAGATCCCGATGACGACGCCGCCCTTCGCGGTGCCGTCGAGCTTGGTGAGGGCGATGCTCGTCACGCCGAGCGCCTCGTTGAACTGCCGGGCCTGGGCGATGGCGTTCTGGCCGTTGGTGGCGTCGAGCACGAGGAGGACCTCGTGCGGCGCGCCGGCGACGGCCTTCCCGATCACCCGCTTCACCTTCTTGAGCTCCTCCATGAGCGGCGTCTTCGTGTGCAGGCGGCCGGCGGTGTCGCACAGCACGACGTCCACGCCGTCCTGCGCGCCCTTCTGGACGGCCTCGAAGCAGACGGCCGCGGGATCGCCCCCCTCCTTGCCGCGGACGATGGGGGCGCCGACGCGCTCGGCCCAGACCTCGAGCTGCTCGCCGGCCGCGGCGCGGAAGGTGTCGCCGGCGCCGAGCAGCACCCGGTGGCCGGCCGCCTGGAGCTTCGAGGCGAGCTTCCCGACGGTGGTGGTCTTCCCGGAGCCGTTCACGCCGACGACCATGATCACCCAGGGCCGGGCGTCACCCACCGTCGGCGGCGCGCCGGCGCCGCCCTCGAGGGCGAGGATGCGCGCGATCTCCTCGCGCAGCGCCCGCCGGAGCTTCTCGGGGTCGGAGAGCTCCTTCCTGCGGACCTTCTCCCGCGCCGAGTCGATGAGCCGCGTGGCGGTCTTCACGCCGATGTCGGCGGTGAAGAGCACCTCCTCGAGGTCGGCGAGGACCGCGTCGTCCACCACCTTCCCGCCGGAGAAGAGCGCGTTGATCCGCGCCATGAAGCCGCCGCGGGTCTTCTCGAGGCCGGCGGCGAGCGTCCGGCCCGCCTCGGCCTGCGCCTTCCGCCGCTCCTCCTCCTCGGCGCGGCGCCGGGCCTCCTCCGCCTCGCGGGCCGCGCGCGCGGCCTCCTCGCGGGCGCGCTCCTCGGCCTCCGCGCGCTCGCGGGCGCGCCGCTCCCGCTCGAGCCGGTCCGCCTCCTTCTTCCGGCGGTACTCCTCCTTCCGGCGCGCCTCCTCCGCCTCGCGCGCGGCGCGGGCCTCCTCGGGGGAGACGGGGGGGACGGGGGCGGGGGCCCCCCCCGCCCCCCCCCCCTCCCCCGCCGGGGGGGGGGCCCCCCCCGGGCGGGGGGGGGGGGGGGGGGGGGGGGGGGGCCCCGGCGCGGCGCCCGCGACGGGCGGCCGGCGCCGCCGCTGCTCGCGGAGGGCCTCGGCCGCGTCCTCCTCGGTGGCCCCTCGGGCGAGGTCCTGCGCCGGGGGCGCCGCCGGCAGCCCCTCCTCCCGCGCGCGGGGGACGGGCGGGGCCGGCGGGGCGCGCCGCTTGCGCGCGAGCCGGATGGCGGCGGCGACGACGAGCAGCAGGAGGACGAGGACGACGCCCAGGGCGACGGCGTCGTTCGCGGTGAGGGCGAGCGGGATCACGGGACGCTCCGGAGCACGAAAAAGCGCTGGGAGCCCGAGGATATAGGGCTCCCGGCGCGGGCAAGTCAACGGAAGGCGGGCGGCGACGCCGCCGGGACGCTACGCCGCGGCGACCTCGCGCGTCCGCTCGGAGAGGCGGACGGAGACGAGCCGCGAGACGCCCGGCTCCTGCATCGTCACCCCGTACAGCGTGTCCACCATCTCCATCGTCCGCTTGTTGTGGGTGATGACGATGAACTGGGAGTTCTTGCTCATCTCCTTCACCATGTCGTTGTAGCGGCCGACGTTCGCGTCGTCGAGCGGGGCGTCCACCTCGTCGAGCAGGCAGAACGGCGTGGGCTTGATGAGGAAGATGGCGAAGATGAGCGACACCGCGGTGAGCGCCTTCTCGCCGCCGGAGAGCAGGTTCACGCTCTGCAGCTTCTTGCCGGGCGGCTGCGCGAAGATCTCGACGCCGTGCTCGCCCCCGCCCTCGGGGGTGGTGAGGACGAGGCCGGCGCGGCCGCCGTTGAAGAGGCGCGGGAACACCGCCTGGAACTTCTCGTTCACGCGGTCGAAGGTCTCCTGGAACCGGTCCCGGCTGGCGCGGTTGATCTTCACGATCGCGCTCTGGAGATCGGCGACCGAGCGCTCGAGGTCGCCCCGCTGCGCGCCGAGGAACTCGTGGCGCTGCTTGAGGTCGTCGTACTCCTCGATCGCGGTGAGGTTGATGGCGCCCATCCGCTCCGCCTGCGCCTTCAGCTCCTCGAGCTCCTGCCGCTCCTCTTCGCCCGGCGGCCGCTCGAGGTGGAACCGCGACACCTCCCAGCGGAGCTCCGCCTGGCACCGCTCGCGCGTCTGGTCCTCGAGGTGGGCGAGCTCGAGCGCTTGCTCGCGGGCGGTCAGGGCGGCCTCGCTCGAGGTCTCGCGGACGCCCTCGCCGCGCGCCCGCAGGTCGCGGACCTCCGCCTCGCGCGCCCGGGTGCCCTCGACGAGCTTCTCGTGCGCCTCCCGCGCGCTCGAGAGCTCGGCGCGGACCGCGGCGAGGTCCTCGTTGAGCCGGCCCAGGTCGATCCGGGTCCCCTCGACCCGGCCGCGCAGCTCGGCGGCCCGCGCGTTCGCCTCGGACAGCGCCGCGAACAGCCGGCCGCGGCGCTCGTCCACCTCGCGGCGCGCGTCGTCGATCCGCTTGAGCGCCGCGCCGATGCCCTCGCGCCGCTCCGCGTCCGCCGCCACCTTCACCTTGAGGTTCATGAGCTCGGCGGTGAGGACGTCGCCCCGCACCTTCGTGAGCTCGAGGCGGGCCACCGCGTCGCGGGCGCGCTCCTCGCACCTCGCCTGCTCCGCCTCCGCCGTCGCCCCGGCGACCCGGTGCTCCTCCTCCTCGCGCCCGAGGGCGGCGACGCTCCCCTCGAGGTTCGTGCGCTCCACCTCGAGGGCGGCGGTGCGATCGGCGACGCGCACGAGCTCCTCGCCGACGCGGGCGAGGTCCTTCTCCTGGTCGAGGAGCGCGAGCTCCTTCTCGCGGCCGTCCTTGTCGAGGTTCTTGAGCGCCGCCTCGAGCTGGAGCAGGCGCGCCTGGAGGGTGCGGTGCCGCTCCTGGGCGAGGGAGAACTCGGCCTCGAACCCGCGGACGGTCTCCTCGAGCTCCTGGACCTCGCGCCGCCGCTGCAGGGCGCCGTGCCCCTCGCCCTCGAGGGGGCCGCCGGTGACGACGCCGTAGGGGTCGAGCACCTCGCCGTCGAGCGTGACGTAGGTCCGCGGGTGGCCGCTCTGCTGCCAGATCTCCAGGGCGGAGGGGAGGTCCCGGACGATGAGCGCGTCGCCGAGGAGGAAGCGGGCCACCTTCTCGTACGACGGGTCCACCTGGACCACGTCGAGGCAGCGCGCGACGATGCCGGGGTGGGCGCGCTCCGGCTCGGTGCCGGCCGAGACGCCGCCGTCGGGGCCGATCTCGGCGCCGTTGGCGTCCCGCAGGCGGCCCATCGGGATGAGCGAGGCGCGCCCCTCGGCGGCGGTCTTGAGGTAGTCGATCGCCTCGACCCCTTGCGAGTGGCTCTCGACGATGACGTACTGGAGCCGCTCGCCGAGGACCGCCTCGACGGCGTTCTCGTAGTCCGCCGGCGCGGAGACCACGTCGGCGACCAGGCCGAAGATGCCGTGGTCGTGCCCCTCGCCCTGGCCGGCGCGCGTCATGAGGCTGCGCACGCCGCGGCCGTAGCCCTCGTAGTTCCGGACGATCTCGAGGAGGCTCTGGAGGCGCGAGCGCTTCTCGGCGAGCTCCTCGCGGAGCGTGATGAGCTTCGCCTCGTTCTGGATGAACTCGGCGCGGGTCCGCTCGAGCAGCTCCTCCTGGGCGCCGCGCTGCTCGTCGAGGTGGAGCTTGAGCTGCCGCGTCTGGCCGAGGGACTCCACGTGGCGCGCGCGCGCGCTGTCGAGCTCGCCGGCGCGCCGGGCCAGCTCGTCGGCCTCGGCGCGGTTGCGCTCGATCCGGGTCTTGAGATCCTGCCGCTGCCGCTCGACGTGGGCGAGCTGGCTCTTGTGCGAGGTCGCCTCCGAGGCGGCGGCCGCGGCGGCCGCGCGGGCGCGGTCGGCCTCGGCCTGGAGCTCGCCCTGCTCGCGCCCGGCGTCGCGGAGCGCGGTCTCCGCCTCCCCGAGCCGGCCCTCGTCCGTCGAGACCAGCGACTGGAGGTCGTCGCGCTGCTTGAGCAGCGTCTCGCGCTCCCGGGCGAGGGCCTCGGCCTGGCCCTTCAGCCCCTCGACCTCCGCGGCCTGCGCCTTGGTCCGCTCGGCGATCTGCTCGAGCTCGCGCGCCGCCGCGTCCACCGACACCTCGGAGACCCGCGCCTGGCTCTCGAGCCCGTGCTCCTTCTCCCCGAGCTCGCCGAGCCGCTGCTCGCTCTCCTCGGCGCGGGCGCGGTCGGCCTCGAGCCGGGCGTCGAGCTCGGCGAGGCGGGCGGACAGCTCCGTGTCCTCCGCCTTGAGCGCGGCGTGCCGCTCCTCGGCGGCCCGCCGCAGGGCGGTCAGCTCGAGGTAGCGGGCGGCGGCGGTCCGGAGCTCGAGCTCCCGGATCTTCCCGCGGAGCGCCTTGTACTTCTCGGCCTTGCGGGCCTGGCGGTTCAGCGACTCGAGCTGCTTGCCGAGCTCCTGCACGATGTCGGCGACGCGCAGGAGGTTCGCCTGGGTCGCCTCGAGCTTCCGCTCGGCGGCCTCCCGGCGCCGCTTGTACTTGGTGATCCCGGCCGCCTCCTCGATGATCGCGCGGCGGTCCTCGGGGCGCGCGGAGACGATCTGGCCGATGCGGCCCTGCTCGATGATCGAGTAGGCGGTCCGGCCCACGCCCGAGCCGAAGAAGATGTCGTTCACGTCCATGAGCCGCGCCTGCACCCCGTTCACGAGGTACTCGGACTCTCCCGAGCGGAAGAGCCGGCGGCCCACGGTGATCTCGCCGAAGCCCTGGTAGGCGGGCGGTAGCTCGCTCGGGCGGTCGTTGGTGAAGGTGAGCATCACCTCCGCCATCGAGAGCGGCGGCTTCGACTCCGACCCGTTGAAGATCACGTCCTCCATCGAGCGGCCGCGCAGGTGGCGCGCGGACTGCTCGCCGAGGACCCAGCGGATCGAGTCGGCGACGTTGGACTTGCCGCAGCCGTTCGGGCCGACCACGCCCGTCACGCCCTCGTCGAAGGCGATGACCGTCTTGTCCATGAAGGACTTGAACCCGACGATGTCGAGGCGGCGGATGCGCATCCCGACGCGATATCACGACCCCATGGGCGAGTTCAAGGCGAACCCCTTGATCAATGGGGCATTTTCCGGTTTCTTGACACGTCGCCTGGCGCCGATCTCCACGATTTCCCATGGGGATTCGCGACATTGCGACAGGCCGGCGTACCGCCTCCCTGGGAGGCGCCCCGGAGAGGGCGGCGCGCTACACTCGGATCTCCATGCGCCTCATCTGGTCGCTGCTCCGCGACGTCGCGCTCACGGTCGTGGCCGGTTCCTCGATCGTCTGGTACGCGGCCGTGGCGGTCTTCCCGCTCTCGCCGGAGCAGGCCCAGGCCCTGGCGCTCGCGCTCCCGCTCGCGACCCTGGTCGAGGTCCTCGCCGTGGCGGGCGCCATCTGGGTCGCCTCGCGGCCGCTCCGGCGGGCGCTCGCGAGCGTCGCCGCCCTCGAGCCCGGCGAGGCCGCGCGCGCCGCGGCGGCCGGGCACCGGCTCGCGCCCGTCACGGCCGCGGCGCTGTTCGCCGTCGGCGGGGCCACGACGATCGCGGCGGTCGCCGTGCTGCGCGCCGACGGCCTGTCGGTGGATCTCGTCGCGTCGGGCGCGGCGGTCGGCGTCGCGAGCACGCTGCTCGCCGCCATGCTCGCCTACTCCCGCGCCGCCGCCGCGGCGGCCAGCGCCTGCGAGCGCGTCGGCGGCGAGGCCGACGTCGCCTTCCAGGGGACGGTCCGGGGCAAGATCCTCGTCCTCGGCTTCGGCCTCAACACCATCGGCGTCCTGCTCTTCGCCGCGACCGGCTACGTCCGATTCCGCGCCGACATGGACGAGGAGTACGTCCTCAACGCGCAGCGCGCGCAGGCGAGCGCCGTCGCGGCCCTGGGGACCCGCGCCGACCCCGAGATCGCCGAGCACGTCTGGCTCGTCACCTCTGCGCCGACGGCGCTCCTCGGCCGCTCGGGCGCCGTCGTGACGCGGTTCGGTCCCGGCCAGTTCCCGTTCGACCGGGCGGCGGGCGAGGGCGAGCGCCGCGTCGACGGCGGGTGGCTCGTGTCACGGCGGACGCAGGCCGGCGGGCTGGTGGTGTCCTGGCTCGCGGAGGCGCCGCTCTGGTCGCGGCGCCGCGCGTTCTGGGGCGGGCTCCTCGGGACCGTCGTGGTCGTGTACGCCGCCGCCGCGCTGCTCGCCTGGGTGGCCGCCCGCGCCATCACGCTCCCGTTCCGGACGCTCGGCCGCGCCGCCGACCGGATCGCCTCGGGCGATCTCACCGCCAGCCCGCCCACGCTGTCGCGGGACGAGATGGGCCAGCTCGCCGCCGACTTCCGCCGCATGGCCGACGGGCTGCAGGGGCTCGTCATCGACGTGAAGGGCGCGAGCGAGGGCGTCTCGCTCGGCGCCCGCGAGACGTCGGCGATCGGCGATCGCGTGCGGCGCGGCGCGCTCGAGCAGCACTCGGGCGTGGTCGCGGTCCAGGCGGCGGTCGAGGCGATGGACGGCGTCGTCGCGCTCGTCTCGCGCCGGGTCGGCGGCCTCTCCGAGTACGTGTCCGACACCGGCGCCGCGGTGACCGAGCTCGCGAGCGCGCTGGAGGAGGCGCGCCGCAAGGGCGCCGAGCTCGAGCGGGCGGTGTCCTCCGCCGGCGGCGACGTCGAGCAGCTCGGGCTCGCCGGGCACGAGGCGGCGAAGACCCTCGCCGAGCTCGAGGGGCTCGCCGGCCACGCCGGCGGGAGCCTCGCGGCGGTGCGGTCGTCGGTGACCGCCCTGGAGCGGGCGGCGGGGGAGAGCGAGGCGACCGCCGCGAGCGTCGCGGAGCTCGCCGAGGGCGCGGGCGGGGTCGTGGAGGAGACGGTGCACGGCATCGAGGCGCTGCGCGGGGCGGTGGCGGACGCGCACCGACGCATCGCCGCGCTCGGCCGCCGGTCCGACGACATCGACCAGGTGGTGGACTTCATCTCCGAGGTGGCGGGCCGGACGAACCTGCTCTCCCTGAACGCCTCGATCATCGCGGCCCAGGCGGGCGAGCGCGGGAAGGCCTTCGCGGTCGTCGCCGATCAGATCCACGAGCTCGCCGCCCAGATCGCGCGCTCGACCACCTCGATCGGCGACATCATCCGCGCCGTGCGCGAGGACGTCGAGGGGTCCGCGGCGCTCATCGATCGCGGCGACGCGCTCGCGGTCGAGGGCGTGCGCCTGGCCCGGAACTCCCTGGAGGCCCTCGCCGGGATCCAGCGCTCCACCACGCGGGCGCGGGAGACGGCGGCGTCGATCCGCGCCGCGGTGGACGCGCACGCCCAGTCGTCCAGCGAGATCTCGCAGCTCGTCGAGTCGGTCACCGGCGGCGCCCGCGTGGCCGCCCAGGCGGTGGCGCTCGTCGGGCGGAGCGTCGCCGGGGTGAACGCGATGTCCCGGAGCGTCGGCGCGATGGCGGACCACGTGACGCGCGCCCTCGAGGAGCAGTCCGGGATCGGCAGGCGTCAGCTCGAGAGCCTCTCGCGCCTCGAGGGGATGGTCGCCGAGATCAACCGGGCGGTGGAGAGCTACAACGCGGCGACGCGGCGGGTCCGCGACGCCCTCCACGCGCTCTCCGAGGCCGCGGGCGACCACGACGCGGCGGTCGAGGGGCTCTCGGGGGTGGCCGACCGGCTCGGCGCGCGCGCGAAGGCCCTCGCGGAGCGCGTCGGGCGCTTCACGGTGTGATGGCGACGAGCCGCGCGCCGAAGACGGAGCGCAGGGCCGGCGGCCAAACGGCCGATGATGATTCGAGGACGAGCACGGGGAGGGGCCCCACCGCAGGTCCCAGGATTCAACACATCTCGTGCGGAGAGCAGGCCCGGTCGAGGAGGGACCTTGCAGGCGAACGGCCCTGAATGACGAGCGGTCTGGGCTCGGGAAGATGAAAAGGCCGGAGCGCCGCAGTGCGTGGGAATCGTCTGCGCAAGATCGGCCCCGAAGAAGCCCGCGTTTCACCGATAGCGCTACTATCTTCTGCCGGCACCATGGCCCGAGTCGGCTGTCGCGCTACCGCCGGTTCGCGAGGCGGCCGATGGCTTCACGTTGAGCGTTGGGCCGCAGCCCTTTCGCGGGAACCCCGATTTCACCATTCGGCAGTTGACGCGTTTTCCGGTGGGTGAGGCTTCGCGTGCCCGGCTCGTCCGAGAAGGCCTCTCTCGCAGCGCCGCACGAGCCCCATGCGCCGGGAGTCCGCGCGAAGCCGAGGCGCGAGGGCGGGCTTTCGTTGTTCGCGCCTGGCGCCGAATGCGTGCGTCTGGGGAGGGCACGAGATCGCGTGAGACCATCCGTTCATGCACGCACGCGATCTCTCCGCCCGCCTCTCCGAGCTCCTCCGCCGCGAGCACGACTGCATGGCCGATTTTCTGGTCGCGCTCGCCGACTTCGATCGCCGACGGCTCTGGGTCGAGCTCGGCTACTCGAGCCTGTTCTGGTTCCTCCATCGCGAGCTCGGGCTCTCGAAGGGGGCCGCGTTCTACCGGAAGACCGCGGCCGAGCTGGTGCAGCGGTTCCCCGAAGTCATCGAGCCGTTGCGCGACGGGAGACTTTGCATCTCGAGCATCGCGGAGCTCGCGAAGGTGATCTCGCCCGAGAACCGGGCGGAGGTGCTGCCGCGGTTCTTCCACCGCTCGAAGCACGAGGCGGCGGAGGTTGCGGCCGAGATCAAGCCGGTCGAGAAGGCGCCGCGTCGCGAGGTCGTGACGGCGGTGCGCGCCCCGGCCACGGAGGAGGCCGTTCCGCTCCTCGAGATCGCGGCGGCGGCGAGCCCGGGCGCGGCGCTCTCGGTCGCGGCTCCGCACATCATCACGGCGGCGCCCTTCGAGTCGAGCGAGGCGCGAGGTTTTCCAGAAAACCCTGTCGATGCCAACTCTCCGCGCACTGCGGCGCACGCCCCATCTTCCCGCCAAGCTCGCCACGAATCGATCGAGCCGCTCAGCGCCGACCTCCGGCGACTTCACTTCAACGTCTCCCGCCGCTTCATCGCGAAGCTCGACGCCGCGCGGGATGCGCTCTCCCATTCGCATTTCGGCGCCAGCACCGAGGAGATCCTCGAGGTCGGCCTCGACCTCCTCCTCGCCCGAAGCGCCAAGCGGAAGGGGCTCGTGCAGAAGCCGCTCGCGGAGCGCCGCCCCTCGAAGCCGGAGCACCTCTCCGCCGAGGTGAAGCGCCAGGTCTGGCTCCGCGACGGCGGACGCTGCCAGTACCCTCTCGATTCTGGCGGCATCTGCGGCTCGACCTACTTGCTCGAGTTCGATCACCGCGAAGCCGAGGCCCTGGGCGGCCCGCCCACGGTCGAGAACATTCACCTTCTCTGTTTCTTTCATAACCAGCTCGCAGCTCGGCACATCTTCGGGGACGCCTTGATGGACCGGTTCAAGCGACGGTCGAACGGTGAGCTCTTCGACTCCGCACCTGTCGCACGAACGGGAACGGCGCCGCGGTGCGCAGCGAAGAAGAAGCGCTCGGGGTGAGCGGATGGCCGGCCCGGCTCTCGGGCGACGCCGACGGGGCCGACGAGCGGCCACCGGACCTGCACCAGCGCTCCCGCCGCCCGGCGCCGGGCGGCCGAGAGCCGCGGCGAGCGCCTCAGCATGCCGGTGAAGCACGGGCTTCTTCGGGGCCGATCTCGTCACTCCGGTCCCCGCCCGTGGATGGCGCCCCGGCCTCCACCTCCTTCCCGAGCCAGCGCACGCTTGCCGTGCAGGCACGCTCGTACTTGCGGCCCCTAGCACGAAACGCCTCGCGAAGCGGACGCGGGGCTGGGGACGATGTGATGAATGATCAGGGCTGCGCCCCCGCCCCGTCGAGCGAAGCTCGCCGGGGCCCCACCCCTGGCTACGCGGGGCCCACGCGCGCTGGCGCGCGCTGCCCCTCCCCACCTGCGGTCGGCGCAGCCCCCGTATAACCTGGCTAAACGAGGGCGCGAGGCGCGACACCGAAGGTGTTCGCGAATCGCGAACCCTCGTTTAGCGCACCGTCGGGGTGACGGTGATCCGCGGGTGGCCGAGGCTGCCGAAGACCTGCAGCGCGTAGGCGCCGTCCGGGCCCTTCGCCATCTCGGCGAGGGTCTTGTACTGGGCCATCCCGCTCCGCGACCAGAACGCC
Source organism: Anaeromyxobacter oryzisoli (assembly GCF_022690765.1). Taxonomy (GTDB): domain Bacteria; phylum Myxococcota; class Myxococcia; order Myxococcales; family Anaeromyxobacteraceae; genus Anaeromyxobacter; species Anaeromyxobacter oryzisoli. Next base: position 11,570 of record NZ_JALCZA010000037.1, on the reverse strand, counting down.
GGCTGGAGCCGGATCTTCGCCCTGCCGAAGAGGGGCGCGAACTCGAGCCGCGGCTGGCCCGCGAGCTGGAGGCCGAGGCCGTCGGCGGAGAGCTCGGCGTCGCCCCCCTTCGCCTCGAGCTTCTCGGCCGTCGCCTTGCCGCCGTCGATCTTCACCCGGATCGTGATCGTGCCGAGCCCGACCTTCTGCAGGGGGATGCCGGTGGTCATGCCGGGCAGGGGGAGCTTGCCGCCGGCGAGGCCGGCGCTGGCGACGGCGAGGTCGATCCGGCCGGACGCCGGGGGCGGGCCGGGGGGGACGACGAGGTCCACGGTGCCGCCGAGCTTGCCGGCGAGGTCGACGCCGGTCGCCGCCTTGAGGGGCGGCGCCTGGGCGAGGTCGATGCCGTCCACCGTCGCGACGAGCGCGCGCGCGTCGCCGGAGAGGTCCGCCGTGCCCACGATCGACCCCTGGAACAGCCGGGCGTCGAAGGCGAGGACCTGCTTGCCGACGAGGAGCGGGAGGAGCTCGAGCCGGGCGGAGAGCGCGTCGAGGTGGATCTTCAGGCCGGAGCCGTCCTCGAGGCGGACGTCCTCGGCGCGGACGCCGAGCAGCCCGCCCGAGCCGACGTCGCCCATGTCCACCTGCCAGCCGCGCGCGCCCGCCTCCATGATGATCCGCTCCTTCACGGCCTCGCCCGGGAAGGTCCAGCGGAGGGACAGCGCGAACGCGACCACCGCGAACCCCCCGTACAGCAGGCGCGGCTTCCAGACGGTCCAGTCGAGCTTCTTCAATCTCGCGAGGATCACGAGTCACGCCTTGAGCTGGTAGGTGGAGACGAAGAGGGTCGCGTCCACGAGCGCCGGGTCGTCGGAGCGGGTGGTGACCCGGAGGCGCCGGATCTTCACGACGCCCGGGCCGCGCTCCAGCGCCTGCATGAGGCGGGCGAGCCGCCCGAGGTCGATCCGGGCCACGTTCACCTCCACCGCCTCCTCGTGCAGCCCCTCGAGCTCGCCCGACGCGCTCGACGGCCGGAGATCGGTGATCTCGACGCCGAGGGACGCGCCCGTCTGCGAGATGTGGCTCAGGAGCTGCACCGGCGGTCCCTTGAGGCGCGCCTCGATCGCCTGGCGCTCCGCCTGGCGGCGCCGATAGCCCTCGGCGAGCTTGCCGACCTGGGCGATCACCCGGGTCTTCTCCTCGATCCGCGCCTCGCGCGCGGAGATCCCGTCGGCGATGCGGAACGACACGAGCCAGATCGCGAAGAGGACGACGGCGAGCCCCGCGACCGTGACGAGCACGCGCTCGCGCGGCGCGAGCGCCGTGATCCAGACCTCGAGCTTCGCGACCCACGCCGCGAGCGCGGCGCGCAGCTTCCGGAGCGCCTCCATCAGCCCCTCCCTCCCGCGGCGTCCCGCGCCCCGGACTCGAGGCAGGTGAGCCCCGCGTCCACGGAGAACTCGAACTTCCCGTCGGTCGCCCGCTTGCGCGCGCTGCCGGAGCGCGCGTCGCCGAAGCAGCGCGAGCCCTTGAGCGCGCCCACGATCCGGTCCACGTTCTCGGCGGCGTCGGTGGTGCCCTCGACGTGGAGCTTGTCCCGGGTGATCTCGATCCGGTCGAGCCGGAGCGGGATGGCGAGCGGGACGCGCTCGGAGAGCTCGCCGAAGAGCTCGACCGCCGAGACCTTGGGCAGCGCCCCGCCGGCGCCGCTCCGGCCCCGGAGGACCGACTGCGCCTGCGCGAAGTCCTCGTAGCAGCGGCCGATGATCTGCTGCTCGGCGTCGCACAGCGCGCGATCGAGGGCCGCCTCCTGCCGCGACAGCGCGAACCCCTTCACGCCGGCGCTCGCCACGGCGAGGACCATCACCAGCGCCGCGTAGGCCCCGAGGCGCGCGACCTTCCCCTTCAGGTGCTCGAAGTCGCGGGTGTACGCGAGCGCGCCCCGGCGCAGGTTCATGCGGGCCGCGCGCGGCCCTTGGTGACCGCGCAGGGCGAGCGCGAGGGCGAGGCCGTAGCGGGGCGCGTCGGCGGGGCCGAGCCGCGCGCCGGCGGCGCCGGCGAGCGCGAGCGGCACCACCGGGCCGTCCACCTCGGCGGCGAGCGCCTCGGCGAGGAGCGGCAGGCGCGCCACCTCGCCCGCGAGGACGAGCCGGACCGCCGGCCGCGGGCCGACGCGCGCGCGCCAGGCGCGGAGGGTCGCGCGGACCTCCCGGACGAGCGGGGCGAGGGCGCGCCGGAGCGCGTCGTCGGCGCGGCCCGTCTCCTCGAGCGGCCCCTCGGCGAGATCGGCGCCCGTCGCGCGGGCGACGACGATCGAGGCGGCGGCGTCCTCGGGGACGCCGAGCTCGCCGGCGAGGGTGCGCACGAGGTGCCCCGCGCCGGGCGCGAACGTGCGCGCCGCCTCGCAGACGCCTGCCCGCGCGACGCAGACGCTGCTCCGCTCCGCGCCGACGTCCACCACGATCTCCGCCGGCGCGACCGCGCCGTCCGGGGTGGACCCCGGCGCGTCGGCCGTCACGCCGGGCGCGAGCAGGGCCGAGTAGGCGACGCCGGCCGGGACGACGGCGCGCGGGTCGAGGCCGGCGGGCGCGAGCGCGCCGAGCAGCGCCGCGAGCTCCTCCTTGCGGACGACGCCGACGAGGAGCTCGGTCTTCCCCTCCTGCACGCGGAGCGGCTGCCAGTCCCACGCGACCGCGTCGAGCTCGAAGGGGATCTGCCCCTCCACCTCGAACCCCACGGTCTGCTCGAGGCGGTGCGGGTCGGTGAAGGGGAGGGTGACCACGTGGAACGCGGCGCTCGCGCCGGGGAGCGACGCGTACGCGGCGTCCACGCGCCACCCGCGCGCCGCGAGGAGCCCCTCGAGGGCGGCCCCCTGGCGGGCGAGGAGCCCCGCGCCCTCGCCGTCGGGTGGAGCGGGGGGGACCTCCGCGCTCGCGGCGTCGAGCACCACGAAGCCGTGGTAGGTGCCCTCGACGAGCACGGCCTTCACCGCGCGGGCGCCGAGATCGACGCCGAGGATGTGCTGGGCCATCGCCTACTCCTCGCGCCAGTGGATGAGCCGACCGGGGAGCGGCTTCCCGGCCTGCGGGTCGGCGTTCTTCTGGGGATCGAAGGTCACCACGGCGTCGATCTTCTCCTCCACGTCGCCGACCGCACCCGTCGCCCGGATCCGGTAGGCGAAGGAGCGGTCGGTGAGGTTCTTCGTCGAGCCGGTCGCGTACTCCGCCCGGACCGGCACCCCGAGCCCCGTCACGACGGCGGCGAACTGGCTCGGGGAGAGGGTGAGGAACCCACCCATCCGCACGTCCATGAGGGCCTTGTGCAGCCGGTCGGGGAAGGCGGGATCCGACACGAGCGCGGCCGCGGCCGGGTCGGCCATGAGCCGGGCGATCCGGAGCTCGTCCTCCGGCCGCGACGAGTTCACGTTGAGCCCCGCGTCGGCGGGCTGGTACACGGTCACGGCGTCGCCGAAGGCGGCCATGAACGCGTCGGAGACGCCCGCCACGAGGTACAGCTCGTCCACCGAGTCGAGGCGGGCGTTCTTCGGGCGGTAGGGGTCGGAGCCCCGGTCGTACGCGGCGCCCTCGTCCCCGAAGCCCTGCTCGAACGGGTTCGCCGCCAGGACGAAGTTGCAGGCGCCTCCCCCGGGGAAGCTCGCCGCGAGCGCCGAGGAGGTCTTGTCCTCGTCCGCCCAGTCGCGCAGGTACGCCGCGAGCTCCTGGCGCGTGGTGCGCTGCCCGTTCGCGTCCTCCCGCTCGAACAGGGGGTCCCAGCGCGGATCGCAGACGAGCCGCAGGTACGACTCGACCTGGAGCGGGAGGGTGCCGGTCTGGGCGAGCATCGAGTCGAACTGGAGGTTCACCTTCGCGCCCTCGTCCTCGATCCGGGCCTCGAAGGCGCCCTGGAAGTCGCCGAACGCGGCCGCCGCGCGCGCCCCGCCCTCCGGCGCCGCCGCGTGGCCCGGGCTCGCGCCGCCTCCGAAGAGCGCCTGGACGAGCCCGGAGCTCACCGGGATGACGCTCCAGATCTGCACGCGCGGGCAGGCGGCGGCCTGGGACGTCGCGGCCTGGTCGGTGGCGGTCTGGCCCGTCGCGGTCTGTCCGGTGGCGGTCTGTCCGGCGGCGGTGGCGGTCTGGCCGGTGGCCGTCAGGCTGGCGGTCGCGCTGCACATCGCCTGGGCGGACTGATCGATCTGCGCCTGGAACGCGAGGACGAGGCGCGAGAGGTTCACCGCGCTGCGGGCGAGGGCCTCCGCGCGGAGGGCGTCGCGGCCGTTCGCGGCGATCCGGAGCCGGACCTGGTTGTCGTAGGCGACGTCGGCGGCGAGCGCGGTGAGGATCGCGATGGCGACCATCACGAGGAGCAGGGCCGCGCCGCGCGCGCTCCGGCGCGAGCCCCGCCTCCCCGTGGACGTCCGCTCCGTCGCGCGCATCAGAAGTCCAGCGGTCGCGTGATCGCGATCCGCGCCTCCGTGACGAACCGCTCCGTCCGCCCGTCGGCGAGCTTCAGCTCGAGCTCGAACCGGACGCGCGAGGGGAGGTCGTTGGCGTGGTCCACCGAGCGCGTGGACCACTCCCGCGACCAGTCCTTCCGCTTCTCGTCCCAGTACTGGATCCCGAACGCCTGGACGTGGTCGGCGACCAGGTCCTTGCGTCCGCCGCGGTCCGGCTCCTCGTCCACGTGCACCTTCTCGCGGCGGAAGAGGGCCTGCTCGCCGGCGTGGTCCGGGTCCGGCTCCACCGTGTACTCGATCACCGACTGGTCGGACTCCTTCGCGTCGCGCACGAGCCGCTGGTGCGCCATCGAGGTGAAGAGGAGCGCGTCCTCCCGCCCCTTGAAGAAGGTCGGGCGCTCGCGCAGGCGGTCGTGGTCGTAGTGATCCGAGAGGATCGCCATCTCCGTCTCGCGCGCGAGGCGCGAGAGCGCGAGCCGCGCCGCGGCGTAGCGATCTCCCTGCTCGCGGGAGATCTCCCCCGCCCGGTCCACCTGGCGGAAGGTGCCCGCGGTGAGCCCGCCGATGAAGGCCGTGATCGCCACGGCGACCATCACCTCGACGAGCGAGAAGCCGCGCGCGGCGGCGGGGCGGCGCGCGGTCACGTGCCCTCCGTCGGGGTCAGGACCACGAGGTGGGTCACCACCGTGAACGAACCGTCCTTCTTGCCGTCCGGCCAGGACACCGTGAGCCGCACCTCGCGCACGCCCTTCTTGATCTGCTCGCCGAGGACGGTGAGCTGCTGGTTCAGCGCCGCGGTCATCCCAGCCGCGCGCGGATCGAACGTCTCGGGCTGCGAGCCCCCCGCCCCGTCGCCCCCGCCCCGGTGCCCGAGCAGCGTGGCGAGGTCCGTCCCGCCGCCGAGGATCTGGAGGATCTTCTCCGGGCCGAGCTCCACTTGCGGCTTCACCGCGCGCAGCTTCCAGCGCACCTCGGGGTGGCCCTCCCGCTCGAACGTGCCCTCGTCCTCCTGGTCGAAGTCGCTGAAGCCTTTCCGCTCGAACTCCTCCTCCGCCTCGGCGAGCTTCGAGCGCGCGAGGAGGGTCGCGGTGTCGAGGCGGGCCGCCCGCGTCTGGTTGCGCAGCGCGCCGGAGACCAGGTCCGAGACGGCGAGGAGGCCCATGGAGAGGATCGCGAGCGCGACCATCACCTCGAGCAGCGTGAACCCCGCGCGCCCGCGGCGCGCGGGGCGCCCGGCGGCCGAGGCCGAGGTACCGCGGATCGTCGTCAATCCCGCACCTCCACCTTCCCGGCGACCACGCGCGCGCGCCCGGTGAACGGCTCGAGCACGATGGTGTAGAGGTGCCTCCCGTCCACGATCGGCACGTACGCGCGCTGGGCCTGCCCGCCGGCGAAGAAGTACACGTAGGCGGTGCCCTGCTCGACGGCGTCGCGGCGGCCCTCGACGTGCACCGGGCCGAAGCCGGCGCTCCCGGGCAGCTCGCGCCGCTGGACCAGCCGGTCCTTGAACTGGCCGAACGCCGTCTTCGCGAGGAGCCGGCGCACGTCCGCGTCCTTCTCGTCGGGGAAGCGCTCCTGGAGCGTCCGGTCGTCGGCCTCGCGGTCCGGGCGGGCGGAGACGCCGGCTCGCCCCGGCGCGCACTCCGCCCAGTACGCGCGCTTCTCGAGGTCGAGCGCCATCCGGCACGTCGCGTGCCGCAGGGCGGCGGTGTCGAAGAGGGCGCGCATGGAGCCCGCGAGCTCGCCCGCCGCCTTCCGCGCGTTCGCGCCGGTGATGCTCTCCACCGCCGGGACGGCGAGCGCCGCGAGCAGCGCGACGATCGACATCACGATGAGGAGCTCGACGAGGGTGAACCCCGCGGCGCGCTGGCTGGCGACGGGCTGCAGACGAGGCCTCTCTAGTAGTTCACGATGTCGGCGTTGTCGCCGTCGCCGCCGGCCTGGCCGTCGGGGCCGAAGCTCTTCACGTCGTAGGAGTCCGAGTGGACCGCGCCGGGGTACAGGTAGATGTACTCCTTGCCCCACGGGTCCTTCAGCGTGCCGTCGGCCTGGTTCGGCTTGAGGAAGCCCTCCTGGACGAGGATCCGGAGGCCCTCCTCGGTGGTCGGGTAGCGCCCCTTCATCGAGCGGTAGGCGTCCACGCCCTGGCTCGCGATGTTCTGGACGTCGGCCTTGGCCTTCATGATCTCGGCCTTCTTCTGGCGCTCGACGACGTTGACGGCGACCACGGCCATGACGAGGCCGATGATCACGAGCACGACCATGATCTCGATGAGGGTCATGCCGCGCGCGGCGGCGCGGCGCAGAGTGCGGTGGTTGCTCACGGTTAGCCTCCTGCGAGGTTGTTGATCTGGAGGATCGGCATCAGGACGGAGAAGACGATGAAGCCCACCACGCCGCCCATCATCACGATCATGAGCGGCTCGAGGAGGGACGTGAGGGCGCCGATGGTGGTCTCCACCTGGCCCTCGTAGGCGTTGGCGACGTTCGAGAGCATCTCCTCGAGCGCGCCGGAGCGCTCGCCCACGGCGATCATGTGGTGCACGAGCGGCGGGAACTCGCCCGAGCGCTTGAGCGGCGCGGCGATCGACTCGCCCTCGCGGATGGCGGCGCGCGCCTGCTCGATCACCTCGGCGAGGCGCGAGTTCCCGAGGATGTTCTTCACGATGTCCATCGCGGTGAGGAGCGGGACGCCGCTCTTGAGCAGCGTCGAGAGCGTCCGCGCGAAGCGGCCGATGGCGACCTGGCGCACGAGCCGCCCGAACACCGGCGCCTTCAGGACGATCCGGTCCCAGCGCGCGCGCCCGTCGGGCGACCGCTTCCAGCGGACGAAGCCGTACACCGCCCCGCCGAGGAGGAGGAGGATCGCCCACCAGTAGCTCGCGGCGAAGCCCGACAGCGCGATGAGGACCCGCGTGTACCAGGGCAGCGCGATGTTGGAGGTCTCGAAGATGCGGGTGATCTTCGGGACCACCACCGTGAAGAGGATCCCCATGATCACGGTCCCGATCACCATCATCGCGATCGGGTAGGCCATGGTCCCGGCGATCTTCGAGCGGAGGCGCGCCTGGCTCTCGGTGAACTCGGCGAGGCGCACCAGCACGATCTCGAGGGCGCCGGAGGTCTCGCCGGCGCGGATCATGTTGACGTACAGGTCGCCGAAGATCTTCGGGTGCACGCCGAGCGCGTCGGCGAGCGTCGAGCCCTCGTTGACCCGCTGCTTCACGTCCCCGAGGACCCGCTTCAGCCGCTCGTGCTCGACCTGATCGACGAGCGCGGTGAGCGCCTCCACGAGCGGGATCCCGGCCCCGACGAGCACGGCGAGCTGGCGGGTCGCGATCGCGAGCTCCTGGGCCGAGACGCGGCCGAGGAGCAGGCGCTTCACGTTCACGTCGCGCGACGCCTGGGCGCGCTGCTCCTTCTCGCCGAGGACCTCGGTGAGGTAGATGCCCTCGCGGCGCAGCGTGGCGCGCAGGGTCTTCGGGGAGTCCGCCTCGCGGAGCCCGGTGACCGCCTTCCCGCTCTCGGCGAGCGCCTTGTACTCGAAGACGGGCAATTACCGATCCAGTGCGGAGAGAATCCCGCACGCAGGGTGGAGGGACCCCGCCGCAGGCGGGGGGAGGGGCGTAGCCCCTCCGCGCGGGGACCGCGAGCGGACCCCGCGAAGCGGGGCGCGAGCGGTCACGGGCCCCGCGCAGCAGGGGTGGGGCCCCGACGACCCTTCGACCAGCTCAGGGTCGGCGGGGCGGGGGGGCAGCCCCCGCATCATCTTATATCCTCTGCCGTCACGGACAGGACCTCGGGCGCGGTGGTGAGCCCGCGCGCGACCTTGTACGCACCATGCTCCATGAGCGTGACCATCCCGCGGTCCACCGCGGCGCGCTTGATGGTGGTGGCGTCCACCGACTTGAGGATGAGCGGGCGGACGTCGTCGTCCACGAGCATGAGCTCGTAGATGCCGGTCCGGCCCTGGTAGCCGGTGTGGTTGCACGCCGCGCACCCCACCGCCTTGTAGAGGTGCTCCGGGCTCCCCGCCTTCGCGAGGATCGCGTCGGTGAGCCCGATCGTCGCGCGCTCCTCGGCGGTCGGGACGTAGGGGCGCTTGCACTCCGGGCAGAGCACGCGCACGAGCCGCTGCGCGAGGACGCCGACGAGCGAGGACGCGACGAGGAACGGCTGCACGCCCATGTCCACGAGGCGGGTGATGGCGCCGGCCGCGTCGTTGGTGTGGACGGTGGAGAGCACCAGGTGGCCGGTGAGCGAGGCCTGGATCGCGATGTCCGCGGTCTCGAGGTCGCGGATCTCGCCGACCATGATGACGTCCGGGTCCTGGCGGAGGAACGACCGGAGGCCGTTCGCGAAGGTGAGTTCGATCTTCGGGTTCACCTGGACCTGGCCCACGCCCTTGAGCGGGATCTCCACCGGATCCTCGATGGTGAGGATGTTCAGGTCCGGGGAGTTGATCTGGGCGAGGGCGCCGTAGAGCGTGGTGGTCTTGCCGGAGCCGGTCGGGCCGCTGACGAGGACGATGCCGTGGGACCGGGTGATGAGCCCGTCCATGATCTTCCGCTGCCACGTCTCGAAGCCGAGCTGGCCGAGGTCGAGCACCACGCTGGACTTGTCGAGCAGGCGCATCACGATCCGCTCGCCGTGGGCGGTGGGCACGGTCGAGAGGCGGATGTCCACGTCCTTGCCGGCGATCTTGATGCGGATGCGCCCGTCCTGCGGGAGGCGCTTCTCGGCGATGTTGAGGCCGCCCATGATCTTGATGCGGCTCGCGATGGAGGCCTGGAACCGCTTCGGGGGGCGGATGATCTCCCGGAGCACGCCGTCGATCCGGTAGCGGACCGAGATGTCCTTCTCCTCCGGGTTGATGTGGATGTCGCTCGCCCGCTCCTTCACGGCGCGGAACATGAGCGAGTTCACCAACCGGATGATCGGCGCCTCGTCGTCGGCGTCGAGGAGATCGGCCGGCTCCTGCAGCTCGTGGGCGACGCTCTCGAGGTCCTCGGTCTCGAGGTCCTCCATGAGCTTCTCGTGCTCGTCGGCGGCGCGGTCGTACACGGCGTTGATCGCGTCGACGACCACCTCGGTGGGCGTCACCTCCGGCGCGACCGGCGCGCCGAGGAGCATCGAGAGCGAGTCCTGGGCGGCGGTGTCGAGGGGATCCACCACGGCGACGCGGACGAGGTCCCCCTGCGCGCCCAGCGGCAGGACCCGGGCCTGGCGCGCGAAGTGGATCGGCACCTTCGCCGCCAGCTCCGCCGGCACGGAGTCGAGGTCGATCCGCTCCACGAACGGGAGGTCGAGCTGGAGCGCGAGGGCGCGGAGGACGTCCTCCTCCGACGCGGCCTTGATCCGCACGAGGATCTCGCCGATCCGGACCCCCGCCTGCTCGCCCTGCTGGAGCGCGAGCGCCTCCTCGAGCTTCTCCGGCGCGAGGCCTGCGGTCTCGACGAGGATCTCGCCGAGCCGGCGGCCGCACAGGGCGGCGGGCGCGCTCGAGCGCTCGGGCGCCGCCGCGGTGGTGAGGGAGAGGATCTCGGGTGCCTCGTTCGTCGACATGGGATCTCCAGGAACGGTCCGGACGCGCCGGGTCATCCCTTACGGCTGTGACGGCCCCGGCTGGACGGGCGCAGCAGGCGCCTGGCCCGGCTGGGCGGGCGCCGGCTGCGCGGGCGCGGGCCGGCCCGGCGGCGTGGCAGACTCCGGCGCGGGGGGCGGCGCGCCCGGCTCGGGCAGCTCCGGCTGGACCTCGAGCCGATCCACGGGGGTCCCCTCCTCCGTCGGCGGCGCGGCGCCCTGAGGGGGCTGCGTCGGGGGCGGTGCCGGGGTCGGCGGCGGCGCCTCGCCGGGAGCCGGCGCGGCCGGGGGCGTGGCCAGGTGCTCCTCGGGCAGGCCGGCCCCGCCGTTCTCGAGCCTGCTCGACTCCTCGAGCACCCCGCGGTGCAGGAGCGAGATCGGGCCCGCCTTGCGGGTGAAGTCCACCTCCACCTCGAACCCCGCCTTCCGGCCGTAGAACTGCTCCAGGAACTGCTGGTGCTCCTTGCGCTTCTTCTCGTAGATGCGCCGGTAGTCCGACTGGTCGCGGATGATGTACGGGGTGAGGAAGAGCAGGATGTTGGTCTTCTGCTTGCTGTCCGTGGTGTCGCGGAAGAGCCAGCCGATCAGCGGCAGGCTCCCCAGGAACGGGATCTTCTTGACGGTCTTGACGTTCCGCTCCTGGTACATGCCGCCGAGCACGATCGTGCTCTGGTCCTTCGCCACGATCTGCGTCTTGATGCTGCGCTTCGAGGTCGTCGGGCCGAGGGTCGGGTCCTGCGACGCGATCTCCTCGGTCTGCTCCTCGATGGTGAGGCGGACGTTTCCGCCCTCGTTGATCTGCGGCTTGATCTTGAGCTTCAGCTCCACGTTCTGCCGCTGGATGCTCGCGGCGAGCGAGGAGATGCCCGTGGTCGTGCCGAGCAGGCCCGCCGTCGTGGCGCCGGTCGTGCCGGAGAGCAGGTTCGAGAGCCCCTGCGGGAAGTAGCCGGACTGGAACGGCACGTTCTGGCCGACGCTGATCTCGGAGTCCTCGTTGTCGGTGGCGACGATGTGCGGCGTCGAGAGGACGTTCACGTCCGAGTTGGTCTGGAGCGCCTGGACGAGCACGCCGATGGACGGGATGTTCAGGCCGAGGTCCTTGAGCTCCGCCGAGACCGGCCCCTCGAACCCGGTGAGGAACCCGCCGAGGGCCACCGCGTTCTGCAAGTTCAGGGACGAGACGGTGCCCGGCTCGGAGGCGATCGGGACGACGCCGGTGTCCCCCTTGTACTTGGCGGTGACCGCGGTGTGGGCGCCCACGCCGATGTGCGTGTCGTCCTTGAGGTTGACCTCCATGATGACCGCCTCGACGAAGACCTGCCGCCTCGGGCGATCGAGCTTCTCGATGAGCCGCTGGATCGCGGCGAAGTCCGACCCGCTCGCCTGGATGAGCAGCGCGTTCTGGGTCTTGTCGGCGGTGATCTTCACCTCGCCGGCGAAGAGCTCCGCCGTCGCGCCCTCGGCGCCCGGGGCCGCCGGCGCCGCGGCGCCGGGCGCGGCCGGCGCCCGCAGGGTGGCCGGCGTCACCCCGGCGGGGACCCCGGGGGCGCCGGGG
>NZ_JALCZA010000036.1 GCF_022690765.1 Anaeromyxobacter oryzisoli | reverse complement strand
CGAGCTGGCCTCGGACGTGGAGGCGGCCCTCGAGCCGGTCGCCGCCCCGGCCGCGAGCGCGCCGGCGAGCGGGGGCGCGAGCCCTGCGCCCGCGCCCACCGATCTCCGCGAGGTCGCGCGCGCCGCCGCGGAGCGCGCCTTCGCGACCGACGATCCCGCCGCCCGCGCGGCCGCGCTCCTCGAGTCGGCCGAGACGCTCGTCCGCGCCGCGGCGCAGCCGGACGAGATCCGCGCCGTCCTCGAGCTGGCGTGCCAGGCTGACCCGGACGCCGCCGCGCCGTGGCAGGCCCTCGCGCGGCTCGAGACGTCCGCCGGGGATCCGGTCGCGGCCGCCCGCGCCCACCTCGCCGCCGCGCTTCGGACCGGCGCCGACGACTCCGCCGCGTCCGCCCTCGAGGCCGCGCGCCTCTTTGAGGCGGCCGAGCGCCACGGCGAGGCTGCCCGCGCCTACCGCATCGCCCTGCACGCGCGCCCGGGCTGCGTGCCCGAGGGCGCCGTCCTCGCCGAGGAGGCGTTCGCCGCGGGCGACGTGGACGCCGCCGCGCGCCACCTGTCCGCGATCCCGCTCGAGGAGCTGCCGGCGGAGGCCCGGGGCGCCCACGCGCGCAAGCTCGCCCGCGCGCTGGAGGCGGCCGGGCGCCCCGCGGACGCCGAGGCGGCCTGGATCCAGGTGCTCCGCGACCAGCCGGAGGACGCGGAGGCGTTCGATCGCGCGGCCGGGCTCGCCGCGAGCCGGGGCGCCATCGACGCGTGGCTCGATCTCGCCCGCGTCCACGAGCAGGCGCTCGCGGCGTGGGGCGACGACGCGCGCCGGCTCGCGCTCCGGTACGCGCGCGGCCGGCTCTTCGCCGATCACGATCAGGTCGAGGAGGCGCGCGGCGCCTACCTCGCCGCCCTCGAGCTCGATCCGACCCACGGCCCGACCCTCGAGGCGCTCGCGGAGCTCGACACGCGCCGCGAGGCCTGGGCCGCCGCCGCCGGCGCCCTCGCCGCCGCGGCGGACGGGGCCGCCGATCCGGCGGAGGCCGCCGCGCTCCACCTCCGCCGCGCACGGATCCTCTCCGAGCGGCTCGGCGACGACGTCACCGCCCGGGCCGCGCTCGACGCCGCGCTCGCGATCGCCCGCGCGAGCGCCGCCCCCGCCGGGCAGCGGACCGCGGCCGAGGCCGAGGCGCTCCTCGCGGAGCTCGACGCGCGCGCCGCCGGCGCCCCGGGGACCTCCGTCCCCGCCGCGGGGCCTGCGGCGGATCCGGCGGGGTCGGATCCGGTCGCCGCGGTGCTCCGGGGCCAAGCGGCCGCGGCCGCGGGCCTGGAGCGCGCCGAGCTGTTCGAGCGGCTCGCCGGCCACCTCGAGCGGGTTGGCGACCGCGGCGGCGCGGCCGACGCGCTCCTCGAGTCCCTCGAGGTGGACGCCGAGCGCGAGCTCACGTGGGCCTGGCTCCTCCGCCTCGCCGAGGGTGATCCGGCCCGGCTCGCCCGGGCCCACGCCCTTAAAAACCGGCTCGCGGCGCAGGTCCAGGCCGACGCCGCCCAGCACCAGGAGGCGCTCGCCGAGGCGCGGGCGATGATGGCGTCGAGGAGCGGGCCTCGGGCGTCGAGCGTCGGGCCCCGGGTTCCGACTACGAACGCGATCCCGAACGCGAACGCGAACCCGGCCTCGACCCGAACCCCGACCGCGACCCCGATCCGGACCCCGGCCCCGACCCAAACCCCGACCCCGACCCCTGCCCCGGCCCCGAGCCCGGCCCCCGCCCCGGCCCCCGCCCCGGCCCCCGCCCCGACCCCGACCTCGGGCCACGAGCCACGGGACGCGGGAGGCGGGTCACGGGCGCCGGGCACGGTGACGGGCACGGGCACGGCCGCTTCGCGTGCGACCGCGACGCCAGCCCCGCCCCCGACCCCGACCCCGCCGCCGCCCCCTCCCGACGCGGCCGCGCTCGGCCGGGCCCACATGCGCGCCGGCGAGTGGGAGGAGGCCCACGCCTGGCTCGCGCGCGCCCTCACGCAGGAGCCCGCCGAGCTCACCGTGGCGCGCGATCTCTGCCGCGTCGCGGAGAAGCTCCGCCGCTACGACGAGTACGTGCAGCTCGGCGAGGTCTGCGCCGATGCCATCGCCGCCTACGATCCCCTCGCGGCCGCCGCACGCTTCAAGCACTTCGCCGAGGTCCTCACGGCGAAGCTCGACCGCCCGCAGCAGGCGACGGTGATGCTCGAGAAGGCGCTCGCCCTCGTCCCGGAGGACGCCGACACGCGGCGGGCCCTGATCGCCGCCTGGGCCGGGCGGCCGGAGACCGCCGCGCGCGCCCTCGAGGCCGCCCTCGCCGCCGCGCGGACGGAGCCGTCCGACGGCGTCGCCCTCGCCGGCGCCGCCGCTGCGTGCGCGACCCTCGCCCGGGACGTGGGGTCCGCCGACGCCGCTCGCCTCGCCGAGCGCAGCCGGATCGTCGCCTCCCTCGCCGCGTACGTGGCGCCCGGGCGCGTCTCCCCCCCGGCGCCGGCGCGGCTCGCCCGGGCCGTCCCATCCGCGGCGCGGGTTCGGGCGGCGGCACCCGGGGCGACGGGTCCCCTCGCGCGCCTCCTGGCGCTGCTCTGCCCCTGGCTCGAGCCGCTCTTCCCGGCGGACCTCGGGCGGCGGGGCGCGACCCCCGCCGACCGGCTCGCCCCGCCGCGGGCGCCGGCGCTGCGGACGGCCCTCGAGGACGCCGCGCGCGCGCTCGCCACCCGGCCGCACGCGGTGCTCCTCACCGCGAAGCCCGGCGCCGAGGTGGCGGTCGAGAACACGCAGCCGCCCGCCGCGATCCTCTCCGCCGGCGTGGCGACGCTGCCCGAGCGCGCCCTCCCGTTCGTGGCGGCGCGCACCCTCGACCTCGTCCAGCACGGGTGGGCCCTCGCCGGGAAGTTCGCGCCGCGCGACCTCGCGATCCTGCTCGAGCTGGCCTGCCGCTTCGCGGGCGGCGCGCCGGCGTCCTCCGGGCTCCCGCCCCAGCGCGCCGCCGCCTTCCTCGGGCCCCTCGAGCAGCGCGTCCCGAGCTCGATCCGGAACGCCGCCCGCCGGCTCGGCGCCGCGGCCACCGCCGAGCTCGGCGCCGCCGATCCGCGCGAGCTCGCCGCCGCCCTCCGGCGCACCGCGAGCCGGGTCGCGCTCGTGTACGCCGGCGATCCGGGCGAGGCGCTCCGCGCCCTGGCGCGGCTCGAGCGCCCTGGCGAGGCGGGGGACCTCGACCCGGCGCAGGCGCTCGCGCTGCCGGACCTGCGGGACCTCGCCCTGTTCGCGCTCTCGGATCCGTTCCTCGAGCTGCGGCTCTCGGTGCTAGGGTGACGCCCCGCCGATGCCGCGCCCCGCTCGCCCAGCCCTCCTCGCGCTCGCCACCCTCTCCGCGTCCCTCGCGGCGTGCGGCGCCAGCGGGCGCGGCGATTGCCCGGGCGACACCATCGGCGTCTTCGACCTCGCCGGCACCCGGAACCTCGCGTCGGATCCCGCGGACCCGACCATCCCGGCCTGCCCGCCCGAGACCGGCTTCGACGAGGCGCCGATCGCGTTCTCGGGCACGCTGTCGTCGGACGCCGGGACGTCCGGCGCCGCGTTCTGTTCCGGGCGGGACCACGCGGAGACGCTCTTCGGCTCCCGCTCGGGCGACGCGGTCCACCTCGAGGCGACCACCTCCGGCGCGATCCTCGGCGGCTGCGGCACCTGCGCGGCCGAGCTGACCATCATCCTCGACGGCACCGTCCAGCGCGACTCCGCCGGCGCTGCGACGGGGTTCGGCGGCTCTTACATCGAGCGGATGCGCCGGATCGAGGGCGACTGCGGGACGTGCCCGCTCCCCTGCGACGCGCGCTACGACGTGACCGGCGCACCGGCGCCGTGATCTGGAGGACTCGGGATGGCGAAGGCGAAGCGCGCGGTGGTGCTCCTCTCGGGCGGTCTGGACTCGACGACCTGCCTCGCCATCGCGCGCGCGGAGGGGTTCGAGGTGCACTGCCTGTCGGTCGACTACGGCCAGCGGCACCGGGGTGAGCTCGCCCGCGCGCGGCGGGTGGCCCGGACCCTCGGCGCGGCGCAGCACCGGATCGTGAAGGTCGACCTCTCGGCGTTCGGCGGGTCGGCGCTCACCGACGCGAGGATCGCGGTCCCCAAGGACCGGAGCGAGCGGCGGATGGGCCAGGACATCCCCGTGACCTACGTGCCGGCCCGGAACACGGTGATGCTCGCCCTCGCCCTCGCCGACGCCGAGACCGTCGGCGCGGAGGACGTGTTCATCGGCGTGAACGCCGTGGACTACTCCGGCTACCCGGACTGCCGCCCGCCGTTCCTGCGCGCGTTCGAGCGGCTCGCGAAGGTGGCGACGAAGGCCGGCGTCGAGGGACGGCCCCTGCGGATCCGCGCCCCGCTCCTGAAGCTCTCGAAGGCCGGGATCATCCGCCTCGGCTCCGCGCTCGACGTGCCCTACCGGATGACGATGTCGTGCTACGACCCCGTCCGCGGCCGCGCCTGCGGCCGATGCGATGCATGCCGCCTGCGCCGCAAGGGATTTGCCGAGGCGGGGGTGGCGGACCCTACTCTGTACGCGAAGCAGCCCTGAGCAGCAGCCTTGATAGGAGACGAACGCCGGATGCCGCAGATCACGAGGAAGTACCCGGGGAAGAACGCCGCCGAGATCTACGAGAAGGTGGATCAGGTGATGGAGCGCATCGCCCAGAAGATGTCGCTCGACTACCACAAGGACGGCCCGGCGAAGACCGGGCAGGTCTCCAAGATGGGCGTCAGCGGGGCCTACGCCGTGAAGGACGAGGAGGTCACGATCGAGCTGAAGTTCCCGATGCTCGTCCCGGGCGCCATGCGCCAGAAGGTCCAGGAGGACATCGAGCGGAAGCTCGACGGGCTGTTTGGTTAGAGCGGGGAACCGTGACCTCGCGCGCTTCGCTTCGCGACCGCGCGCGAGCTCCCCGCGCGGAGGGGTGCGCCTCCCCAGCTTGCCAGGCCGCCTCGCCGTACCCGACCCCGAACGCGCACCCGGCTTCGCCGCCGCACGTAACCCGGATCCCCTCGCCCGCATCAACGCCCCTGACTGCTCCGCTCCCGCTCCGGAACGGGCCACGGAGAAGCCGGGACAGGGAACTCGGGACCCGGGGAACGGACAGGGATGACAGGTTCGCAGCCGGGTGCGGGTGCGGGCGAACGTTCCGATCAGTCCAGCCGGACGACGATCGCCCCGGCGCGCTCGTTCATGCGCTCCACCGCGGCGTAGATCGCCTGGAGCGGCGAGTCGCCCGAGCCGGTGACCGGCTTGAGCGCGGTCCGGCGCCTGTTCGCGGAGGGGCCGGCCACGATCCGCGCGCCGGCGCGCCCCTTCAGCGCGTCCGGCCAGACCCGGACCTGCATCCCGGCCCGGTACAGCGCGAGCAGGACTCGTCCCATCTCTGCCGCCACGCGTTCGTCGGCGTAGGTCATCGAAGATTCCGTCGTGCTGCCTGAGCGTTCGGTCCGGCGTCGAGCCATCGCGCGATCCTCCCGTGACCCGGCGCCGCGGTCGCTCGCAGACGATCGCATCCTAGCGAGAGCGTCTGACTCCGCCAGTTTCGTGCACCCGCCCGGGCAGGCGCCCGCGAGCGCCCTCCCCTTGCGACCCCCAAACCCCCCACTAGGTTTGAAGCATGTACGCCCGGTGGGCGAGCTTCGGCGTGGGGCTCGGGCTGGTCTTCGCACCGCTGCTGCTCGGCTATGGCGCGGTCGGCCCCATCCTCCACGACGTCGCGATGGGGCTGCTCGTGTGCATCGGCACGCTCGCGTCCTTCGAGTGGCCTCCCGCCCGGTTCGGCCTCGCGGTCCCCGCCGTGTGGCTGGCCTGGAGCGCGCGGACCACCGGCGATCGGGGCGCGTCCGTGGTCGAGGTCGTGAGCGGCGTGGCGCTCCTCCTGCTCGCCCTGTTCCCGAGCACGCGGCTCGCGCCGCCGCTGGCCCGCGACGCGGCGGGGCGGGCCGATCGCGCCGGCGCGCGGGCGTGACGCGGTCAGCGCCGAGCCAGGACGTCGAACTTCCCCTGCCGCTCCACGACCGCGAAGCCGCGGCGCTGCAGGTCGACGCTCGCCGGTCCCACCGCCACCGCACGGTTCACCCGCGAATCCTCGAGGACGCGTGTGATCTCCGCGGTGTCTTCCACATGGTGAAGCGGGACGTCGCGACCGACGCAGAAGTAGCCGCACGATCCCCACGGTCCGCCGACGACGAGGATTCCGCGCGTCGCTGGATCGCGGCCCAGCCGCGCCAGGGCGCGGAAGTCACGGCCCGAGGTGGGGCGGTCGGGCCCGGTGAAGGCGATGCTCCCGGCGAGGAGCGCCGCCACCGTCGCGCCGACTCGTGCTCGTCTCGTCTGGCACCTCGCCACGAGCCACGCCGCTCCCGGGGCGGCGGCCAGGGCGGCGAGGATCACGGCGGGGAAGAGGAACCGGTTCTCCTTGTGTGGCGTCGCGAGCAGGACGAGCACGTAGAGGACCGCTGCCACGGCCGGGAGCGGAAGGCGCCGCTCGCGAGCGGTGACGATCCACAGCCCCGGCCAGATCCAGAGCGCGAACCAGGCTCCCAGGGCCCACAGGTAGAACCCGACGGGCTGCGCGCCGAAGAACGTGCTCGCCTTGCCCGAGAGGACGTTGAACTGCAAGTAAGCGATGAGCGAGTGTAACGGCCTCCCCCACGTCGCCCAGTCGAGCACGCCGAGCGAGATCGCGACGGCCCCGCCGGAGGCGCACGTCCACCCGAGCGCCCGCCAGCGCCGCTTCGCGACCAGCCACGCGAGCGCGACCACCACGAAGACGGCCGAACCGTACCGCGCGACCACGGAGAGCCCGAGCATCGCGCCGGCCCACGTCCCGCTCCTTCGCCCGTCGCCGGGCCTGTCGAGCCGCTCGAACGCGACGACGAGGAAGGCGGCCGAGAAACTCTCCCCCATCGTGCGGCCGGCGAACAGGAGCACCGGCGCCTGGAGCGCGAAGAGGAGGAAGGCGCCTTTCGCGGAGGACGGCGTTTCCCGGCACCGGCGCTCCACGTACCGCCAGGCGGACATCATCGCGAGCAGGAGCACGGCCGCCTGTGGAACGGCCAGGACGGCGCGGCAGGCGATCGGGTGATCGATCCCGGCGGCGTGGGCGGCGCGCAGGAACGCCGCGAGCACGAACGGGATGGCCCAGTTCCGCAGCCCGACGTCCCACTCCCACGCACGGACTCCGTATCCGTGGACCCTGAAGAACGCCGGCTCGAGATATTGGTAGATCTCGTCCGGGTGCCAGCGGCCGAGCCGCACGAGCGCGAAGACCGCCGGGAGCGCTGCCGCGGCGACGACGAGCGCCCACGGGACGCGGCGCACCGGGCTCTGCGCCGACGGGTGCCGCGCCAGCGGTGCACCTTCGCCCGCGTCATCGCTGGCCGCCGGAGCGGGCTGCACGGATGGGAGCGGCGCGAGCATCGGGGCCAGGCCTATACACGGACCGTACCGGGGCAGGCAACGACGGCGCGCCGCCGATCGCGGGCCGACGCGAGCGCGACCCGGCCGGCCGCGACTCCGCGACGACGTCCGCGCCTCACGTCATTCCGCACGGCCCCCATCGCGTCGCGGATCCGCGTCGCGTACAATCTGCACGTGCCCGCGCTCCACGCGTTGCTGCCGGTCCTGCTCGCCGCCGCCCCGCCGGCGACCCCGCTCGTGGAGGTCCTGGCGGTGGTGCCGGACGCGGTGCCGGATCTCCGCTACGCGACGGCGGCGAACTTCCTGGGGCGCGCGGTGTACCCGCCGGACGCGCGCTGCCTCCTCCGCACCGACGTCGCCGCCCGCCTGGCCCGCGCCGCCGCCCGGGTGCGAGCGCGCGGGTTCCGGCTCCGGCTCTACGACTGCTACCGGCCGCTCGCGGTGCAGCGCGAGATGTGGCGCCTGGTCCCGCGCCCCGGGTTCGTCGCCGACCCGCGGTTCGGCTCGAACCACAACCGCGGCGCGGCCGTGGACGTCGGGCTCTCGACCCCGGACGGTCGCGAGGCCGAGCTGCCGACGCCGTTCGACGCGTTCGAGCCCCGCGCGCGGGCCGCCGCGAGCAGCGGGATCTCGCGCGCCGCCCGCGCGAACCGCGATCTCCTCCGCGCCGCGATGGAGGCGGAGGGGTTCCGGGTGAACCGGATGGAGTGGTGGCACTTCGACGGTCCCGGGGCGCGCCGCGCGCCGATCCTGGACGTGCCGCTGTCCGGGGCGATCCCGAGCGCGCGCTCGAGCGCGACCGCGCGCCGGGATCCTTCACCGTGACCGCCGCCGCGTCCCTCGCCCGCGCCCTCGCCGCGCTCGCTCCGCTCCCCCCGGAGGCCCAGCTCGCGGAGGCGGCGCGCTGGCTCGGCGGTGGTGCGAGCCGGGCGCTCGCCGGGCTCTCCCGCGGGTCGGAGCTCCGGCCCGGCGCCGGCGAGGTGGACGGCGCGCTCCTCGAGGCGATCTGCGCGCGCGCCCTCGCCGGCGCGCGCGGCGCGATCTTCACGCCCGACGCGGAGGCCCGGATCCTCGCCGCGTTCGGCCTGGCCCACGCCGCCGCCGGCCGGGGCGGTCCGCCCGCCGCCGCGGGGCTGGCCGCCCTCCTCTCCGGAGCCCGCGACGCCCGCCTCGCCGCCGCCCTCGACGGCCTCGCCGTCCTCGATCCCGCCTGCGGCGGCGGCGCGCTCCTCGCCGCGGCGGCGCGGCTCGCCCGGCTCCAGGGCGCCCGGCTCGCGCTCCACGGGATCGACGTCGCGCCCCTCGCCGCCCGCACCGCCCGGGCGCGCCTCGCGCTCCTCGACGCCGACGCGGCGATCGCCTGCGCCGACGCGCTCCGCGTCCCCTGGCCCGCCGCGGAGCTGGTCCTCGCCAACCCGCCCTTCCTCCGGCACGAGGCGATCCCCGCTGACGACAAGGCCGCCGCGGCGACCGCGAGCGGGCTCACCCGCCAGGCCGATCTCTCCGCGCACTTCGCCGCCCTGGCCCTCCGGCGCGCGCCGGTGGCGGCGCTGGTCTGGCCCCGGGCGCTGGACGTGTCGCGCTCCTCCGCCCCCGTCCTCGCCGACGCGCGGGCCCGCGGCGGCTTCGTCCTCCGCCTCCGGTCGCGGGCCGCAGGGAGCTTCGCGGCGTCGGTGGACACGGCGCTCGCGGTGTGGGCCGAAGGCGCGCGGGACGCCGCGCCCGCGGAGGCGGCGGTGCCGCTCGGCGCGCTCGGCGATGACGAGCTCGAGGCGATCGCGCGCGGCGGCGCGACCCCGCGCGTCCGCCGGAGCCGGGGCGCGGCGGAGGCGCCGCGCGAGGCGATCACCGTCGCGGACGTGTGCGAGGTCCGGTTCGGGACCAAGACCGGCTGCAACGCGTTCTTCCACCTCGCGCCGCTCGGCGGCGGCCGCTTCGCCTCGGCGCTCGCGGGCGAGGTGGCCCTCGGCGACGCCGACGTGGTGCCGCTCCTCGCGAGCCTGAAGGAGGCGCGGGCCCCCGAGGAGGCGGCGCCGGGCAAGGTGCTCTTCCGACCCGCGCGGACGAGCGCCGCGAGCCGGGCCTACGTCCGGCTCGGCGAGGCGCTCGGCGTCCAACGGCGGCCGACCTGCGCCGGCCGCGCACCGTGGTGGCGGCTCGTTCCGGGGCGCGGCCCCGCGCCGGTGCTCTACCCGGCGAAGCTCGGGGCGCGCGCCTTCGCGTTCCTGAACGAGGCGGGGCTGTGGGAGGACAAGAAGTGGCACGCCCTCTTCCCGGGCCCGGCCGTCCCTGCGTGGCAGCTCGCGCTCGTGCTCTCCGCCACCCCCGTCCGCCTCGCCATCGACGCGGGGGCGCGCCAGCTCACCGGCGCCCAGGCGATCGCCGACGTGGACTGCCGGGTGCTCGCCGCGGCCCCGTTCCCGAGACCCGCGGCGCTCGCCGGCGTCGCGCGCCCGCTCGCGGCGCTCCGGGGCGCGCTCGCGCGGGATCCGGTGACCACGGCGCTCCGGGCGATGCTCGCGCGGCCCGCCCAGCGCGAGCTCGACCTCGTCGTCGGTCGCGCCCTCGGGCTCTCCGCCGCCGCGGTCGAGCGCGAGCGTCGCGCCCTCGTGGCCCGGGTCGAGGCGCGGCTCGAGCACGCGGCGGCGATCCGCCAGACCCTTGCGGGATAGCTCCTCCCGACCGAGAGTAATTTTCCCGCCGAAAACTTCTCTCGGTCAGGCCGGAGCGCAGGGCCGGGTGATCCCCTCCGACGCACCCTACCGGGACCCCTCCTCACCCGCTCGCGGGAGGTGCGCGCGGATCTCTCGGACGATTAGAGTCGAAGAGGGGTTCCATGAAGATCGGGATCATCGGCGCGGGTCGCATCGGCGGCACCGTCGCCCGGCTCCTCGTCCACGCCGGGCACGACGTGGCGCTCGCGAACTCGCGGGGACCGGACTCGCTGCGCGAGCTGGTGGCGAGGCTCGGCTCGCGCGCGCACGCGGCGACGGTCGAGGACGCGGCGGCGTTCGGGGAGGTGATCTTTCTCGCCACGCCGTGGCGCTCCCCGGAGGCCCTCCCGCCGACGGCGCGCGTCGCGGGCAAGGTGGTGGTGGACGCGATGAACCCGTACTCGGCCGAGGGCCAGGTCCTCGACCTCGGGGCCACCACCTCGAGCGAGGAGACCGCCCGGCGCCTCCCGGGCGCCCGCCTCGTGAAGGCCTTCAACACGATCTACTTCGAGCACCTCGCCACGCGGGGCCGGCCCGACCTGCCGCTCGAGGAGCGCCACGCGATCTTCCTCGCCGGCGACGACCCCGCCGCGAAGCGCCTGGTCGCGACGCTCGTCGAGCAGATCGGGTTCGCGCCGGTGGACACGGGCTCGCTCCGCGAGGGCGGCCGCCGCCAGCAGCCGGGCACGCCGCTCTACAACCACCCGATGACCGGCGCCGAGGCTCGCGCCGCGCTCGCGGCCGGCGGCTGACCCGCCCGATCCGTTCGCCGGCACCGCGCGACCGACCGGGCGAAGAGGAGCCGCCACGGCGGGACGAGCAGGTCCGCTCGCTGCGCCCCGTTCGCACACCGACGAGCGCGTCGCCGGGGAGATCGTTTCGCGCCGCGGCGCGTTTTCTCCGCTGGACGCCCACACGGGGCGTCTGCTCTCCTTGCTTCCTCGTTCACCGGAGGTTCTTGCGATGACGCCGCTCGTCGTGGCCCTGCTGCTCGCCCAACCGGCGAGCGCCCCTCAGGTGACGCTGCCGCTCGCCGACTACGAGCGGCTCCGCAAACTCGAGGAGCGGCCGTCGCTCACCGTGATCGACCACCTGCGGATCGACGGCAGCTTCGCCCGGCGCGATCTCGGCCTCACGCTCTCGGGGCGTTCCGCCGGGACGCTCCCCGCGGTGGACGTGCTCTCCGGCGAGGGATTCCGCCTCCACTCCTGCGACGGGGACGCCCTCCTCTCGCGCGCCGCGTCCGGCGCGTTCGCGGTGACGCCCCTGGCGCCGCGGTTCCGGGTCCGCTGCCGGATCGCGCTCGACGGCAGCGACCGCCTCGCCGCGACCGCCACCCCGGCGGTGCTCGAGGTGGCCGCCACGGTGGAGGACGGCGAGCCGGTCCTCGCCGACGCCGGGAGCGGCGCGCGCAGCCTCTCGGTGGTGCGTCGGCTGGCGGGGGCGCGCGAGGACCTCCCGCCGTCGGTGGCGGGCCGCTACCAGGTGACGCTCCTCCCCGACGAGACGCGCTTCACCTACCTGCTCGACGTGCGGAACCCGTCCCGGACCCACCGGCGGTTCGAGATCGCGCTCCGGGAGGCCGAGCACGTCGAGGCGGTGGACGCCCCGGTGGCGTGGGACCTCGAGGGCGCGCGCTACCGCTTCGACCTGCCGCCGGGCGAGTCCACGATCCGCCTCACCGGCCGGCTCACCGGCGCGCGGTTCGCGCCGCCCGTCCCGGCGAGCGTTCAGTACCTGCTCGTCGAGAGCCACCCTCTCATCCGGGCCCAGGTCGCGGCGGCCGGCCGGCGGGTCGGCGCCGGCGAGACCGGCCTCACCGCAGCGTACCGCGGCGCGCAGGCGTTCCTCCTCGACGGCCAGGGCGAGGTGACCTGGACCGCGACCCGCCTCGAGGCGCTCGAGACCGCCGGGTTCGCGGTGAACGCCCTCTCCCAGACCTTCTTCCTCGGCGCCGACGGCAAGGCGCGCAGCGAGACCACCCTCTCGCTCGACAACCAGGGGACGCCGGCGCTCGCCCTGGGCGTCCCCGGTGAGCCGACCTTCGCGAGCGTCGGCGGCGAGCCCGCCTACCTGACCCGGAACGCGGACGGCCGGCTGTTCCTGCCGCTCGGCCCCGGCGCGCAGCAGGTGATGGTGCAGGACGTGCGGCCGTTCCGAAGCCGGCTCGGGGTGGGCGTCGCGCGCCTCGAGCTGCCGCGCACCGGCGTGCCGGCGAGCACGGCGACGGTCGAGCTGCGGTACCCCGCGGAGTGGCTCCCGGCGTACGAGGAGCTGGCGCCGTCGGTGCGCTGGCACCTCCCCGACCCCGACGAGCTCCTCGCGATCGCGCTGCTCCTCGTCGCCGCGGAGGCGCTCCTCCGGCTCGGCGCCGTCGCCCGCCGGCGCCGGCTCGCGCTCCTCGGCGCCCTCGCCCTGCTCGCGCTCCTCTCCGAGCCCGCGCGCGACCTGGCGATCGTGGCGACGCTCCTCCCGCTCGGCGCGCTCGCCCTCACGGTCGCGTGGCGGCGGCTCGCCGGCGTCCGCCGCGTCCTCGCGCTCGTCCTGGGTGGCGGCGCCGCGCTGACGGCGTTCGCAGCCGCCATCGCCGTGGTGATCTCGCTGCGCTCGTCGGACTTCGGCTCGGGCTCCTACGTCGCGAAGGATCTGGGCGAGCGGTACGAGAGCGAGGCGCCGGCGTCGCCCGCCGAGACGCGCGCGAAGGCGAAGGGCGCTCCGGGCTACGAGGGGCTCCCCGCGCGGATCGAGCTGCCCGACGGCACGCGGCAGACGTACTTCCACCGGGAGCTGCTCGCCTCGGACGCGCCGCGCCCCGTCTTCGTGGTGCTCGTCGCTGCTCGGCTCGTCGCCGCGCTCGCCACCGCCGCGACGCTCCTCCTCGCCGCGCTCGCCTTCGCGTTCCGCGGGGAGCTCGCCGCCGGGGCCCGCACCTTCGCGGCGCGGTTCCGGGAGCGGCCGCCCGCCCCGGAGGCGGCGGCCGCGCCGCCGGCCGCGGGCGACCCCGCATGATGGCGACGCCCGCTCGCCTTGCTGCGACGCAACCGGCTGGCGCCATGACGCTCCATCCCCGGACGCTCGCCCCGCGCGCGCCGGCCATGTCCGGGCGGCGGTGTACGGTGAACGGTCCCGCCGGCCCGCCGGGCCGGGGAGGGCTCGCCCATGGCCGACCTGCCGATGCTCGTGTCGTCGATCGCGGTGCTCGCGGGAGCGGCCGCGCTCCTGCTCCTCCTGCCCGCGCGCGTGGCGGCCGCCCTCCGGGCCCGCCTCGAGGAGCGGCTCGACGGCCTGGGGCGCGCCCAGGAGCGGCAGGAGCGCGCCCTGCGCGAGGAGATCGCGAGGAACCGCGGCGAGACGTCGGCGACCGCGCACCAGCTCCGGGAGGAGGTCCGCCGGACGCTCACCGACCTCGCGGCGCTCCAGAAGGGGCAGCTCGAGGGGTTCGCCGCGCAGCTCGCGCGCCTGACCGGCGCGGTCGAGCAGCGGCTCGAGGCGCTGCGCGCCACGGTGGACGGGCGCCTCCGGGCGGTGCAGGAGGAGAACGCGGCGCGCCTCGAGCAGGTGCGCCTCACCGTGGACGAGAAGCTCCAGGGCACCCTCGAGAAGCGGCTCGGCGACTCGTTCCGGCTCGTCGGCGAGCGGCTCGAGGCGGTCCAGCGCGGCCTCGGCGAGATGCAGGCGCTCGCGAACGGGGTCGGCGACCTGAAGCGCGTCCTCGCGAACGTGAAGCTCCGCGGGACCTGGGGCGAGGTGCAGCTCGGGAGCCTCCTCGAGCAGCTCCTCGCGCCCGAGCAGCTCGCGACGAACGTCGCGACGCGGCCGGGCACCGGGGAGCGCGTCGAGTTCGCGATCCGGCTCCCGGGGCACGACGCGGACGGCGCCGAGGTCCTGCTCCCCATCGACGCCAAGTTCCCGATCGAGGACTACCAGCGGCTGGTGGACGCGGCCGAGCGCGGCGACGGCGCGGCGGTCGAGGAGGCGAGCCGCGCCCTCGAGCAGCGCGTCAAGGGGTGCGCCCGCGACGTCCACGACAAGTACCTGAACCCGCCGGCGACCACGGACTTCGCGATCCTGTTCCTGCCGACCGAGGGGCTCTACGCGGAGGTGGTGCGGCGGGCGGGGCTCACGGACCTGCTGCAGCGCGAGTACAAGGTGGTCGCCGCCGGCCCGACCACGCTCGCCGCGCTGCTCAACAGCCTGCAGATGGGCTTCCGCACCCTCGCGATCCAGAAGCGCTCGAGCGAGGTGTGGCAGGTGCTCGGCGCGGTGAAGACCGAGTTCGGCAAGTTCGGCCAGGTCCTCGAGAAGGTGGACCGCAAGCTCCAGGAGGCGTCCACCACGCTCGAGACGGTCGCCACCCGGAGCCGGGCGATCCAGCGCAAGCTCCGGACGGTGCAGGAGCTCCCCACCCCCGACGCGGACGCGCTCCTCGCCACCCCGGGCGCGGAGCCCGTCGGGCCGCGCGCGGACCCGATAGAGGAGGACGCGCCGGCGTAGTCGGCGTCGAGCGAAGGTGGTCTACGCCGCCTCGGAGCCGTTCGACTTCGAGCCGCTCGCGGGGGCGGCGCCGCCGGAGCTCGCCGCCTCCTTCGCGAGGCAGTCGGGGCAGGAGCCCACCAGCTCGTGGTGGTGCGTGCGGAGGCGGAACCCGTAGCGGGTCGCGACCTCCTTCTCGAGGATCTCGAAGGCCTCGAACTCGAACTCGACCACCTTGCCGCAGCCGAGGCAGAGCAGGTGGTCGTGGTGCTGCTTCCCGAAGGTGGTCTCGTAGCTCTTCGACTCGCCGGCGACGATGGCGGGCTGCAGGATGCCGGCCTCCGCGAGGAGCGGGAGCGTCCGGTAGACCGTCGCCTTCGAGCCGCGGATCCCGCGCTGCTTCAGGTCGGCGATGAGCTCCTCGATGGGATAGTGCCCCTGGCGGGCGAGGGCGGCCTCCACGATCGCGGCGCGCGCCTCCGTGAGCCGGAGCTCCTTCTGATGGAGGAACCGCTCGAACCGCTCCAGCGCTTGATGCGTGCGCTCGTCCCGCTCCGGCGCGCGGTCGTCGGTGCGACCCGTTCTCACAGTGGCACACCCTATCGGCACGCCGGCGAGCGTGTCAACGCCTGTCAGAAATAGCCACGGCACCCTGTCCGGTTCTCCGGGGGACGCCTCCCCGCGCCCTGTCCACCCGCCCGGCCATCCGGTAAAGGAACCGTGTGAATTCGCCCGCTCGCCGCGCCCCCTCCCTGGCGGCCATCCTCCCGCTCCTCCTCCTGCCCCTCGCCCCCTCCCTCTCCCGCGCCGCCGACCCGGCGCCGGGCGGGCTGGACGGCGCGCTCCGCGCGATCGTCGAGGGGACGACGCTCGGCGGCGCGCGGACCGGGATCCTGGTCGCGGACGCCGCCAGCGGGAAGGTGCTCTACGCGCGCGACGCGGACGTCCTCCTGAACCCCGCGTCGAACGTGAAGCTCTTCACGAGCGCCGCCGCGCTCGCGCGCCTGGGGCCGGAGTACCGCTTCGCGACCGAGTTCCTGGTGGACCCGGGCGGCGTCGCTGGACGGACGGTGAAGACGCTCTACGTCCGCGGCAAGGGCGACCCGACCCTCGTGAACGAGCGGCTCTGGGGGATCGCCGGCGAGCTGAGGCACCTCGGCATCGACCGGATCGGCGCGCTCGTCGTGGACGACTCGTTCTTCGACGCCGCGCAGATCGGCCCCGGGTTCGACCAGGAGGGGGGCGATCGCGCCTACCTCGCCCCGACCGGCGCGCTCTCCCTCGACTTCAACACCGTCACGGTGCTCGCCGGCCCGGGCGATCGCGTGGGCGCCCGCGGGCGGATCGAGCTCGAGCCCGCGACCGACCTGTTCGTGGTCGAGAACCGCACCACCACCGTCAAGCCGAAGGGGCGCCGGCGCGTCACGATCTCCTCCGAGCTCGTGAACGGCCGGCAGCGGATCGTGATCGAGGGGCGCCTCCCCCTGGGGAGCCGGCCGCAGGCCGCGCGCCGGAAGATCGACGCGCCGGCGCTCTACTTCGGGAGCGCCCTCGAGGGGCTCCTCGCGCTGCGCGGCGTGAAGGTCGGGGACGTCCGCGCCGGCGTGGCCCCACCGGCCGCGCGCCTCGTGTACGTCGCGCAGTCGGAGTCGCTCGCCGAGATCGTCCGCCGGCTCAACAAGACCTCGAACAACTTCATCGCCGAGCAGATCCTCGAGACGCTCGGCGCCGAGGCGAAGGGGGCGCCGGGGAGCTGGGCCAAGGGGGTCGCCGCCGTCGGGGACTTCCTCGAGGGCGCCGGGATCCCGCGCGGCTCCTACGTGATGCAGAACGGCTCGGGGCTGAACGACACGAACCGGTTCAGCGCGCGCCAGGTGGTGACGCTCCTCCGCCACGTGTACGCGCGCTTCCCGCTCCAGGCCGAGTACCTCTCCTCGCTCCCGATCGCGGGGCGGGACGGGACGATCCGCTGGCGCATGGAGGGGACGGAGGCGGCCGGCCGCCTCCGCGCGAAGACGGGCACCCTCGAGAACGTGACCAGCCTGTCCGGCTACGTCGAGAACGCGGCGCACCAGGTCCTCGCCTTCTCGATCCTGGTGAACGACTACCCGGGCCGGCACGCGCAGGTGGTCCGCGCGGTGGACGCGCTGGGCGGCGCCATGGCGGCGAGCGGCGGCGCGCCGGGCGCCGGCGCGATCGCGGCGGCGGTGGCCCTCGCGAAGGCGCCCGAGTCGGCCCGGACGCCGGTGACGCCGGCGGCGCTCGCGCAGGCGGTCGGGACTTATTACGCGCTCGGCCGGGCCGCGGATCCGCGGAACGTGGCGGCGCTGAGCGACGCGCTCCGGGCCCAGACCGACCCCGCCCTGCGCCTCGCGATCGCGGAGTCCATGTACCTCTCCGACCCCGGCAGCGAGACGGCGCGCCACGGCTTCCTCGAGGCGATCTCCGCCGATCCCCAGGTGATGGGCCGGCTCTGGTTCGCGGCGGCGGGCGGGACGACGCCGGTGCTGCCCTCGCTCGGCGACGTGGCCGCCGAGGGCGCGCCCGACGCCCTGGCGAAGCTGGTCGAGCTCGCGCCCGCGGCGGCGCTCGACGGCAGGCTCGCGGCCGCGATCGCCGACACCCTCGCCGAGGTCGCGGCGAGCGCGCCCAGCGAGCTGGTCGACGCGCTGCGCGCGGCGCCGCCCGCGACGGCCGACGCCGCGCTCGGCGCGCTCGGGACCGGGCTCGCCCGCTCCGACGAGGCGGATCACCCGTTCCCGGCGGCGCTCCGGGCCCTCGGCGCGAAGAAGGACGCCCTCGGCGCCTTCGCGCGGGGCCTCCTCCCCCGGCTCGAGCAGGCGACCCGCGCCGCCGCCGCGGTGCAGACCGCGCCGACGCTCGTGCCCGCATCGACGGCCGCGCCGGCGCGGTAGCGGGCGCGGGCGGTCCTCCTCGCGCAGGGAGGGGCCGCTCCGCGCAGGCTGGCAGCGTGTGCCGCGGCAGCTCGCTGCGCGGGCCCTTCGCCGTCAGAAATCCTGCCCCGTCGTCGCCGGCACGAGCTTCCCGTACTTCACGCCCTTCGTGGAGACGAGCCCCTCGCCCATGCCGATGACGTCCTTCCCGCGGCCGCGGAGGACGAGCACCTCGAGGCAGTTGTGCGGGTCCAGGTGGACGTGGAGGGCCGAGACCACGGCCTTGTGGTTCTCGTGCTGGATATGGGCGAGCTTCTGGGCGAGGCTCGAGGAGTCGTGATCGTAGACCAGGGTCACGACCGCGACCCGCTCCTCCCGGCCGTCGGACTCCGACCAGGAGCGCTGGACGAGCGCGTCACGGATGAGGTCGCGGATCGCCTCGGAGCGGTTCACGTAGCCCTTCTCGGCGATGAGCCGGTCGAACTTCCCGAGCAGCTCGTCCTCGAGCGACACCCCGATGCGTTCCAGCATGCGTCCTCCGTGACCGGCGACGCTAGCCGACGCCGGCCACCCCGACAACCTACTCGAGATCGTGGACGTGGTAGTGGGCGTGCGCCGTCGCGCCGTGGCGGTGGCCGTGGCGGTGCGAGAGCCCGGTCTCGGCGAGCAGCCGCTCGTCCCCGAGGAGATCGGCGGTCGGGCCGTCGAAGCAGACGCCGGGGCGGCCGGGGGCGAGGAGGATCGCGCGTGCGCCGAGCTCCTCCGCGATCGAGAGGTTGTGCGTCGAGGAGATGACGGTCGCGCCCGGGAGCGCGCCGAGGAAGTCGACGAGGCGGGCCGCCGAGGCGGGGTCGAGGTTCGCGGTCGCCTCGTCCAGGAGGAGCACCTTCGGCTCGATCGCCATGAGCGCCGCGAGCGCGACGCGCTTCTTCTCGCCGCCCGAGAGCTCGAAGGGCGGGCGATCGAGGAACCCCTCGACCTCGAAGGCGCTCGCCCAGCGCGCGACGCGCGCGTCCACGTCGGCGAGCCCGAGCTGCCGCGGGCCGAAGGCGATCTCGTCCGCGACGGTCGGGTTGAAGAGCATCGCGTCCACGTTCTGGAAGAGGAGCGCCACCTCGGCGCGGAACCGCAGGCGGAACGCCGCGTCGTCGAGCGCGGCGGGCGTGACCGGGGCACCGCCGTACCGGATGGCGCCCGCGCCCGGGGCGACCAGGCCGTCCAGGGCCTTGAGGAGGGTGGTCTTCCCGCACCCGTTCACGCCGAGGAGCACGACCCGCTCGCCCGGGCGGACCGAGAACGAGACGTCGGAGAGGACGGTCCGACCGCCCAGCTCGAGCCCGAGTCCAGCGACCTCGAACGGCATCTAGAAGCCTCGCGAGCGCATCGCGTCCGAGATCTCTCGCGCGTTGCGGGTGGAGAGGGTGACCATCGCCGCCGTCACGCCGCCGGCGCCGCGCAGGACGTCGCGCGGGCCGGGCTTGCGCACCAGCCGGCTCCGGAGCGCCTGCAGCGAGTCGGTGGCGAGGAGCCGCAGCGCGTGGATCTGCGCCAGCGTGACGACCAGGAGGCGCGACAGCGTGGGCCAGGGCTCGCACGCGCGGAGCAGGTTCACGCGGTCGAGCACGGCGAAGGTGAGGAACGCGATCACCGCGGTGCGCAGGGCGAGCGCGACGAACGGCTCCACGTCGGGGCGGGTCCGCTGGACGGCCCACAGGAAGAGCCACGACACGGCCGAGAGGCCGACCGAGATCGGCACGGCCGACCGCGCGGCCCGCCGGACATTTCGAACGAGGCCGCGGTGGAAGACCAGGAGGGACACCGCGGCCGCGGCGCCGAGCGCGCGGAGGTCCGCGAGCGCCGAGACGCCGAAGACCGCGGCGAGCCAGCCGAGGACGAGCGCGCGGCTGGCGCGCGGGTCAGTCCAGCGTGACGCCACGGAGGTTCGCCTTCCGGAGGAGGGAGAGCGCGAAGACGGTGTAGGCGCCCTCGGCGAGGCCGGCGGCGGTCAGGCTCGGGACCAGCATCGCCGGGAGCACCACCGCCACGGGCAGCGGGAAGTAGCGGGGCGAGAGGGCGTGCTGCAGGCCCAACGCGCCCGCGACGGCGAGCGTCGCGACCTGGATGGACGCGTACGCCGCCACGAACACCGCGACCTTCCCGTTCACGCGGTGGAGCGCCTTCCAGGCGAGCCAGCCGGCGAGCGGGCCGAGGAGCCCCATCGCGAGCGCGTTCACGCCGAGCACGGTGACGCCCCCTGCGCCGAAGAACAGCGCCTGGACGAGCAACACGAGCGACTCGCACACGAACGCGACGAGCGGGTGGTAGAGCAGCGCGAGCAGCGTCACGCCGACGAGGTGCGTCGAGGTCCCCCCGGGCACCGGGATCATGATCGTCTGGATCACGAACGCGAGCGCGGTGAGCGTCCCGATCACCGGGAGGGACTCCACCGCGGCCCGGCCGAAGTGCCGCCGCGCCGCCCACGCCCAGAGCGGCGCCCACACCGCGTAGGCGGGGATCGTGATCTGCGGCGAGAGGAAGCCGTCCGGGACGTGCATGGCTAGAGCCGGGTCGAGTAGCTGAAGGTGAAGGCGGCGCGGAACCTCTCGAGCCCCTCCGAGCCCTGCTGCTCGGCCTGCTCGACGCCCACGGCGGCGACGCCGTGGTGGGCGCGGGCGGGGCGGGCGACCGCCAGCGCCGCCAGGCCGAGGGCGGTCGAGAGCGACCTCCTCACGGGCGCGTCCCCTTGCGGCGATACACGGCGACGAGGCCCCCGAAGACGGCGGCGATCGCGGCGAGGCCGACGAGCGGGCGAAGGACGAAGGCGGTGGTGAAGGCCGGCGCCGACCTCCCCTGCGCCGGGGGCGCGGCGAGGGCCGCGTCCGCGTCCACCTCCAGGTCGAGGCCGTGGCCGGTCTGGTCCACGACCTTCACCCGCCACTTCCCGGGGACGTCCGGGACGAACGACAGCCAGCCGCTCCGGTCGGTCCTGCCTTTCTGGTAGGGGATCTTCGGATCGGCGGGCGAGTAGAGCTCGTACTGGGCGTAGGCGAGCACCTCGCCGTCCGCGAAGTAGGCCCTCAAGGAGATCGCGCGGTCCCGCTCGAGCTCGTGCAGGACCTCGTGCGCGCCCGCGGCGACGGGCGCGAGGACGGCGATGGCGGCGGCGAGCAGCGCTCCGGCGCGGGTCACTTCGCGACCTCGAACGTGAGGCTCGCCTCGAGCACCTCGGCGTCGGCCTCGGGCGTGGCGCGGGTGCGGCGGATCGAGGTCGAGATCGACTCGACGCCCGCCCTCCGGACCCGGAGGCGGATCTCGCCCTTCGAGTCCGTGTCGCCGATGAGCCGGTGGCCGATCGCGACCACGGCGTCCGGGACCGGCCGGCCGGCCGAGAGCACCCGCAGCGTGATCTTGTCGCCCGCGCGCGCCCTGCCGAGCTCGGTCACGGGCACCAGCTCGAGCTCGTCGCCGAGCACGGCGCCGGCGCGCGGGCTCTTCGCGTCCACCCACTTCGCGTACTGGCGCGACGCCCAGGACCTGACGACGCTCTGGGCCTGGTTCTTCGGGAGGTTCACCTCCCCATCGGGCGTCAGGGACCAGTAGCCGCCGTCGTGGAAGACGGAGACGGCGGCGCAGGACGCCGCGACCCGGACCTCCCGCGGGGCGAACCGGGCGGCCTGGAGGACGTCCCTCTGCGCGCCACCGGCGTCGAGGCAGCGGATCGCCTTCACCTTCGCGGCGTCGACCGTGAGCGCCTCGGCGCCGCGGTGGCCGGAGCGGACGAGGAAGCCTCCCGGCGTGCGCTCGACCCAGAGATCGTGCGCGGTCGCCAGGGCGGGGGCGGCCACCAGGGCCGCGACGGCGAGGATCTTGTTCATCTCTTTCCTCAGGAGGTTACGCCGCCCGTAGCACGCAGATGGGAAATCGTAAGACGGGCGGGCGCAGCCTAGCGTGCCGTAGCACGATGGCGCAAGTCGTATGCCGGGCCGCGGCGAGCGACCACCGCGGCGCCGACCTGGCGCTCGCTCGCCGGCTTCCGGACCGCCATCGAGACCGCCCTTGCGCCGTTGTCGATGTCAGACCCCGCTGCTACGGTCCCGCATCACAACGAAGCCTGCGAGCACGCAGGCCACGCCAAGCAGGCGCAAGGAGACGATCGCCATGGTGAACAAGGTCATCCTCGTCGGCAATCTCGGGAAGGATCCCGAGGTCCGGTACACCTCCGGCGGGCAGGCGGTCGCGAACCTCCGCATCGCCACCTCCCGCTCCTGGACCGACAAGCAGTCCGGCCAGCGCAAGGAGGAGACGGAGTGGCATGACGTCGAGGTCTGGGGGAAGCAGGCCGAGCAGTGCGGCGAGTACCTCGCCAAGGGCCGCCAGGTCTACGTCGAGGGGCGCCTCAAGACCGACAAGTGGCAGGACAAGCAGTCCGGCCAGGAGCGCTCGAAGGTGAAGATCGTCGCCGAGGCGGTGCGGTTCCTCGGCGGCGGCGCCGGGCGCGGCGCGGGCCCGGCCCGCTCGCGTGGTCCGGAGGAGGGTCCTCCCGGCGGCTTCGAGGAGCCGGACATGGGGCCCGGCCCCGGCGGCCCCGGCCCCGGCGGCTCCAGCGGCGGCAGCTCCAGCGGCGGGCCGGACGACATCCCGTTCTAGGCTTCAGGATCAGCTTCAGGTGGGCGGGCGCCGCGACTGCGCCGCTCGCACGCCGTTTCGAGGCGCGGACCGAGAGGTCCGCGCCTTTTTAATGCGCCTGAAGCGGGCGCGGTTGCGCTGGTGACCAGGCCCATGGCGCGGGTCAGCGCTCGCTGGCATCCCCCTGCTCCAGGGAGCGCGGCCGCGCATCGCGAAGCCGCGCGCCGAGCACGCCGACATCGATCCCGGCGGCGCGGAGTCGCTGCGTCGCGCGGGGGCTCAGGATTGCGAAGACGATCAGCGGCAGCGGAAACTGGATCAGGGCGATGACCGCCCACAGGACCGGCGCGGGCTCTCGCAGCGCCCGTGCGAGCCAGTACAGCGCGGCGGCGATCGCGACCTGAACCACGACGGCGGCCACCGCCACGAGCCGGAACCCGTCGGCGTTCCCGCCCTCCTCGAGCAGGAGATGCAGCACGAGGAGGAGCGGCACCCCGATCGCGATCCCGAGGATCGCCACGATCTGCGCGTCGGCGAGCGACTTCAGCGGAGAGCCCGCCGGCCATGTCATCGAAAGTCTCTCCGGCGCGTCGGCGCGGTCGGGCGCGAGCCGATGATGACATCAAGTGAAACAGGCGGGCAACGCGACCGTCCGCGTCGCATCGTGTATGCGGAGCGGCGCAGCCACACGCACCGACATCCGCGCCTCGCGCATTCGTCGCCCCTCCGGTCGCGGATGGGCCTCGCGTGATACGCTTCGTCTCCTCACCGTCGGTCGATCCGCGCGAATGTCCTCCATCCTCGAGAAGTACGAGCAGATCCTCGCAGCAGACCCCAGGTCCCGCATCTTCGTGGAGCTCGCGAAGGCGCTCGTCGAGCGCGGCGAGGCGGCGCGTGCCATCGAGGTGTGCCGCCAGGGGCTCGAGCACCACCCGACCTCGATCCTGGGCCGGGTGGTCTGGGGGCGCGCGCTCCTCGAGTCCGCGGACACGAAGGGGGCGATGGATCAGTTCGAGATCGCTATCGCCCTCGATCCGGCGAGCCCCTACCCCTACAACCTCATCGCCGAGGCGCTCCTCGGGAAGGGGCTCTACCGCGAGGCGCTCCCGGTCGCCACCCGCGCCGTCGAGCTCCAGCCCGCCGACCCCCGGGCGAAGCGCTGGCTCGAGGACGCCCGGAGCAAGGTCCAGGAGGAGGACGGGGCCGCGGGCGGCCCGGCGGCCACCGCGGATGGTGGTGGAGAGCCGACCGCCGCGGGCGACGATGCTCCTGCGAATGCGGCTGCGAACGGCGACGCCGAGGCTGCCGCAGGCGCGGCCGAGGCGGACGCGACCGCGGGGAGCAGCACCGTCGCGGGCGAGACCGCCGCGGGCGATGCCGACGCGACCGCCGGTGCAGCCGGTCCAGCCGGGGAGACCGGCGGCAACGGCGAGCCTTCCGGTGACGCCGGCGCGTCGGAGCGACCCGCCCCGGAGCGGATGATCGCGGCGAACGGCGAGGCCGCAGAGGATCCTGCGGAGCACACCGCGACGTTCGCGCTCCCCGGCGCCACCGCGAACGGGGACGCGAGCGCGGCCGATAGCGCGAACACGACCGAGGTCGCGAGCACGAGCGGGGACGCCCAGCCGGGCGAGGACGAGACGAGCGGGGCCGCGGACGCCAGCGCAGGTCCGCCGGCCATTCCGATCCGCCCGCCTCCGCTCCGCGGCGCCGCCGCGCCGCCGCTGCCGGACGGGTCGCTGCTGGCGATGATCCCGGGCTCGAGCGGCGCTCCCGGCCCGCGACCCAGGTCCGGGGCGGCGCTCGCGGTGGCGACCGCCGCCGACGCCGACGCCGCGGCGGAGGCCGACCGGATCGCCGCCCAGTACGAGCAGGAGATCCGGGCCCGGCTGGCCGACGCTCCCGAGCCGCCGGTCCCTTCGCTCCGGCGCCACCGGAAGCTCGTCCTCGCCGCGGCCGCCCTCCTCGCGATCGGCGGGGCGGTCGCCGTCTACCTCCTGGTGGACGGGCGGCGCGCCTCGGACCTCGCGACGAACGCGGCGTCGAAGGCGCGCGCCGGCATCGCCCGCGACACCCGCGGCTCGCTCACCGACGCCGCGGCCCTGCTCGCCGAGGCGCGCCGCCGCGCGCCGCGCTCGCCCGAGCTGCTCTCCCTCGCCGCGCAGGCGAACGCCCTCCTCGCCGTCGATCACGGCGTCGCGTCGGCGCGCGCCGCCGCCGAGCTGGCCGGGCGCGACGACGCCGGCGACGGGGCCCTCGCCGCGCGCTGGCTGCTCGCCGAGACGCCCGAGGCGCGCCGCGAGGCCGCCGACGCGATCCTGGCGGCGCCGCCCTCCTCCGAGCCCCTCGTCGAGGCCCTCGCCGGACGGATCCTGCTCGAGCGCGGCGAGGTCGAGGCGGGCCGGGGCCGGCTCGCGATCGCCGCGCGGGTGAACGAGGCCGGCGCCCGCGACGAGGACGGGTGGCCCCCGCTGCTCCGCGCCGTCGCCGCGCTCGGCGACCTCGCCCTCGCCGGCGGCGACGCCGAGCAGGCGCTGGCGCTCCAGCGCGCCGCGCTCGCCGCGCAGCCGACCCACCCCGGCGCCGTGGTCGGCGCCGCGGAGGCCCGGCTCGCCCTCGGCCGGGAGCTCGACGTCTCGCGCAAGGAGCTGGCCGCGGTGGACGCCGACCCGGCGAGCGCGCCGCCCGCCGACCTGCGGCTCCGGTACGAGCTCGTCACCGCCCGCGTGCTCGCCGCGAGCGGCGACCCCGGGAAGGCGGCCGAGCGGCTCGCCCGCGTGGCCCGGGAGCGCGGCGAGACCGCGCCGCTGGCCGAGGCGCTCGCCGAGGTCCACCTCGCCGCGCGCGCGTGGGAGCGCGCGGAGGACGCGGCGGCCCGGGCCGTCACGCTCGCGCCGAAGGACGCCGGCGCCCACGTGCTCCTCGCCCGCGCGCGCATCGGCCGCGGCCGCTTCGCCGAGGCGCTCGCGGCCACCGACGGGCTCGACGGCCGCGCGGTCCGGCTCCAGCGCGCCATCGCCCGGTACCGGCTCGGCCAGCTCGCGCAGGCCCGGGCCGAGCTCGAGCGCACCACGCGTGACGGTCGGATGCCGGCCGAGGCGGCGGTCTGGTACGCGATCGTGGACCTCGCCCAGGGGCGCGCGGACCGCGCCCTCGCGCTCCTCGAGAAGCTCACCTCCGGGAAGACGCCGCCCCCCGGCGCGCACGTCGCCCTCGGCCGGGCGCTCGAGGCGCAGGGCCGCCCCGCCGACGCGGAGAAGGCCTACCGCGCCGCGCTCGAGCGCGATCCCACCGCGCCGGACGCGAACGCCGCGCTCGGCGCGCTCCTCCTCGCCCGCGGCGACGCGGCGGGCGCGCTGCCGCTGCTCGAGGGGGCCGCGGCCGCGGACCCGTCCGACCTGGACGCCCGGCGCGCGCTCGGGGCGGCACGGCTCGCCGCCAAGGCCCCGGCCGCCGCCCGCGCCGACCTCGACGTGGTGCTGCTCGCGCGCCCCGCCGACTCCGAGGCGCTGCGGCTCCTCTCCGCGGCCTGGCTCGCGGAGGGCCAGCCCGCCGAGGCGCTCCGCGCCGCGAACAGGGGGATCGCCGCCGCCTCGCGCGATCCGCGGCTCCTCCTCGCCGGCGCCCGCGCGGCCCTCGCCGCCGGGGACCGCCCCCAGGCGAGGTCGCTCGCGGAGCGCGCGGTGAAGGCCGGCGCCCAGGCCGCCGACGCGGCCGAGGCCCGCAAGATCGCCGCCGAGGCGAACCAGCGGAAGGGATAGCCGCCCCCGCGCGCGGGCGACGTCCGCCGCCGGAGTCGAGGCGAACCTCGATGACCGGTAGCCGCTCTCGCGCGCGGGTGCCTCGCGCGTCCGGCGGGCTCCGCCACTCGCCCCTTTCGCGCCCAACCGGGCATCGTGACGCAGCTCCGCGGGGGCCCCGACCGACGGGTGTCCCCCACGAACCGGTTGCCTGACAGTGCGCGCGCGAGGACGGTGCTGTCCGCGTTCTCCTGCTGCAAGGCGGCCACGGCGCGTCGAAGGCGAGGCCTCCAGCTCGCCCGACGCCGCCCCCCGCCGGAAAGGGATGGACATGAGGCCCAGGGCAGCCCTCTCGCTCCACCTCGCGCTCGTCGCCTCCACGCTCGCGGCGCTCGCCGCGCCCGCGCCGGCGTCTGCCATCCCCGCGTTCGCGCGCAAGTACGGCACGAGCTGCCTCACGTGCCACAGCGTGTATCCGCGCCTCGTCCCGTTCGGCGAGGCGTTCCGCCGGAACGGCTACCGGTTCCCGGGCGTGGACTCCGACTACGTGAAGCAGGAGACCGTCGCGCTCGGCCAGGAGGCGAACAAGAAGACGTTCCCGAACTCCGTCTGGCCCGCCACGATCCCCATCTCGATCCCGCTCGCGTTCGGCGCGAACGGCCAGGCCTTCATCTACCCCGACCAGAGCGCGAGCGTGTCGCGCGCCAACAACGGCACCCAGTACGTCCTCGACGACCTGGTGAAGGAGGGGCACATCTGGGCCGGCGCGGCGCTCGACGACTCGGTCACGCTCTGGGGAGAGCTGACGTTCGGCGGCGGCGAGGCCGACGTGGAGCACGCGCAGGTCCTGGTGAACGACCTCGCGGGCCCGAAGCACCTGCTCAACGTGTACGTCGGCCGCGGGTTCCCGACCCTCGGCAGCTTCGGCCCGCACTCGTCGTACCTCGGCGACCTCCGGATGACGACCGTCCCCCTCACCGGGATCTACGGCCTGTCCACCGACCCGTTCACGCTCGTGGACAGCTTCAACGGCGTCGAGGCGACGGGCGTGCTGCTGGGGCGCCTGGACTGGTCGGCGGGCGTCACCGCCGGGAAGAACGTCTCCTCGATCAAGTTCAACAGCGAGAACTGGTACGCGCACGTCGGCGCCAAGCTCGGCGGGATGAGCCTCGACGGCGAGGGCTCGCAGGGGCCGAAGGACGCGCTGCGCCCGTGGGCGGAGGACGCGGTGACGTTCGACGCGTTCGTGCTCCACTCGCGCGAGGCCTTCCCGACGCCGGGCGTCGCCACGGCCCCGCCGCCGCTGGGCGACACCTCCCTCGCCATCGGCGGCGCGATCCGGGGCCAGCTCGGCTCGCTCGAGCTCGACGTCGGCGGCTACAACCAGAAGCACGACCGCGGCACCGCCGGCCTGGCGTCGGTCTCCGCGGACGTCGAGTGGGCGGAGCTGTCCTACGTCGTGTTCCCGTGGCTCGTGCCGGCGGTCCGGGTCGAGCGGATCGGGCTGCGCCCGTCCGACGGTCCCCACGTGGACGCCCTCCACGTGATGCCCGGGATCGCGTTCCTGCTGCGCGCCAACGTGAAGGCGGTGCTGGTCGCCAACATCGAGACGACGAACGGGTTCCCCGGCGACTCCACCGGCGCCCCCCTCGGGTGGATGGGCGGGAACGCCGACTGGGGCGGGTTCGCCATCGCGCCGAGGGACACCAGCACGACCACGAGCCCCCGGACCGAGATCCAGTCGCTGGCCCTGTTCCTCGCCTGGGCCATCTGACGATGACGCCATCGCGATCGTGAGCACCTTCATGCAGGAGCACGCCATGACCCCTCGCGCCCATGTCGTCGGCCGTCTCGTCGCCCTCCTCGCGCCCGCGCTGGGCGCCCTCCCCGCCCTCGCCCAGACCGGGAGCATCACCGGCAAGGTGGAGGCCACGCCCGCGAAGTACCTGGCCGAGACCGTGGTGTACGTGAAGCACGCCCCGGGGACGTTCCCGCCGAAGACGGAGTCGATGGATCAGCGAGCCCTCACCTTCATCCCGCACGTCCTCGTGATCACGAAGGGGGACACGGTGAGGTTCCTGAACCACGACACCGTGGCGCACAACGTCTACTCGCCGGACGGCGAGGCGTACAACCTCGGCACCTTCAAGCCGAACGAGGAGCGGACGCACAAGTTCGAGAAGGAGGGCGCGTACTCGCAGCTCTGCAGCATCCACCCCGAGATGCTCGGCTACATCTACGTGAACCAGAACCCGTACGCCGCCGCCGTGGACGCGAAGGGGCGCTACACGATCAAGAACGTCCCGCCGGGCAGCTACCAGCTCGTGGTGTGGAACCCGAAGCTGAAGGCGCCGGAGAAGCCCATCACCGTCACGGCGGGCAAGGCGGCCGAGGCGAACTTCGCGATCAAGCGGTGAGGCGCGGCGGGTCATGCGCGCCGCCCGACGCATGGCCGCGCTCGTCGCCTCCGGCGCCGCGGTCGCGCTGCTCTGCGCGGCGACCCCCGCGCCGCCGGCGCAGCCCGTCCCGTTCAGCCACCGCGTCCACGCCGGGGACGCGCGGATCGGCTGCACCTCCTGCCACGTGTACGCGGAGCGTGGGCCCGTCGCCGGCGTGCCCTCGATGGCGCGCTGCCAGGGCTGCCACAAGTTCGTGAAGGAGGACCCGGCGCACCCGCAGCTCGACGCGCAGCTCAAGGCGTTCGCGAAGGTCCTCGAGGACGGGAAGCCGGTCGAGTGGGTCCGCGTGACGCGGGTGCCGGACCACGTCTTCTTCACGCACGAGCGGCACGTGCTCGCGGGCGTCCGGTGCCAGGAGTGCCACGGCGAGGTGGAGAAGGTGGACGCGGTGCGGGCGGTGGCGCCCCTCACGATGGGCTGGTGCCTCGCGTGCCACCACCGCAAGCAGCGGGAGAAGCCCGAGGCCCGCGCCAAGCTCACGGAGTGCGTCACCTGCCACAAGTGAGGGGCGGATGTCGGATCCCAGCCAGCGGCTGCTCGGGAGGAGGGCGTTCCTCCAGGTCGCCGGCGCCGCGGGCGCGGCGGCGGGGTGCTCGCCGAAGGCGGCCACCGAGCGGCTCGTGCCGTGGATGGTCGCCCCGGAGGACATCATCCCGGGCCGGCCGCTCTTCTACCGGACGGCGTGCCGCGAGTGCAGCGCCGGCTGCGGCGTCACCGCGCGGACGCGCGAGGGGCGCGCGACGAAGCTCGAGGGCAACCCGGAGGACCCCATCGGCCGCGGCGCGCTCTGCGCCCGTGGCCAGGCGGCGATCCAGTCCCTGTACCACCCGGAGCGCTTCAAGGGGCCGCTCCGGCGCGGCGCGGGCGGCGCGCTCGCGCCCGTGTCGTGGGACGAGGCGGAGGACGCGCTCGCGAAGGCCATCGCCGCCGCGCGGGCGAAGGGACCGGGGCGGATCCGGCTCCTCACCCGGCTCGAGCCCGGCAGCACCGGCGCGGTGCAGCGCACGTTCATGCAGGCCGCGGGGGCGCGACCGGAGGATCGGGTCGTCCTCGAGCCCCTCGATCCCGCGCCGCTCCGGGCCGCGAGCGAGGCCCTCCTCGGCGTCGCCGAGCTGCCCGTCGTCGATCTCTCGGCGGCCCGGACCGTGGTGGCGTTCGGCGCCGATCTCGTCGAGACCTGGCGCTCGCCGGTGGAGCTCGCGCGCCAGCTCGCCGACGGCCGCGGGCGCCTCGGCGCGGAGCGGCGGCGGCTCGCGTGGGTCGGGCCACGGCTCGCGCTCACCGGCGTCTCCGCGGATCGCTGGATCGCCTGCCGGAGCGGCGGCGAGCGGGCGGTGGCGCTCGGCGTGCTGCGCGGGCTCCTCGACCCGGCGAGCGGGATCGAGGTGGCCGAGGAGGTCCGGCCGCTCGCGCCGCTCGTCCTCCGGCACGCGCCGGCCGAGCTCGCCGCCCGGGCGGGCGTGGCGTGGCCCGGGATCGAGCGGCTCGCCCGGGAGCTCGCCGCGCGCCGTCCGTCGGCCCTGCTCGCCCCGGGGCCGCAGAGCCAGGCGCCGGACGCGACCGCCCTCGCCGCGGTGGTGCTCCTCGTGAACCTCGCCCTCGGGAACGTCGGGCGCACGGTGCGCTACGGGCTCGACCCGGGCGCGGACGCGCCCTCGTCCGCGGCCGAGGTGCGCGCGCTCGTGTCGGCCCTGGGCGCGGGCGAGGTGGACGTGCTGCTCCTGCAGCACGCCGATCCGCTCGGGACCCTCCCCGCCGCGCTCGGCGTGCGCGAGGCGCTCGCGCGGGTGCCGCTGGTGGTCAGCTTCGCGCTCCGGCCCGATCCCTCCACCGGCGCCGCCCACCTCGTCCTCCCCGATCACCACGCGCTCGAGGCGTTCGAGGACCTGGTCCCGCGGCGCGGCGTGGTGGCCCTCGTGCAGCCGGTGATGGCGCCGCTCGCCGACACCCGGCAGGCCTCCCAGGTGCTGATGGAGGTCGGGGCGAAGCTCACGCCGCCGGCGCCGTTCCCCTCGACGGATCCCTTCGACGTCGTGCAGGCCCGGGCGGCGGAGCACGCGCGGGCCGCCCTCGGCGCCGCCCCGCCCGATCTCGCGCCGGTCCACCGCGCGGCGCTGCAGCGGGGCGGCTACTGGTTCGAGCCGAAGGCGGCGCCCGCGCCGGCCCTCCGCGCCGCGGCGGCCGCCCCGTACCTCGACCTGCCGCCCGCGCCTGCGCCGGGCGCGAGGGCGCTCGCGCTGGTGGTCTTCCCGACCCCGCTCCGCGGCGACGGCCGCGGGGCGGATCTGCCGTGGCTGCGCGAAGTGCCGGACGCGCTCTCGAGCGTCTCCTGGAGCCCGTGGCTCGAGCTGTCCCCCGCCACGGCGCGCCGGCTCGGCGTGCGCACGGGCGACGTCGTCGCCGTCGCCACCGCCGCCGGGCGCGTCGAGGTGCCCGCGTACGTCTCCCCCGGCGTCCGGGACGACGCCGCGGGGCTGCCCCTCGGCCCCGAGGCCCTCGCGCTGCTGCCCGCGGGCGACGGGGCCCACCTCGTCTGGGCCGGCGCCCCGGTGACGGTGACCTCCACCGGGAAGCGGACGCGGCTCCCGCTGCTCGAGGGGAGCCCGTATCAGCACGGCCGTCAGCTCGTGCCCACCGTCACGGCCGCGGCGCCGTCGCCGCCGCGGCCCGACCTCTCGGCGACGATGTACCCGGAGCCCGTCCACCCGGAGCACCGGTGGGCGATGGCGATCGACCTCGACCGGTGCACGGGCTGCCAGGCGTGCGTGGTCGCCTGCCACGCCGAGAACAACGTGCCGGTGATGGGGCCGGACGCGGCGCGCGAGGGGCGCTACATGGGGTGGCTGAAGGTGGAGCGATACCTCGGCGACGAGCCCGGCGGCGCGCTCGACGTGCGGCTCCTGCTCATGCTCTGCCAGCACTGCACCAACGGTCCGTGCGAGCCGGTCTGCCCCGTCTACGCGACGTACCACACGGCGGAGGGGCTGAACACGCAGATCTACAACCGCTGCGTCGGCACCCGGTACTGCTCGAACAACTGCCCGTACAAGGTCCGGACCTTCAACTGGCGCGACGCCCGGTTCGAGCGGCCGCTCGACCTCCAGCTCAACCCCGACGTCACCGTCCGCTCGCGCGGCGTCATGGAGAAGTGCACCTTCTGCATCCAGCGGATCCGGTACGCCGAGAACGAGGCGCGGGACGAGGGGCGCCCGCTCGCGGACGGCGACGTCGTCACCGCCTGCGCGCAGACGTGCCCGACCCGGGCCATCGTCTTCGGCGACGCCAAGGATCCGGCCTCGCGCGTCTCCCGCCTCTCGCGCGACGGGCGCGCGTTCCGCGCGCTCGAGGAGGTCAACGCCCGGCCCGCCATCGCCTACCTCGCGCGCGTGAAGGAGCGCGAGCCATGACCGCCAGCGACTCCTTCCGCTCCATCGAGGAGACCGTGCGCGCGACGCACGGGCGCCCCGGCCTGGCCTACTGGCTCGGGCTCGCCCTCGCCGGCGGGCTCGCGGCGTTCGGGGGATGGGCGTACTCGCTCATCGTCCGGACCGGCCTGCACTGGACCGGGCTCCAGCGCCCCGGGATGTGGGGGAACCTCATCACCGACTTCGTGTTCTGGGTCGGGATCGCGC
Source organism: Anaeromyxobacter oryzisoli (assembly GCF_022690765.1). GTDB lineage: Bacteria > Myxococcota > Myxococcia > Myxococcales > Anaeromyxobacteraceae > Anaeromyxobacter > Anaeromyxobacter oryzisoli. The sequence goes on along the minus strand of NZ_JALCZA010000036.1, from coordinate 17,533 downwards.
ACTCCGGCACGCTCATCAGCGCCATCCTCTACCTGTTCCGGGCGCGCTTCCGCACCGCCGTCTACCGGGTCGCGGAGATGATGACGGTCTTCGCGGTGATGACGGCGGGCCTCTACCCCATCCTCCACCTCGGCCGGCCGTGGTTCGCGTACTGGCTCTTCCCCTACCCGAACCAGCGCGAGCTGTGGATGAACTTCCGGTCCCCGCTCATCTGGGACGTGTTCGCGGTCTCGACCTACCTCATCGTCTCGACCGTCTTCCTGCTGGTGGGGGTCGCGCCGGACGCGGCCGCCCTGCGCGGCCGGGCGACCGGGTGGCGCCGCCGGCTCTACTCCTTCCTCGCGTTCGGCTGGCACGGCACCGACGAGCAGTGGCGCCACTACACGCGCGCCTACCTCTTCTTCGCGGCGTTCGCGACGCCGCTCGTCGTCTCCGTGCACAGCGTCGTGTCCTGGGACTTCGCCGTCTCGGTGCTCCCCGGCTGGCACTCGACGCTCTTCCCGCCCTACTTCGTGGCGGGCGCGATCCTCTCCGGCGTGGCGATGGTGATCACCATCCTCGTCCCGCTGCGGCGCGCCTTCCGGCTCGAGGACCTCATCACGCCGCGCCACCTCGACATGCTCGCCCGGCTGGTCATCCTCACCGGGCTCATCGTCACCTACTCGTACGCCACCGAGATCCTGCTCGCGGCCCAGGAGCCGGCGAGCGATCCGGAGCGCAGCACGTTCCTCTACCGGATGACCGGCCCCTACGCGCCGGTGTTCTGGACCATGATCGCCTGCAACTGCGGCGGGCCGATCCTGCTCCTCTCGCGCCGCGTCCGGCGCTCGACGCCCGCGCTCCTCGTCATCTGCGTCGCGATCAACGTGGGGATGTGGCTCGAGCGGTTCAACATCGTCGTGACGTCGCTCTCGCACGATCGGCTGCCGTTCGACTGGCGCGTCTACGTGCCGACCTGGGTGGAGTGGGCCGTCACCTTCGGCGCGTTCGGCTGGTTCTTCTTCCTGTTCCTGGTCGGCCTCAAGCTCCTGCCCCCGGTCTCGATCGCGGAGCTCAAGGAGGAGGCCGCGCACCTCGCGGCGCACGCCGGCGCCGAGGAGGCGAGCCGTGGCCGGTGAGCGCCCCGTCGTCGCGACGTTCGCGGCGCCCGCCGACGCCGCGCGGGCGATCGGGGCCCTGCGCGCGGCCGGCTTCCGCGTCGAGGCGGCGATGCCCGCGCCGTTCCCGGAGGTGGTCGCGGCGCTCGGCCGCCCCCGGAGCCGCCTCGGCCTCGTCACCTTCCCCGGCGCGATCGCCGGCCTGGTCGCGGGCACCGCCCTCACCGTGGGCACCTCGGTCGCCTGGCCGCTCGTGACCGGCGGCAAGCCCATCGTCTCGATCCCGCCGTTCGTGATCGTGATCTTCGAGCTCACCGTGCTCGTCGGCGCGCTCGTGAACCTCGCGGCGGTCGCGGTGGGGAGCCTGGGCGGCGCCCGGCGCGAGGCGGCGGTCTCCCGGCCGCGCGCGGTGGAGGACCGGGTCGCCGTCCTCGCGGCCGGCGCGGACCGGGAGGCGGCGCGGCGGATCCTCCGGGAGGCCGGCGCGGAGGAGGTGGCCGATGCGTAGGGCGCGCGCGGTCGGGCTGCTCGTCGCGGCGGCGCTCGCGACGCCGGCGTGCCGGAACGACTGGCGGACGGACATGTGGTACCAGCCGGCGATCCGGCCCGAGGCGGCCCCCCGCCCGGAGCCGGAGCGCTCGGTGCCGCTCGGCGCGGGGCCGCGGTACGAGAGCCGCGATGACACCGAGCAGCTCGCGAACCCCGTCCCGGCCTCGCCCCGCGTGCTCGAGCGCGGCCACGCCCTGTTCCTCGCCCGCTGCGCGCCGTGCCACGGCCCGGAGGGGCGCGGCGGCGGGCCGGTCTCCAGATTCTTCCCGCCTGCGCCGGACCTCGCCTACGTGAAGGTCCGCGAGCGGACCGACGGCTTCATCTGGGGGACGGTCGGCTACGGCGGCAAGGCGATGCCGCCGGCGCGCGAGGGGCTCACCGCCGCGGATCGCTGGGCCATCGTGGACTGGGTGCGCGAGATCCAGCGGACCTCGCCGGTCGTCACGGTCCCGCCGCCCCCGCCGGTCCCCCCCGAGCCCTCCGGCGGAGCGGGGAAGCCATGATCACCGCAGCCGCGCCCCTGCCGCTCCCCCGCTCCGTCGCGCGCATCGCCGCCGCCGCCGTCGCGGTGGGCCTCGTCGCGTTCGTCGCGGGCGTCCTGTCCGGCCACGCCGTCGCCGCGCTCGCGGCGCTCGACGCGAGCTGGCTCTTCTTCGCCGGCCTCTCGGCCGGCGCCGTCGCGCTCGCGGCGGCGGTGCGGCTCGCGCACGGCGGCTGGGCACGGGCCGTCCTCCCCGTCGCCGACGCGGCGACCCGCTTCTTCGCGATCGCGCTCCTGCTGCTCGTCGTGCTCCTCGTCGGCGCGCGGACCTTCATCCCGTGGACGCGCGACGCCTCCGCGCTCCGCCTGGCCGGCCTCGCGCTGCGGCTGCTCCTCTCCAGCGTCGTCGTCTTCGGGCTCGGCGCGCGCGCCGTCGCGGTGGCGCGCCGGGCCGGGCCGACCCCGCGCGACGCGGAGCGGGTCCGCACCGCGAGCCTGATGTACGTCCTGGCGTACGCGGCGGGGCTGTCGCTCTGGGCCTACGACCTCGTGATGTCGCTCTCCAGCGCGCCGCCCTACACGGTCGTCCCCGCCTACTACTTCTTCGGCGCGCTCCTCTCCGGCCTGGCCTGGGTCGCGCTGGTGGCGGCGCTCCAGGACCGGGGCGGCCCGGACCTGCGGCACGACGTCGGGAAGCTCCTGTTCGCGTGCATCGTGGTGTGGAGCTACCTGCTCTGGGCGCTCTTCCTCCCGACCTGGTACGGCAACGTGCCGGAGGAGTCGGCCGCGCTGCTCCGGCGCTGGCGCGGTCCGTACCGACCCGCCTCCGGCGCGGTCCTCGTCGCGGTGTTCGCCTGGCCGTTCTGGCTGCTCTTCTCCGAGCGGCTGAAGCGGCGCCGCGGGACGCTCGCCGCCGGCGCCGGCGCGATCCTGGCCGGCCTGTGGGCGGAGCGGTTCCTGCTCGTGGTCCCGTCGCTCGAGGCGCCGGCGAGCGGCGCCGCGGTGCTCGTGGGCGCCGGCGTCGCGATCGGCGTGGCCGGGCTCTTCCTGCTCGCGATCTCCTGGCCGCCGGCGTCGCGCCCGGCGATCCAGGGCTGATCCGCACGCGCACACCGGCGCACCGCCGCCGCCGTTCACCGCCGACGTCGCCCGGATCCCGACCGCGAGGCGCGCCGGGAGCCACGCCGGGAGGCAGGCCAGGCGAGCTCACGCCGGAATGCCCGGCAGGGATCGCGGGTTCGTTCGAAGTCGCGGCTCCCCTTCGCGACCGCCCGCACCGAGGGTTCCTTGAAGCTGGTCCCGCCGCGCATCGCGCTCGTGCTCGTCGCCGTCGCCCTCGCGACGGTGGCGGGCGGCGTGCTCTCGTTCCACGCGCTCGCGGGGGCGCGGTGGGAGGCGGCCGTCGTCGTGGACGGCTGGCGGACCGTCACGGCGCTGGAGCGCGCGCACGCCCTGCTCCTCCAGGCCGACGCGGCGTGCCGCGACGCCGGAGACTCCGCGCGCTGCGCCGACGCGGACGGCGCGCTCGCGCACGTGGCCGGCGAGCTGCGCGCCGCGGCCGTCCGCGCGGTCGCGGACGAGACGGGCGTCGCGCGCGTGGAGGCGTCGCTCCGCACCTTCGCCGCCGCGGTCGCGCCCGCGGAGCCCCCGGCGGCGGGCGCGCGCCGGGAGGCGGAGGCCGCGCTGACGGCGCTGCGGGCCACGGAGTCCGCCGAGATCGCGCGGCGCGAGCGGAGCGCCGAGCAGCGCGCGGAGCTGGCGGCGCGGGTGCTGATCGCCACGGGGGTGTCGGTCCTCCTCCTGGTGGCGGTCGCCGCGTTCGCGGTGCGGAGCCACCTCAGGGAGCGGGAGCGGCGCGAGCGGGAGCACGCCCGCGCCGCCGAGCTGCAGCAGCAGCTCCTCGCCATCGTCGGCCACGACCTCCGCACCCCGCTCAGCGCCATCGCCGGCTCGGCCGCGCTGCTCGCCCGCGCCCCCGACCTGCCCTCGAGCCGCGTCCCCCTCGCCCAGCGGATCGTCTCGAGCGCCGGGCGCATGTCGCGGCTCGTGCGCGACCTGCTCGACTTCACCCGCGTCCGGATCGAGGGGCACCTGCCGGTCTCGCCCGAGCCGGTGGACCTCGGCGCCCTCTGCCGGCGCGTGGCGCAGGAGCTCCAGGCGGCGCGGCCGGGGACGCTCCTGTTCTGCGAGGTCGAGGGGGACGTGACCGGCGAGTGGGACCCGGTCCGGCTCGAGCAGGTGGTCTCGAACCTCCTCGCCAACGCCTTCCACCACGGCGCGCCCGGCCGGCCGGTCGAGCTGCGGGTGGCCGGCGGCGCCGGCGCGGTCCGGATCACGGTGCACAACGAGGGCCCGCCGATCCCGGACGACGTGCTCCCCCACATCTTCGATCCGTTCCGGCGGGGCGACGCGAGCGCCGCGGACCAGAGCGGCCTCGGCCTCGGGCTGCACATCGCCCGGTCCCTGGTGGAGGCGCACGGCGGGACCATCGAGGTGGCCTCCGGCGAGGGCGGGACCACCTTCACCGTGGTGCTCCCCATGCCGGGGGCCGGGCCGACGCACCGCCCCGGAGCCGGCGGCGCGCCGCGTTCCCCCGGGATCTCGGGGGACGTCGCCAGAGGGACGGGCGCGTGAGGGTAGGACGCCCCAGGGCAATCCCCGAGCCGCGAGTCGCCTCCTACCTCGCCATGCCGGAGGGAACATGCCTGGTCCGGTCTACCCCGCTTCCACTCCCGAGCTCTCGCAGCGCAGGCGCGCGCTCGCGCCCGAGATCGACAAGGCCTTCCGCGAGTTCAGCAAGGCCGCGTTCGCCGACGGCGCGCTGCCCCGGAAGACGAAGCAGCTCGTCGCGGTCGCGGTCGCCCACACGACGCAGTGCCCGTACTGCATCCGCGGCCACACCCTCGCCGCGCTGCGCGAGGGCGCGAGCGAGGCCGAGATCATGGAGGCGATCTGGGTCGCCGCCGAGATGCGAGCGGGCGCCGCGTTCTCGCACGCGGTGATCGCCCTCGAGGCGATGGGCGAGGGCCACCCGCACCCGTAGCTGCTCGACGGTCGCCCCGCCGGACACGGGCGGGCGATCGAGCGAGGCCGCGGTGACGGGCCGGAGGCGTGACCGGCGCGCGGACCCCTATCCCAGCACCTTCTCGACCTGTGTCACGCGGAAGACCACCGCGGCGCGGCACCAGGGGAACCTGCTCCGGAGCTGGGCGTGCACCGGGGTGTCCACCTCGAGGGCGGCGCGGCCGGTGAGGAGGAACCCGATCCCGGCCGGCGCCTTCGCGCCGATGATCATCTGCGCGCCGCTTCCATTCGCGAGGTTCTGCTCGGTCTTGCGGTAGCCGCCCGCCGGAAACGCGAGGGTGTGGTCGTCGAGGATCTGGATGTAGCTGTTCCAGGTCGCGACGAGGTGCGGGCCCTCGGGCCCCTGCGTCACCCATGCCGCCGGCCCCTCGTGCTCCAGCACCGACCGGATCGTCTCCGTGATCACGACGTCCTCCGTTCCGAAGAGAGGCCCCAGGCCTAACCAGGAGCGGCCCGCCGCGCCACGCGGCCGAGCCTCGCCCTCGGCGTTTCACGGTAGGATGAGGCCGGCCGCGTCCGCCGCGAGCGGGGAGCGGGGGAGGCGCACATGTGGAAGAGGCTCGTGGCCCGGGTCGCCGGGCTCGCCGGACACCTGACGCACGCAGGCGAGGGCGAGCCGCTCGGGAAGCTGGCGCTCGCGATCGTCCTGCTCCTCGACGCGTTCGTCCTCGGCGCGATCTTCGAGGGGCTCGACCAGCACACCCGCCAGCTCGCCGCGCCCGAAGACCGCGTGCCGTATCTCTGCCGGACGGCGGTGATCGCCCGCGACTGGAACGCGACGACCCGGCTCGAGCGGCTCGCGGATGCCGTCGAATCCCGCCGCGGCTTCATCTTCCAGGACGAGCGCCGCCCCGCGCCGCATCCGGTCTGCGCGCCCTTCCTCGCGGCGGTGGACGCCGCGTCACGCGACGAGGCGCTGACCCGGACGCTCGGGCATCGCGCGGCGATCGCGCGCGAGCTCGGCGAGGCGCGGGAGGCGCTCTCCCGCGTGAAGGGGAGCTACGACACGGCGCTGCTCCGGACCGTGGCGGGCAAGGCAGGAGCCCCTTCCGGCGTCGCCGCGATCGAGCAGGACGTCCTCGCCCGGACGGCGAGCGTCGAGGCGCTGACCGCGAAGCTCGCCGCCACGGACGCGGAGCTCCAGGCGGCGAGACCGGTCGCGGCGGTCTGGGCGGCGCTCGCGGCCACCCGCGACGCGGACCGCGACCGGCTGGAGGCGGACCTCCGGCGGCTCGAGTTCTGGCACCCGCTGAAGGTCCTCGGGATGCAGCTCCTGTTCCTGCTCCCGCTCCTGGGGGTGTTCTACGCGTGGAGCGCGGCGAGCCTCCGCCGGGGCCGCGGCGTACAGACGCTCGTCGCCTCGCACCTGCTCGTCGTCGCCGCGATCCCCGTGCTCCTGCGGATCGCCGACGCCGTGTACGACGTCCTCCCGAAGCGGCTCCTCCGGGCGCTGATCCAGCTCCTCGAGCGGCTCCAGCTCGTCGCGCTCTGGCACTACGCGGTCATCGCCGCCGCGGTCGTCACCGGGCTCCTCCTCGTCGCCCTCGTCCAGCTGAAGCTCTTCTCCCGGAAGAGGCTGCTCGAGAGGCGGATCGCGAGGGCGCTCTGCCAGGACTGCGGCCGGCGCCTGCCGGCGGGGGCGCGCGCCTGCCCGTTCTGCGGCATGGACCAGTTCCGGGCGTGCCCGTCCTGCGGCGGTCCGATGCACGTTCACGCACCGTTCTGCCAGGAGTGCGGGAAGGCGGCGGCGTAGCCGCGCCGGGACCCGGTCGCTCCCTCGGTGTGTCCGCCGAGGGTCGCCGCGGCCGCGCCCCGCCGGCTCGCCTACCGCCTCCACCGCCCCGCCTCCACGAACGAGTAGTACCCGCCGGCCGCGACGATCACGTGGTCGCGGGCGAGGACGCCGACCAGCTCGGCGGCGGCCCGGAGCCGCTCGGTGAGGTCCACGTCGTCGGGCGAGGGGCTCGGGTCGCCGCTCGGGTGGTTGTGCACGAAGACGAGCCCGTGCGCGCCGTCCCGGACCGCGGGTCGGAGCGCGTCGCGCGGCGAGACGGGGCACTGGGTGAGCGAGCCCTCCGCGACCTGCACCGCCCGGAGCAGGCGCCCGCGGACGTCGAGGAGGATGACGTGGAACGCCTCCCGCTCCGCGTGCGCCGCGTGGCGCATCAGCTCGAAGACGCGCCCCGGGTCGAGGCACCGCTCCCCGCGCCGGGGCGGCGACCACGCCCCGCGCCGGCCCAGCTCGAACGCCGCGGCGAGGGCGGCCGCCCGGGCGAGGCCGATCCCGGGGCAGGCGGCGATCACGTCCGGCGCCGCCCAGGCCAGCTCGCCGATCGGCACCGCCTCGAGGAGCCCCAGCGCGGCGGCCCGGGCGGAGAGCTTGCTCGTCCCCGTGCCGAGGACGAGCGCCACGAGCTCGGCGTCGGAGAGGGCGCGCGGCCCGTCGGCGACGAGCCGTTCGCGAGGGAGATCGAGGTGCGGCAGCGGGGAGGTGTCCGAGGCGAACGGCATGCGGACGAGCCGCAGCAAGGATCGTTCCCGCCGGGGCGCCGCGATCGGCACGCCGAAGCCGGGCGGGTCCGGCCGCGCCGCGGCCCCCAGGGGCGCGCGCCGGACCGCCCGCCCACCCCGACCGAGAGAAGTTTTCCCGGACCATCCGTCCGCCGCGCGGACGGCCGCCGCTGCCCAAAGTCCCGCAGTTCAGGCGATCCCTCCTCGGCACGCCGGTTGCCCTGGGCCTCCGGCATGACCGCGCCCAGGCAACTTTTCGAGGGCACCACCTATCTCGTCACGCGCCGTTGCTCGGAACGCCGCTTCTTCCTCCGTCCATCGAGGAATACCGACGACATCTTCCGGTACGTCCTCGCCATCGCCGCGAACCGGTACGAGATCCAGGTGCACGCGTTCTGCGTGCTCTCGACTCACTTCCATCTGGTCGTGACCGACCCGCACGCCCGGCTCCCCGAGTTCCACCGCTACCTCGACGGCCTGGTCGCCCGGGCGATGAACTGCTCCCTTGGCCGGTGGGACGGCTTCTGGGAGCGAGACAGCTACAGCGCGGTCCGGCTCGAGACCGACGACACGGTGATGGAGAAGATGGTCCACGTCCTCGCGAATCCCGTCGCCGCCGGCCTCGTCCGGCGCGGCCGGGAGTGGCCGGGGCTTTGGTCCGACCCGGCCCTGGTCGGCGGAGAGCCCATCGTCGCGAAGAAGCCCGCGGGGTTCTTCCGCAAGATGGGCCGGATGCCGGCCTCGGTGAGCCTCCAGCTCCACAGGCCCCCGGGGTTCGAGTGGGACGCCGCCTTCGCCGAGCGGCTCGGGAAGGCGCTCCGCGATGCCGAGGACCGCGCCGCGGCGGAGCTCGCGGGTGAAGGCCGCTCCTTCCTCGGCGCAGCCCGCGTCCTCGCCCAGAAGCCCTACGCGCGCCCCGCCCCCGGCGAGCCGCGGCGGGGGCTCAATCCTCGCGTCGCGTGCAGGAGCAGGTGGAAGCGGATCGAGGCGCTCCAGCGGCTCGAGGAGTTCGGATGGGCCTACCGAAAGGCGCTCGAGTCGTGGAGGGCGGGCGCGCGCGACATCCTCTTTCCCCCCGGCACGTGGCTCATGCGCGTCCAGCACGCCGCACTATGCGGCGAGGCATGCGGATAGTTCCATCGCGCCACCAGTCCACGCAGGCTCCGCCGACTCTCCCGATGAGCCGCCGCGGGATGGCGCACGTCGCCACACCAGCGTTCGTGCGCCGTGGACGGCGTTCGGGCTCTCGTTGTGCACTCTTCCCGGCGCTCATCGCGTCTCGTCGGCGAAGTCTTGCCTCGCCACTCCGCGCCTGACCCCGATCCGACCCACCGTTGTGCAGTCCCTTCGTTCTCCTTCCCCGCACTACTCTCGGTCGGGGCCAAGGAACCGCTCGAGGATCCGGTAGCCGGCGTCGAGGGCGGCGAGCTCGACCCACTCGCCCTGCTGGTGGGCCTGGGCGTTCGCGCCGGGGCCGAGGTTCGCGGCGGGGATCCCGGCCTGGGCGAGGCGGGCCACGTCGGTCCAGGCCTGCTTGGGCTGGGCGGCGATCCCGGTGCGATCGAGCAGGCGCCGCACGAGCGGGTGGTCCGCGTAGGCGGGGCACGCGGGCGAGAGGTCCGTCAGCTCGACCTTCGCCCCGAACCGCGCGCCGAGGGCGACGAGCTCCGCGGCGGCGGCGTCGAGCGCCTTGTCGGGCGCGAAGCGGAAGTTCACGTTGAGCGTGCAGCGATCCGGCACCACGTTCCGGGCCCGGCCGCCCTCGATCCGGGTCACGCTCGCGACCTCGCGGAACACGAGCCCGCCGCTCACCGCCTCGCGCGGCGGGCGCCCCTCGAGCTCGGCGAGGAGGGCGCCGGCGGCGTGCACCGCGTTCCGCCCCTGCCAGGGCCGGGCGGAGTGGGCGCTCTTCCCCTCGAAGGTGAAGGTCCCGTGGATCGAGCCTACGCAGCCGAGCTGGAGCACGTTGTCGGTCGGCTCGAGGCAGAGCGCGAGGTCCACGCCGCGGAGCTCGTCCGCCTCGCGGAGCACGTCGCCGAGCTCGTTCTCGAGGAACGGGCCCTCCTCCCGGGCGTAGAAGACCAGCAGGAGGTCCGCGAAGCGCGCCGTCCGGGGGAGCCGCTCGGCGAGCTCCATCATCACCGCGAGGCCGCTCTTCATGTCCGAGCTGCCGGGCGCCACGAGCCGGCCGCCCTCGCGGCGCGGCGGCCGCCCGCGGTCGGCCTCGTGGATCGGCACGGTGTCGAGGTGGCCGCAGAGCGCGAGCCGCGGCCGCCCCGGCGCCGCCGGACCGTCCACCTGCACGACGACCGAATCCTTCACCCGGCGCACGAGCGGGGAGCGCGCCCGCGCCCAGGCCTCGACCTGGTCGCACAGGGCGCGCTCCTGCCCGATGGGCGAGGGCGTCGCGCAGAGCGCCTCGACGCGCCGGGCGAGGGATTCGGCGAGATCCATTCGTTACCCTTGTGCCCCGAGCCGAGCCGGAGGGCTCGGCGCGTCGGTCCTGATCAGACCTGCACCTCGAAGTCGCGCAGCGCCTGGTTGAGCGACACCTTCTTGTCGGTCGAGGCGTTCCGCTTCCCGATGATCAGGGCGCACGGGAGCTGGAAGGTGCCCGCGGGGAACTGCTTCGGGCGCGTGCCGGGGATCACCACCGAGCGCGCCGGGACGTGGCCCTTGTAGACGACCTCCTTCGGGCCGGTGACGTCGATGATGGGCGTCGTGCGGGTGATCACGACGTTCGCGCCGAGGACGGACTCCTCCTCGATGAGCGCGCCCTCCACGATGATGCAGCGGCTCCCGATGAAGCAGCCGTCCTCGATGATGTTCGGCCGGGCTCCGGGGGGCTCGAGCACGCCGCCGATCCCGACGCCGCCGGCGAGGTGGACGTTCGCGCCGACCTGGGCGCAGGAGCCGACGGTCGCCCACGTGTCCACCATCGAGTTCGCGCCGACGCGGGCGCCGATGTTCACGAAGCCGGGCATGAGCACCGCGCCGGGCTCGAGGTGCGAGCCGTAGCGGGCCACGCCGCCGGGCACCACCCGGACGCCGGCCTGCTCGAGGTCCTTCTTGAGCGGGATCTTGTCACGGGCCTCGAAGGCGCCGTGGCGCGTCGTCTGCATCGGCGAGATCGCGAAGAACAGGTTCACCGCCTGCATCAGCCAGGCGTTGACCTTCCACTCACCGTCGCGCTTCTCGGCCACCCGCAGCGTGCCGCGGTCGAGGCCGTCCAGCGCCTTCAGCACCGCCGCCTTGGTCTGCGGGTCCGACAGCCGGGCCCGGTCGGCGAACGCCGCCGAGACCAGCCGTTCCACGTCGTTCCAGTCGCTCATCCGTCGATCCTCTTCCAGGCCGTGATGGCCTCTTCACATTCCTCGAGCGTCGGCACCAGCGCGACGCGTATGTAACCTTCACCCGCCCCGAACGCGGTCCCCGGCGCCACCACGATCCCGCCCTCGAGGAGCCGCAGGGCATAACTCGCCGACGTCTCCCCCGCAGGGACGCGGACCCAGAGGTAGAGCGTCGCCTCCGAGGCGTCGGCGACGAGCCCGCGCTCCGCGAAGAAGCGGAGGAACCGGTCGCGCTTGCGCCGGAAGATCTCGCGGCGCTCCGCCGGGTGCGCGTCGTCGCCCCAGGCCGCCGTCGCGGCGGCCGAGACGAAGGCCGGCGAGGAGACCCCCGGGTGGCTCCGCACGCCCCGGAGGACCTTCACGAGATCCGGGTCGCCGGCGAGGAAACCGCTGCGATAGCCGGTCATCCCGCTCCGCTTCGAGCAGGAGTGGACCGCGAGCACGTTCTCGAGCTGGACCTCGAGCATCGAGGCGGGGCGCTCGCCGTAGTAGATGTCCGCGTAGCACTCGTCCGAGGCCACCACGAACCCGTACCGGAGCGCCGCCTCGCCGACGCGGGCGAGGTAGTCGCGGGGCGCCACCGCGCCGGTCGGGTTGTGCGGGTAGCTGATCCAGAAGATCAGGGTCTGCCGGAGCGTCTCCTCGCCCACGTCCTCGGGCTCGAGGAGGAACCGACGGGCGGCGGTGAGCGGCACCTTCACGGGCTCGAGCCCGGCGAAGCGCGCGCCCACCTCGTAGGTGGGGTAGCCGGGATCCGGCATCACGATCTTGCGGCGGGACGGGTCGCCGGCGAACGCGAGCGGGAGGTGGAAGATCGCCTCCTTGGCGCCCGCGCAGGCGAGCACCTGGGACTCGGGATCGACGGTCACGCCGAACCGGCGCCGGAGGTAGCCGGCGATGCTCCGCCGGAGCGGCGCGGTCCCGAAGGCGCTCGGGTACTGCGAGACCTCGGGGACGGCGGCCCGGAGCGCCTCCCGGATGAACGCGGGCGTCGGCTCCTTGGGATCGCCGATGCCGAAGTCGAACAGGCGGACGCCGCGGGCCGCGAGAGCCCTCCTGCGCTCGTCGATCTCGACCGAGAGGTTCTTCTGGACCTGCGAAAGGGCGGGATTCTTCGGGGTGTTGCGCACGGAGCCGTAGAGAATATCGAACTCCGGGCCGGCGCGCATTATATGGCCGCCTGCATGCTCTCCTACGACGTGGTGGTCATCGGCAGCGGCCCCGCCGGCGAGAACGGCGCGATCCAGGCGGCCTTCCTCGGGAAGAAGGTCGCCCTGGTCGAGAAGGAGGCGGTCCCCGGCGGCGCGTGCGCGAACACCGGCACGATCCCCTCGAAGGCCCTCCGCGAGACCGCCCTCGCGATCAAGCAGGCCCGCGCCCGCGACGTGCACGGGATCGAGTTCACCGTCTCCGGCACCGTCACGGTCCCCGAGCTGATGGGCCGCCGCGGCCTGGTCACCGCGCGCGAGCACTCGCGCATCCGGGACGCCCTCAACCGGGCCGGCGTCGAGATGTTCCGCGGGGTGGCCAGCTTCGTGGATCCGCACACCATCCGGGTGTCGGTGCCCGACGGCGGCGAGCAGGACCTCCACGCCGACGTGGTCCTCCTCGCCACCGGCACCCGCCCCTTCCACCCGCCGCAGTACGCGATCGACAACGCCCGGATCTACGACTCCGACTCGATCCTGATGCTCGACCGGGTCCCGCGCTCGCTGGCGGTCCTCGGCGGCGGGGTGGCGGGCTGCGAGTACGCGTCGATCTTCGCGGCGCTCGGCGTGAACGTGTCGATCATCGACTCGAAGGAGCGCCTCCTGCCCTGGCTCGACGCCGAGGTGTCGCTCGCGATGCAGGATCTCTTCGTCGAGGCCGGCATCGACCTGTACCAGCGGACGCGGGCGGTGAAGCTCGAGGCGAGCGACCGGGACGTCCTCGTGACGCTCGCCGACCGCTCGCGCCTCGTGGCCGAGAAGGTCCTGGTCGCGGCGGGCCGGGTGGGCAACGTCGAGTCGCTGAACCTCGGCGCCGCCGGGCTCCAGGCGAACGACAAGGGGCTGCTCGAGGTGAACGCGTTCTACCAGACCGCGGTGCCGCACGTGTACGCGGCGGGCGACCTGGTGGGCTTCCCCGGCCTCGCCTCGACCTCGATGGAGCAGGGGCGGGTCGCGATGAACCACGCCTGCGGCGGCGCCCGCACGCAGAAGCTCTCCTCGCTCCTCCCGGTGGGCATCTACACGATCCCGGAGATCTCGGGCGTCGGCGACACCGAGGAGGCGCTCCGCGCGCGCGGGCAGGCGTACGTGGTCGGCAGGGCGAGCCTGACCGGGAACGCCCGCGCCAACCTGGTCGGCGAGGCGGTGGGCTTCCTCAAGCTCATCGCCGACACGGAGGGCGGGAAGCTCCTCGGCGTCCACTGCATCGGACCGCACGCCTCCGAGCTCATCCACCTCGGCCAGGCGGTGATGAGCCACGGCGGCGACCTCAACTACTTCGTCGAGGCGGTGTTCAACTACCCGACCCTCGGCGAGGCCTACAAGCACGCCTCGTACGACGCCCTCGAGCACATGCGCGAGCGCGCCAACGTGACGCCGATCGAGCGGGCCGCGGCGCAGAAGGTCTGACGGCGACCCCCGCTCGCTGAGCACGAAAATGGCGGGGCGCCCTCCCGGACGCCCCGCCTCCCTCCCCCTCGAAATCGATGTTTCAGCGCGTCACTTCAGCTCGAGCGGCCCCAGGCGATCGATCGGGACGTCGAGCATCTTGCCGTTCGGGAGCAGGTTCGGGGGAACCGTGCACGCGCCGGAAGACAGCTTGTATCTCTCGCATCTCGTGAAGTCGCCCTCGCAGTAGTAGGACTGCCAGACCTTGAGCGAGGACTTCAGCGAGAACTGCTTGAAAAGCGGGCACGCCACGACACGGCTGCAGGCCATCGTGCTCCTCCCCACCGAGCGGCTCCGGCGCCCCTCGACGCGCGGCCACCGACCGGCTGCATTCTAGTCGGGGCGCCACGAGGGAGGATTCGGCACCCACGCGGCTTGTGGTCGCACACGGGAATCCCGCGGGCGATCGCGGGCTCTCATCACCCCTTTGACCAGCGAGCGGGCACGGTCCGAGTGTGCGCGTGTCGCACCTCGAGCCTGCACGCGCGGACTCCGCGATCTTCGACTCGGCGCCCTTCGATTTCGCGCCCTTCGACTCCGCGCCCTTCGACTCCGCGCCCTTCGACTCCGCGCCGCGCCTGGCGCGGCGCTCAGGGCGAACGGGGGGGCGGCGCTAACTCAGGGCGAACGAGACGGGGGCCGAGGAGGCGGTTCACCCGAGCCGGGCGCGCGCCTGCGTGAGGGCGGCGTGGACCTGCTCGAGGGCGCGCTTCGCGCTCGCGAGCTCGTCGCGCTCGGCGCGGAGGTGGTCCACCTCGCCCGCGAGCTGATCGCGCTCGCGCGCGAGCTCGCCCACCGCGGTCCGGAGGCGCGCGCCGTCGGCGGCGCCGGCGCGGAGCTCCTCGCCGAGCCGCTCGACCTCCGCCTCGCGCTCGGCGCGCTGCTTCGCCTCCTCGTCCGCGCGGCGGGACACCTCGTCGAGCAGCCGCGCGCGCTCCTCGTCGAGCGCCGCGAGCGACTGCGCCCGGCGCACGGCGCCGTCGCGCTCGTCCTCGAGCGCCTCGAGCTCGACGAGCAGCTCGCCGAGGACGCCGCGCTTCTCCTCCAGCTCCTTCTCGACGGCGGCGAGCCGCTCCGAGACGCCGCGCGCCTCGCCGGCGGCCCGCGCGAGCTCCTGCCGCGCGCCGTCCAGGTCGGCGCGGAGCGCCTCCTCGCGCTCGCGGGACCGGGCGAGCTCGCCCTCGAGGTCGCGGACGAGGCCCAGGACGCTCTCGGCGGCCTGCGCCGGATCGGCGGGGACCGGCTCGATCCGGGCGGCGGGGCGCGCGGCGTCGGCGACGCGGCGTTTGATCCGGTCGAGGCGGTCGCGGCGGGCGACGACGTCGTCGGGAGGCGAGGCCTCGGGCCCGAGGTCTGGGGAAGAGACCTCGGGCGTCAGGCTCCTGGCCGCGGGGAGAGGCACGCTGGCGGACGGGGCCGAGCCGGGGGATGGCGTCGCGTGAGAGATCGGGGTCTCCGACGCGGGTGCGGTCGCTTCCGAGATCGCGTCCGAGGTCGCGGTCGGGGGCGTGTGCGAGCGCGCCGCAGCGAGCGCCGTCTCGACCGCCGCCGTCACAGCGACGCGAGGTCCGAGGCGTGAAGCCTGAGGCCTGACTCCCCCCGCGGTCGAAACCGCGGCCGCGCCGTCGGTCTCGCGCGCAGCCGGCACCGCGCCGTCAGTCCCGAGGTCTGACGCCCGAGGCCTGCTCTCGCCGAGGGCCCGAGGCGCGGCTTCCCTCGCGGTCGGGACCGCGCCGGCGACGTCCGCCTCGACCGCAGCCGGCGACGCCGCCCGAGGCTCGAAGCCCGACGCTGGAGGCCTCGCCTCGTCGTCCGAGGCCTGAGGCCTGATCGCCCCTGCGGACTTCAACCTGGGGCGGAGCTTCGGGATGTTCGCGTCGAAGGCCTTGCGCATCGCCTAGGCTCCAGCGGCGTCGGCCGCCTGCGCGGCGGCGCGGACCCGTTCGAGGATCTCGAGCTGGACCGCCTCGATGTCGTTCGCCCCCTTCGACTCCCAGTCGTACCCGAAGATGGGGCAGCCCTCGCTCGACGCCTGGGCGAACTTGGTGCACTGCCGGACCACGGAGTCGAGGAGGTACTCCGCGTAGTGCGCCTTCAGGGCGTCGAGCGCCTCGCGGGCGATCTTGTACGTCTGGTTGTACGCGTTCACCACGATGAAGATGTTCTCGAGCTGGTGCGACAGGTCCTGCTCGAGCCCCTGGATGGTCTCGAAGAGGAGCCGCAGCCCGTCGTAGGAGAGGAAGTCGGCGAGCACCGGGATCACGAGGTCGGTCGCCGCCATGAGCGCGTTCAGGTTCAGCAGCCCGAACGACGGCGGCGCGTCGAGCACCACGAAGTCGTACTTCGCCCGCACCGGCTCGAGCGCGTTGCGGAGCCGGAACTCCCGGCCCGCGAGCGGCATGAGCGCGAGGTCGATGGTGCTCATCGCGAGGTTCGCCGGGACGAGGGCGAGGTTCGGCATCCCCGTCTTCACCGTCACCTCGTCGATGGGGACGCGGCGGATGAGCACGTCGTGCAGGGTCCGCGTGAAGGACGAGCCCTCCTCGCCGAGGCACTTGGTGGCGTGCCCCTGGCTGTCGAGGTCGATCATCAGGACGCGGTAGCCGCGCTCGGCGAGCCGGTAGGCGTACGACGACGAGATGCTCGTCTTCCCGGTGCCGCCCTTGAAGTTCAGGAAGAGCTGGATGCGGTGCGGGAACGGCTCGGGGAACTTCTCGAGCTTCTCGCGCAGGACCGCGAGGTCCCCCAGCCCGAGCCCGTCCTTCCGGCCGAGGGTGGCGACGACCTGCTTCTCCGTCGCGCCGACGATCTCGGCGAGGCGCTTCGCGGTGTACCGGACGTTCTCCATCGAATCCTCTGGAATCCTCTCAGGCCATGAACCAGCGGGTGCCGCGCTTCGCGACGGTGCGCTTCGACTCGAGCGCGGCGAGGGTCGCCTCGATCCGCGGCGGCGGGACGCCGAGGGTGGCGGCGAGCGCCTCCGGCGTGCAGCCGCGGAGCGCGCAGCGGAGCTCGCCGACGACGGTCGCCTCGAGGTCCGGCGCGGGGGGCTCGTCCGCCGCCGCGGCGCGGCTCGCGAGGGGAGCAGGCGAGGCGAGCTCGGCGATGGCGACCCGGGCCGCCCGGGCGATCGAGGCCGGCAGCGCGGAGGCGGCCTCGCGGCGCGCGACCTTCGGCGGTGCGCCCTTCGACTCCGCGCCGCTTCGCGGCGCTACGCTCAGGGCGAACGGTGCGCTGCCGTCCAGCTCGCGCCCTGGATGCGGATGCCCGCCGCGGTGCGCCACGCTCGGGGCGAGCGGTCCGCTGCCGTCCTCGGTCGCGTGAGCCGTCGCATTCGGCTTCACGTTCGCCTTCGGGGCTGCGATCGCGGTCGATGCACGCTCCGACTCCGCGCCGTTTCGCGGCGCCACGCTCGGGGTGAATGGAGGAGGGGGCACGGTCGAGGTCGCTACAACGCTCGCGGTCGCGCTCGCATTCGCGTTCGCGGCCACGTTCGTGCGATGCCCGGGGCCTTCACCGCGCCCCGCAGCCCGGCGCCGGAGCCCAGCCCCCGCCCCGACGATGACGGCCTCCCGGAGCGTGGCGCCGTCCATCGCGGCGAGCTTCGCGGCGATCCGGCGGGAGGCGGCGCGGCGCGCGGAGGGGGAGCCCTCGGTCTCGACGGGCTCGCCGGCGAGCCGGGCGAGCGCGGTCGCGGCGACCCGCCGGACCGACGCCTCGGGGTGCTCGAGCGCGCGGGCGAGGGCGTTCTGGGCCGCGACGGTGGGGCGCCCGGCGAGGGCGGCCGCGGCGGCGCGGGCGACG
>NZ_JALCZA010000035.1 GCF_022690765.1 Anaeromyxobacter oryzisoli | reverse complement strand
GCCCGCGGGGCGCGACGCGCTCGTGGCGCTGCTCGGCGCGCCCGGCGGCGCGGGGCACGTCGAGGCGATCGAGGCCCTCGCCCAGCTCGCGGGGCCCGACGCGGGCCACGCGATCGCGGCGCAGCTCACGAGCGATCGGCCCGAGGTGCGCGCCGCCGCGGCGCGGGCGCTCGGGCGGATCCGTCACGAGGAGGCCGCGGCGCGGCTCGAGGCGCTCCGGAGCGACTACGCGGCGCGCGTCCGGCGCGCGGCGATCGAGGCGCTCTCGAAGCTCCCCGGCGGCCCGCCGCGGCCGCGGCGCTGAGGCGCTGAGCCGTCGTCCCCTGGCGCGGTACTAGAACACCCCGAGCCGCCGCTCGAGGAGCAGGATGCCCAGGCCCGCGGCGAGGGTCGCCGCGGTGACCGCGGCCCCGATCCGGAAGAAGCGCCAGAACCCGATCCGCCCCCGCGACCCGGCGAGCTCGAGGACGATGATGTTCGCCACCGAGCCGATCACGGTGAGGTTGCCGGCGAGGGTCGCGGAGAGGGCGGTGGCGAGCCACAGGAGCGTCGGGTCCGCGAGCCGCGGGATCCACCGCCCGGCGAGGATCACGAACGGGACGTTCGAGACGAGCTGCGACGCGGCGACGGAGAAGAGGCCGAACACCACCGCCTGCCGCGGGGCGCCGGCGCCCAGGGCGGGCGCGACGCCGTCGTACATCCTGGACGCGACGCCGGCGCGGTCGATCCCGGCGATGACGACGAACAGGCCCGCGAAGAAGACGAGGAGCGGCCAGTCCACGCGCTGGAGCGCCTCCCGGGGTGCCCGCCCGGCGATGGCCATGCAGAGCGCGCCGGCGAAGAGGCTCGTCCAGGCGAGATCGAAGCCGAGGAGGAACCCCGCCACCGCGACGCCGAGCGCGGCGAGGGCCTTGGCGAGGAGCGGCCGATCCACCTGGGGCGCGGCGAGCGCGCCGGCGAGCCGGCGGCGAGGCAGGTGCCGGTGGAAGATCGCGTGCAGGACGGCGGCGACGAGGACGAGCGAGGCGAGGGCGGGGAGGGCCAGGGCCGCGGCGAAGCGCGCGTACGAGATCCCCGACAGGGTACCGACGATCATGTTCTGGGGGTTGCCGGTGAGGGTCGCGACGCTGCCGGCGTTCGAGCCGAACGCGACCGCGAGGAGGTACGGGATCGGCGGCAGCTCGGCGTCGTCGATGATCCGCAGCACCAGCGGGGTCATCATCAGGCACACCGTGTCGTTCACGAGCAGGGCGGAGAGCGCGCCCGCGGTGAACACCAGCGCCCAGAGCAGGGAGCGCGGCGTGCCCACCGCGTGGATCACCCGCCAGCTCGCCCACCGGAAGAAGCCCGCCTCCCCGAGGTACGCGGTGAGGATCATCATCCCGAGGAGGAGGCCTAGGGTCTCCCCGTTCACCGCGGCGGCGCCCTGCGCCGGCGTGAGGACGCCCGCGGCGACCATCAGGACGGCGCCGAGGAGCGCCGCCGCCGGCCGATCCACCGAGAGCAGCGGGAAGCGCCCGGCCGCGACGGCGAGGTACGTCAGGGTGAAGATCACGAGGGCGGCGGTCACGCCCGTTTCTAGTACCGCGCGTCAGGAGTTGGAAACCGGAGCCGCACGCGCGGTACGCGGGTGGGGGTTCGGGGGAGGCGGCGCTCCGCCTCCCCCGGTAGGGCTCCGCGGGGAGGGCCCAGGCCTTGCCGCTCTTCTGCAAGGTCTGGAGCCTTCCCCGCGACGTACTGCGGAGCACATCGAGTCGAGCGGGCTCATGAGTTGTGCGGAGCAGTACGAGCACGCCCCCGCCGGGGCGAGCGGGGCGTCCGGCCCGCGCGCGCCCTTAACGGCGCCCCCGCGTCGCACTAGATTGGCCCGGTGCCCACCGACCTTCCGATCGTCATCGACGGCAGCGAGGGGGAGGGGGGCGGCCAGATGCTCCGGACCGCGCTGTCCCTCTCCGCGATCACCCGGAAGCCCTTCTCCATCGTGAACGTCAGGGCGAAGCGGCTCAAGCCCGGGCTCCGGCCGCAGCACCGCGAGGCGGCGCGCGCCGCGGCCCGGCTCGTGGACGCCGCCCTCGTGGGCGACGAGGTCGGCTCGGACCGGCTCGACTTCCGGCCGCGGCGGAGCGCGCGCGCGGGCGAGTGGGCGCTCGACATCGGCACCGCGGGCTCCACGCCGCTGCTGCTCCAGACCCTCTGCTGGCCGCTCGCGCTGACCGGCGCCCCCTCGACCGTGACGCTCCGCGGCGGGACGCACCAGGATCACGCGCCGAGCTTCCATTACCTCGCGCTCGTGTGGGCGCCGGCCGTGGCGCGGCTCGGCTTCCGCGTCGAGCTCGCGCTCCAGGCCGCCGGCTTCTACCCGGAGGGCGGCGGGGAGATGACCGCCCGGATCGCGCCGGCGCACTCGATGCCGCCGCTCGATCTGGTGCACCGCGGCACGGTGCAGGAGGTCGAGGTGGTCTCGATGGTCGCCGGGCTCGGCTACGACGTCGCCGAGCGTCAGGCGCAGCGGGCGATCCGGTCCCTGCGCGAGGCGGGCATCTCCGCGGAGGCGGAGCGCGTCCCCGTCCCGGCGCGCGGCTCCCGCGGTGGCCACGTGCTGGTGGTGGCCTCCTTCGAGCGCACGCGCGCCGGGTTCGGCGCGGTGGGGGGGCCGGATCGCGCGCCGGAGGAGACGGCGGACGTCGCGGTGAACGCGTTCCGCGCCTATCTGGCCGGTGGCGCCGCGGTCGATCCGCACCTCGGCGATCAGCTCCTGCTGCCCGCGTCGCTCCTCGCCGCCGGGATGGTCGCGCCGGCGCCCGGCGTCGTGCCGGCGACGCGGTACACCGTGGGTCGCGTGACGAAGCACCTCACGACCACCGCCGCCGTCATCCGTCGCTTCCTCGACGTGGACATCTCGATCGAAGGGCGTGAGGACGCCGAGGGCGAGGTGCGGGTCCAGCCGGGGACCGCGGGCGCGGTCGTGGCGGGGTGAGATCGGGCGGAGGAAGGCCCCGGGCGCCAGCCCTCGCGTCGCTCGACGCCAGCGGGTGGCGCATGAGGTAGCGCCGCCCGGCCGGATCGGGTAAGCGGTCCGACATGCGCAGCCCGCTCGCCGCTTGTCTCCTGACCACGGCCGTCCTCGTCGCCTGCGCCGGCGGCGGCGCGGCGGCGCCCGAGCCGCTCCCGCGCGCCTCCTCGGAGGACCCGCGAGCGGTCCTCTCGCGCTTCGTGGGCGCGGTCGAGGCGGGGCGCTGGGCGGAGGCCCACGCGCTGCTCTCGGCGCGGTGGCGACAGGCGTACACCTCGGGTCGCCTCGCCGCGGACTACGCCGGGGCCGGCCCCTCGGCGCGGGAGGCGGCCGGGCGCGCGGCGGCGCGGCTCGAGGCCGGGACCCCGCTCCGCGTCGCGGAGGGGCGCGCCGTCCTCCCTGTGGGGCCGGATCGCGAGGCGGTCCTCGTCGCCGAGGACGGCGGCTGGCGGGTCGATGCCCTGGAGTGAAGGCCGAGCGCCCGCGCCGTGCGGCCGCTCGCGCCGTTGAGAAGGCCGGGTGACCCCGCTATAAAGGGCCGGCATGCCGCTCGACAACACCGCCGCGCTCGAAGCGCTGAAGAAGGTCATGGATCCCGAGCTGCACCGGGACATCGTCTCCCTCGGGATGGTGAAGAACCTCGCCGTCGAGGGCGACGCGGTGAAGCTCAAGGTCGAGCTCACCACGCCTGCCTGCCCGCTCCGGGAGACCATCGGGAAGGACGTGGAGGCCGCCCTCCGCGGCGCGGGGTTCAAGCGCGTCGAGATCGGCTGGGGCGCCCAGGTGCGCTCGGCGCCGGGCGTCGCGCAGGCGCAGCTCACGCCGGGCGTGAAGAACATCGTCCTGGTGGGGGCAGGGAAGGGCGGGGTCGGGAAGAGCACGGTCTCCATCAACCTCGCCGTCTCGCTCGCGAAGCTCGGGGCGAAGGTCGGCATCCTGGACGCCGACCTCTACGGCCCCTCGGTCCCGATCCTCACCGGGCTCACCGAGCGCCCGACCTCCTCCGACGGCAAGCGGCTCGATCCGCTCACGGCCCACGGCGTGAAGGTCATGTCCATCGGCTTCCTCATCGACCCGGACCAGGCGCTGGTGTGGCGCGGGCCGATGGTCACCGGCGCCCTGATCCAGTTGCTCCGGGACGTGAGCTGGGGCGAGCTCGACTACCTGATCCTCGACCTGCCGCCCGGCACCGGTGACGTGCCGCTCACGCTCGCCCAGAACGTCCGGGCGGCCGGGGTGGTCCTCGTCTCGACGCCCCAGGACCTCGCCCTCGCCGACGTGATCCGCGCCAAGCTCATGTTCGACAAGGTCTCGATTCCGGTGCTCGGCCTGGTCGAGAACATGTCCTCGTTCGTCTGCCCGCACTGCCGTCAGGAGACGCCGATCTTCGACAAGGGGGGCGCCCGGGCGGCCGCCGAGAAGATGGGGATCCGCTTCCTCGGCGAGGTGCCGATCGACCTGGCGATCCGCGAGGGCGGCGATCGCGGCGTCCCCGTCGTCGCGGGCGCGCCGGACAGCCCGCAGGCGCAGGCCTTCATCGCCATGGCCCGGAACGTCGCCGGCGCGGTGAGCGCCCAGGTGCTGAAGGCGCCGCGCCTGCCCGTCATCGGGGCGCAGCCGCGCGCCTGAGAGCTCGAGCGCCCGAATTCACTTCGGGCGCGAGGGGCGGGCAAGGGCCCGCCCCTCTGGCGTCGAGTGGGCGGGGAAGAAGTTCGACGAGCTCTCGGGACCGCCCCGCGTAGTGGGGCGGTGGGGTGGGGTGAAGCGCCCGAATTCACTTCGGGCGCGAGGGGCGGGCAAGGGCCCGCCCCTCTAGAATAGAGAGGAGTCGGCCGTGGAGGGGCGACCGCCGTTCGAGGACGAGGAAGCGGAGCTCCCACCGCTCGAGCCGGGGCCGGTCGGGGCCAGGCTCGAGGCAGAGGGCGGGCCCGAGGAGCTCCCGCCGCCCCCCGGCGGCGGGCGCGGCCTGATCCCCGACACCGTGAAGAAGGCCCTCCTCGCAGGGGTCGGCGCGCTCTTCATGACGGAGGAGGGCGCCCGGAAGCTCGCGCGCGACTGGAAGCTGCCGAAGGAGCTCATCGGCTTCATCGGCCAGCAGGCCTCGAGCGCGAAGGACGAGGTCCTGCGCGTCCTCTCCGAGGAGATCCGGCGCTTCCTCGAGTCGGAGTCGCTGCGCCGCGAGTTCTGGAAGGCGCTCTCGTCCACCGCCATCGAGGTGAAGGCGGAGATCAGGCTCGTCCCGTCGGGCGCGGAGGGGCGGCCGAAGCCGCGGGTCGAGGCCACCGTGCGCCCACGCCGCGTCCCACCGGAGAAGGGGACGCGACGCCGCCGGAGGAAGGCCCGGGAGTGAAGGCGCTCGCCCGCCTGGTCGCCGTGCTGGGGGCCGTCGGCATCGGCCTGTTCCTCTTCCGGGCCGCGCCGCGCGAGGTGGTCCTCGTCTACGATCTGTCGCGCGTTCCCGGATCGACCTCGGTCGCGGTCGAGCTGCGGCAGGGCGGCGAGGTGGTGCGCCGGGCCGAGCTGTCCGTCCCCGCCGCGGCCACCCAGGTCCGCCATCGCGTCCAGCTCCCGGACGGCGATTACGCCCTCGAGTACCGCGTCGCGACCTCGGCCGGGACGCTCCAGGGACGTCGCCCGCTCGCCATCGGGGAGAGCGGGACGATCGTCCTCCCCCTCGGGCCCTGAGCGGATGGCGACACGCTCGACGTGCCTTCCAGGCACGCCTGCGCTGCTCGCTCGTCGTGTGCCCACGCCCGGCGACGGCATCGTGTGCCTCGCGACGCTCAACGCAAGCGGGTGGCGCCATGGACGCCGCTCCGGGAGCGACCGGCGCGGCGTCCCGGGAGAGCCCGACCGTCGGACGCGGCGCTGCCCGGATTGCGTGGCGTGCCGCGGCACGCGCGCGGACGCAACGTACCGATCGTGATCGATCTGCACTTCATCGCGCCCGGGCTCGCGGTGGGCGCGCACTTCACCATGGAGGCCGCGGGCCGGCTCGCCCGGGTGCACGGGATCCGCCGGGTCCTCGACGTCCGGACCGAGGCCTGCGACGACGAGGAGGTCCTGCGGGCGCAGGGCATCCGCCTGCTGCACCTCCCGACCCAGGACACCTGCGCGATCTCGCAGGCGCGGATCGAGCTCGGCGTGGCTTTCGCGTCGGAGGGGCTCGACGGCGGCGAGCGCGTGCTCGTCCACTGTCACTGGGGCATCGGCCGGAGCCCGCTGCTCGCCCTCTGCACGCTCGTGGCGCGCGGGGCCGCGCCGCTCGAGGCGCTCGCGCAGGCGAAGCGCGTCCGGCCGGCCGTGAGCCCGAGCCCCGAGCAGCTCCAGGCGCTCGTGACGTTCTCCGCGCGGGTGAAGGCGCGCGCCGGCGCGACCTGGGAGGTCCCGACCGTGGACGAGCTCGGCGCCATCGCCTGGTGTCACCTCGCGCTCGAGCCGGAGGCGGTCGAGCCAGAGAAGGCGCGCGCCGCCTCGACGCGCTCCTGATCCCGGCCGTGCGCTTCTTCGGAGAGCGGAGCCGGCGGGTCGAGGCCCGGGCGGCGATGATCGCGCTCCGGGAGGAGGCGGCCGCCGTCGCGGGGGCGCCGGCGGGGCCGGGGCGGCACGGCGCCCTCGGCGGGCTGCTCGTGCGGGCGGGCTGCCTGGCGCAGGGGATCGCGGACGCGGAGCGCGGCGCCACCCCGTTCGACGACGCCGGCCCGGCGTCCGACCTCGCGCTCGCGGCGGTCGCGGAGATCGCCGCGGCGCTCTGGACGAGCTGGCGCGCCGGCGGGCGCGCGCCGGCCCCGCGCCTCGCCGGGCTCGAACGGCTCGCGGGGGCAACCTTCCCGGACTGCGTGGAGCTGCGCCGGCCGGAGGGCTTCGTCCTGTACGGCGCGTACCCGGAGAGCTGGGCCGCCGCGGGGAGCGCGCTCGCGGGGCAGGAGCCCGTCGTCCTCGGGATCCGGTCCATCGGGACCGCGCTCGCGGCGATGGTGGCGGCGGGCGCCGGGGGGCCCGCGCCCGCGGGCACCGTCCGGCCCACCGGGCACCCGTTCCGCCGGGAGGTGACGTTCGGCCCTCGCCTGGCCGCGGTCGTCGCCGCCGCCGGGCGCGAGCGGCCGGTCGCGGTCGCAGACGAGGGGCCGGGGCTCTCCGGCAGCTCCTTCGCGGCGGTCCTCGCCGCGCTCGAGGCGCTCGGCGTCCCGCCCAAGCGCGTCCAGCTGTTCCCGAGCCACGCCGGCGAGCCGGGCCCTCGGGCCACGCCGGACGTGCGGACGCGGTACGCGCGCGCGCGCCGGCACGTGGTGCCGTTCGAGGCGCTCTTCTTCGGCGATCATCCGCTCGCGCTGGGCCGCCTCGCGGAGGACGTGATCGGCCCCGCGGAGGAGCCGCCCGAGGACGTCTCCGCCGGCGCGTGGCGGCGCCACGTGGCCGGCGCGCCCGGCGGCTGGCCGCCGTCGCAGGGCTGGCGCGAGCGGCGGAAGCTCCTCATCCGCGCCGGTGGACGGCGCTGGCTCGCGCGCTTCGCCGGGCTCGGCGACGCGGGCGCCGCCGCCCTGGCGCGGGCGCGGGCGCTCGCCGCGGCGGAGCTCGCGCCGGCGCCGGTGGCGCTGCGGCACGGGTTCCTCTTCTCGCCGTGGCTCGCCGACGCGCGGCCCGCGGGGCACGCCCGGCCGGCGCGCCCGCTGCTCCTGAGGACCCTCCGGCGATACCTCTCGTTCGTCGCCGCCGCCTTCCCGGCGGGCCCCGACGACGGCGCGTCGCCGGCCGAGCTCCTCGACATGGCGCGGCAGAACGCGGGCGACGCGCTCGGCGGGGAGGCGCGGGCGGGGCTCGCGGGCGCCGAGCGGATGGTGCGCGAGGTCGAGGCGCGCGCGCGGCCGGTGGCGGTGGACGGGAAGGTGGACGCGTGGGAGTGGCTGGTGCTGCCGGACGGCCGGGTCCTCAAGGCCGACGCCCTGGACCACCACTGCGATCACGGGCTCCCGGGGTGCCAGGACGCGCTCTGGGACGTCGCCGGGTGCGAGCTCGCGTTCGACCTCGCGCCGGACGAGACGCGAGCCCTCACGGACGCCGTGCGAGCCGCCGCGCCCGGGGCGCCACCCCGCGTCCTGCCGTTCTATCGCGTGTGCCGCGCGGCGTTCGAGGTCGGCCGCTGGACGCTCGCGAGCGAGGACCCCGGGATCGACGAGCGCGAGCTCGCCCGGCGCCGCGCCGCCGCGAGTCGCGCCGTGCGCGGGCTCGAGCGCGCGCTCGCGGCGACCCACCCCGGATGAGGCGTCGCGCGGAGGTGGATCGCCCGCCGGCATGCGCCGTGCGTTGACAAGCCGGACGCCGCGTCGCTTACATGACGACACCGGCGGTCGAAACGACACGGAACCACCACACGGGAGCGCGCATGGGCATCGAGCGGATGGCGGTGATCGGTGCGGGGCAGATGGGGTCGGGGATCGCGCAGGTCGCTGCGCAGGCGGGGATCACGGTGGTCCTGGCGGACGCCTCCGCCGACCTGGCGCGGCGCGCGCTCGAGCGGCTCGGCGCGACGCTCGCGAAGCTGGTCGAGAAGGGGAAGCTCGGCGCGGCGGAGCGCGACGCGGTGCTCGGCCGGATCCGCCCGGCCACGCGCCTCGAGGATTGCGCCGGCGCCGACCTCGCCATCGAGGCGATCCTGGAGAACCAGGCGGCGAAGACCGAGCTCTTCCGCAAGCTCGACGCGCTCCTGCCGGCGCACGCGATCCTCGCCTCGAACACCAGCTCGATCTCGATCACGGCGCTCGCCGCCGCGACCCGGCGGCCGGGGCAGTTCGTGGGGATGCACTTCATGAACCCGCCGCCGGTGATGCAGCTCGTCGAGATCATCCGCGGCCTCCAGACCTCCGACGCCACCTACGATGCGGTGGTCGCCCTGGCGAAGCGGTTCGGGAAGACCACCGTCACCTCGAAGGACTCGCCCGGCTTCATCGTGAACCGGATCCTGATCCCGCTCCTGAACGAGGCCTGCTTCGCGCTGCAGGAGGGGCTCGCGTCGCCGGAGGACATCGACACGGCGGTGAAGCTCGGCCTGAACCACCCGATGGGGCCGCTCACCCTCGCGGACTTCGTGGGGCTCGACACCTGCCTCTACATCGCCGAGGTGCTCCACCGCGAGCTCGGCGACGACAAGTACCGGCCGGCGCCGCTGCTCCGGAACTACGTCGCGGCGGGGTGGCTCGGTCGGAAGACCGGCCGCGGCTTCTACGCGTATCCCTGAGGAGGCGCCGTGCCTTTCGAGAACCTGATCGTCGAGGTCGCGGACGGGGTCGCCACGGTCACGGTGAACCGGCCGAAGCAGCTCAACGCGCTGGACCGGAAGACGCTCGAGGAGCTCTCCGCCGCGATCGATCAGATCGGGCGCGACCGGGCGGTGCGCGCGCTCGTGATCACCGGCGCCGGCGACAAGGCGTTCGTGGCCGGCGCGGACATCGCGGCGATGTCGCGCCTCGGCGCCGCGGAGGCGCGCGACTTCGCGGCGCTGGGTCACCGGGTGTTCGCGCAGCTCGAGGCGCTGCCCGTCGTCACGATCGCGGCGGTGAACGGCTTCGCCCTGGGCGGCGGCTGCGAGCTCACCCTCGCGTGCGATCTCGTCTACGCGAGCGAGCGCGCGCGGTTCGGCCAGCCGGAGGTGAACCTCGGCCTGGTGCCGGGCTTCGGCGGCACGCAGCGGCTCACCCGTCGCGTCGGTCCGATGCGCGCGAAGGAGCTCGTGCTCACCGGCGACATGGTGGACGCCGCGACCGCGAAGGCGATGGGGCTCTGCCTCGAGGTCGTCGCGCCGGAGAAGCTCCTCGAGCACGCGCGCGGGAAGGCGCGGACCGTCGCGTCGCGCGGCCCGGTGGCGGTCGCCACGGCCAAGCGGCTCATCCAGCAGGGGGCGGACCTGTCGCTCGCGGAGGCGAACGGCCTCGAGCGCCAGGGGTTCGCGGGGCTGTTCGGCGGGGAGGACGCGAAGGAGGGGATGCGCGCGTTCCTCGAGAAGCGGCCGCCGCGGTGGAAGGGGATCTGATCTGAGCGAGGCGGCCGCTCGCTAGCCGGTCAGCCCCGGCCCGCGCCTCCCGGAGCGCGCCCGGAAGACGGCAGGGCGCTCCAGGGGCTCGGCGGAGGGCTCGCGCGCCTCGTCGTCGGTCTGGATGAGGTGGCCGGTGCGCTCGCGCTTCGTCCGCAGGTACTCGATGTTGAACTCGTTGGCCGGCGAGGGAAGCTGGATCCGCTCCTTCACCGGGATGCCGGCCTCGGCGAGGCCGGAGAGCTTGTCGGGGTTGTTGGTGATGAGCGCCACGGAGCGGACGCCGAGGAGGCGGAGCATCTCCGCCGCGACGTCGTACCGCCGGAGGTCGTCGGGGAACCCGAGCAGGCGGTTCGCCTCGTAGGTGTCGTGCCCCTGGGCCTGGAGGGCATAGGCGCGGATCTTGTTCCCGAGCCCGATCCCGCGCCCTTCCTGTCGCAGGTAGAGCAGGACGCCGCGGCGGCGCGCGGCGATGAAGTCGAGGGCGCGGTCGAGCTGCGCGCGACAGTCGCACTTGAGCGAGCCGAGCACCTCGCTGGTGAGGCACTCCGAGTGGATGCGCGCCGGCACGTCCTCGCCGGCGACGTCGCCCATGAGCATCGCCACGTGCTCGAGGCCGGAGTCCACCTCGCGGAACACGATCGTCCGGAACAGGCCGCGGGCGGTGGGGAGGGCGGCCTCTCCGTAGAGCTCGACGCGGATCTTCCTGGGCCCTGTACGCGCCGCCACCGCCACGACGTTCTTCATCCTCGGCTGCTCCTCGCGGTCCGCCCGGCGACCCGGACGCGTGTCCTTAATCGCCCCCGCTGACGCGGGTCAAGACGATATCGTGTTACCACCTGGACGGAAAAAGTGGGTCTGGGTGAGCGTTGACATGCTCGCCGCCGCCGATTAGGTGAGCGGAGCGATGAGGGCCCATCTCTCGTCTGGTGATCTCGCCCGAGCGACGGGAAACACGGTCCGCACGATCCGCTTCTACGAGGAGGAGGGGCTCCTCACGCCCGCGGTGGTGAGCGAAGGTGGTCACCGTCGCTACACCGAGGACGATCTCGAGCGCCTCCAGCTCATCACCGATCTGCGCGAGCTCGGCCTCGCGCTCTGCGAGATCCGGTCGATGCTGGACCTGCGCTCCGGCTGCTACAGCGCCGCCGAGTTCGCGCTCCGGTTCCAGGAGGTGCTCGCGGGGCACCTGGAGCAGGCGCAGCGCCGGCTCGAGCGCCTCAAGCGGCTCAAGGAGGAGCTGCTCCAGGGGCTCGCGGCGATCCAGGTCCGGCTCTCGTCGTCGGGCACCGAGCAGTGTCCGTGCGCCGTCGCCGAGGCCGCGAACGCGCCGCGCATCGTGAAGGTCCTCGCGCGCCAGCAGGGCTGCTGCGGGCACCATCACGGAGAGCACCACGCGCACGCGGGCGACGCGCAGCCGCGGATCGCCGGCGGCGCCGCTTCGACGGAGCCGAGCGACGTGGGCTCCGGGCCCGCCGCCGCGACGGCCTCCGGGCGGAAGCCGCCGTCGGCCTGAGCCCGGCGCGATCCGCGGAGCAAGCGGTCCGCAGTGTTCGTCAGCGTTCGTCGCCGCAGGGGCGGGCGTTCCCGTCGCGGTCGTCCGGGCATCGAGTCCTCGAAGCGCGCGTGAAGAGCCGTCCAGGGCATGGCGCGAGCCGCGTCTCTGCGGGAGAGACCGTCACACGCTTCTAGTTTCCATAATCTATATTATCGGACGTCCTATGGGGCCTCGGGGAACCCGCCGGAACCACGCCGATCCGGGCCGAATCCTGCTTGGACGGCCCGGAGCCGCTCCGTGACCCATGCCACCAGGCGATCGCGGTCGTCCCGCGTCAGCTGGATCACCTCCACCCCCGGCAGTCGCTTCGCCTCCGCGATGAAGCCGGCGCCGATCAGCGCGACGCTCCCGAGCACCGGCACCGGACCGCTGAGCGCGCGTCGCGCCGCACGCACGAACGCCGCCGCCATGCACTCCATCTTCCCGATCTCGTCGATCACGACGAGGTCGACGCCCAGCCTGGGCTCGAGCGCATCCGCCCCGATCGCGTCCAGCGCCTCGACATGGACACCGTACCGTCCGACCCGCGGCCCGCCGCGCCCGCCCGCCGTCGCGAGCTGCCCTTGTCCGGCCGTTGGCGGGCCCGTCACCAGGATCCTGGGCGGAGATCGTGTCTCCGGGCGCGGCCCGAACGTCACCTCAGCCTGGGGGCGACGCGCGCGCGCATGAAGGACATGTACTCGCGCTCGGAGGTCTGGCGGCGCGCCTCGACGAGCGGGAGAATGTCGCTCGTCGCGACGTACCGGAGCTGATCCGACTCGTCCGTCGTCGCCTTGAAGATGACCTCGGCGACGTGCTCAGCCGTCGAGTCCTTGGCGCCGCTCCGGGACGCACGCAGGCCCGCGAACACCTCGTCCGCCGCGGCGACGAAGGCGTCGTAGTCGTGGATGTCCGAGGAGAAGGCGATGGCTTCCCGGGCAGAGCGTTCGCCGAACCGCGTCGTCAGGACGCCCCCCGGCTCCACGAGCTTCACGCGGATGCCGAGCGCGACCGCGACCGACCGAGCTCGGAGCCGGAGGGACTCGTGGAGAGTCCGCTCGGAGACGAGGTCTCGCCAGTACCGCAGCGCGAGGGGTGCCGCCGCCTTCCACTCCGGGAGCGCGGCGGCGAGCGGGGGCTGCGGCGTGTACCGTCAAGAACAACCAGGTCGACATCGCCGCCGAGCTTCACCTCCCGATCGTTCCGGCCCGGTCGTTCCGCGTCGGCTGGAGCGCCTCCACCCCCGGCAGTCGCGTCACCTCCGACATGGGCGGGTCAGCCGGCGTGATCCCGTCGGTCCCTGTCAACGGATCGAACACGTGTTCCCTTCTTCGATGGTGCCGCCAAAGTGAGCGACGCGGCCGACTTTGGCCGCCGAGACATCGCACTGGATGTCCATCTTCGAACCAGGCCTGCCGATGCCGCCCTGTGTCAACAGGACCTTGCGTCCGCCTGGCGTGTCCACACAGAGCGTCCAGCCCGCGACCGGGTCCCCGTATACGAACTCGATCCACCTGAATTCCTCGACCGGACCGACGGCGAACTCTCCGTTCCGATCCGCCACCGCGGAGAGTTGATAGGTGTGGCAATCCTCATCATGGAGGCTCGCGTTCAGGTAGACGGTGGCGCCGCCCACCGGCGTGGCGCCGCTCCGAACCGCGCCGGTGATCGCCGGGGCGAGGAGATCGTGATGCGGTCACGGGATGCAGCCGGAGAGGAGGAAGAGCGAGGCCGCAAGCACGAAGGACGTTTCGCGGTGATGACGATTCATGATGACCTCGGCCCAGCATCGAGAGGAAGACCCGGGGTGCCTGCTGCTGCGATGGTGAACATATCGCTTCCCTGGTGCTGAGAGTGAAGCCATCCAGAACCATCACGAGTCTGGCTCCGCAGCCGACGCAGCCGACGGGCAACAGCATCGGAACGAGCGGCGAAAGAGGTGTTGCCGCGCGGGCACCGTGAGCTGATTCCTGAAACGATACGAGCCAGTAAATGGGTGCGGTTTTCAGGAGCTTGGGCCGCTTCGCCCGAGCGCACCTGAAACGATGCGCGACGCGACTCCGACAGGTACGGCGCGGCGGATGACCTGCCCGTCAGGTCGCGGGCGTAGCCCGGACGGACGTGGGACCCGGCTCGCGTCGCGACGGGAGGTCCGGGCACACGACGAGCTTGCCCTCGAGACCGCCCGCCTCGAGCCTGCGGTGGGCCTCGGGGACCTCGTCCAGGGAGATCCGCTCGGCGACGCGCGGCCGGATGGCGCCGCTCGCCAGCAGCCCGAAGAGGCGCTCCAGGTCCTCCCGGAACCAGGCGGGATGTCGTGCCCGCATCACGTTGATCGAGTAGCCGCGGGCACGCTTGCCGCCCGGCAACCAGCCCCACAGATACAGGCGCGCGATCCACCCGAGCATTGGGAGCATGCGGCGTCGCGCCTGCACGCCCGCCGTGTAGCCGTAGGCGCAGAGCAGGCCGCCCCGCTTGAGCGCCGCGAACGATCGGCGATAGCCCTCCTCGCCGATGCCGTCAAAGACGACGTCGAACCCGCCCGGCAGGACCCGCGTGAAGTCCTCGCGCCGGTAGTCGATCGGTGTGGCGGCGAGCTCGCGGAGCAGCGCCGCGTGCTCGCCGCGCGCGGTGCCCCATAGCTCGACGCCAGCCTGCCTGCCGAGCACGAGCAGCGCCAGGCCGACCCCGCCGGCGGCTCCCTGCACGAGCACGCGCTGGCCGCGCCGAATCCGGGCCGCGCGGTGCAGGAGCTGGTACGCGGTCGTCCAGCTCAAGATCAGCGTCGCCGCCTCCGCCGCGTCCACGCCCGCCGGCACGCGGGTCACGCGGTCGGCCCGGAGCGTGCGATAGGCGGCGTTCGACCCGAGGACCGTCATGTCGGCTACGCGGTCGCCGATCTGGAAGCCGCTCACGCCGTCGCCGAGCTGATCGATCTCTCCGACCACGTCGTAGCCCAGCACGAACGGCGGCCGGCGGAGCACCCACGGGTAGAGGTGGCGCCGGATCGTCACGTCCGTGTACTCCACGCTCGAGGCGAGCACGCGGACCCGCACCTCGCCCCGGCCGGCGGTCGGCAGGGGCGCGTCCACGACCTCCAGACCCTCGGGACCACCGAAGCGCTTGACTCGAACGACCCGGTTGCGCGGCTCTCTCATGGGCGGAGTCCTTACTGGTCGCCTCGAGCGCGAGCCAGGCCATTCCAGCGGGGCGCGTGCAGCCGGCCGCGTCGGCCGACCAGGCGGAATTCGTAACGCCGTGCCCGCTCGTCGAGCCGCGAGGAAGCTCCGGATTCGCTGTGGGGGGCAGCTCGGGTGCGCCCTCACCGCGCCCGCGTCGTCACGACGACCCCTACGCTCCCGGTGGCCCGTTCGCGCCGCACGTCGAGCTGCACCACCTCGACGGCGGTGAACTGCCCCGGCCTCAACGCGCTCCCGAGCTCCACTTGCAGGTATACCGGCCGCCGGGCGCCGCCCTCCAGCGCGAGCTGGAGCCTGCCATCCCGCCGTTTCTCGTCCGCGCCCGCGCGTCCGGGCGCGAGCATTTCCCCCGCCTCGCGCAGGGCGAGCCGGACCTCGGTTCGCACCGGCTCTGCGCGCACGATCCGTGCGACGCTCACCAGCGCCTCGTGGGTCACCTGTCGCACGCGGACCTCGAACACGGCCTGCTGCCGGTACGGACTGACGGCCCAGAACGAGAACCCGATCATCGACTGCCCCGGCTGGACGGTCACCACCGCGAGGTTGTGCTGCGCCCAGTGGCGATCGCCGATGGGGTCCGGCAGCGAGCCAGCCTGGTCGTCGGGATGGCTGACGCACGCGAGCAGGCAGACGTGCGGCGGAGCCGTCGGGGGGATCGCCGTCGTCATCGCCGGGGTCGAGGCGGTCCCGCCGCGCGGATCCACCGGGACGACGCACAGGCCGACGCGGTTGGACGGTCCCATCGCCGCGAACCCGGTCGACGGATCCATCCACCAGACCGTCACGATCGGCAGAGCGGTCGCGTTGCCGAGCCCCCAGTTCACGATGTCGACCTGGACGGTCAGCTCCGCTCCGGGCTCATACGGCGTCAACGCGCGGATGGCGGGGCAGAGCCACGACACGACGGGCGCGGACAGCGGCCGCTGCGAGCCGTCGTCCGGCGGGCCGCCGGGAACGAGCGGCGCTGTCCAGTACGGGATCACGAGCGCCGGCCGATCATCGACGGGGCCGACGTCGGATGGCTGATTCTCGGGCATGACCATCCTCAGGTCGCAGCGTACGGGAGCACGTCCACGGCGAGCGGCACGTCGTCGATCGACCCGCCCGTGCTCCAGCAGGCGTGGTGCCATCCGCGATCGGCGTCGAGATCGAGGTTGTTGGCGTCGAGGACGCCGCGCGCGAGCTGGTCCCAGACGCGGAGGGCGGTGTCGCTCGCCGTCTCGAGCGGCGCGCCGGCGACGCCGAGCAGCACGGCGTCCGGCGTGGCGCCGGCGGGCAGCGGCGACGCCGCCGCGGCGGGCTGCTCGATCGGCGTCGCCGGGAACAGGTGAACGGTCGGCTCCGGATCCGGCACCGGCACGTGCGGCCACGACCCCGGCGGCGGGATGGCCGTGAACTCCTGGTAGAGCGGCCGCGCGAGCAAACCGTCCGGGTAGATGATCCCGTACACCGCGAGGAACGTGTACGCTTGATCGAGCCCCTCCCAGACGCGCCGCTGGAGGTCGAACAGATATCCGACGAGCGCCGTCACCTGGTCGACCTGCGCGGCGGCGGCGAGCTCACCGGCGGTGAGCTGCTGCTGGCTGGAGCCGACGAGCGCGCCCTGCCCGGCCCCGCCTCCCGCCGCGAACGCGGTGTTCCAGTCGTTCACCATGTTGTCCCAGATCTCGCAGCGCTCCTTCTGCCCCCACTTGCCGATGCAGTAGATGAACCCGCCCGCGAGGAAGACCACGGCGAGCAGGATCAGCTCCCAGAACGATCCGCACCGATCGCCGGTGCTCGGCGGGCTGTCGGTCTTCGCGGGCTTTCCGCTGCTCGTCCACTGGGGCTTCACGCCGCCCGCGCCGGGCCCCCCTCCTGCCCCGGCGGGCGCCGGGACGAGCGACGGCGCGGGCCGGGTCGGATCGCCGTAGAGCGCGGTCAGGAAGGGCTCCATCGGCGGGACCGGGGCCGGCGGCATGGCGAAGCCGTCCAGCAGCTCGAGGTGGCGGATCAGCCGGCGATACCCGAGCTGCAGATCCGGCAGCGGCGGCGTGCGCGAGAGATCGTACGTGCTCGTGAGCGCCTCGGTGACGAGCTGCTCGACCGCGGCGGGCAGCGCCGGCGTCGCCCCACCGCCCGGCCGCATCGCGTTTGCGAGGTCGGAGAGGCTCCGGAGCGTGGGCCGGGACTGCGCGAGCCAGCTCCCCATGGTGTTCCGCGCGAGCCGGTCCCGGTGTCGGTGGCAGCGGCGCGGCCCACCGACGACCTGGCCGAGGTACGCGGAGCCGCAGGCGTTCGCGCCGTAGCTCGAGAGCGCGCCGAGCGCGAAGGCGCGCGTCGGCGGATCGGAGGCGCGCGCGTGGAGCGCCCGCGCGAGCGCGTCCGTCCGGCGTGCGAGGAACACGTCTGCCCAGGTCCAGTCATGCAGCTTCCGATCCTGCTGGCGCGGATGCGGCGGGAGGTGGGTGAGCGCCTCGATGTCGGCTCGGAGGGCCCCGAGCTCCCCCTGCCCGAGCGTCATGCCGTCGGCGAACGCCTTCATGTTGGCGCTGGCTGCGCTGAACTTCGCGACGGACGAGGGATCGGCCGGACTGGCGAGCGATTCCTCGAGGTCGGCGCGCACCTGCCCGAGCGCCGCGTACAGCGTCGCGCCCTGGCGCCAAAGGCTCGCGGACCGCTCGAGCAGCGCGAGCTCGGTCCCGTCGCTGGCGGCGTGCCACACCAGGTGATCGACGAGCGCCCCGAGCAGCGCGACGTCCGGTGCGGACGCGAGGTCCTGCATCGCGCGATCCCGGGTGCTCGCGAGCTTCGGATCCGAGATCGTCTGTGCGGCGAGCGCCGCGCGGAACGCCTCCAGCGCGGCCACGTGCGTGCGGTAGTCGACCATGCGGGCTCCCCTGCTCGGTCTGGCGCCGGTGAGACCGAGTTCCACCAACGGTAACGATGGCCGAGGCCGTTTCAAGGATGGCCGATCGGAGCCCCCACCAAGACGGAGGCGTACCCTGCGTACGGTGGCCCGTCAGCGTGGCAATCGCTCGGCGTGCGGCGGGAGAGCCGGTGCGTGTGCGCGCGGGCGATGCGGCGAGCCGACGGGCGGCGCGCATCGGCGTCAACGGCTCGAAGGATCCCGGCTTGCGCGCGCAGCGCCAGCGCGGAGCCGCTCCGCGATCGTCGTCGGCAGCGAATCCCGGTTGTCCCGGGACAGCGGGATCACCTCCACGCCGGGGAGTCGCTTCGCCTCCGGGATGAAGCCACCGCCGACCAGCGCGACGCTCCCGAGCACCGGCACCGGACCGGTGAGCGCGCGCCGCGCCGCGCGCACGAACGTGGGGGAGAGGCACTCCATCTTCCCGATCTCGTCGATCACGACGAGGTCGATCCCCGGCCCGGGCTCGAGCGCCTCCGCCCCGAGCGCGTCCAGCGACTCGAGGTGCACGCCGTACCGGCCGACGCGCGGACCGCCGCGCCCGCCTGCGGTCGCGAGCTGCGCCGACCGACCGTCGAGCGTCGAGAGCCGGAACCCGGTTCGGCCCGCGCGACCGCGGATCTCCCCCGTGTAGAACCCGGTAGCGCGGACGTCCGGGATCAGCTCGAGCACCCGCCGAACGAACGTCGTCTTGCCGACGCCCGGCGGACCCGTCACCAGAATCCGGGGCGGCGTCGTCATCAGGGCTCCCGGCTCGCCGCGCCCGCAGGCGCCACGTCGCCCCGGATGACGAGCGTGGCCGAGCGTGTCTCGCCCGCGCTGCAGCCGATCAGGAGCCCGGCCTGGCCGCTCGTCCGGACCCCCGGGGCATCGGCCGGAGGCGGCGGCACGGGGCGAGGCTCCGGGAGCGGACCGCACGTCGGCGCCGCCCCGGAGCGGACCGGGATCACCCAGCCGTCCACCGTCCTCGACGACGCGTCACCGTCCAGCCCGGAGAACGTGGACGTGAAGACGAGCGGCGCGCTCGAAGGCGCGCACAGGAACCCGACCTGGAACACGACGAACCCGGACCCGCTCGAGTCGAACCCGACGAGGACCTGCGCGGGGAACGTCGTCGCGACCTGGACCGTCGGCTCGACCCTGACCACGACCAGCAGCTTCCCGTCATCGTCGCCGCCGCAGGCGAGCGACGCGAGGACGAACCCGAGCAGCACACGCGACCGCACCCGCGGCTCCAGGGCGACCTCCGGCAGCCAGAGGCGCCTCGATCATGGCGGCGGAGCGCGACCTGCGCCTGCCCCCGTGCAGCGACGCCCGGAGGCGGGAGCGCCCGCTCGACCGCGCGCGGCCGGCGGCGGCGCGGCCGGACCTTGGCGAGCGCCATCGAGCGTGCGCGCGTCACGGGCCCTCCCGGTACCCGAGGTCGGCGCACGTCTTGTCGCCGTACAGCGTGCCGGCGCAGCTCCGGTAATCGACCGAGAGATCCGTGAGCGGCGCGTCCTCGACGTCGAGGCAGAAGGTCTCCGTCCACGACATGGTGAAGCAGGTCCCGGTCGCGTCGAGGCACGCGTCGTGGTGGGTGTTCTCGTAGCAGCACCCCGCGGCAGACGTGACGAGGATCGCGGTGATGGCGAACAGGCGCACGCGCCTTCGCTCTTGCCCGAACCATGCCAGACGCCTGGTCCATGAGCGTCGCATGATCCGGCCCGGCGACCCCGTGCCGGCGCGTCACAGCGTCGCTGGAGCGCGACGGTGCCTCGACGCATTCGTCGCCCTCCCCGCCTTTGCGGAGCGCAACCGCGTCTGAACGTGAACATGGCCGTGCACGGATCCTCGACGGTGCGTTACGATGCGGAGGGGACGTGAATCGAAGGATCGGGGCGTTGCTGGCGGCGCTCGCGATCACGGCGAGCGGCTGCAAGATCGGCGAGAACCTCAAGGCGAGCTGGTTCGACTGTTCGCGCCAGTGCGTGGACTGCTCGATCAAGAACGCCGACGGCACCTGCGCGGGCGGGGTCACCTCGAACACCTCGCGCGTCTGCTCGGGCGACTACGGGAGCGCGGAGCAGCTCTGCACCGCGGCCTGCGACGCGAGCGAGCAGTCGGGCGTCGTCGGGGTGAGGCACAGCCACTCGACGCCTGCCTCACGGCGTGGTGGCGGACCCAGTACGGTTCGTGCGCGATCGTGCCGGAGTGCTCCGGCGCGACCGGCGATCTGCAGCAGGCTTGCGCCGCCTCCGACTGCCATTGGGTCGCCTTCATCGGCTACCGTCGTCTCCGCGGCCCTGTCGAGCCGGGCCGCGTCCGCCTCCTGGACGGCGTGCGGGTACTGAGGCGCGCTCGCTGACGATCGGGTGAGGGGCCGCCTCCCGGCGGCTTCCGACTGACCGTCGCCACGCCGCGCCCGTTGCGCCCGACCACGACCGCGTCGGTCGGGCGCGGTGCCGGCCGGCGGCTTCACCGTAGCCCCGCGCGTGCCCCGAGCGGCACCTCCACGAATGTCCTGAAGACGTCGCGGGGCGGCGGGTCGCGGACGATGATCGGAGCCGCTCGGTGCTCGAGCTCGAGCGGGGCACGTGCCCTGCCCTGCGGGCGATCTCATCGACGCCGCTCGACGGGGGCCGGGGTCCCGGGGGGCGCCGGCCGCGTTCACCGTGGCCAGGTTCCGGCGGTGCCACCCCCTCGCGTTCTCCTCACCGGACCACCGGGGTCGGGCAAGACGACCGCGATCCGGCGCACGATCGCGCTGCTGCCCGGCCTGCCGATGGCGGGCTTCTACACGGAGGAAGTCCGCGGCGCGACCGGCAGGACGGGCTTCCGGATCGTCACGCTCGGCGGACCGGACCGCGCGCCTCGCGACCGCGGGAGCTCCCGGCGGCCCGCGGGTCGGACGCTACACCGTCCACGTCGCGGAGCTCGAGACGCTCCTCTCGCAGCTCGAGCCGTCATCGGACGTCGGGCTCCTCGTCGTCGACGAGATCGGGAAGATGGGTGCCTCTCGCCCGCGTTCGTCACCACCGCGCGACGGGCGCTCACCTCCGCCGTGCCCTTCCTCGGAACCGTGGCGCTCCTCGGCGGCGGCTTCATCGCGGAGGCGAAGCGGTCGCCGGGGGTCCTGGTGCTCTCCTTGTCGGCGGAGCGCCGGGACCTCCTCCCGGCGGAGCACGCCGCTCGGTTTCGAGCGGCGTGCTCCTAGCCCGCTGTCCCCGCGCGCCGCGCCTCGGCATATTCCGGCAGGCGCCGGCGGAGCACCGTGATCGCCTCCTCGGCGGTGTCGACACCGAACACCTGATCGTCCGGGATCGACGCGAACCGGACCCGGTCGTCGACGCGGGTGCCGGCGAGCCGGCCGCTCCATCCGTCGATCCGGTAGGCGACGAGCAGCCGGCGATGGATCCAGGCGAGCGCGATCTCGGAGAGTGTGCCGGCGCCGCCTCCGATGGCGACGATCGCATCAGCATGCGCGACGAGCGCGTTCCGTAGGTGCCCGAGCCCGGTCGGGAGTGAGACGTCCACGTGCACGTTCGCGCCCGCCGCGTCGTCCCCGGGCAGGATGCCGATCACGACGCCGGGCGCGTACGCCGCCGCGCGCCTCGCGCCGCGGCTCGCCGCCTCCATGACGCCGCCGAGCCCGCCGGTCAGGATCCGATGGCCGGCGTCGACGAGCCGCTGGCCGAGCGCCTCGGCGAGCCGCCAGGGCCGCGAGCCCTCGGAGGCGGTCCCGTCACCGATCACCGCGACGAGGTGAAGCCGCGACGCCATGCCCCGGATCCCGAGCTGTGCATTTCACGGAGGTTGCTCACGCGCCTGCGTCCAGGCGCGTCGTCGGGCTCAGCCGGGGTCCGTACCAGCTCTGGCTTACGAGAGCCCCGGTCCGTGACGAGCCTCGGTCCGTGACGAGCCTCGGTCCGTGACGAGCCTCGGTCCGTGACGAGCCTCGGTCCGTGACGAGCCTCGGTCCGTGACGAGCCTCGGTCCGTGACGAGCCTCGGTCCGTGACGAGCTTCGGTCCGTGACGAGCTTCGGTCCGTGACGAGCTTCGGTCCGTGACGAGCTTCGGTCCGTGACGAGCTTCGGCCCCCGTGAGTTGACGGTCGGGGCGTGGCGATGCGTGACCCGAGCACGGAGCACACCCGCTCGCTCGGACGCCGCTGGCGAGATCGCTCGCTCGCGGGGCCCCGAGGCTCCCTGACCGAGAGGGCACGGCTCCGGTAGCTTCGCTCAGGGTGACGTCCGCGAGGGCCTGACGGGCTCGCGTTCCGTGCGCACCGAGCGAGGGAAGGAAGGGACACGACCATGACGCCGAGGCGGGGAACGTCGCTCGCTGTCGCGGCTCTGCTGCTCGCTCCGGCGCTCGGTGATGCGCAGCCTGAGCGGCGCGCTCGCGGGGAGGACGCGTATCTCTCCGGGCCGAACGTGGAGGTGACTCAGGACCTCCCGGGCGATCTCGTCGCGACAGGCGGCACGGTGCACGTCGGCGCGTCGGTGGCCGAGACGGCGATCCTCGCGGGCGGCAACATCACGGTCGACGGTGCCGTTGGCGACGACCTCATCGCGGCGGGCGGCGAGGTCGTGCTGCGAGGCCACGTGGGCGACGACGCGCGGCTCGCCGGAGGGACCTTGAGGATCGCCGGACGCGTCGAGGACGACGCGACGCTCGCGGGTGGAACGGTCCGAGTGGAGCGCGACGGCTTCGTCGGCGGGCGCGCCTGGCTCGCGGGCGGCGAGATCGTCGTGGCAGGGACCGTCGGGAGGCAGCTGCGCGTAGCTGGCCGGCACGTGTCGATCGAGGGCACCGTGCATGGCGACGTCCAGGTCGACGCGGAGTCGCTCGACATCGGACCGGCGGCCCGGATCGACGGAGACGTCGTACATCGTGGTCCGCGCGAGCCCCGGATCGCCACCGGCGCTCGCGTCGGCGGGCGGATCGAGCACCGGCCACCGGCTGAGGCCCGCTGGGCGCCTGCGTTCGCGGTGCTCGTCTGGATCCTGCTCCTGGCCGGGCTCTTCGTGACGGGCGCCGTGATGATCCTCCTCTTCCCGCGGTTCACGCCCGCTGCGGCACAGACCATCCGGACGGATCCCTGGCGGTCGCTCGGCGTCGGCACACTGGTGCTCCTGGGCGCGCCGGCCCTGATGGTCGCGCTCTTCGTCACCGGGATCGGCGTCCCGCTCGGCCTCGTCCTGCTCGCGGCGTACCTCGTCGCGCTGCTCGTCGCGTACCTCCTGACTGCCCTGTCTCTCGGCATGGCCGGCATGAGGCGCCTCGCCAGCGAGCCCGCGCCGTCGAGGGGGACGCTCGTGCTCGGGCTGCTCGGCGCGCTGGTGGTCCTCGGACTCCTGCGGCTCGTGCCGGTGCTCGGCGGCCTCGTCTCCCTGGCGGCGCTCCTCTTCGGGAACGGCGCGCTCGTCACGGAGCTCCACCGTTCGTATCGCGGCGATCGGCGCTGACACCGTGAAGAACGCCGACCTGAGGACCTGACCAGCGTGTTTCGCGATTCCCGCGGCGGCCGCTTGAGCGGCGAACCGCCTCCGCCTCGCACAAGTACGCACCGGTTACTGCGCGAAGGACCTCCTGACCGGGACGTGGTCGGTCTGCGCCCTCACCAGAACCGCCACCACGGCCGAGCGGCCCTCGACACGGCACCGCCCTTGGCGGCCCGCAGCACCTCGAAGCCGGGGCTCCCGGGCACGAGCGCGTCGTGCCGGAAGCCGGTGAGGCCCCTCGCGAGCTCGACCGGGATCTCGAAGAAGAAGTCCACCTCCGCCTCCTCGCCGCCCTCCCCCGCCTGGCTCACGGCGCAGGACCGCCGGACCTCCTCCAGCTCCACGGGCGGATCGCCCGAGACGTCGAGATCGCCGATCGCGAGGTCTCCCTGGTGCCGGACCGTCCACCGCTTCGCGCCACCGCGCCAGAGCGTGGCGGAGGCGAACATGACGTGCTCCTCGATCGAGCAGCCGACGGCGGTCCCGCCTGCAGAGGCGAGCTTCAGGACGTCTTCCGACACGATGGCGTGGTCGCAACCGGCCGCGACGACGAGATACCAGCCGTCCGGGAGCGAAGCGCCCACCACCGGCGCTTCGCCGGGCTCACCGGGATCACCCGTCCCGATCAACCCGAGCTGCCGCCGGACCAGCTCCGGCTCGGCCCCGCGGAACGCCAGCCACGACACTGATTGTCCCATGCAGCTCCAGGCTCCCGTCTACTCGGGTCGGCCCGCCGAGCTTACCGTACGTCGCGCGCCCGTGGGCTGCGCTGCTCTCCCGGGCGCCCTCGGGTGCGAGGGCCAGCGGACCCGCTCCGCTCCCGCGTGGGCGGACGAGGCGGCCTCGCCTCCGCCGGAAGGCGCGACATCCTCGAACGCTGGCGCCGACACGCGGCACGCTCGCTCAGAGCGCTGGCCCAGCCCCCGCTCCCCCGCCTTCGCGCCCACCTCGACGAAGGATGCCGTGCCCCGCACGTGTTAGGCTCTCGGCATGCCGAAGCCGCCGCGCGCCGCGTGCGCGCTCCTCGCCTCCGGCCTCCTCGCGGCGTGCTCGCCGGGGCCGGATTCCAGCACCCCACCCGCCCCTGCGGCCGGGCCGGCAGCCCCGCAGCCCGGACCGCCCACGCCGGCGGCCGCGCCCGCCTCGCCCCCGGCCCAGCCCCGGACGGAGCCGCAGGAGCCCGTGCCCGGCCCCTCCGCGCCGCAGGCCGACGCTGCGAGCGCGCCGGCGGTCGCCACGCCACCGTCCCACGCCCTGCCCCTCTCCCTGGTCGTGCGCGAGGTCGCCGCGATCGGCCCCGGGGGCGCCGCCCTGTCGCTCGCGCGCGCCGGCGAGACAGTCGTCGATCCGGCCGCGCGGTTCCGCGTCGTGCTCGCGGTGGCGAGCCGCGACGTGCGGGTCGTCCTCGTGGACGGCGACGACGCCCTGGTGGCCGCCTCCAGCTCGCGGGAGGTCGGCGCCGCGGCCACCCGCATCATCGTCACCCCATCCGTGCCCCTGGACGCGGGGAGCCGCTACACGTTCCGGATCGAGGGCGCGGTCACGCGCGAGCTCCACGACGTCAGCGGGAAGGCCTACGCCCCGACCACCCTGGCGCTGCGCGCGGCGGGGCAGCCGGCCGCCGCGGAGCACAAGGAGCACAAGCACAAGCAGCACAAGGCGAAGGCCAAGCGACGGCACCGCTGACCCCCGCGCCCGGGGCGATTTTCGACGATCAGCTCCGGGCCGCGCTCGCGCGGGCGAGCTCGGGGAGCACCGCGCGGTCCGCCTCGAGGAAGTCGTAGCCGCCGAGGGCGTCGGCGGCCGGCCAGGCGATCTCCGCCACGCCGAGCGTCCGGGGCGCCGCGCCGTCCGGGAGCCGGCCCGCGTAGAACGCCAGCTCCACCTCGAGGTCCGGGTACGCGTGGGCGTGCCGCAGGAGCAGCGGCCCGACCTCGATCGCACAGCCGAGCTCCTCCGCGATCTCCCGCCGGAGGGCCTCGGGCTCGCTCTCGCCGGGCTCGACCTTCCCGCCCGGGAACTCCCACTGCCCGGGGCGGCCGGGCCGGTCGGGCCGGCGGGTCACGAGGAGCGCGTCCCCGCGCCGGACCACCGCCGCGACGACGAGGAGCCGCTTCACGACAGATCGAGGGCGAACAGCGTCCCGCCGTTCGAGAGGACGTACATCCGCCCGCCCAAAACGCCGGGCTCGCTCGACACGCCGGTGCCGGGATCGAAGACGCGCAGCGTGCGTCCGGTGGAGGCCTCGAGGAACCGGAGGCCGCCCCGGCCGGCCGGCACCGCGATCCACGCGCCGACGAACACCGGCGCGCTCGCCGGCGCCCCGACGAGCGGCGCCGTCCACCGCGGCGCCCCGGTGTCGCGGGCGAGGCCGTACACCGAGTTCGTGCTGACGGCGACCACCATGCCGGCGTTCACCGCGACCCGCGCCGCGCCCGGGGCCCGGAACGTCCAGACCGTGTCGCCCGTCTTCGCGTCGAGCGCCAGGACGGCGCCCGAGTACGCCGCCGCGTAGAGCCGCCCGTCCTCCACCTGGAGCCCGTCCACGTCGAGGTAGTCGCCCGGGGGCGCGACCGCGCGCTC
Organism: Anaeromyxobacter oryzisoli; assembly: GCF_022690765.1. GTDB lineage: Bacteria > Myxococcota > Myxococcia > Myxococcales > Anaeromyxobacteraceae > Anaeromyxobacter > Anaeromyxobacter oryzisoli. Next base: position 24,317 of record NZ_JALCZA010000035.1, on the reverse strand, counting down.
CCACAGGACGCGGCCGTTGAGCGCGTCGAGCGCCGCGACCCAGCCATCCGAGTAGCCCGCGTACGCGACGCCGCCCCGCACCGCCGCCCGCGCCGCGCCGCGGATGGTGAAGCCCGAGCGCGTCTCGCGGCGGTGGTGCCACTTCCACGCCCCGGTCCGGGCGTCCACGGCGAAGAGCGTGTCCGCCAGGCTCGCGACGAGCACCGTGTCCTCGGCGACGACGGGCTGCGTCCCGAGCTCCTCCCGCGCCTCGTAGCGCCAGCGCTCCTTGCCCGTGGCGAGCGCGATCGCGTACAGCCGGCCGTCGCTCGCCCCGGCGTAGACCGTGCCCTCGGCGATCGCCGGCGGCGCGTTGAACGCGCCGGCCGCGTGGAACTCCCAGGCGATCTTCCCGTCCGGGCGGAGGGCGTGGAGCCACCCGTCCCGCGTCCCGAACACGACGACGCCCGTCTCGGGATCGACCGCGGCGCCCCCCGACTCGAGCGGGTTCACCTCGAGCGGCTCCGCCGGCGCGATCCGGCGCTCCCACGCCACCGAGTAGAGCGCGAGCGGCGCGGGCGGGAGCCGGGACGAGAGGCCCGCCGGCGCCGCGGCGAGCGCGAGGGCGAGCGCGGCGGCGCTCGTCATCTACTGGCCACCCAGCCCGGCGAGCCGCTGCGCGGCCTCGGCGACGAGCACCGACTTCTCGTGGTTCTTGGCGAACCCAGCCAGGATCGCCTTCGCCTCGGCGCCCTTCCCCGCCTGCTGGAGCACGCGGGCCCGCTCGAGGTCGGCGCGGTCCGCGAACCCCGGCGCGTCCTTCGCCATCCGCTCGTAGGCCTTGGCGGCGCCGTCGAGATCGCCCTTCGCCTCGGTGATCAGCGCGAGCCCCTCGAGCGCGCCGAAGCGCAGCGAGTCCTTCCTCGGCGCGGCCGCGAGGAACTTCTCGTACGCGTCCTTCGCCGCGTCCCACTCGCGGAGGGCGTAGTGCGCGTCGCCCTTCGAGAGGAGCGCGAGGTCGCCGGGGCCGGTGCCGGGGTGGCCGGCGAGGAGCCGGTCCGCGGCGGCGACGATCGCGCGCTGCTTCGCCTCGTCCGTGGGGAACGACGGTCCCGGGGCGCCCGGGACCGCGTCCGGGCCGACCGGGGCCGCGAGCGTCACGAGCAGCTCGGCCCCCGCGGAGCCCGCAGCCGCCTGGCGACGCCCCTGGACGAGCGCGGCGATCGCCACCACGAGGATCACCACGACGGCCACGGCGCCCGCGACGAGCACGTGCCGCTTGCGGGACGCGAGCCAGCTCGCCGCCTGCGTCGCGGCCTCCTGGAACTTGTCCGGCTCCTTCATGTCCTTGCGGGTGATGACCGTGCTCTTCGACATGGGACCTCTCCGGGGACGTCTCGGGACGCGAAACGGGAGAAACCTGAGGAAAACCGCGCCAATCTAGGCGGGCAACCGGGGGTCGTCAAGCGAAAGCCGGCCCGCGGAGGCCTCGCCCGCAGGTCACCTGGGGGCTCGGCTCCGGCGCTTGCGCTCCCGGAACACCAGCCGCATCGGGACCTCGAGGCCGAACGCGTCCCGGAACCGGTTCTCCACGTACCGCCGGTACTGGTCGGCCATGTCCTCGGGGTGGCTCGACTGGATGACGAAGGTCGGCGGGGCGTAGGCGACCTGGGCGACGTAGTAGAGCTTCACCCTGCGGCCGTGGACGATCGGCGCGGGGTGCTCGTCCTGGAGCGCCTCGAGGAGCTCGTTGAGCTGCGGCGTCGGGAAGCGCGCGCGGTACTGCTCGACCAGCCGGGCCGCCTGGTCGAGGACCCGGGCCACGCCGCGCCGCTCCTTGGCGGAGACGAACACCATCGGCGCGAAGGCGACGAACGGGAGCCGCTTCGTGAGCTCCTGGCGGTACCAGTCCTGGGTCGCGCCCTCTCGCTCGGCGACGTCCCACTTGTTCACGACGACGACGAGGGCCTTGCCCTTCTCCACGACGAGGCCGAGCAGGCGTGCGTCCTGCTCGACGCCCGCCTCGGTCGCGTCCAGCACGCACGCGACCACCTCCGCGTCGTCGATGGCCCGCATCGCGCGCACGACCGAGTACGCCTCGACCTCGAGGGCGATGGAGCGCTTGCGCCGGATCCCCGCGGTGTCGGTCACGACGAACCGCTGGCCGCGGTGCTCGACGATCGAGTCGATGGCGTCGCGGGTCGTGCCCGGCACGTCGGAGACCACGAAGCGCTCCGCGCCGAGCAGCGCGTTCACGAGCGTGCTCTTGCCGACGTTGGGGCGGCCCACGATGGCGATCCGGACGTCCCCGCGCGGCTGGTCCGCCTCCTGGACCTCCTGCGGCTCCTCCCGGTCCTCCGGCGGGGGCGGCGGCGCCGGCAGCGCGAGCGCCGCGACGACCGTGTCCACGAGCTCGCCCACGCCGCGGCCGTGCTCCGCGGACACCGCCTGCACCTCCCCGAAGCCGAGCTCGTAGAAGTCGGCGAGCGGGATGGCGCCCTCCGTCGCCGCGGTGTCCACCTTGTTCACGGCCACGAAGAGCGGCTTCCCCGAGCGCCGGAGCAGGTCCGCCACGGAGCGGTCGATCTCGGTGAGCCCCTCGCGGCCGTCCACCACGAGCACCACCGCGCTCGCCTCCTCCACCGCGAGCTGCGCCTGCTGCCGGACCTGCGCCATGAGCCGGTCGCGCGACTCCGGCTCGAACCCGCCGGTGTCCACCACCGAGAGGGAGCGCCCGTCCCACACGAAGTCGGCGTAGTTCCGGTCGCGGGTGACGCCGGGGACGTCCTGGACGATCGCGGCGCGCCGGCCGACGATCCGGTTGAAGAGCGTGGACTTGCCGACGTTGGGTCGGCCCACGAGCGCGATCAGCGGTCTCGTCATCGCTGCCCCTGGCCGGGCTCGGGGCGCCCCCGGGCGGCGTGAGCTCCGTGGCGGTTCATAGCCCCAGCCTCCTGATCGTCGCGTCGCTCTCGCTCCAGCGCTCGTCCACCTTCACGACGAGGGAGAGGAACACCTTGCAGCCGAGCAGCCGCTCGAGCTGCTTGCGGGCGCCGGTGCCGATCGCCTTCAGCATCGCCCCGCCCTTCCCGATCACGATGGCCTTCTGGGACTCGCGCTCGACGGAGATCACGGCGGAGATCCGGACGAGCCCGCCGCCCTCGCGGCGCTCGGACTCGTCGAACTCCTCGACCGTGACCGCCGCGGCGTACGGGATCTCCTGGCGCGTCAGGAGCATCACCTGCTCGCGGACGTACTCGGCGGCGAGCTGGCGCTCGGCCTGGTCGGTGAGGACGTCCGGCGGGAAGAGCGGCGCGTCGGACTCGGGCAGGTGCGCCGCGATCGCCTCGACGAGCCGGTCCACGTTCTCGCCCGTCAGGCCCGAGAACGGGACGATCTCCGTCCACGCGTGCAGGTCCTTGTACGCGGCGATCACCGGCAGCAGCGTCGGCCGCGGCGCGCGATCCATCTTGGAGACGCCGAGGATCGCGGGCTTGCCGGACCGCCGCACCTCCTCGATCGCCCAGCGCGTCGCCTCGCCGATCTCGACCCGCCCGTCCGGCCCGGTCCCCGCCTCGACCAGCATGAGGACCGCGTCCACCTCGGAGAGCGTCTGGAGCGCGGTCTCCACCATCCGGCGGTTGAGCACCCCCTTCGCGCGGTGCAGCCCGGGGGTGTCGAAGAAGGCGAGCTGCGCCCCCGCGACGTTGTGGACGCCGAGGATCCGGGTGCGGGTCGTCTGGGGGCGCGGCGAGACGATGGCCACGTGCTCGCCGAGGATCCGGTTGAGCAGCGTGGACTTGCCGACGTTGGGGCGCCCCACGATGGCGACGAAGCCGGCGTGGAACGGGGACTTCCTGTTCTTGGTCATGAGGTGATCGCGCCCGGACGCGGAGGGGGTCTCCGGGTCCGGGCGTCTGGGAGTGTGGACGGCAGGCGTCCGGCCGCTCAGGCCGGCTGCGCGCCGCGGGTGATGACGACCTTGTCGAGCTTCACCTTCGAGTTGCCGGTCCGGGCGATCTTGGCGACCAGCTCGCCGCCCTTCACGACCTCGCCGAAGATGGTGTGGTGGCGGTCGAGGTGCGGCGTCGGCACCTCCGTGATGAAGAACTGCGAGCCGTTGGTGTTCGGCCCGGCGTTCGCCATCGCGAGGAGGAAGGGCCGGTCGAACCGGTTGTCCGGGCCGAGCTCGTCCTCGAACCGGTAGCCGGGACCGCCGGTCCCGTTCCCGAGCGGGTCGCCGCCCTGGATCATGAAGTCCGGGATGACGCGGTGGAACGCCGTGCCGTCGTAGAGCGGCGTCTTCACCTTTTGCCGGGTTCGCGGGTCGGTCCACTCCCGCGTGCCCTCCGCGAGCTCCACGAAGTTGGCCACCGTCTTCGGCGCCTTCTCCGGCAGCAGCTTCACCACGATGTCGCCGAGGGACGTCTTGAACGTCGCGTAGACCTGCTCCGCCATCGCTTCCTCCGCCGGCCCCTGCGGGCCGCTCGAGGGCGGCGCGCGCGCGCCGCCCGGGGATCGCCTTCCCTACCTGCAGGTCGGCGGCTGGCTCTGGATCGTCACCTTCACGAGCCGGGTCTGGGAGTTGCCCGCGCGGGCGATCAGCCCGACGAGCTCGCACCCGCACACGCCGCGGCCGAACCGCGTGTACCCGCACACGCCGGACCGGGAGCCGCAGGCCCGCGGCTCGAGCTGCGGCACGCTCGCCCCGGAGCCCTCCGTGATGAAGAACTGCGAGCCGTTCGTGTCGGGGCCGGAGTTCGCCATCGCGAGCACGCACGGCTTGTCGAAGAGGATCGTCCCGGGCGCCGGGAGCTCGTCCTCGAACTTGTACCCGGGGCCGGACACGCCGAACGGCACGCCCTTCGCCGACGAGGCGCCGAGCGGCGCCTCCCGCGTCGCCGGGTCGCCACCCTGGATCATGAAGCCGGGGATGACGCGGTGGAACAGCGTCCCGTCGAAGTACGGCCCGCGCTTCTCGGCCTGCGTGATCGGGTCGGCGTAGGCCTTCTTGCCCGTCGCGAGGTCCACGAAGTTCGCGACCGTCCGCGGCGCCTCGCCGGGGAGGAGCTTCACGCCGATCTTGCCGCGGGAGGTCTCGAAGACCGCGTAGAGCTCCCGGGGGGCGGGCGCGCGCGCGGCGGGCTTCGCGCCCTTCGCCGCCTGCCCGGGCGCCTGGGCGCTCGCGGCCGAGGCGATCGCGCACAGGCCGAGCGCGATCGCGGAGAGAGTCGATCTCGTCATGCGGCGGGATGCTAGTCGCGACCCCCCGACGCGGCAAATGGAAAGCGCCGGCGTGGTGCGACCGGCCACGCCGTCAGCGCTTGGCTCGCGACCCCTTGCGGGCCTTCGCGGCCCCGGCGCGCTCCCCCGCGCGAGGGCTGTCGGCGGGTGTGGGCTCGCCGGCATCCGGCGCCTGGGGCGCCTCGGCCGGCGGCGCCGGCGGCCCGTCCGGCTCCGCGGGAGCCGGCTCGGCGAACCGCGCCGCGAGGGCGTCGAGGGCGATCTTCGCGGCGGCCTGCTCCGCATCCTTCTTCGATCGTCCGGTGCCCTGCCCGAGCACCTCGCCGCGGAGGTCGATCGAGATCTCGAACGTCTTCGAGTGGTCCGGGCCGTGCTCCGCGACGACGCGGTAGCGCGGCGTCGCCCGGAGCCGGCTCTGGGCGAGCTCCTGGAGCTGGGTCTTGTAGTCCCGGTCGAGCGTGCCGGCCGCGGCCCGGGCGAAGGCGTCCTGGAGGAAGCGGTCCACGAACTGCAGCACCGGGGCCAGCCCCGACTGCAGGAACACCGCCGCGATCACCGCCTCCATGGCGTCGGCGAGGAGCGACGACTTGTTCCGGCCGCCGGTGAGCTCCTCCCCGCGACCGAGGCGGAGCAGCTCCCCGAGCTCGATGGCGCGCGCCATGTCCGAGAGGCCCTGCTCGTCCACCACCGCGGCGCGCATCTTCGAGAGCTCGCCCTCGCGCGCGGCGGGGAAGCGCGCCATGAGGCGGTGCGACACCGCGAGGTCCACGACCGCGTCGCCGAGGAACTCGAGCCGCTCGTTGTCGCGGAGCCCCTCCTCGTCGCGGTGCTCGTTGACGTACGACTTGTGCGTGAGCGCCCTCAGCGCGAGCACCCGGTCGGGCAGCGCGAGGCCGAGGCGGCGCTCGAGCGCGGCGACGGGATCCGCGGCGTCGGGGGGCTGGGCCGCGTCGCTCACGGCGTCCCCTCCGCCGGACCCGCGAGCCGCGCGGCGAGCTCCTCCGCGAGCTGGTACGGATCCGCCTCCCGCGCGGCGATCCGCGCCGCGACGGCGTCGAGGTGGCCCATCTCGGCCTCGAGGCGGGCCAGCGCCCCGGCGAGCAGCCGCTCGCGCAGCACCGTCACGAAGCCGGCGCGCGCCCGCGCCACCTCGCGGGCGCGCAGGCCGCCGGAGCGCTCGAGGAAGGCGCGGTGGGCCTCGACCGCCCGGGCCAGCTCCTCGACGCCCTGGTCCTTCACCGCGACGGTCCTCACGATGGGCGGCTCCCACTCGCCCTCCGGGAGCGCCGCGGCGGCGGGGGTGCCGTGGAGCCGGTGCGCCGCGTCGTGATCGTGATCGACGGGGCGGCCCAGCACCGTCCGGCGCAGCTCGAGCATGACCTGCAGGTCGCGCACGGCCCGGTCGGCACCGTCGCGGTCGGCCTTGTTCACCGCGAACACGTCGGCGATCTCGAGGACGCCCGCCTTGATGGCCTGCACGTCGTCGCCGAGCCCGGGCACCGAGACGACCACGACGGTGTGGGCGAGGGAGGCGACCTCGATCTCGTCCTGGCCCACGCCGACGGTCTCGACGAGGACGACGTCCTTGCCCATGGCGTCCATCACCTGGACCAGCTCCGCGGTGGAGCGCGACAGGCCGCCGAGGTGGCCGCGGGTCCCGAGGGACCGGATGAACACGCCCTCGTCGAGGGCGTGGTCCTGCATCCGGATCCGGTCGCCCAGGATCGCGCCGCCGGTGAACGGGCTCGTCGGGTCCACCGCGACGACCCCCACGGTCTTGCCGGCGCGGCGGTAGTGGGCGATGAGGCGATCGGTGAGGGACGACTTCCCCGCCCCCGGCGCGCCGGTGAGCCCCACGACGTACGCGTGGCCGGTCCGCGGGAGGAGGCTGCGGAGCGCCGCCTCCGCCGCGGGCAGCCGATCGTCGAGGTCGCGCATCAGGCGCGCCGCCGCGCGGACGTCGCCGGCGAGGATCCGGGCCGCGAGATCTCCGGCGGCCATCAGTACGCCGCCCCCTCGGGCACGAAGTTCGCCACGAGGATCGCCGTCGACATCTTGCGCGGGCCGCCCATGGGCTGCCGCTGGCGATCGAGCTGCCGGTAGATCACGTTGCCCTCCTGCACCTGGTCGATCTGGACGAGGAGGCGCCACCCGCCCCGGTCGTTGGTGAACACCGCCTCGAAGTCCGAGCGCTTCAGGACCCGCGCCGCGCCGTAGGGCTTCCCGTCGATGTCGGTGCCGACGTAGCGGACCTCGGTCGGCCCCGCCTCCTCGACCACGACGCTCATCACCCAGATCTCGCCCGGGTGCGGCATGAGGTGGCTCGGCACGCTCGCGGCGCCGCCGCCCACCTCCACCGCCGGGCCGACGTCCGGCGGGGGCTCCACCTCGGGGGCGCCGAGGGCGCGGGCGACGACGTGGCTCGTCCCGGGGAAGCTCTCGAGATCGAAGCGGTCCGCCCAGACGTCGCCGTTCGGGCCGATGAGCCGCCCCTTGAACCGCGTCCCCATCTCGCGCGTCGCGACGAAGCGGAGCCGGGTGTTGCCGTAGACGAACTCCTGGACCAGCTCGACCATCGCGTTCGGCGCGAGGATCGCCTCCTCCCCGAACACGCGGGCGAGGGCGGCGAGCGTGAGGGCGTTCCGCGGCGGCGGCGTCGCGACCACGCTCGCGCTGCCGGCGGCGGACCGCGGCGCGGCGGGCGCCGCCTGCATCCGCCCCACCGCGCTCGCGAGGTAGCGCTCGAGCTCGGCCGGCGTCGCGTACTCGGCGAGCGCGAGCGGCGGGAACGTCGCGGCGACCTCGAACGGCTGGCCCTGCACCGGCGCGACGCGCGAGACACGCACCGCGTCCACGCCGCCGAGGATCTCGAACGCGTGAGCGGCGGTCTTCACCACCGCCCGCACGGCGAGCCGCTCGGGATCGAACGCCGCCTCGAGCCGGAGCGCCCGCATCCGCGCGGCGACGTCCTGCAGCGCCGCGGCGTGGCGCCCGCACGCCTGCGCGACGGCCTGCTCCAGGGAGGCGCTCCGCTCGTGCTCGTAGAAGCTCACCTCGCCGAGGACGGCCAGCGGCAGGTCGAGGAACCGGAGCTTGTCGTGCCCGGCGACGACGAACCGCGCCCGCGGGATCGGCTGGCCGGTGGCGGGGTGGACGACCCGCCCGGAGAAGGCGAGCTCGCCCTCGAGCGTCTCGCGATCCGCGGCGAGGCGGACCGGCACGCCGAGCGCGGAGAGCTTGCGGGAGGCGATCTGGTTCAGCCGCTCCCGGGGGATCTTGCCGATGATGGTGTGTTCGCCTTCGGACATTTCGTTCCGGGGGAGCTCGCCCCGGGGGCCACCGAGCACTGCCCCCCGCGCGCGCCGGCCTCGAGGCCGCCGCGCCCGCGCCCTCCTGTTCGCGCGAGAGACTACCTCAGAATCTCGCGGCTGATGACCATCCGCTGCACCTCGCTCCATCGGAGGCCCACCGGTTGCCTGCCCTTCCGCCTCGTCGCTCGGGTGACGCACGCCGGGCACGGGCAGAGCGCGGGGTCGCCAGGCGAGGACCGTGACCAGCGCGCCCTCGGATCGGACGCTTGTCAAGCCCGCCCCACGGTCGTCGCGATCCGCAAGTGTTCCGCGCCCAGCGGGGCGCCGCCTAGCCCTTCCGGCAGGCCGCTCCGAACGCGGACTCGAGCCGCCGCACCGCCTCGGCGAGCTCCTGCTCGTCGTGGCGGCCGAACCCGAGGCGCACGTTCGGGCGCGGGCGGCCGTCCGCCGCGAAGACGCGGCCGGGCTGGATCGCGACGCCGCGCGCGAGGGCCGCGGCGGCCCACGCCTCCGGATCGACGCCGCGGTCCACCTCGCACCAGAGAGCCATCCCGCCGGGTGGCATCCGGAACCGCAGCCGGTCGCCGAACGTGGCGCGGAGGCGGTCCGCGAGCGCGGCGCGCCGCCCAGCGAGGATCCGCCGCGTCCGCCAGACGTGCCGCTGGAGCTCGCCCTCCTCGAGGAGCTCCGCGACCGCGGCCTCCACCGAGAGATCGCCCTGGCGATCGAGATAGGCGCGGTGCGTCGCGATCCGATCGAGCGCGTCGGGTGTCGCCGCAAGCCATCCGACCCGGAGCCCCGGCGCGAGCACCTTCGAGAGCGTGCCCACGTAGACGACCAAGCCCCCGGCGTCCGCGCTCGCCAGCGGTAGTACCGGTCGGCCGTCGTAGTGGAACTCGGCGTCGTAATCGTCCTCGACGACGAGGAGGCCTTCGCGGCGCGCGAGGTCGAGCAGCGCGAGCCGACGGCCCGGCGCGAGCGTCACGGTGGTCGGGTACTGATGGTGCGGGGTGACGTAGACCGCGCGGACCTTCTCCGCGCGCACGCGCTCCGCGAGCGCCGCCACGTCGAGCCCCTCCGCGTCGATCGGCACGGCGACCAAGCGCAGGCCCGCGAGCCGGAACGTCTCCCACGCCATGTGGTACCCGAGCGCCTCGACCGCGACGGTGTCGCCCGGCCGGAGCAGCGCGCGGGCGATGAGCGAGAGCGCGCCCTGCGAGCCGGGCGTCACCACGAGCCCGTCCGCCCCCGACACGATCCCCCGTGTCGACGCGAGCATCGCCGCGAGCGCGGCGCGGAGGCGTGGGTGACCGCGCGGGTCGCCGTACGAGAGGCCATCGCGCCGGCGCAGCGCGCGACGGTAAGCACGAGAGAGCGCGGCGGACGGGACGAGCCTCGGATCGGGTGTCCCTCCGAGGAGCATGTACTTCGCGCTCGAAGCGATCTCGTCCGCCGCGAGCGGCGCCGGTGCGGGGGGAAGCGGGAAGCCCGCTGCGCGCGCCGGGCCGGCTGGCGCCGGCGCGAACCGGCGGGGTGGCCGCGCCGGGATCGTCTCCGTGACGAATGTCCCGCGCGCGGCGAGCGTACGGATCCAGCCCTCGGCGACGAGCTCCGCGTACGCGGCCAGGACCGTGTTCCGGTGGACCCGGAGCGTCGCGGCGAGCGCGCGCGACGACGGGAGCGGCGCTCCCGCCGGCAGCGCGCCGGCGCGGATCCGGCCCGCGATGGCGCGAGCGATCTGGAGGAACACCGGGGTGGGGTCGCCCCGGTCGAGCGCGAGGGTGGTCTCGAAGCGGCGCACTGGTCCATCCAGCTTAACGGAACTGGACCTTTTCGGTAGGCCAGTTCGGCGGCAACCTCGGGGCATGCGCAGGGAGATCTTCCGGATGCCGCGGGACCGCGCGCTGGCGCTCCTGCGCCGCGCGCCGCTCGTCCACCTCGCCTCGACCACCCCCGACGGCTCGCCCGTCCTCCGGGCGCTCGACGTTGCCGTGCTCGACGACGGGATCGCGTTCCACGGCTCGCCCACGGGGGAGAAGACGCGGTGCGTGGGCCGCGCGGCGGTCGTCTCGGCCGAGGAGGTGATCGCGCACCTCCCGAGCTACTTCACGGATCCCGAGCGCGCCTGCCCCGCCACGACGCTCTATCGCAGCGTCCAGATCCACGGGACGGTTCGCGCCGTCGAGGAGCCGGCGCGCAAGGCGGCCGCGCTCGAGGCGCTCGTGCGGCGGTGGCAACCGGAGGGGAGCTACCGCCCCATCGACCCGACCACGCCCATGTACCGCACGGCGGTCGCGGGAGTGCTCGTCCTCGAGGTGACCTTCGACTCCGTGGACGGGAAGGAGAAGCTCCTCCAGCACCGCCGTCCAGAGGAGATCCGCACGATCGTCGCGCGGCTGCGGGAGCGGAACGCGCCCGGGGACGCCGCGGCGATCGACGCGATCCTCCAGGCAAGCCCCGCCGCGTTCGCGCCGACCGCCGCCTCCCAAGCGCTTCCCTGCGCCTCCGCGCGCCCCTCGCGGTGAGGGGCTTCCGCGTCATCCGCTCCAGGGCCCCTGAACGCCAAGCCGCGCATCGCGACCGGACACGTCTGGTGCGGGATGTGACGTATAGTCTCGTCTGATGTCGCTCGCCCTCGTCCTCTTCGCCCTCCACGTCGCGGCCGCGCCCGCGCCCGCGCTCTCCGCGTCCGAACGGCGGTACCTCGATGCCCGCGCCGCGGCCAACGCCCGCTTCGCGGACGCTGACACGGAGAGCCCCGACGAGGGGGACCGGGCACGCGCCGAACTGGCTGCCCAGCTTCGGACGATCGTGGGTCCGGTGCGGCTCGCCGGGATCGAAGGTCCGGGCGAGCCCGCTTACGAAGGATTCTGGGGCGTCGGCTCACAGGAGATGGCGGACGGCCTGTCATTCAAGTGGCGCGGGAGCAATCTCTTCGTCACGACCCCGGCCTTGTTCGCGCGCACAGCGGTCACCACCCAGCCCATTGACGACCAGACCGTGGACGAGATCCTGGTCAGCAGGACCGTGATCGTCGACGCGGCCTACACCACCTTCACTGCGGTCCCGGTACGGCACGGACCGTCAACCCTGTTGGCCCGAGCGTCCGTCGGCCTGGTGGCACAGGACATCGGCCCCTGGCCTCCCAAGACCCTGGTGGTGCACGTTGAACGGGGCGGCCGGGTCTACGTGGTGGGCACGGACCTGAGCCCGGGTCTCGAACAGGTCGCGGCCTGCAAGGCGAAGTGGGACCCACGTATGCGCGAGGCAGCCTTTGCCCGCTATCGCCGCTGCGTCGGAGCTGTGCTCCCCACGCGCCCGTCCTTCGCTGCGGTGATCCGCCGGGCCCAGGCGATCGTGGACGCCCTGCAAGCGGACGATCCGCCGGGGCTGGCCGCTGAGCGACGGCCCGAGGCCAAGTAGGCAGAGCCTTGGCCGGCCAGGTTGGCCGCCACAATCCCGTGCCGGCCCATCGTGGACGAGCAGACGCGGGGAGCGGCTCGCGGTCATGCTGTTCCCGCGCGGCGACGACCCGTGGGGCCACCTCCATCAGGACACCGCGAACGAGGGGCGATCAGCGCAGAATCTCGCGGCTGATGACCATCCGCTGCACCTCGCTCGTCCCCTCCCCGATCTCGCAGAGCTTCGCGTCGCGGAGGTACCGCTCCACGGGGAAGTCCCGGAGGTAGCCGTAGCCGCCGTGGATCTGGATCGCCTTCGAGGTCGCGCGCATCGCGGCCTCGCTGGCGAAGAGCTTCGCCATCGAGGCCTGCTCGGCGAAGGGCAGGCCCGCCTCGCACCGCAGCGCGGCCCGCTGCACCAGCAGCCGCGCCGCGGCGAGCTCCGTGGCCATGTCCGCGAGCATGAACCGGATCGCCTGGAACTCGGCGATCGGCCTCCCGAACGCCCGGCGCTCCTTCGCGTAGGCCAGCGCCTCCTCGAGCGCCCCGCGGGCGAGGCCGACCGCCAGCGCCCCGATGGTGATCCGACCCCGGTCGAGGATGCGGAGGGTGTCCGTGAACCCCTCCCCCACCGCCCCGAGCCGCTGCGCGTCCGGCACCTCCACCTCGTCGAGGTGCAGCTCGGCCGTGTCGGAGCTGCGCATCCCGAGCTTCCCGTGGATGGCGCGCTGCGTGAAGCCGCGCATCCCCGGCTCGAGGACGAAGGCCGTGATCCCGTGCTGCCGGCGCGACGGATCGGTGCTCGCGAGGACGACGTACGTGCCGGCGACGGTCCCTTGCGTGATGAACGTCTTGGTCCCGGTCAGCACCCACCGGTCGCCCCGCCGGACCGCGGTGGTCCGCAGCGCCGCGGCGTCCGACCCGCTCCCGGGCTCCGTGAGCGCCCAGGCCGCGAGCTTCTCCCCGCGGGCGAGCGCCGGGAGGTACCGCCGGCGCTGCTCCTCGGTGCCGAAGTGCACGATGTGGCTCGTGCCGAGCCCGTTGTGGCTCGCCACCGTGAGCGCGAGCGAGCCGTCGAACCGCGCGACCTCCTCCACCACGGTCGCCACGGCGAGGGCGCCGAGCCCGGCGCCGCCGTACTCCTCGGGGACCGCGATCCCCATGATCCCGAGCCCGCCGAGCCGCGCGACCAGCTCCCGCGGGAAGGCCTCCGCCTCGTCCCACGCCCGCGCGTGCGGCTTCACCTCCGCCTCGCAGAACGTCCGGACCGTGCGCTGGATCGCGACCAGCTCCTCGGGCAGCTCGAAGTCCATGGGCTCCTCCTCCGGCGTCCCCCGCCGCGCGTCGAGCGCGCGAGGGGGCGGGCCGTCACACGGGGGGCACGCCGCGCTTCCGCCGGCGCGGCGGCTCGTGGTTCTCGGCGTAGAACCGGAACCGGCGCGCGAGCTCGTCACGCAGCCGCGCGCCCGGGACGACCGCGTCCACCGCGAGCTCGCTCGCGAGCTTCACGAGGTCGATGTCCCGCCGGTACTCCTCGCGGAGCGCGGCGACGTACGCGGCCCGCTCCCCCTCCGGCCGCTCCTGGACCTTGTTGAAGTAGACGGCGTTCACCGCCGCCTCCGGCCCCATCACCGCGATCATCGCCTGCGGGAGCGCGAGCGTCGCGGACGGGCCGAACCCCGGGCCGTCCATCGCGTAGAGGCCGGCGCCGTACGCCTTGCGGACCACCACGCAGATGCGGGGGACCGTCGCCTCGGAGACGGCGCTGATCATCTTCGCGCCGGCGCGGATGATGCCGGCCCGCTCGACCTTCGTCCCGATCATGAACCCCGGCACGTCGGCGAGGTAGAGGAGCGGCACGTTGAACGCGTCGCAGAGCCAGATGAAGCGCGCCGCCTTGTCGGCGGAGTCCACGAAGAGCACCCCGCCCTTCACCCGCGGCTGGTTCGCGAGGATCCCCACCACCCGGCCGTCGATCCGCGCGAGCCCGGTGAGCAGCTCGCCCGCCCAGAGCCGCTTCACCTCGAGGAAGGACCCCTCGTCCACGATCGCCTCGACCAGCTCCGCCATGTCGAACGGCTTGTTCTGATCCGGCGGGACGATCTCCTCGATCGGCCGGGCGCCGGCGCGCGGCCAGCGGGCCGGCGCCGCCGGGGGCAGCCGAGCGTGGTTCTGCGGCAGGTACGAGAGCCAGCGGCGCGCGAGCGCGAGGGCCTCCTCCTCGGAGCGCACGAGGAAGTCGCCGCACCCCGAGACCGTGCAGTGCATCCGGGCGCCGCCCAGCTCCTCGAGGCTCACCTTCTCGCCGATGACCATCTCCGCCATCCGCGGCGAGCCGAGGTACATCGAGGCGTTCCCCTCGACCATGACGACCACATCGCAGAACGCCGGGATGTACGCCCCGCCCGCCGCCGACGGGCCGAACAGCAGGCAGATCTGCGGGACGAGGCCGGAGAGGTGCACCTCGTTGTGGAAGATGCGCCCCGCCCCCCGCCGCCCCGGGAACATCTCGACCTGATCGGTGATCCGCGCCCCGGCCGAGTCCACCAGGTAGAGCAGCGGGAGCTTCCGGTCGGCGGCGACCTCCTGGATCCGGAGGATCTTCTCGACGGTGCGGGCGCCCCAGCTCCCCGCCTTGACCGTGGAGTCGTTCGCCATGACGCACACGGCGCGGCCGTCCACGGTGCCGAGGCCGGTGATCACGGCGTCCGCGGGCAGCTCCGGGTCGAGCGCGTTCGCGAGCGCGCCGTCCTCCACGAACGAGCCCGGGTCGAGGAGGAGGCGGAGCCGCTCGCGGGCGAAGAGCTTCCCCTGCTCGGCGTTCTTCTGGTGGTACCGCGGGGCGCCGCCCCGCTCGATCCGCGCCAGCTCGCGCGCGATCCGCTGGTCCGCGCTCTCCTCGGGCTGCTCGGCGGCAGGATCGGGCGTTCCGTCCGCGTCCATGTCGGCCTCCCCCGCGGGGCCGGCTCACTCGCCGGTGAAGACCGGCGCCCGCTTCTCGGCGAACGCGCGGAGCGCCTCCACGCGATCCTTCGTCCTCATGCAGTCCTGGTACAGCCGGTGCTCGAGGTCGAGCGCCTCCTCGAGCGGCAGGTGGAAGCCGCCGTCGATGGCGCGCTTCGCCTGGCGCAGCGACACCGGCGCGTTCCGGGAGAGGCGCGCCGCGAGGTCGAGCGCGTCCGCCAGGAGCCGCTGCGGCGGCGAGAGCCGGCTCACGAGCCCCATCGCGAGGGCCTCCGCCGCCCCGCACCGCCGCGCGGTGAGCACGAGGTCCTTGGCGCGGGCGACGCCGATCAGGCGCGCGAGGCGCTGCGTCCCGCCGCCGCCGGGGATGATCCCGAGCGACACCTCCGGCAGGCCGAGCTGCGCCGCGTCCGACGCGATCCGCAGGTCGCAGGCGAGGGCGAGCTCGAGCCCCCCGCCGAGGGCGGCGCCGTTCAGGGCGGCGACGAAGGGCTGGGGCGCCTCCTCGATGGCGCGCAGGGCGCGGCGGAGGCCGTCGTGAAAGGTCTGGACGTCGTCCGGGCTCATGCGCGCCCGCTCCTTGAGATCCGCCCCCGCGCAGAACGCCTTGTCCCCGGCGCCGGTCAGGACCACGACGCGCAGCGCACGGTCGGCCGCGGCGCGGGCGAGGTGATCGCCGAGCTCGCGCAGCATCGCCATCGAGATGGCGTTCCGGCGGTCCTCGCCGTCGATCGTCCAGACCTCCGCCTCGCCCCGCCGCTCGATCCGGAACTCCATCCCGTCACCCTCCCGCCCGCGCGAGCTCCGCCTGGAGCGCCTTGCCCGGCAGGCGGCGCCCGACGAGCCGCTCCGCGAGCGCCCCCGCGGCGACGAGCTCCTTCCAGCGGACCCCCGTCTCGAACCCCATCCCGTCCAGCATGTAGACGAGGTCCTCCGTGGCGAGGTTTCCGGACGCCCCCGGCGCGTACGGGCACCCGCCGAGCCCGCCGATCGCCGCGTCGAACGTGCGGATCCCCGCCTCGAGGCCGGCGAGCACGTTCGCGAGGGCCGCGCCGCGCGTGTCGTGCATGTGGAGCGCGAGCTGCTCCGGGCGCGCCCGCCGGAGGAGGAGGTCGAGGATCCGGCGTGTCTGATCCGGGTTGCCGACCCCGATCGTGTCGCCGAGCGACACCTGCTCGCAGCCGAGCGCGAGGAGGCGATCGACGATCCCGGCCGCGCGGGCCGGGTCCACCGCCCCCTCGTAGGGGCAGCCCCACACCGTGGACACGTAGCCCCGGACCTCGAGCCCGTGACCGCGCAGGGCGGGGACCAGCGCCTCGAGCTCGGCCAGCGTCTGCGCG
Source organism: Anaeromyxobacter oryzisoli (assembly GCF_022690765.1). Taxonomy (GTDB): domain Bacteria; phylum Myxococcota; class Myxococcia; order Myxococcales; family Anaeromyxobacteraceae; genus Anaeromyxobacter; species Anaeromyxobacter oryzisoli. The sequence continues at coordinate 8,078 of NZ_JALCZA010000035.1, read as the reverse complement.
ATGGTCCGGTCGAGGTTCTTCCGGTTGTGCGTCTCCGAGGCGGAGAGGAACACCGCCGCCGTCACGGGCGGATGGCCCGGCCCCGCCCTCCGCAGAGCGTCCTCGAGCCGCTCGAGCCCCTTCGCGTTCGGGACGAGCGCGCCGTACGTGACGCCGGGGACGGCCGGGAGCGCCGCGACCACGTCGGCGGCGTCGGCGAGCTGCGGGATCCAGCGGGGCGACACGAAGCTCGTCGCCTCGATGCGGGGGAGCCCGGCGCGCGCGAGGGCGGCCAGGAGCGCGAGCTTGTCGCCCGTCGCGACGACCTTCGCCTCGTTCTGCAGGCCGTCCCGCGGTCCGACCTCGTAGACCGTCACCCGCCGCGCCATCGCGCGGGATCCTTAGCTGGACGCCGCGCGCGCTCGCGATCCCGCGTGGGGCGACGGCCTGCACGGCGCCCGGCCGAGCGGGGCGCCGCCGAGGGGGCCGGCCGGACCGCCGTGGGGCGGCTACGAGGCGGTCTGCGAGGAACCCCCGGCGCGGAGGGCCTCGGCCTGCTCACGATCGGGGCAGTCCGCCGCCGCGGCCGCCGCGAGGTGCCCGTGGATCTTCATCGAGCAGAACTTCGGGCCGCACATCGAGCAGAACTCCGCGGACTTGAACGCCTCGTGCGGGAGGGTCTCGTCGTGCTTCGCGCGCGCGGTCTCGGGGTCCAGCGAGAGCTCGAACTGCTTCTTCCAGTCGAACGCGTAGCGGGCGCGGGAGAGCGCGTCGTCGCGGTCGCGCGCGCCCGGCCGGTGGCGGGCCACGTCGGCGGCGTGGGCGGCGATCTTGTACGCGACGATCCCCTCGCGGACGTCGTCCACGTCGGGGAGGCCGAGGTGCTCGGCGGGCGTGACGTAGCAGAGCATCGCCGCGCCGTGCTGGGCGGCGACCGCCGCGCCGATCGCGCTGGTGATGTGGTCGTAGCCGGGCGCGACGTCGGTCACGAGGGGCCCGAGCACGTAGAACGGGGCCTCGTCGCAGAGCTCCCGCTCCTTCTCCATGTTCATCGGGATCTGGTCGAGCGGCACGTGGCCCGGCCCCTCCACCATGACCTGGACGTCGTGCTGCCAGGCCTTGCGCGTGAGCTCGCCGAGGACCTTCAGCTCGGCGAACTGCGCGGCGTCGGAGGCGTCGGCGAGGCAGCCGGGGCGGAGGCCGTCGCCGAGGGAGAACGTCACGTCGTACTTCGCGAAGATCTCGCAGATCGCGTCGAAGTGCGTGTAGAGCGGGTTCTCCGCCTTGTTCGCGAGCATCCACTGCGCCATGAGCGCGCCCCCGCGGGAGACGATCCCGGTGACGCGGTGCGCGGCGAGCGGGATGAAGTCGCGGAGCAGCCCCGCGTGGATCGTCATGTAGTCCACGCCCTGCGCCGCCTGGGCCTCGATGATCTCGAGGAGCTGGGACGGCGTGAGGTCCTCCACGTCCTTCACGTGCTGGAGGCACTCGTAGATCGGCACGGTGCCCACCGGGAGCGGGCTCGCCCGGAGGATCGCCTCCCGGATCTGCGGGATGTCGCCGCCCGTGGAGAGATCCATCACGGTGTCGGCGCCGTACTTCAGGCAGACGCGGAGCTTGGAGAGCTCATCCTCGATGTTGGAGACCACCGCGCTGTTGCCGATGTTCGCGTTGATCTTGCAGGTGGCGGCGACCCCGATCGCGGCCGGCTCGAGCTCCGGGTGGCGCACGTTCGCCGGGATCACCATCCGCCCGCGCGCGATCTCGGCCCGGACGAGCTCCGGCTCGAGCCGCTCGCGGGCCGCGACGAAGGCCATCTCCTCCGTGATCACGCCCTGCCGCGCGAAGTGCATCTGGCTCTGGTTCGAACGGTCCCGACGCTTGGCGATCCACTCCGCGCGCATGCACACCTGCCTTTGTCCGGCGATGTAAGGGACGCGAAACGTAGCGGGCGACCCGCGGCGTGTCAACGCGCCACGCCCGCTCCGGCCGGGGGAGATCGCCCGGCCCGCCGGCGGAGGACGCGCCGACGACCGGCGCGTCCTCCTGGCCGAGCGGGAGCCCGCCCGGCCGCCGACCTACCGCAGCGCCGCGAAGGCGCTCCGGCCGGCGTACCGGGCCTGCTTCCCGAGCTCCTCCTCGATGCGGAGGAGCTGGTTGTACTTCGCGATCCGATCGGTGCGCGACGCGGAGCCGGTCTTGATCTGCCCGCAGTCGCAGGCCACCGAGAGGTCGGCGATGGTGGTGTCCTCGGTCTCGCCGGAGCGGTGGCTCATCACGCTCGTGTAGCCGGCGCGGTGCGCCATCCGCACCGCCTCGAGGGTCTCGGTGAGCGAGCCGATCTGGTTCACCTTCACGAGGATCGAGTTCGCGACGCCGGCCTCGATGCCGCGCGAGAGCCGGGCCACGTTCGTGACGAAGAGGTCGTCGCCGACGAGCTGGACCTTCCCGCCCAGCCGCTCCGTGAGGAGCTTCCAGGTCGCCCAGTCGTCCTCGTCGCAGCCGTCCTCGATCGAGACGATCGGGTACTTCTTCACGAGCCCCTCGTAGAAGTCCACGAGGCCCTTCCCGTCGAAGGTCTTCCCCTCGCCCGCGAGGACGTACCTCGCCTTCGCCTTGTCGTAGAACTCCGACGAGGCGCAGTCGAGCGCGAGGCCGACCTGCTTGCCGGGCTCGAGGCCCGCGGCCCGGATCGCGTCCATGATGACGGCGAGCGCCTCCTCGTTCGAGGAGAGGCTCGGGGCGTAGCCGCCCTCGTCGCCGACGCCCGTCGCGGCGCCCTTCCCCTTCAGCACCTTCTTCAGCGCGTGGAAGATCTCCGCGCCGTAGCGGAGCGCCTCGGCGAAGGTCGGGGCGCCGAGCGGGACGACCATGAACTCCTGGATGTCCACGTTCGAGTCGGCGTGGGCGCCGCCGTTCAGGATGTTCATGAGCGGCACGGGGAGCGTCCGGGCGCCGACGCCGCCGACGTAGCGGTAGAGCGGCAGCTCGTGCGCCTTGGCGGCCGCCTTGGCCGCGGCGAGCGAGACCCCGAGGATCGCGTTCGCGCCCAGCTTCGACTTGGTCGGCGTGCCGTCCAGCTCGATCATGCGGGCGTCGAGCGCCGCCTGATCCGACGCGTCCATCCCGACCACCGCCGGCCCGATCGCGTCGAGCACGTTCGAGACGGCCTTGCGGACGCCCTTCCCCAGGTAGCGGCTCTTGTCGCCGTCCCGGAGCTCGAGCGCCTCGTGCTCGCCGGTGGACGCGCCCGACGGCACCGCCGCCCGGCCCACGTCGCCCGTGCCTACCGCCACCTCGACCTCGACCGTCGGATTACCTCGGGAGTCGAGGATCTCCCGCGCGGTCACGTTGATGATCTCGGTCACTGGAACCCTCCTCCGGTCGGCGCGACGCCTGGTGCGCCGCAGGTCCGCCGAGGTCGGGGAATGTGCCCGGTGCCGCGCGGCGCCGTCAAACGATTTCCACCCGGGGGAGGCCCCGAAAAGAAACGAGCGCGAACCCGCAGGTCCGCGCTCCGCGCGCCGCTTCGCCGCTGGCGAGCGACGTCTGCTAGCTCGAATAATCGATGATGACGACCCCGCGGTCGCGATCCTGGGAGGGCTCCTCGTTCCGCCGCGTCGGCCGCGACGGGGCGCGCGGCACCGGGAGCTCGGCGACCGGACGATCGTCCCGCTCCTTCCGGCGTTCCCGCCGCCTGATCTCCTCGATGACGTAGGCGTCCAGCATCGTTCTCTCCATGCCTCGTCTCGCCGATCCCTTCCGATTCACTCCTTGCGCTGCAAGCCCCGTTCCCTCGCCGGTTTCCCTCAGCCGCGGGAGAGCCACGAAAGCGTGCGCCCTTCAGTCATAACGACGCCGCGCGGCCCTGCATCATTCATTACGACCCCTTCGAGCCGCCATGGGTCCTGCGAAGCTCATCCGGGGGCCGCCGGCAGGGGCTGCGCACGCCCCCGTCCAGCTCCTCGCGGACGTGCAAACCTTGCTGGCCATCGTGACGCCCGGGCCCACCGTGCTGCCCGGGCCCACCCACACCGCCGGCGGGAGATCTCAGCCGCGCTCGGCGCGTTGCTTGAAGGCCTGCAGGGTGCGGGGAAGCTGCACGCGTGTCAGCTCGTCGCTCACCCGGTCGAGGACCGCCTGGGGGACGAGCGGCGGCTTCGAGAGCTGCACCTCGACCGAGTACCTCGCCCGCGTGCCCGCGCCCTCCGGGGCCAGCTCCCACGAGCCGTTCGAGACCTTCATCAGCTCGCCGGAGACGAGCGACCAGCTCACGCGCGACGGCCGGCTCTCCTGGTGGCGGAGCACGTAACGGATCCGCTTGATGCCGAGGTCGAGCTCGTACTGGACGTCTCGGACGCCGGCCCGCTCCGCACCCGGGCGGCACGCCTTGATGCCGGGCACGAACTCCGGGTAGCGCGCGTAGTCCACGACGACCTCGTAGAAGCGCTCGATCGGCACGCCGACCACGATCTCCTGCGACACCACCGCCATCATCCGCTCCTCGCGCCCTCCCCGGGCGCCGTTCACCCGAAACTACGCGATGGCGTCCGGCGCGCCCGCCCGGCCGCCCGCTCCACCGCGACCACCGGGAGCGCCCACCGCCTGGACTCACGGAGCGTCCACGCCCTCCGCGCGCTTCCTCTGGGGTGCGGCCTCGCCCTCGGTCAGCCGCTCGAGCAGCTCGCGGGGCATGCGCTGCAGCCGCCCCTCGAGATCGACGCAGGCGTGCACGGTGAACCCCGTGGCGAGGAGCGTGTCCTCCCTCAGGAGCCGGTACTCGAACCGCGCCGAGGCGCGCCGCGCCTCGACCAGGGAGACCTCGAGCGCGAGCAAGTCGTCGTAGCGGGCCGGGCTCCGGTAGCTCACCCCCGCCTCGACCACCGGGAGCAGCAGCCGGTGCCCCTGCTCGAAGTCGCGGTAGCGGAGCCCCTTCGCGCGGATGAACTCGTTCCGCCCCGCCTCGAAGAAGCGGAGGTAGTTCGCGTAGTAGACGACCCCCATCTGATCGGTGTCGCCGTAGATGACCCGGAGCTCGGTGCGGACCACGGATCCCTCCCCGCGCGCGCCGCCCGGGCTACGCGACCTCGATCCGGATGAGCCGCGTGGGGGCGAGGATGGTCGAGTCGTGGTCGATGTCCGCGATCGCGGTCCGGAGATCCTTCTCGCGCGCCGCGTGGGTCACGATGACGAGCGGCACCGGCTTGCCCTGGTCGTTCTGCTCGCGCTGCTGCACCGCGGCGATCGAGATGTGGTGGTCGGCGAGCCGCGAGGCGATCCGCGCGAGCACGCCGGGGGCGTCCTTCACGGAGAAGTTCAGGTAGTACGCGCAGCGCACCTCGTCGTGCCCCTGGACCTCGACGAGCGGGTGCTCGGGCGGCAGCGGCACGCGCCCGGGGCTCCCGGAGAGGATGTTCCGGGTGAGGTCGATGATGTCGGAGACGACGGCGCTGCCGGTGGGCATGGCGCCGGCGCCCTGGCCGTAGAGCATGGACGGGCCGAGGGCCTCGGAGTGGAGCACCACCGCGTTCATCGCGCCGCGCACGCCCGCGAGGAGCGAGCCCGCCGGGATGAACGCGGGGTGGACGCGCGCCTCGATCCGGTCCGGTCCGCCGTCCGTGGTGGTGCGCCGGGCGATGGCGAGGAGCTTGAGCGCGTAGCCGAACTCCTTGCCCCACCGGAAGTCCTCCGGCTTGAGCCCCATGATCCCCTCGGTGAGGACGTCCTGCGGCCGGAGCCGGGCGCCGAAGGCGAGCTGGGCGAGGATGCAGAGCTTCTGGGCGGCGTCGCCGCCGGAGACGTCGAGCGTCGGGTCGGCCTCGGCGTACCCGAGCCGCTGCGCCTCCGCGAGCGCGACCTCGATGGGCTCGCCGCGCTCGGCCATGGCGGAGAGGATGAAGTTGGTCGTGCCGTTCACGATGCCGTGCAGGGCGGTGATCCGGTCGGAGGCGAGCGCCTCCCGGAGCGTCCGGATGATGGGGACGCCGCCGCACGCCGCGGCCTCGTAGTAGACGTCCACGCCCTTCTGCCGCGCGAGCCGGAAGATCTCCTCGCCGCGCGCGGCGAGGAGCGCCTTGTTCGCGGTGACGACGTGCTTGCCGCGCTCGAGCGCGGCCTTGACCAACTCGAACGCCTGGTTCACTCCGCCGATCAGCTCGACCACCACGGCGATCTCCGGATCCTCGACGAGATCCATGAGCCGCGTCGTGAGGATCGCCGGGTCCACGTCCACCGGGCGCTCCTTCTCCGGGTGGCGCAGGCCGATGCGGCGGACGACGATCCGCGCCCCGAGCCGCTCCTCGAGCTCTCCGGCGTGCCGCCGGAGGATGGAGAGCACCCCGCCGCCCACGACCCCGAACCCGGCGATCCCGATCCCGACCTCGCGCATCACTTGCGACCCCCGACCTCGTAGGACTGGAGCACCGCCCGGACGAGCGGCGTGACCTCACCCTTCACCAGCGCGAACGTCTCGAGCCGCACCGGCCCGACCCCGGGCGCGTAGGCGATCTCGAGCACGTGGTCCGTCTCCGCGCTCGCGCGGTTGTGGGCGCGCACCCGGACGCACCCCTCGAACGTGCCGGCCGGCGTCGCGACCGTCTCGCCCACGCCGACGATCTCGAACCGCTCGGTGGAGCCGAGCGCGACCACCGACGACCACGACCTCCCCTTCTCGAGCGGCGCGCACAGGAGCCGGCGGAGCCGGTCGTGGAGGCAGTCGCGGTCGGCGCGCAGCTCGCCGCGCTCGTTGTCGCGGAAGTAGCCGTCGGGGGTCCGCGCGAGGATGCGGACGGTCCGCGTCGTGCCCCGGCCCTCGGGCGGCAGCGCGGGGGACTCGTCCACGTAGGTCCACGAGCGACCGACGGCGAGCGGGAAGTAGTCTGCGGGCGAGCTCTTCGGCGTGGCGGCGGCGGGCGCGGACGGCCCCCCGTGGGCGCAGGCGACGGCGAGCGCGAGGAGCGGGAGCGCGGAGCGGGGCGTCATCACCGCCGCATCTTAGCGGAAAACCGGGCGCGAGCGGGCGCGGCCGGGCCTCACCGTCCCGCTGCGACCCGCCCGGCGGCCTCCTGGCGCTGCCGCGCGTCCATCTCCTCGAGCGCCTCCCGCGCGGAGCGCTGCACGCGCGGGTCCAAGTGCCCGGCCTCGACCGTGAGCAGGTACCCGCGCGCCTCCGGGCCGCCGATGTCGCCGATGACCCGCGCGAGCCGGGCGGTGAGCGCGGGATCGCCCTTGCGCGAGAGGTCGATGAGCGGTCCGACCGCGCGACGATCGCGGAGCTGCGCCAGGGCCCCCACCGCGCGCATCACGATCTCCGGATCCGGGTCCTCGAGCCGCGCCACCAGGGCGGGCAGCGCGGTCGCGTCGCGCCGCTCGGCCAGCGCCCGCACCGCGTGTCCCCTCACCCGCGCGTCCTGCGAGGACAGATCGGCGATCACCTCGCCGGTCGGCTTGGCGGCCTCCTTCCGGGCGAGCGCGAGCCCTGCGGCGGCCCCGCGCGCGGCGCCTGCGAGGGCGCGCGACCAGGCCTCCGCCGGGGTCGAGCCGGCGAGCGGCGCGCTGCCCGTCCCGGTCTCGCGCGCGTCGAGCCCCGCGGCTCCCTCGGGGGGCACGAGCTGGATCTCGACGCTCACCTCGACCGCCGGGCGATCGCCGCTCGGCGCCGAGAGGCGCACGGCGAGCACGTCGACCCGCGCCGTGTGCGCCGCGCGGACGTCCGCCCCCTTGCGGAAGCCCTCGGCGACGAGCGCGTCACGCGCCGCACGCTCCAGCGCCGCCTCGTCCAGCCCGGCCTCCCGCAGCGGCTCCGCGAGCGCGCCCTGGGCGACGCGGACGGCTCCGACGTCGATCCTCGGCCCTCGCTGGCAGCCCGCGCCGGCGACGGACAGCGCGCCGGCGAGGCAGAGGATCGCGTGACGGAGCGCGCGCATCGCTTTACCGGGAGTCCTCGCCACCCTGGGGCGGCGGTGGAAGCGGCGGTGGCCGCTCGGGCGAGCGCTCGGGAGCGGGGCCGGGCGGCGCGGCAGCGGCGGCCGGCGCCGGCTCGGACGGCGCCGCGGAAGCTGCCGGCGCGGGCGCCGGTCCGGCAGGCATCGCGGACGCCG
>NZ_JALCZA010000034.1 GCF_022690765.1 Anaeromyxobacter oryzisoli | reverse complement strand
CGGCGCCGGCGGCGCTGCGAGACGGGTACCGCGCGGCGTGGCGGGCGCTGGAGACGGTCCACCCCGCCGGCTCGCCGCTCGCGCGCGCGGAGGAGGCGATCGCCCGGGCCGACGCGCACCTCCTCGCGGCCTGGGTCGCGAGCCTCCCGCGCGCGGAGCGATCGGCGCTCGGGCGCCGCGTCCGCGACCTCGCCGGCCCCCGGGTTCGCGGCGCGAGCCGGCGCGCGCACCGCGAGGCGCTCCGGCTGCACCTGCTCGACGCCGCGCGGCGGGCGGGGCTCACCTGCCTGCGCGGATCCGTGTAGACTCCGGGGCCCCCCATGCCCGATCGCGAGGACAGGACCTGCCCGGAGTGCGGCGGCGCCGGCTACGTCGTCGAGCAGGTCCTCGGCCAGACCGCGCGCGCACACCGCTGCGCCTGCCAGGCGTCGTGCACGCACTGCGGCGGCTCCGGCTACACGCTCGTGCCCTCCGGCACCTCGATGGTGGCGCAGCCGTGCAGCTGCCGGAGCCTCGACGAGCGGATCGCGCTCTTCAACCGGGTCGCCGTCCCCCCCGCCATCGCGAAGGCCTCCTTCGAGACCTTCCGCTGCTACGCGCAGCCGCACGCCAGCGCGCTCCAGGTGGCGCAGGACTTCGCCCACCGCTTCCGGCGGGACGCGCCGACCCAGGGCTTCCTCTTCTTCGGCAAGCCCGGCGCGGGCAAGACGCACCTGCTCGTCGCGACGCTGCGCTACCTCGCGCTCGAGAAGGGCGTCGCCGGCCGGTACGTCGAGTTCATGCTGCTCCTCTCGGACATCCGCGCCGGATTCTCGGCGAACCGGGGCCACATGGACATCCTGAAGCCGCTCCTCGGGGTGCCGGTGCTCGCCATCGACGAGCTCGGCAAGGAGCGCGGGACGGAGTGGGAGCGGTCGATGCTCGACGAGCTGGTGAGCCGCCGGTACAACTCCGGCCTCTCCACGCTCTTCGCGACCAACTACTTCCCGGAGGAGCAGGCGCCGCGCCCGCGCGAGGTGCCCGGGCGGGTGGTCCGGACCGGCTCGACGGAGTTCCAGCGCGACGCCGAGTCGATGTCGCTCCAGCAGCGCGTCGGCGACCGGATCTACTCGCGCCTCGTCGAGATGTGCACCTTCGTGAAGCTCGACCCCGGGTACGATCACCGCAAGGACGAGCAGGGCAGCGGGTACTGGCGCAAGACGTAGGCCCCTCGAGCGGGCTCGCGGTCCGGCGCCGTCCGTGGCACGGTCTCGCGATCCATGCGCATCCGCGGCGTCCTCGTCGGGATCCTCGTGGCGCTCCTCCCCGCCGCCGCGGCCCTCACCTGGTTCGCCCGGCACGAGCGGAGCCGCGAGATCGCGGGCGACATCCGGCGCGGCGCCGAGGTGGCGGCCTTCGAGCCGGCGCGCGCGTCGCGGATCGAGGTGCGGATCGCCGGGCGGACCGTGTCGGCGGCGCGCGCGGCGGGGGGCTGGCGCGGCGAGGGCGCGGCGGTCCCGGCCGCCCGGGCGGACGCGGTGCTGGCGCGCCTCGCGGCGCTGCGCCGGCGGGGGACGCTGGCGCGGGCCGACGCGCTCCGCGAGGAGCTCGAGGCGTACGGGCTCCGGACGCCGCGCGCCCGGGTGCGGGTGACGCTCGACGACGGCCGCGCGCTCGAGTGGGCGGTGGGGAGCGGCACCGGCGCCGACGGCGTCGCGTTCCTGCTCGCGCCCGATCGGACCGTGGTGGTCGCCGCGGAGCAGGACGTCTCGGCGCTCGAGGCGGCCCTGGCGGCCTTCGCGGGGACCTCGCCCCTGCCCCCCGCCCGCCCCCAGACGCCGGACCTCCCTTCTCCGGGGCCGGTCGGCGGGGCCGCCGGCGGCCCGCGCCGTTCACGTTGACCCGCCCGGTCCTTCCGCCTATGTTTCGTCTTTCCTTCAGCCCAGATCGGTAGAGAGGAAGAGAAATGGCCCGCGTCACCGTCGAAGACTGCCTCCCCCTGGTGGACAACCGCTTCGCGCTCGTGCTGCTCGCGACCAAGCGGGCCCGCCAGCTGATGGCGGGCGCCCGGCCGCTCCAGGGTGCCCCGAAGAACAAGGCCCCGGTGGTCGCGCTCCGCGAGATCGCCACCGGCAAGGTCCGGTTCGACCGCTCGGTGCGCGACGCCCTCGCCGGCAAGTTCGACAAGGAGAAGTCCACCATCCCGGCCGGGCAGACGCGGACGCTCCGCTAGCCTCCCGCCACCCCCGCGGCGTCCGCCGCCGCGAGCTCCGAGGGCGCGCCCCGACCGGCGCGCCCTTCGTGTCTTTCCGACGACATCACGCCCCGAACGCTCGCGCGTCCTTCACCGGGCGCGATCCGTTCGCTTGCCCTGCGCCGTCGCGGGTGCGCCTCGCGCCCGAGGCACCTCGCCGTTCGGAGGTCACGGTGCGTGAGGCATGGGCGGCGCTTCGAGCTCCGCGTCCAGGACGTCCTGCGCGGTGAAGGAACGCAGCGCCTCGCGGAGGAAGGCGAGGTGCCGCTCCTCCTGGTGGAGGCGCTCCTCGAACTCGCTCTTCGCCTCGAGGTCGCCCGCCTCGGCGGCGAGCACGGCGAGCAGATCCCACCCCGCGCTGTCCACGTGCTCCGCCGCGAGCAGGGCGTGGAGCAGGTGCGGGAGCTCGGGATCCTTCGCGACGACCGCCTCGATCCCCTTCATCTCCCGCGCGCTCAGCCTCGCCAGCTCGGTCCGCGCCCGGGCGTCGCCGCCGAGCTCCCGGATGCGATCCTCGAGCCAGTGCCGGTGCTCCTGCTCCTGCTCCTGGATCGCCTTCACCCGGGGGACCATCTCCGCCACGACGCGCCGCTCGCGCTCGCGCGTCCGGCGCTCGTCCTCGGACGCTCCTTGCTCCTGACCGATGTCGCGGTGCATCCCGCGGAACACGTCGCTCCCATAGCCGCTCAGGCCGTACGTGGTGTAGTCGCCCTCGCCCTCGCTGGCGGTCTCGCGCGCGGCCGCCGCCCGCGCCATCCGCTCCATGACCTTCTCGTACAGCTTCACGCTCGCGCGCTCGAAGCAGAGGCGCTCCGCGAGCAGATCGATCACCTTGTCCTTGTTCTTCGTCGCGAAAGTCTTCATGTGCCCCCTCCCCGCACCGAAGGTAGGGCGGAGGCGTCCGGGGCGCCGCCCTCGCCCCGCGCCACCGCAGCGTCCCAGCCCCGCCTCGCCTGCGAGCGCTCGAGGCGCGGGCGAGCGCCCACGGCCGCGCCGCGCGGGGCATGGTCCACCGGCTCGCCTGGGCGGAGGCGGGGCGTCCGGCGCCTCAAGTTCATCAGTGCTTCAGGCTCCGGGTCGCGCCGCCCGGCCCGCCGAGCAGCGCCACGCCGCGGGCGCGCAGCAGCTCCGCGACCCGCGCCGATCCCGTCGCGAGGAACCGCTCGTAGAGCCGGACGAGCCCGCGGTTGGAGCGGAGATCGGAGAGCTCGGCGATCTCGGCGAACAGATCGACGAAGTCGCCGAACCGATCGGACAGCTCGCCGAACGGCGCGCCGGCCCACCCGCGCTCCGCGTCGGCGAGCGTGCCGTACGCCCGCTCGCCCATCGCGACGTAGTAGTCCACGTCCACCGCGGAGCGCGCGAGCGAGTCGCCGAAGAACCCGCAGACGAAGAGGGCCGTGTCACCGAGCCGGCGCAGCTCGCGCACCCGGGCGTGCCGGTCGGCGGCGAGCGCCCGGAGCAGGATGAGGGCGAGCGGCTCGTCGAGGACGTCGCCGGCGGCGTGTTCGACCGCGGAGCGCGGGCAGAAGAGCCGCTCCCGCTCGAGGAAGCTCGCGAGGAGGTTCACGAGGTAGAACTCGGTCACCTCCTGGATCTGGAGGCTGCGGTGCGACAGGGCGTCAGACACCCGCTCGCGGAACCACTCCTGGGCGCTCTTCCCGACGAGGATCTCCCGATCCACGGCGCCTGTCCTCCCTTCCGGCCGGCCGCCCCGCCGTCCTCCCCGCGAGGCGCCTCCACAGACCGTAACGCTCCGCGGATCCAGGCGCCAACCCCCCGTGGCAGCGGAGGTTTTCGACTGCTCGCGGCGGGCTGGCAGTCGCGTCCGCCCACCGCCAGGCGGCGGCGAGCACTCGAACGGGGCGAGTGCCAAACGCGCCGTAAATACTCACTCATTTCGGACGATTGCGAAATGCGCAGGCTCGCTTGACAGCCCAGGGTCGGTGGTTACGATACGCCCGCCTTTGGCAGTCCCGGCCAGCGATTGCCAGGGCCACAGACAGACCTCGGACCGCCGCCCGCCGCCCTGGCGCGCGGACGGCACTGAACGGCAAGGAGGCAGTTCATGGCGACGAAGATCCGTCCCCTGCAGGACCGCATCATCGTGAAGCGGGTTCAGGAGGAGGAGAAGACGAAGGGCGGGATCATCATCCCCGACACGGCCAAGGAGAAGCCGATCGAGGGCAAGGTGATCGCCGTGGGGAACGGGAAGGTCCAGGAGGACGGCAAGGTCCGGCCGCTCGACGTGAAGGCCGGCGACCGGGTCCTCTTCTCGAAGTACGCGGGCACCGAGGTCAAGATCGACGGCGAGGAGCACCTGATCATGCGCGAGGAGGACATCCTCGGCGTGATCGAGGGCTAGCGCCCCCGTCGGGCTTTCCTCTCTCGAAAACGGAGCGACAAGAATGGCTGCCAAGGAAATCCTGTTCGACCAGAAGGCCCGCGAGGCGATCCTCAAGGGCGTGAACACGCTCGCCGACGCGGTGAAGGTGACCCTCGGGCCCAAGGGCCGGAACGTGGTCATCGAGAAGAGCTTCGGCGCCCCGACCATCACGAAGGACGGCGTGACGGTCGCGAAGGAGATCGAGCTCGAGAACAAGTTCGAGAACATGGGCGCGCAGATGGTGAAGGAGGTCGCCTCCAAGACCTCCGACGTCGCCGGCGACGGCACCACCACCGCGACCGTGCTCGCCCAGGCGATCTACCGCGAGGGCTCCAAGCTCGTCGCGGCCGGCCACAACCCGATGGACATCAAGCGCGGCATCGACAAGGCCGTCGAGATCATCACGGCCGAGCTGAAGAAGCTCTCGAAGCCGACGAAGGACCACAAGGAGATCGCCCAGGTCGGCATCATCTCCGCGAACGGCGACGCCACCATCGGCAACATCATCGCCGAGGCGATGGAGAAGGTCGGCAAGGAGGGCGTCATCACCGTCGAGGAGGCGAAGGGCCTCGAGACGACGCTCGACGTGGTCGAGGGCATGCAGTTCGACCGCGGCTACCTCTCGCCGTACTTCGTGACGGACGCGGAGCGGATGGAGGCGGTCCTCGAGGACGCGTACATCCTCATCCACGAGAAGAAGATCTCGAACATGAAGGATCTGCTCCCGGTGCTCGAGCAGATCGCCCGCGGCGGCAAGCCGCTCCTCATCGTGGCCGAGGAGGTCGAGGGTGAGGCGCTGGCGACCCTCGTGGTGAACAAGCTCCGCGGCACGCTGCACGTCGCGGCCGTGAAGGCCCCGGGCTTCGGCGATCGCCGCAAGGCGATGCTGGAGGACATCGCGATCCTCACCGGCGGTCGCATGATCGCCGAGGAGCTCGGCATCAAGCTCGAGCAGGTCACGCTGAAGGACCTGGGCCGCGCGAAGCGGATCACGATCGACAAGGACAACACCACGATCGTGGACGGCGCCGGCGCGAAGGCCGACATCGAGGCGCGCGTCAAGACGATCCGGGCGCAGATCGAGGAGACCACCTCGGACTACGACCGCGAGAAGCTCCAGGAGCGGCTCGCGAAGCTCGTGGGCGGCGTCGCCGTGATCAACGTCGGCGCGGCGACCGAGACCGAGATGAAGGAGAAGAAGGCCCGCGTCGAGGACGCGCTGCACGCGACGCGCGCGGCCGTCGAGGAGGGCATCGTCCCGGGCGGCGGGGTCGCGTACCTCCGTACGCTCAAGGCGCTCGACGGCGTGAAGGTGGGCGAGGGCGAGAAGTTCGGCCTCGACATCGTGCGCCGGGCCGTCGAGGAGCCGCTCCGTCAGATCGCCGGCAACGGCGGCTACGAGGCGTCGATCGTGGCGAACAAGGTCAAGGAGTCGAAGGAGACCACCTTCGGCTTCAACGCGGCCACGGGCGAGTACGAGGACCTCGTGAAGTCGGGCGTCATCGACCCGACCAAGGTCTCCCGCTCCGCGCTCCAGAACGCGGCGTCGGTCGCCTCCCTCATGCTGACGACCATGGCGATGGTCGCCGAGAAGCCGAAGGAGGAGGCGCCGGCTCCTGCGGGCGGCGGCATGGGCGGCATGGGCGGTATGGGCGGCATGATGTAGTCGCCGCCTCACGCTCCGCAGCGTGAAGCATCCGAAGGCCGCCGGGATCTCCCGGCGGCCTTCTCCATTTTGGCCGCCTGCGGCAGCGCTCTCGTCTTCACTGGGACCTCGACGCCTGATGCCCGACGCCTCGGGCCCGGGCCCGCGCCCGAAGCCAGGCCCGAGGGCCCGGGGCTGAAGCTCGAGGCTCGCAGGCGACCGGGCGCCCGCTCGATGAAGTCCGGAACACCGCTCGACGAGCGGGCCGAGCCGCTCTCCCGGTCGGCTCCCCCGTTCCCGCCGTGGGTCACCCCGCCCGAGGCTCCCCCGTTCTCCGCCCTCCCGCGCCGACGCGAGGGCGCACCATGGCAGCATCGCGATCAGGGGGTCTCACCATGAAACGCAAGATCCAGAAGGCTACGGTAGAGCGCCCGGGTGACGTTGGGATGGATCTGCCGCCGGGCGTCACCGCGCCAGAGCTCGCCCCGGCCGACTATCACCCGGTCGACATGGAGGAGCCGGAGAAGCCGATGAAGCGCGTGCTCCGAAAGGCTTTTCACGGTGCGAGGAAGGCCGCCGCCGCCGCGCGGAAGACGACGCCGACGCGCGCCCACCGGTAGCGCCCACCCGGAGGAGGCGGAGCGCCGCCTCCCCCGGACCCCCACTCGCGTACCGCGCGTGCGGCTCCGGCTCGCAACTCCTGACGCGCGGTACTAACCGGCGTGCAGGACGAAGAGCGCGCGGGCGGCGGCGCCGAACGCCGCCACCACGCGCTCCGCGGCGAGCAGCACCGGCGCCGCGAGGGCGAGCCCGGCGGCGAGGGCCCACGCCCGCGGATGCCGGACGTCGAGCTGGGTCGCGACGAGCACCGACACGCCGAAGAGGAGGAGCGTCAGGGTGCCGCCGACGAGCAGCGCGGCCGGACCGGAGAGCCCGAGCAATCGCAGCGCGCCGGAGATGGCGAGGAGCCCGGCGACGTTGAGGAGGTCGCGCCCGGAGCCGGCCCACCAGGCGCGGTGCTCCTCGCGCCGGAGCCGGAGCCCGACCTCCTGCAGCAGCAGGAACGACACCACCGCCGTGAGGTACGCGGCGGCGGCGACGACGCGGCCGGAGGCCGCTCCGGGCTCGAGCGTCCACACGCGAGGCAGTGTAGCGCGCTCGCGGCGGTGCCGCCGTCCGGCCGAGGAGGGCCGATCGTCGCGCGCCTCGCCTGCCGATCGGGCCCGTGGCGCGCCGCGCGCTCGCCGGGGATCCCACGTCGGCCCCGGCGAGGGAGGTATCCTCTCCGCATGCCCAGGATCGCCGTCGCGCTGCTCGCGTTCGTCGCCTTCGGCTGCACCACCGTGCGCGCTCCGGCCAGCACGCTCGGGAGCGAGCTCGCGCCGGTGAGCGGCGCCGTCGCCGAGCCGCAGCTCGAGCTCTGGGTCGAGAGCGGTGGGACGCCGACTCCGGAGGAGCTGGAGCAGGCCCGCGTGCTCGCGCGCGCCGCGCTCGGGAGCGCGCTCGCCGGGCGGGAGCTCTCGCCGAACGCCCTGGGCGCCGCGGATCCGCTGCTCCTCGTGCGGGCGCGAGCGGTGGCGCGCACGGACTCGCGGCGCTCCGACCAGCGCGCCGCCAAGGTGGGGATCGTCGTGGGCTTCGTGGTGATCGTCGCCGCGGTCGTCGTGCTCGCGGTGCTCTCGCGCGACTCCCCGCGCTCCGAGCCGAGGGGCGCCCCCGCGCGCGCGGCCCCGAGCCCGCCGCAGCCCGTGTCCATCCCCGTCCGGACGCGCCCCGTCCCGGGAGCCCTCGCGCCCGCGATCGCGCGCGGGGCTCGTCCGGTCCCCTCGCCAGGCCCGCTCGTCGCGCCGCGGCCACCCACGGGCGCGCCGATCACCCCATCCCGGCCCGTCCCCGCGCCAGCGCCCGTGGGTGTGCCCGTGCCCTGGCAGCAGCCCTACGCGGGCGAGTGGGACGGCGGCACCTCGTTCTGGCTCGGGTTCGAGCTCGCGTTCGTGCTCCCTCCGCCCTGCTGCGCGGCTCCGCCCGTCGAGGGCGTCCCGTCCGCACCGTCCGTTACCGCCGCGCCCGCTCCGTACGCGCCGGCCGCGCCCGGCGAGGCCTGGGCGGAGGAGCCGCCGGAGGTGCAGCTCGCGGTGCCACCCCCGCCGGAGCTCCGGGTCGAATCGCGCGGCTTCTTCGCCGGCGACGAGACCGTCCTCGAGGTGGACCTGTTCGACCGTCGCACCGGCGCGCTCCTCTGGACGCGGGCGGTGCGCGCCGACGTCGATCCCCGGAACGCCCACGACGTGACGAGGCTCCTCGATCGGGCGCTCGCCGGGGAGCCGTGGGCCCGGCGCACGCCGCGCTGACCCGGTGCCGCGTCCGTGCGGCGGGTGCAACCTAGGGCTAGCAGGTGGGGTCAGCAGGTGTCCTGAGTGCACGAGCCACCGCTCGCGGAGCAGCCGAAACGGAGCGTCGGCGAGGAGCTGACCGCCCCTTTCCTGCCGTACGCTCGAATCCTCGCCACCATGCTGGACGGGGTGCTCGTCGTCGCCGCGCCCGACGGGCGCGTCGTCATCGCGAACGAGGCGGCGGGGCGGATCTTCGGGGTCCCGCGTGACGAGCTGCTCGCGCCGGTCGAGTCCTTCATCGAGCGCTTCGACCTGCGATCGCGGGACGGAGCGCGCGCGCTCCCGATCGGCGTCCGCGCGCTCCAGGGCGAGGTCGTCCCTCCCGACGAGCGCCTGCTCAGGACGCCGGACGGGAGGGACAAGACCATCCGCACCAGCGCCGCGCCGCTGCGCGACGATCGCGGGGAGGTGGTGGCGGCCGTCATCGTGGTAGGCGACGTCACCGCCGAGAGGGCCGCGGAGCGCCGCGCCGCCGAGCAGGCCCGGGCGCTGAGAGACAAGGAGGAGCACCTCCGGCTCGCCAAGGAGGCCGCGCGCCTGGGCTCCTGGGAGTGGAACCTCCTCACCAACGAGCACGTCTGGTCGGAGCGCAGCCGGGAGCTGTTCGGGCTGCCACCCGACGTCCCGGTGACGCACGCGACGTTCCTCGCGGCGGTCGCCCCGGAGGATCGGGAGCGGGTCGAGGCCGCCGTGCGGCGGGCCATCGACGACGGCGAGGACCTCGACGTCGAGCTGCGCGCGCTGTGGCCCGACGGCACCCGGCACTGGGTCGCGTCGAAGGGGCGGGCGTTCTTCGAGAACGGCCGCGCCGTGCGAATGGTCGGGATGGCGCTCGACATCGACGAGCGCAAGGCGGCGGAGCAGGCCCTGCGCATCAGCGAGGCCCGGGCGCGGGCGATCTCGCGGAACATCCGGGACGCGCTGATGGTCTTCGAGGCGGTCCGCGCGCCGGACGGCGCGGTGATCGGGTGGCGCTACGCCGACGCGAACGAGGGGGGCCTCCGCCTCATGGGCGCGGCCCGTGCGGACCTCGTCGGGAGGTCCCTGCGCGAGGTGATCCCGGAGCGGAGCGCGGCCCTCGAGCAACGCATGGAGCGGGTCTTCGCCACCGGGGAGCCCGAGCAGTACGAGACCTCGTTCCGCGGGCTCGCGCTGCTCGTCCGGATCTTCCGGATTGACGAGAGCACCCTCGGGACCGCCGCGCTCGACATCACCGAGCGCAAGCGGGCGGAGCTGCGACTCCGGGAGAGCGCCCAGCGCTACCGGGCGTTCTTCGAGAACCTGATCGAGCTGGTGGGCGTGTACGAGGCCGAGCGCGACGAGGACGGGAACGTGGTCGCGCTCGTCATCCGCGACATGAACGACCCCGCGCTGGCGCTCTTCGGCCGATCGCGGGACGAGACCGTGGGCAAGCCGATCAGCGAGGTCTTCGGCCCGGAGCCGGCGCGGGACGTCCTCCCGAGCTGGTCGTCCGTGCTCGAGACGGGCGTGCCGGTCCAGCACGAGCTCGTCCTGAAGGGCCGCACCCTCCTCTTCTCCGTCGCGCGCATGGGCGCCGACACGCTCGCCGCGGTGGCGGCCGACATCACGGAGCGGAAGCAGGCCGAGAACGCGATGCGCGAGGCCGACCGGCGCAAGACGGAGTTCCTGGGCGTCCTCTCGCACGAGCTGCGCAACCCGCTCGCCCCGATCCGCAACGGCATCCACGTGCTCGAGCGCGCCCCCTCCGACAGCCGCCAGGCCGTCCGGGCGCGGGAGGTGCTGCGGCGGCAGACGGACCACCTCGCCCGCCTGGTGGACGACCTGCTCGACGTGACGCGGATCTCACGGGGCAAGATCCGCCTCCACTGCGCCCCGATGGATCTGCGGGAGGTCGTCCGCCGCACGTGCGAGGACCTGCGCTCGCTCTTCGAGCAGAGCGGGATCGAGCTGCGCGTCGATCTCGCCGCCGGCCCGATCCAGGTGGACGCGGACGCGGCCCGCATCGCCCAGATCGTCGGGAACCTGCTCCAGAACGCGAACAAGTTCACCCCGCCGAGCGGCGTGGTGACCGTCACGCTGCGGCTCGACGGCGGCCGCGCCCGGCTCTCCGTCCGGGACACGGGGATCGGGATCGACCCGTCGCGGGTCGCGCAGGTGTTCGAGCCGTTCACGCAGGAGGAGCACGGGCTCGCGCGCACCCGGGGCGGCCTGGGCCTCGGGCTCGCGCTCGCGAAGGGGCTCGTGACGCTCCACGGGGGCGAGATCGTCGCGCGCAGCGAGGGTGTGGGGCGCGGCACGGAGTTCGTGGTCACCCTGCCGCTCCTCGAGCCGCAGCCGGAGGCGCACCCGGCGCCCGCGGCCGCGCCCGGCGAGCCGCGGGCCGCGACCGGCCGGCTGGTGCTGATCGTCGAGGACAACGTGGACGCGGCCGAGATCCTGGCCGACCTGCTCCAGCTCGAGGGGCACCGGGTGCACCTCGCCCGCGACGCCGCGAGCGGGATCGCGCTCGCGCGCGAGCTCCACCCCGACGTGGTGCTCTGCGACATCGGCCTCCCCGACGCGGACGGGTACGCGGTCGCCCGCGCCCTCAGGGCCGAGGAGTCGCTCCGCTCGACCCGCCTCGTCGCCCTGAGCGGCTACGCCCAGCCCGAGGACAAGCAGCGCGCCCGGGAGGCCGGGTTCGACGCGCACCTGTCGAAGCCGGCCTCCCTCGAGGCGCTGACCGAAGCGCTCTCCTGATGGCGACACCTACTCGCGTCGAGCGGCTGCGGCGCACGCCGCCTCCGGAGGCAGGGCCCGGCGGGCCGGGAGCCGGCTGGCCGATCCGGCCCGTGGTCCACGAGCGAGCTGGCCCTCTCGGGACGTTTGACGGGTTCCTGACGAGCTGGGTCCCAAGGTTGACGCCATCCTGATCCGGGCGAGAGCAGGTTATCGAACCCGAGCTCGCCCATGCCCGCCCCGACGGCGGGGAACGACGGGCCTCGCCGCGCCCTCGGAGCACCGCCCATGTTCGACGTCCTTTACCTGCTCACCACGGTCGCGTTCTTCGCGCTCTCGATCGCCTACGTCTCCGGCTGCGACCGTCTGTGAACGTTCGGATCCGCCCATGACCTTCGACCACGCAGCCGGCATCGTCCTCGCGTTCGTCCTCACCGTCTACCTGGGGTACGCGCTCGTCCGTCCCGAGCGCTTCTAGGAGCGCGCCATGACCGAGAACGGCTGGCTCCAGATCGGGCTCTTCGCCCTGGTCGTCCTCGCCGTCACGAAGCCCTTCGGGCTCTACCTGCACCGGGTGTTCGAGGGAGAGCGGCGGCCGCTCCCGCGCGTCCTCGGACCCCTCGAGCGCGCGCTGTACCGGCTCTGCGGAGTCGAGCCGCGGCGGGAGCACGACTGGAAGGGCTACGCCTTCGCGATGCTGATCTTCAGCGGCCTCGGCGTGGTGGTGACCTACGCGATCCAGCGCCTGCAGCACGTCCTCCCCCTGAACCCGCAGGGCCTCGGACCGGTCGCGCCCGACCTCGCCTTCAACACGGCCGCGAGCTTCGCCACCAACACCAACTGGCAGAACTACGGCGGCGAGACCACCATGAGCGACCTCACGCAGATGGCGGGGCTCGCGTGGCACAACTTCACCTCCGCCGCGGTGGGGATCGGGGTGGCGCTCGCCCTCGCGCGGGGCCTGACGCGCCACCCGGGGCCGGGCGGCGCGAGGACGCTCGGGAACTTCTGGGTCGATCTCGTCCGATCGATCGTCTACGTCCTCCTCCCCGCCTCCGTCGTCGTCGCGCTGGTCCTCGTCGCGCTCGGCGTGCCCCAGACCCTCTCCGCCTATCGCGAGCTCACCACGCTCGAGGGGCTGAAGCAGGTCGTCGCGCTCGGCCCGGTCGCCTCGCAGGAGGCGATCAAGGAGCTCGGCACCAACGGCGGCGGCTTCTTCAACGCCAACAGCGCCCACCCGTTCGAGAACCCGACCCCGCTCACCAACTTCCTCGAGCTGGTGCTGATCTTCTCGATCCCCGCGGCGCTCACCTACACGTACGGGAAGATGGCGCGCGACACGCGGCAGGGGTGGGCCGTCTTCGCGGCGATGGCGGTGCTCTTCCTCGCGGGCGTCGGGATCGCCTACCGCGCCGAGGCGCAGGCGAACCCCGCCCTCGCCGGCCTCGCCTGCGACCACCGGGCCGGGAATCTGGAGGGCAAGGAGACGCGGTTCGGCGTCGCCGGCAGCGCCCTGTTCGCGACCGTGACGACGGGCACCTCGTGCGGCGCCGTGAACGCCATGCACGACAGCTTCACGCCGCTCGGCGGGCTCGTGCCGCTCCTGAACATCCAGCTCGGGGAGGTGATCTTCGGCGGCGTCGGCGCCGGCCTCTACGCGATGCTGGTGATGGTGATCCTCACCGTCTTCATCGCCGGGCTGATGGTCGGACGCACGCCCGAGTACCTGGGGAAGAAGATCGAGGCGCGGGAGATGAAGCTGGCGATGCTCTACGTCCTCATCTTCCCGCTCCTCGTGCTCGTGCTCTCGGCCTGGGCCGCGGTGGCGCCGTACGGCGCCTCGTCCCTCGGCAACGCGGGGCCCCACGGCCTCTCGGAGATCCTCTACGCGTACTCGAGCCAGGCCGGCAACAACGGCTCGGCGTTCGCCGGCCTGAGCGGGAACACCCGCTTCTGGAACGTGACCGGCGCGCTGGACATGCTCGCCGGCCGCTTCCTCATGATCGTCCCCGTCCTCGCCATCGCGGGGTCGATGGTCGGGAAGAAGGTGGTGCCCGCCGGTCCGGGGACCTTCCCGACGAACGGCGCGACGTTCACCGTCCTCCTGATCTTCGTGATCCTGATCGTCGGCGCCCTGACGTTCTTCCCCGCGCTCTCGCTCGGCCCGGTGCTCGAGCACTTCGCCGCGCTCCACGGGAGGGTGTTCTAGCCATGGCCTCGGCCTCCTCGAAGACGAAGCAGCTCTCGCTGTTCGACCCGGCCATCCTGCGGCCCGCGCTCCTCGAGAGCCTGAGGAAGCTCGACCCACGCCGCGTGGCGAGGAACCCGGTCATGTTCGTGGTCGAGGTGGGCAGCGTCCTCACGACCCTGCTCTGGCTCCGCGACCGGCTCCTGCGTCCCCCGGGCGCCGCGCCGGGGTGGTTCACGCTGTCGGTGAGCGTCTGGCTCTGGTTCACGGTGGTCTTCGCCAACTTCGCCGAGGCGGTGGCCGAGGGGCGCGGCAAGGCGCAGGCGCAGGCGCTCCGCAGGATGCGGCGGGAGGTCACCGCGCGGAGGCGCGTGGACGGCGGCGAGGAGCGCGTGCCCGCGTCGGCCCTCCGCAAGGGCGACACCGTGGTGGTCGAGGCCGGCGAGGTGATCCCGGGCGACGGCGAGATCGTGGAGGGGATCGCCTCGGTGGACGAGTCGGCCATCACCGGCGAGTCCGCGCCGGTGATCCGCGAGTCGGGCGGCGATCGCTCCGCCGTCACCGGCGGCACCCGGGTGCTCTCCGATCGGATCGTGGTCCGGATCGGCGTCGAGCCCGGCGAGTCCTTCCTCGACCGGATGATCGCGCTCGTCGAGGGGGCGGCCCGGCAGAAGACCCCGAACGAGATCGCGCTGCACATCCTCCTCGTCGGGCTCACGGTGATCTTCCTCTTCGCGTGCGTGACGTTGGTCCCCGTCGCGCGCTACGCCTCGATCGACCTCTCCGCCACCGCGGTGGTCGCGCTCCTCGTGTGCCTCATCCCCACCACCATCGGCGGCCTCCTCTCCGCGATCGGGATCGCCGGCATGGACCGGCTCCTGCGCAAGAACGTCCTCGCCATGAGCGGCCGCGCGGTGGAGGCCGCCGGGGACGTGGACACCCTCCTGCTCGACAAGACGGGGACCATCACCCTCGGCAACCGGATGGCGACCGAGCTCATCCCGTCGCCGGGCGTCGCGGTCGAGGACCTCGCCGACGCCGCGCAGCTCGCGAGCCTCGCCGACGAGACGCCGGAGGGCCGGTCGATCGTGGTGCTCGCGAAGCAGCAGTACGGCCTCCGCGGCCGCGAGGTGCGCGAGGCGGAGCACCACTTCATCCCCTTCACCGCGCAGACCCGCATGAGCGGCGTGGACATGGGGCCGCGGCGGATCCGGAAGGGCGCGGTGGACGCGGTGGCGCGGCACGTGGCCGCGCTGGGCGGGGCGCTCCCGCCCGAGCTCCAGGCCGCCGCGGAGCGGATCGGCGACTCGGGCGGCACGCCGCTCGCGGTGTCCGACGGCGCGCGCGTCCTCGGGCTGGTGCACCTCAAGGACGTGGTGAAGGGCGGGATCGCCGAGCGGTTCGAGCGGTTCCGGGCGATGGGCATCCGCACCGTCATGATCACCGGCGACAACCCCCGCACCGCGGCCGCCATCGCGCGCGAGGCCGGGGTGGACGACTTCCTCGCCGAGGCCACGCCCGAGGCGAAGATGCGCCTCATCAAGGACGAGCAGGCGAAGGGGAAGCTCGTCGCGATGACGGGCGACGGGACGAACGACGCGCCCGCCCTGGCCCAGGCCGACGTCGGCGTGGCGATGAACACCGGCACGCAGGCGGCGAAGGAGGCGGGCAACATGGTGGACCTCGACTCGAACCCCACCAAGCTGCTCGAGGTGGTCGAGGTCGGCAAGCAGCTCCTCATGACGCGCGGGACGCTCACCACGTTCTCGATCGCGAACGACGTCGCGAAGTACTTCGCGATCCTCCCGGCGCTCTTCGTGGCGGTCTACCCGGAGCTGGCGCCGCTCGACGTGATGCACCTCGCCTCCCCGTTCAGCGCGATCCTCTCGGCGGTGATCTTCAACGCGATCATCATCGTGCTCCTCATCCCCCTCGCCCTGAAGGGCGTCCGGTACCGGCCGCTCGGGGCCGCCGCGGTGCTCCGCCGCTCGCTGCTCCTCTACGGGGTCGGGGGCGTCGTCGCGCCGTTCGCGGGCATCAAGCTCATCGACCTGGCGCTCGCCGCGACGCGCCTGGTCCACGCATAGGGGAGGCCTCATGCGCAAGGTCATCGAGCTCCGCCGCGCCACCCCGCTCCCCCTGCCCGCGCCGCCGCCGCCCGCGGCCCCCGGGCTGCGGGAGCACCTCGTGCCCGCCGTGCGCGCGACGATCGTCACGCTCGTCCTCACCGGCCTCGCCTACCCGCTCCTCGTGACGGGGCTCGCCCAGCTCCTCTTCCCGCACCACGCCCGCGGCAGCCTCGCGGTGGACGACAAGGGGGCCGTGGTCGGCTCCGAGCTCCTCGCGCAGCGCTTCGCGAGCCCCGCCTACTTCCAGCCGCGCCCGTCCGCGGCGGGCGAGCAGGGCTACGACCCGCTCGCCTCCGGCGGCTCGAACCTGGGCCCCACCTCGAAGAAGCTGCGCGACCGCGCGACGGCCGAGGTGGAGCGGCTGCGGAGGGAGAACCCGGACGCCGCGGGGCCGGTCCCGGTGGAGCTCGTGACCACCTCCGGCAGCGGCCTCGATCCGCACCTCTCGCCGGCGGCGGCGCTCTGGCAGCTCCCGCGGGTGGCGAAGGCACGGCAGGTCCCGGAGGCGCGCGTCCGCGCGGTGGTCGAGGACGCCGTCGAGGCTCGGGACCTCGGCCTCCTCGGCGAGCCGAGGGTGAACGTGCTCCTCCTGAACCTGGCGCTGGATCGGCGGCTGGGCGCGCCGGCGTCGCCCGCGGCGGGCCCGCCGGCGGCCGGGCGCCCCGAGTAGAGCTCCCTGGCGCATGGCCCCCGGCGCGATCACCACGGGCAGACGTCCCAGCGCCCAGGACTTCCTCGAGCTGGTCGAGCGCCGCCGGCGAGGCCGGCTCAAGCTCTACATCGGCTTCGCCGCCGGGGTCGGGAAGACCTGGCGCATGCTCGAGGAGGCGCACGCGCTCCGGGCCAGGAACGTGGACGTGGTGCTGGGGCTCATCGAGCCGCACGGGCGCGCGGAGACCGCGGCGCTGGTGCGGGACCTCGAGGTCGTGCCGCGCCGCAGGGTGGAGTACCGCGGCGTCGCGGTCGAGGAGATGGATCTCGAGGCGATCCTCGCGCGGAGGCCACAGGTGGCGATCGTGGACGAGATCCCGCACACCAACGTGCCGGGGTCGAAGAACCGGAAGCGCTACCAGGACGTGCTCGAGCTCCTCGCCGAGGGCGTCAACGTGATCGGCGCCCTCAACATCCAGCACCTCGAGAGCCTGAACGACCTCATCCGGCGCAACACCGGCGTGCGGGTGCGCGAGACGGTGCCCGACTCCTTCCTCGAGCAGGCGGATCAGGTCGTGAACCTCGATCTCGCGGTCGAGGACCTGGTCGAGCGGCTCCGCGCCGGGAAGATCTACCCGCACGAGAAGATCCCCTGGGCGCTGGAGCACTTCTTCCGCGACCAGAACCTCGCCACGCTCCGCGAGCTGTCCCTCCGCGAGGTGGCCGAGAGCCTCGATCGGTCCGCGGCGCAGGCGGCGCGGGTGGGCGTGACGCCCGGGCCGACGCGCGGCCGGGTGATGGTGGCCCTCTCCTCGAATCCGCCGCACGCGGTCGCCCTGCTCCGGCGCGGCTCGCGCATGGCGGGGCGGCTCAACACGAACTGGTACGTGGTGTACGTCGAGACCCCCGAGGAGGCTCCGGACCGGATCGACGCGGAGGCGCAGCGAAACCTCCTCGACAATGTCGAGAAGGCCCGCGAGCTGGGGGCGGAGGTGGTGCGGCTTCACGCCGACGACCCGGCCGCGGCCATGCTCGGGTTCGCGCGCTCGCACCGGGTGAGCGACCTCATCGTCGGGCGGAGCGAGCAGCCGCGCTGGCGCCGCCTCGTGGGGCGCTCGGTCCTCCAGCGGCTGGTGGACGAGGCCCAGGGGCTCGACCTGCACATCGTCTCGTTCGAGGGCGAGGAGGAGGTGAAGCCATGACGCTGCGCACGAAGCTCCTCCTCGCGCTCGCCCCGATGGCGGCGGTCCTGGCGCTCTTCGGCGTGGCCTCGGTGACCGCGATCTCGACGCTCGGCCGGAGCCCGGGGCTGATCCTGAAGGACAACTACCGGAGCGTGCTCGCCGCCGAGCGGATGCTCCAGGCGCTCGACGCGCTCGAGGCGAGCGCGCTCCGGCTCGCCACGCGCCGGCCGCAGGGGCCCGACGTCGCCGCGCCCTGGCAGCGGTTCGAGTCGGAGCTCCAGGTCCAGGAGCACAACATCACGGAGCGTGGAGAGGCCGAGGTCACCCGGCGCCTCCGCCAGGCGTGGTCGGAGTACCGCGTCACCTACCGGCGGCTCGCGGACGCCCCCGCCGAAGGCCGGCTCGGGACGTACTTCGAGGCCCTCGAGCCCGCGTACCGGGCGGTGCAGGCGGCGGAGGGCGAGCTCCTCGCCCTCAACCAGGACGCGATGGCGTCGAAGGCGGAGCGGGCGCGCCGGACGGCGGAGCGGAATGGCGCGGCGGTGATGGTGGCGACCGCGGCCGGGCTCGCGATCGGCCTGTTCGTGTCCCTCACCCTGACGGCGCGCCTGCTGGGCCCGCTCGGCGCGCTGGCGCGGACGGTCCGCCGCATCGGCGAGGGAGACCTGGACGCCCGGGTGACCGTGGAGGGCAAGGACGAGATCGCCGCGCTCGCGACCGAGTTCAACACCATGGCGAACAGGCTCGCCGACTACCGCTCGAGCTCCCTGGGCGAGCTGCTCCAGGCCCAGCAGGCGTCGCAGGCCGTCATCGACAGCCTCCCCGATCCGGTCCTCGTCCTCGACGCCGCCGGGGCGATCCTGAACCTGAACGGCGCGGCCGAGACGACCCTCCGGCTCGGCGCCGGCGGGACCACCCCGGCCCTGTCGGCGCTCGACCCCGCGCTGCGGGCGGTGGTCGAGCGGGTGCGCGCGCACGTCCTCTCCGGGAAGGGGGCCTACGTCCCCCGCGGCTTCGAGGAGGCGGTCCGCATCGACTCCCCCGAGGGCGGCCGGCACCTCCTGCCACGCGCCTCGCCGCTCTACTCCGAGGAGGGCGGCGTCGCCGGCGTGACCATCGTGCTCCAGGACGTGACGCGCCTGATGCGCTTCGACGAGCTGAAGAACGACCTCGTCGCGACGGTGGCGCACGAGCTCCGCACCCCGCTCGGCTCGCTCCGGATGGCCGTGCACCTGTGCGTCGAGGAGGCCGCCGGGACGCTCACCGAGCAGCAGGCGGACCTCATGCTCGCCGCGCGGCAGGACTGCGAGAGGCTCCAGGCCATCGTGGACGACCTGCTCGATCTGTCGCGCATCCAGTCGGGCCGGATGACGCTCGAGGTGGGGCGCGTCGAGGCGAGCGCGCTCGTCCTCGAGGCGGAGGCGACGCTCCGCTCGGCCGCGGACGCGGCCCGGATCACGCTCTCCGCCGCGCCAGCCGCGACGCCGCTCGAGGTGCGCGGCGATCCCGAGCGCGCCCGGCTCGTGCTCGCGAACCTCCTCGCCAACGCGATCCAGCACACGCCGCCCGGCGGATCGGTCGAGGTCCGGGTCGCCGCGACCGGGGAGGCGGCGCGGTTCGAGGTGCGGGACACCGGCGAGGGCATCCCGCGCGAGCACCTCGACCACGTGTTCGAGAAGTTCTACCGCGTGCCGGGCACGCGCCGGAGCGGGGTCGGGCTCGGGCTCTACATCGCGCGCGAGATCGTGGCCGCCCACGGCGGCGCGATCGGGGCGGAGAGCGAGCCCGGCAAGGGGAGCACGTTCTGGTTCACGCTCCCGCTCGCGCAGCGGCAGCCCACGGCGGCCTGACGGCGGCCGCCGGCCGCCCTGGCCCCCGTCCGGCCCGAGCGGAGCGGCCGGGGGGCGGCGCCAGCCCTCGCCCCTTCACCACGCTGCGTGCGCGCTAGCAGAGCGGGTCGCCGGCCATCGCCGTGAACGGATCGACGACGGACCAGTCCGACTCGAGCCCGGTGACCGAATCTCGCGCCTTCACGCGCCAGTAGTACTGGTTCCTGTCCGGCACCGCGCTGCAGTAGTCCTGCGGCAGGTTCGTCAGCGTGACCTCGAAGGACAGGATCGCCGCGCCGCCGCGCGTGCCGGGCGCGCCGGGGATCCAGCCGGAGTCGGGAGGAGCGCCGTTCAGCAGCGTCGTGAAGGTCGGATCCGACGCGAGCTGCACCCGGTACTCCATCGGGTCGCCCGTCGGCGCCGCCACCGGGTACCACTGCAGGTCGAGGACCATCGTCGACTGCGGCACCGCGACCCCGACCGCCCCCACGGCCACCAGGTCCGGCGCCGGGACCGCGTCGGCGGCGGCCGTCGTGAACGTGGCGAGGGCGGTCCTGAGCACATTCCGGAAGGAATCGACGCTCCGGACCCGCCAGGCGTACGTCGTCGCGGGGGAGAGCCCCGTGAGCGTCACCGCGTGAGCGCCGACCTCGGCGGCGCTCCCGGCGACGTACCCCGGCATGCCCGCGCCGTACTCGACCCACGTCGAGGCGCTCTCGTCGGTCTGCCACGCGATGGTCGCGGTGGTCGCGGTGAGGCCGCTCACGCGCGGCGCGGTCGCCAGCGCAGGCGGGGCGTACCGGATCGGCGGCATCGTGAACCCGTGGCAATGATCGCAGCCCGAGGAGCCCGTCATGCTCTGGCCGCTGTACGGCTCGGTCCACTTCGAGATCCCCTCGTGGCCGTGGCACCAGAAGCAGGCGCTGCCCGGAGGCGCCGGATCCACGTGCGTCGCCGTGGGGTCCATGTAGCACTGTCCGTCGGGGCAGATGATCGTGTCGGTGTGGCACTCCTTGCAGCGGTCGTGGCGACCGCCCGCGTGGCAGGCCTCGCAGAGCTTCTCGGCGCCGACGCCGGTCCGATCGATCGCGCCGGGCGGGATCGCCGTCCCGTTCACCACCCCGGCGAAGAGGAAGCTGTTCTGGCTCGCGTGCCCGCCGTGGCACGTCGCGCACGGCATCGCCGGGTAGCCGCGGTAGTACGGGGCCTTCAGCGTCCCGCCGAACCCGGTGGGCGTCACGTCGGGAGCGCAGGGCACCGGCCCGTGCTCCGGATCGAAGCAGGTGCCGCGGCGGCCGCCGTGGAAGTCGCCGCTCGTCCCGTCGGAGGTCGCCTCGCTCCACCCCGGCAGCACCGGTGGCGTCCACGACGTCGCGGCGTCGGTCCCCTGGTGCAGCACCTGGCCCGGCGCTCCGCCCGGAGCGGCCGGGGGCGAGTGGCACCCGATGCAGACCGTGTTGACCGTGGCGCTCGCGACCAGGCCGGGGTTGCCGGTCAGGTGCGTGCCGTCATGCGACGCCGGATCGTGACAGGAGAAGCAGGTCGTGGGCTCGCCGCTCGCGGGCCGCGCCTCGGAGAACACGGGATCGTGCAGCGTCGGGCCCGACCGCGCGGTGGGCGCGACGCCGCCCGGGTCGATCCGGGCGTGGCACGAGGTGCAGGGGAGCGGGCCGACCGTGCTCCAGGTCGGCGGCGACGCCGGGGGCGGCGCGCCAAGCGGGGCGTGGCAGGCGACGAGGCAGGTCGTGCCCGTGGACGAGCCGCTCAGCCGCGCCCCGGCCGTGCTCGTCCCGCCCGGCAGCACGAGGCTCGGGTTGAGGACGACCTGCTGCGCGCCGTCGCCGTGCAGCGCCGGATCGGTCGGGTGGCAGCTCCCGCACCCGAGCGGGCGCGGGTCGCTCGGGAACGGCGGCGTCGGCGCGGAGGCGCCCTCGTGCGCGAGGTGCGCCCCGGTCGTCGGCGGCGTCGCGTGACAGTCCTGGCAGCGCGCCTTGAACCCCGTCTGGTGTCGGTGGCAGAACGCGCAATCGCCGAGGTGGACCGCGTCCGCGCTCCCGGCGGCCTGCCAGCGCGCCGTGCGCGTGTGGCACACCTGGCAAGGCCCGCTGCCGTCGCCGTTCGCGAAGCTCGCCTGGCCCGGGTTCGCCGCCCCGCCCGCGGCCGCGTAGCCGGCCCGCGTCGCGAGCCGGGTCGCCTTCGGCGGCGGGGGCTCGGTCCCGACGAGCCAGGGCGGCTTGATGATCTCGCGGACGAGGTGGGTGTTCCGGGTGCCGTGCACCGTGTGGCAGTCGCGGCAGGTGGTCGTCCAGGCGCCGTAGGTCCGGCCGGCGGTCTCGCTGCCGTGATCGGAGACCGCGTGGCACGCGGTGCAGAGCTGGCTCGAGTCGTCGCGCACCAGCAGGTTGCCGTCGCCCCGGTCGGCGCTCGCGGTCACGGCGATCGGCGCGGAGGACGTCGAGCGGGCCGACGTGTCGGTCGCGGTCGCGACGAGCGTGGCGCTCCCGGGCGACAGCGCGACGATCGCCTCGTACAGGCCCGTCTCCGGGGCGGAGAGGTAACGCGTGTTCTGCGACATCGCCACCCCGGCCGAGCCCGCGCCGGCGATGGCCAGCGTCACCTGCGCGATCGCGGAGAGGCCCGCGGGATGCTGGACGCGCGCCTGGACCCGGACCCGCCGTCCGGTGACCGCGCCGTCCATCGGGTTCACGATGGCGACGACCGGCGCGAGGCTCCCCGGCGACGGGTCCCCGGCGCGCTGGGCGAGGGCCGCCCGCGGGAGGACGCACGCGAGCACGCAGAGCCAGGCGAAGCGGGTCACCCAACCGTTTTCTGCACAAACCGAACCGCGCCAGCCGGAGGGGGCGCGCTTCGTTCACGCCCGTACAACCGTCCAGATGTCGGGCACCTGCGGACCCTGTCCCGCCGCGGGAGGGACGGCGGGCCGAGGTCGGAGGTGGGGCACTGCACCCAGCCGATGGGTCACATCGCCCAGACGTGGACTTTTGGGCTCCCAACGGCCGGGGCCGTGGTCCCCACGCGGGCGCCCCGCGGTGCGGTCGCGCCGACCGTACCGGCGGGCGACTCGGCGTCGTGCGATCCGCTCACGGATCGACCGAGCAGATGATCTTCATGCACCTCGCGCTCACGGTCAGATCCTTGTCCACCCGGAAGTCGCAGGTCGCGTCCTTCTTGCCGTCGCACGCGCCATGCCAGCCGGTGAAGGCCGAGTCCTTGTCCGGCTCCACGGCGAGCACCACCTCGGCGCCGTCGTCCACGTCCCGCTGGCAGTCCGAGCCGCAGTCGATCCCGAACGCGTCCGCCTTCACGGTGCAGGTGCCGTTCCCCGTCCGCGTCACCGAGAGCACGTGCTGCTTCGGGGGAGGCGGCGGAGGCGGCGCGAAGTTGATGGTCACGTTGATGGTCGAGTTGACGATGAGCGAGCAGTCCGCGATCCCCGAGCAGTCGCCGGCGAAGCCCTCGAACGTCGCCCCGTTCTGCGGGTGCGCGACGATGAGGACGGTCGCGCCGTTCTCGACCTGGACCGTGCAGCTCCCCGAGCAGACGGATTGGTCCTTCGACGTGCGCACCTCGGCGGTCCCGGGTCCCGAGAGCGAGAGGTTCAGCGGCGACGTCGACGCGGCCGGCGGGGTGGGCGACGGCGTGGGCGACGGCGTCGTGGTCGTCACGGAGGACGCGCCGCCACACGCCATCGCGACGAGCAGGGTCCCGAGGCACAGCCTGACGAGCTTCATCATGTCGGACCTCCCCCGACTCCGTAGGAGGTCCACGAGCCGTGCGCTACCGTGAGTGGAACCGCCCGAGCCCTCGCCGGAACGCCGCCGGTCCGCGCGCGCGAGCAGGCGGAACTCGAGCGCGCCGCCTTGTCCTCGGGGCGTGCCGCCCCGCCCCGAGCACAGACACGAACGGGGAGCGGTGCTCCGCCCCCCGTTCAACCATCTCGGCTCGGATCGCCGATCAGTGCCGCAGCTCGGGCCGCTCCGTCGGACGGACCTCCGACGGTGGTGGCGACGTGGGCTCGGCAGTGAACGTCGGGTGGTACCCGCGCTCCTCCGTGGCGGCCATCTCCTCGGCCCGGCGCGCGATCCGCCCCTCGAGCGAGCTGCCGATCGCGGATCCGATCAGCGAGCCGACGAGGCCAAGGATCGTCGCGAGCCCGGCGAGCGCCAGGGTGGTCCCAGAGCCTACGACCATCCGCTCACCAGCGACACGCGCACCCGGTGCCGACGCCGCGAACAGCGCCCCGGCGTAAGCGACCCCGAGCGCCCACACCATCAGGCCGTTCAGGTATGCCCCGCGACGCTCGCTGAGAGACACCGCGATCACCGCGCCAGCGCACACCGCAACGAGCGGCGTGAGGATCTGCCACACGCCCGACAGGACGGTGGCCCCGGCCCGACCAAAGGCCGCGCCGAACAGGCCTAGCACCGTCGCGATCGCCACGGCGAAGAACGCACCGGTGACGGAGGCGCCCCAGTGAACGAACGGCCGCCTCTCGATTGTCATCGTTGCCATGCTATTTGCACCTCCTCCCACTTCTTCGATGACCACGATTCGGCCGATGTCAAACGCCGTGCGTGGCGCCGGAAGGCGGCCGTCGGCCTGCACGCCCGGGCCTCGCGCCTCGGCCCGAATCCGCCTCGAGCTGTCGCCAGACTCGCCGCCGCGCTGCCCGCCGGGCGGCGGGGAGAGCGTGGCGCGGGGCGGCCGGCGAGGAGAGGGGCTGGGCTCAGGAAGACGACACTGGGCACCTCCGCCGTCTCGCTCCTCGTCTCCGCGTTCGCGTTCCACCGCGCCGACGAGCGGGTCGCGGACGCGCTCACGACGTTCTGTGAAGCCGGGGTCGCCCAGCATGACCGCGCCTGGCCGCTCCCGGGCCAGGCGTAGTCGTCTCGGGCACCTGCACTAACGGTTTAGCTCTTCGACGCGCCCCCAGAATCTGATGGACCGGATCGCGTCGAAGCGAATGGCCCGCTCGTACCCGCTCCCCAACTCCGCGTCGAAGTACGAGGCGAGGTCGTGCCCGTAGTAGATGACGTCGGTCTGGTAGACGGAGAACACCGGGTTGCCGGTCTCCAGCGGCTCGGCAGGGAGGTAACGATGGCCGTAGATCGGGACCAGAGCAGGTGCCCCCCTGACCGCTTCGGATGCAACAGCCTTCGCTGCCGCCACTTCGGGCGGTCGGTCTCCCCACTCCGGCATCCAGAAGGCGTTGCACTCCACATCGACGAGCATCCCCTCCAGAGGCCATGCGAACTGCGCCTCCAGGGCCGCGTCGAGGTCGCGCCAACACGGGAAGCCTTTGCCGGCTGGGAGGCCCTCCCGAAGAAGCTCGGCAAGATCGGGTGGGAACTGAAACCCGAATCGCTGCTCCGCGCGTTCGAGCTCGTGCGTCGTGAGACCGGGCTCGACGAGGAATCCGCGCGCCTCGACCAGCTCGAACACTCGGGACCAGCGAGCCATGGCTCCTCAGGGTACCAGCGCGGACTCGCCACCGCACGACAGCGACAGTGCGTCGCCCGCTATTCCCTCTGGGATCAACGCGGCCGGAGAGCGGCGCCGACGCAGCGCTCGCCACGACCGTCCGCGACCTCTTGCCGCCTGCGCTCGACGCCGCCGTCGAGGAGGCCCGCACCGCGAGCTCTACCGAGACGCTGCTCGTGCAGGCGGCTCGGCGCCACCGCCGCGTCCCGGAGGCAGGCGTCGCGCGGCAGCTCGATCTCCTCGGCAAGGTGAGGGCGGTGGCGCAGCCGGCCGCCTCCGCGCGCCGCAGGTCGAGCTGCGGGTGCTCCGGCGTGATTCGGCATCAGCCTGATGGTCCGGGTTCGGCGTCGCCCGGCTCACCGAGAAGCTCCACCTTGATGCCCTTGGCGCGAGCCATGAACGTGCCCTCGATCCCGGACAACAGCACCGTGACCTCACCGTCCACGTCGCATGGCAAGCTGAGCACGTTGGGGAACGGCTGATCGTTCACCTGGACGGTGCCATCCATCACATCCAGGGTTCCGGTCGGCTCCCGTTGAATCGTGGCGTTGCGGAGTCGGACCTCCGCATCCTGATACCACCCGACGCCCGTGTCCCACCCCGGCCGCCCATCGCTGCTGAGGATGTAGAGGTTCATCACCAGCACCGAATCCGCGCCTTCACGGCGAACCGCCTCCAGGGTGCCGTCGTGGAACTCGACCGCGAGGTTGGCCATCTCGCCCTCCAGTTCAGGACCCGCTTGCCGCCGCTACGAGACGACCCGGCCGTGCCGCCGACTCGGCGTGAAGACGGCGCATTCGCTTCTCTCGTCGCTGGGTGCGCTCGGCCTCGCCCACCTCCTACGAGGCCGGCTTCGACCACTTGCGAAGCAACTCGGCGAGCCCCTCCTTCGCCAGCCGGCGCTCGGCGACGGCGATCTCGCGTCGTAGAAGCCGGAGGGCGGCTCCTCGACGATGAACCCGTTCAGCTCCAGGAAGACGACGGCGGCCAACACGCCGGTCCGCTTGTTCCCGTCGACGAAGGGCTGGTTCTCCGCGATGTGGAAGGCATAGGCGGCCGCCATCGCGAAGAGGCTCTCGTGAACGAACGTGCCGCCGAAGGTGGCTCGCGGCGTCGCGATGGCGGAATCGAGGAGTCCCTGATCGCGGAGCCCAGCCGAGCCGCCGTAGCGCGCCAACTGGCCCTCGTGGATGAGGAGCACGTCCGCGAGGTCGAGGAACTCCGGGTCCATCACTTCGCGAGCTTGCGGAGGCTCTCGTCGTGGGCGGTCATGGCGCGGGCCAACGCGGCCTTCACCCGCTCGCGCTTCCCCTTCCGGATCGGCACGAGGACGAGCTTGTCGCCGTCGGTCTTCATGTCGAGCTCGGTGTCCCGATCGATGTCGAGCAGCTCCAGGATGGGCTTCTCGATGACGATGCCGAGGCTGTTGCCGATGGCCGTGAGCTTCTTCCGCATGGCGCGCCTCCGTTATTACGGCTGTATAACTGGCGCGGATCGGCCCCGCAAGTCCGGTGCCTGGGTGCACATCGCCGGATCGGACCGCGGGACCTCGACGGGCGCGCGCGACTCCGTCGAAGCCAGCACCGGAGTTGAAGACGTCGCAGGATCTCTGACCCAGCGGGGGGCGGACGTGCGGAACCGCAGCCGCTTCGGTGACGGTCCGGCGAGCACCGCGGTGAGAGGCTCCCGACGACCGGGATGGAGCGATCCTGGCCGCCCTTCACCCTGCCCTCTCCCCCGGTGGGGGACAGGGAACGGATTCCATTGGGAGAGAAGAATGCCGGAGCCGCCCTGTAAGCCGGGTTCTGTTCCGCGGGTCGCCCCGCGGCGGCGAACATTCCTCTCGGACGCGCGTTGCCGCGCGCCTCCAGCGAGCCATACCCGGAGGCCTGGACCGGGCCGATCCCTCCGACCGCTCGCGCGGGCGGAACGCCTCCCTATTTGCTCTTGCACCAGGTGGGGTTTGCCGTGCCGCGCCGGTCACCCGGCGCGCGGTGCGCTCTTACCGCACCGTTTCACCCTTGCCACGCGCACCTCGCGATGCCGTTCGGCGGTCTGTTCTCTGTGGCACTGTCCTGCGGGTCGCCCCGACCGGTCGTTGACCGGCACCCTGCCCTGTGGTGCCCGGACTTTCCTCGGCGGCCCCCGTGCAAGCAAGGCCGACGCGTTCGCCCGGACGGCTCCGGCGAGCGGGATGTAGCACGCGGCGACGGGGGCGGCAACGGGAGGTCGCACGCGGGGCGGCCGGCCCCCCTCACCGCCGCAGGCTCGGCGGCACCCCGCGCTTCGGGCAGAGCGCCTCGACGGCGCAGCGCGAGCACGCCGGCGCCCGGGCGATGCACGTCCTCCGCCCGTGCCAGACGAAAAGCTGGTGCGCCTTCGCCCACCGCTCCTCGGGGACGAGCGCCTCGAGATCCCGCTCGACCCGGTCCGGATCCTCCTCGCGCGTGAGCCCCAGGCGGCGCGCGACGCGCCCGACGTGCGTGTCCACGGGGAACGCGTGCCCCGCCCCGAGGTGCACCAGCACGACCCCGGCGGTCTTGGGCCCGACCCCGGGCAGCGCCTCGAGCGCCTCCCGCGTGCGCGGCACGCGCCCGCCGTGCTCCTCGGCGATGGCGCGGGCCGCCGCGACGATCGCCTTCGCCTTGTTCCGGTACAGGCCCAGGCTCCGGATGTACGGCCAGAGGTCCTCCGGACGGGCGGCCGCGTAGGCGGCGGCGTCCGGGTAGCGGCCGAAGAGCGCGGGCGTGGCCCGGTTCACGCCCACGTCGGTGGACTGGGCGGAGAGGATCACCGAGACGAGGAGCTGGAGATCGTCCTGGAACTCGAGGGCGATCTTCACGTCCGGCATCGCGCGCTCGAGCCGGTCCACGATCTCCACGGACCGGGCCCTCGACCGGGCGGTGGGCGCGCGCCTCGTACGCGATCGGGCGGGCATGGCGAACGCGATGCTATCGCACCGCCGCCGCGCGGAGGAGCGATGGCGATACCCTCGCCCTTCGACTCC
This sequence comes from Anaeromyxobacter oryzisoli, assembly GCF_022690765.1. Lineage (GTDB taxonomy): Bacteria > Myxococcota > Myxococcia > Myxococcales > Anaeromyxobacteraceae > Anaeromyxobacter > Anaeromyxobacter oryzisoli. The sequence goes on along the minus strand of NZ_JALCZA010000034.1, from coordinate 23,217 downwards.
GGCGCGCTGCGCGCGCCTACGCTCAGGGCGAACGGAGCGGCGCAGGGCGCTGGCTTCGCAGGCCACGGGCTTCAGCGGCGGCGAACGTGCATCCAAGTGAGGGCGCGCAGCCGATCGGCGGGTCGCGTTCGAGCGGGGCGCGTGGCAAGCTGCACGGCACCCGGTCCGCCGTCACCTCGGGGCGGACCGGCACCTCCGGAGAGCGAACGATGACGGGCTTCCTCGCGGCGGCGCTGCCGCTCGTGTTGACCGCGGTGCTGGACGTCCCCGCGGGGGGCGACGTGTCCGCGGCGCTCGCCTCGGCGCGGGGCGGCGACGTGATCCGCCTCGGCCCGGGCGTGCACCGGGTCTCCCTCGGCCGCCGGCGCGGGCCCCTCCGGATCGAGGGCGCCGGCGTCGGACGTACGGAGGTGATCGCCCCGGAGGGCGAGGACGGGCTGGTGGTCGAGGGCGGCGACGTCGCGCTCGCCGGGCTCGCGCTCCGCGCCGGCCCCGCGCGCACCGCGCTCAAGGTGCTCGGGGGGCGCGCGTCGCTCGACGAGGTGGTCCTCGCCGGCGGCGCGGTGGCGGCCTACGTGCAAGGCGCGGCGCTGGAAGGCCGGGGGTTGGACCTCCTCGGCGGCTACGGCCTCCTCGCCCGCGACGCGCGGGTAAACCTCGCGGGAGGCACCGCCCGTGGGGGCCGCGCCGGGATCGCCCTCCTCTCCGGCGCGCTGACGCTCCGGCGGTTCGACGTGACGGGCCCCTCCTCCGAGGCGGGCGTCACCGTCTCGGGAGGCGAGGCGGTCCTCGACGACGTGGCGATCCGCAGCCCCGGGCCGTCCGGCGTCGCCGTGACCGGCACCGGGGTGCTGCGCGGGTTCGCGGTGGACGTGGCGGGCGCCCGCGAGGTGCAGCTCTCGCACGGCGTCGAGGTGGACGCGGTCCTCGGGGACTGCATCCAGGCGCGGCGCGGGACCGTGGCCCTCGACGCGGCGGCGCTCGCGCGCTGCGGCGGGGCCGCGGTGGAGGCGTCCGGCGGATCGATCGCGCTCCGCGGGGTGGACGCGTCGGGCGGAGAGGCGGGCTGCCTCGTCCTCGTGGACGGCGCCAGGGCCGAGCTGGTCGGGAACGTCTGCACCGGCCCCGGCCCCTCCGTCGTGGCAGCGAGCGGCGCCAGGGCCGTCGCCCGGGCCAACCGGTGGCGCACCGATCCCGTGCTGTGGGTGGACTGCGGGGCGGGTGCGAGGGTGGAGCTCGGCCGGGGCGAGCAGGTGGCCTCCCCGTGCCGTCCGGCCCGCTGATCGGGCGGCGGTCGCCGCCCTCGACAAACGCACCGACGCGTGACAGCCTGCGCATCGTCCAAGGTGGATCGGCCCGCCCGGCGGTCCACCCGGCGCCCGTCACGCCGGCCGGGGGCTCGCCGCCTCCGGCGCCGAGGGAGGCTCGCGCGTTCATGCAGATCAACCTGCGCAAGGCGATGTTCGTGCTGCCGAACCTTTTCACGGTCAGCTCGATCTTCCTCGGCTTCTACGCGCTCACCCTCTGCGCCGGCGAGGCCACCCCCGGGCAGCTCTACCAGGCGGCGCTCTCGATCTTCTTCGCCATGTTCTTCGACGCGTTCGACGGCCGCGTCGCCCGGATGACGAAGACCCAGTCCGACTTCGGGGTCCAGCTCGACAGCCTCGCCGACGTCATCTCGTTCGGCGCCGCGCCGGCGCTCCTCGTCTACAAGTGGGCGCTCGCCCCGCTCGGGTTCGTGGGGCTGTTCTTCTCCTTCTGCTTCGCCGCCTGCGGCGCGCTCCGCCTCGCCCGCTTCAACGTCCTCGCGGCGCGCGGGGACAAGGGTTCGTCCCGCTTCTTCGTCGGCCTGCCCATCCCGCTCGCGGCCGGCGCCATCACCGCGCTCGTCATCGCCCACTACAAGGAGTTCGGGGCGGTGACCGACGCCGCCACCCGCGCGCCGGTGCTGGCGGTGGTGATCCTCCTCTCGTTCCTCATGGTCTCGACCGTCCGCTACCGGACGTTCAAGGACCTGCACCTCTCGGCGAAGAGCCTCGCCGTCTTCGCGCTCCTCTGCGCGGCGGGGCTCGCGGTGGGCGTCGCGACCCGGGCGTCGTTCGTGCTGGTCGTCTACATGGGCGCCTACATCGCGATGGGGCTCGCGGAGTCGGCCTTCCAGAAGGCCCGTCCGGCGCCCGACCGGGGCCGCCTGCCGCCGGCGGTCCGCGCCGAGCTCGACGCCGACGAGGCGCTGGAGCCCGAGCCGGAGGATGAGGAGAGGGACAAGGCGGAGCAGGACGAGTACATCTGAGGCGTGAGCCCCGCGCCCGCCCCGATCGACCCGCCCGAGCAGTCCGTGCCGCCCCTCCTCGCCCGGCTCCGCGCGCGCGGCCGGCGCGCCGGCCCTCGTCCGCGGACGCCGCCCGACGCGTGGGTCCTCCTCGCCGCCTGGGGGCCGTGCGGCTACGCCCCCGTGGCGCCCGGCACGGTCGGGACGCTCGGCGCGATCCCGCTCTACTGGGCCCTCGACCGCTGGGTGCACCCCGGCGCCGCCGTGGCCTTCACCGTCGCCCTGGCGGCGCTCGGCGTGCTCGCCGCGCAGCGCGCCGGCCGGTACTGGGGGGTCGCCGACGCGTCGCCCATCGTGATCGACGAGGTGGTCGGGTACCTCGTGACGATGGCCTTCGTGCCGTTCTCCTGGCCCGCCGCCGTCGCCGGCTTCTTCCTGTTCCGGCTGTTCGACGTGACGAAGCCCTGGCCCGCGTCGGCGTTCGATCGGGTGAAGAACGGCTTCGGGGTGGTGATGGACGACGTGGTCGCCGGCGTGTTCGCCTGGGGTGCGCTCCAGGGGCTCGCGCTCGCGCTGCGGCTCCTCGCCGGGTGCCCGGGGCACTGGTGGTGCGAGGGGGTGGCGCGGTGATGGAGGTCGAGCTCCTCTCCACGGGCGACGAGCTGCTCACCGGGCAGGTCGTGGACACCAACTCGGCCTGGCTCATGGATCGGCTCTGGGAGCTCGGCGTGATGGTGCGCCGGAAGACCCTCGTCGGCGACGACCGGGCGGACCTCGCGGCGGCGATCCGCGAGACCACCGCCCGCGCCGACCTCGTCGTGATGAGCGGCGGGATGGGCCCCACCGAGGACGACCTCACGAGCGAGTGCGTCGCGGCGGTGCTGGGCGTCCCGCTCGAGCTCCACGAGCCCTCGCTGGTCGCCATCGCCGAGCGCTTCCAGAGGCTCGGGCGCACCCTGACCCCGAACAACCGCAAGCAGGCGCTCTTTCCCCGCGGCGCGGAGGTGATCCCGAACCGGTTCGGCTCCGCGCCGGGGTTCGCGGCGAGGATCGGCCGCGCCGAGCTGGTGTGCCTGCCCGGCGTGCCGCTCGAGTTCAAGGGGCTCGCCGACGAGTGGCTGCTGCCGCGGATCGCGGCGCGGGCCGGGGAGATCCCCGCCGCGCGCGTCCTGAAGCTCTTCGGGATCGGGGAGTCGCACGCCGACGACGCGATGCGCCCCGTGATGGACGATCCCGCCAACACCGGCGTGCGCTGGGGCTACCGCGCCCACTGGCCCGAGGTCCACGTGAAGTGGACGGTGCCCGGGCCGGGCGCCGCCGCCCGCGCGGACCGGATCCAGGGCGCGGTGCGGGCGATCTTCGGGGACGCGGTCTGGGGCGAGGGGAAGGAGGAGCTCCCCGACGTCGTGGTCGCGCGGCTCCGCGCCCGCGGCGAGCGCGTCGCCCTCGCCGAGAGCTGCACCGGCGGGCTCCTCGCCGCGCTCGTGACGAGCGTGCCGGGCGCCTCGGCGACCCTCGATCTCGGCGTGGTGGCCTACGCGAACGGCATCAAGGAGCGCGTCCTCGGCGTCCCGGCGGACGTCCTCGCGACGCACGGGGCGGTGTCGGAGCCGGTCGCGCGCGCGCTCGCCGAGGGCGCGCGCCGGCTCGGGGCCGCGACCTGGGGGATCGGGATCACCGGGATCGCCGGCCCGGACGGCGGCACGCCGGAGAAGCCGGTCGGCACCGTCCACCTCGCCCTCGCCGGCCCCGCCCGCACGGTCCACGCCGCCCGGCTCTACCGCGGCGATCGCGAGCGGATCCGGCGCCAGGCCGCCTACGAGGCGCTGAACCTCCTCCGGCTTGCGATGCGGTAGGGGCGGGAGGAGCGGCGGCCTCGCCGGAGCGAAAGCTCCCACGCGGGTCGGAGCGCCTCGCCCCCGGGGTCGAAGCTCCCCTCCTCGTACCCAATCCCGCCGGAATGAAAGGGTGCAGGGCCGCCGTGCGCCGGATATCCTGGCGGCCGATCCCCTGTCCGGGGAACATGCTCCTTCCCGCCCATGCGAAGACACCTGTTCGCGCTCTGGGTCCTCCTCCTCCCGTTCGCGAGCGCGGCGCAGGGCTTCCAGCTCCGGCCGCCCTCCATCGGGGAGGCGATCGACACGATGCGCCGCCTCGAGGCGCGCCAGGTCGAGCGCAAGCCGGCGGGGGACCTCGACCAGGTGTTCGTCGTCCCGGAGCGCGCCGGGCAGAACCAGGTCGCGTGGTACGAGTTCGACTGGTCCTTCGTGGACGCGCCGCCGCCCGGCGGGGGCAAGGGCGGGATCCGGCTCTACTTCTACCGGAGCGAGGCGGCCCAGGCGCGGAAGGCGCTCCCGGCCATCGAGAGCGCCTACGCGCGGCTCGTCGAGGCGTTCCACTACAACCCGACGAAGCGGATCCCGTACATCCTGTACGCGACCCAGCGCGAGTTCCAGACGCAGAACGTCTTCCAGGTGACCGAGTCCGTGCTCGGCGTGACCTCGCCGCAGGACCTGAAGATGACGGTCCCGTACTTCGGCGATCACTCCCGGTTCATCGAGGTGTCCACGCACGAGATGGTGCACCAGTTCACCATCCAGAAGCTCCTCGACCAGGCCGGGGCCGAGGACGTCGCCTCCCCGATCGACCTTTTGCCCCTCTGGTTCATCGAGGGCATCGCCGAGTACTACTCGAAGGGCGGGATCGACGTGGAGACCGATCTCTACCTCCGCGACCTCGTCTGGAACCCCGACCCGCAGCGCCACTACGAGATCGTCCCGTTCGCGGAGGACCGCCTCCGCGGCTACATCCCCACGTACAAGCTCGGCCAGGCCCGCGTCGCCTTCATCGCCGAGGAGTACGGCCACGAGAAGATCCAGGGCTTCCTGGAGAACGCGTACCTGCTCGGCGACGGCGGCTCCGGCGGCGGATCGCCCCGCAGCTTCAACGCCCTCGTCCGGCGCGTCCTGAACGAGCCCGTCGAGCAGGTGGACGCGCGCTGGCGCGCCTGGCTGAAGCGCCGCTACTACCCGGAGTACATGCGCGCGCGGCAGGACCTCCCGAACCTCCGCGAGATCCGGCGGCTCCCCTCCGAGCCGGAGTCCTTCGGCGCCAGCCCCGACGGCACCCTGCTGCTCCTCCGCGGCATCGATCGCGAGCGCGGGCGGGCGCGCCTGTACCTGCTCGACACGCGCAACCCCAGCGCCGCCGTCGAGATCGCCTCCGACAACGTCCCCGGCGTCGAGTCCCTCCACCCGATCGACTACGCCGTCACCGCCGTCGCGGAGGGCGTGCTCGCGTTCTCCGCGCAGAGCGGGATCGGCGACCGGCTCTACGTCCAGCGCTTCCAGCACCGCTACCAGGAGGGGCGCAAACCCCGGTTCCGGCTCGAGGAGCGCCGGCCCATCGACGTGCGCCCGCCCGACGGCGGCGCGTTCGTGCAGATCGCCTATCCGGCCTTCTCGCCGGACGCGACCCAGCTCGCCTTCGTCGGCGTGGCCGGGGACGGTCAGCAGGACATCTACGTCGTGCCGGTGACGGGCGGCGCGGCGCGCCGGCTCACGCGCGACGGGTACGCCGAGCGCGACCTCGCCTGGGGGCGGGACGGCATCTACTGCGCGTCGGACGCCACCGACCACGGACGGACGAACCTCTTCCGGGTGGACCCCGCGACCGGCGCGATCGTGCGCCTCACGACCGCGCCCACCATCGATCGCCACCCGCACCCGCAGGCGGACGGCTCCGTGCTGTACTCGTCGGACGCGGGCGGGAAGCCGGACCTGTGGCTCCTGAAGGACGGCAAGGCGCAGCAGGTCACGGACTTCGCCACCGGCCTCGTGAACCCGAACCCGTCGCCGAAGGGCCGGGGCGTCTTCGCCTCGACGTTCTACGGCGGGTTCTTCAAGCTCGTGGAGGTCCCGAAGGTCGCCTGGCTCGAGGGGCAGGCGACGCCGATCGTCCCGCCCGCAGGCGACGTCCTGCCCATCCCGCAGGACGACTTCCCGGCGTCGCCGAAGCCGTACGAGGCGCTCTCGGCCCGGAACTGGCGGCCCGAGGCCGGCTTCGTCTACGGCGGCGGCGCGGGCAGCTCCGTCGCGGGGCGCGCGGCGATCCTCTTCGCCGACCTGCTCCGGGACCACATCCTGTTCGTGGACCTCTCCGTGTGGGGCTCGTTCACCTACACGCAGGCGCTCGTGCTCTTCGAGAACCGCTCGAGGCGGAACGGCTGGGCGCTCGGCGGCTACCACTTCGTCCAGGAGCAGCTCGACCGGCTCGACCCGAACCTCGCCTACTACCAGCGCGACTTCGGCGTGGTCGGCTCGTATCGCCACCCGATCGACCGGTTCCGGCGCGTCGAGCTCGAGCTCACGCTCGGCGCGATCCAGCGCTACTGCCTCACCGACTTCACCGGCGACGTGTTCATCTCCTGCGCGGGCGTGTCGAACACGAGCCCGGCGTACGGCACCCCGGACGTCGCCTCGGGGCGGTGGCGGGAGCAGAACGGGGGCCTCAACTTCACGACGAACCCGGTCGTCCGCTTCGGCTACGACAGCATCCGCTTCGACCCGTACACCGGGCCGCTCACCGGCAGCTCGGCGCTGCTCGAGCTCGGCGGCGGGTGGCTCCCGGAGCGGAGCGCGATCCACGGCTTCGCGCGGACCGATCTCGAGCGGTACTTCCAGCTCATCGGGCGCTCCAACCTGTCCCTCCGGCTCGCGGCGGCGACGACCTTCGCGCCGGACGAGCGGGGCCGGGTCTGGGATCGGAGCTGGTGGCTGTCATCCGCCGACAACCTCCGCGGCTTCACGCCGGGCGACATCGCGTTCCTCATCGGCCAGCACTACTACGTCGCGAACCTCGAGCTGCAGTTTCCGCTCGACGCGCTCGTCCACCTCCTCATCTTCGACTACCTGGAGGGCGTCGCCGCGTTCGACTTCGGCGGCGTCTTCAACCACTTCGCGTCCCGCAAGGACGCCAACGGCGTGGTGATCTCGAACGGCGCGTGGGAGTCCCGGACCCTCACCGGCGTGCTCGGGTTGAACGTGCTGTTCGGCCCGATCCTCCTGCGCATCCACTTCGGGCACCCGTTCCGGATCGGCGGCGTCGACACGCCCGCGCTCGTGAACCACGACAGCTGGGTCACCAACGTCACGCTGCGGTACTTCTTCTTCTGAGCCACGCGACGCGACCGGGCGCGGGGCACCTCGTCTCCCTTGCACCGGCTTCGGAGGTGGGGCACAGGTGGTCGGCGATGCACCCGGACGTCATCGCCGCCCTCCGCTGCCCCGTCTGCCGCGGCCCGCTCGCGCCCTCGGAGCGCGCGCTGCGCTGCCCCGCCGGGCACGCCTTCGACATCGCCCGGCAGGGCTACGTCAGCTTCCTCTCCGGACGCCCGACCGGGCTCGTCGGCGACGACGCGGACATGGTGGCCGCGCGGGAGCGCTTCCTCGGGGCCGGCCACTTCGCGACGCTCCTCCAGGCGCTCGCGGAGGAGTCCCGCGGAGCGGCGCCGGGGCTCGTGGTCGAGGTGGGCGCCGGGACCGCCCACTACCTCGCCGGCGTCCTCGAGGCCCTGCCCGGTCGCGCCGGCCTCGCGATCGATCTCTCGAAGCACGCCGCGCGTCGCGCCGCGCGCGCTCACCCCCGCGTCGCCGCGATCGTCGCCGACGCGCGGGCGGCCTTCCCCCTCGCCGACGCCTGCGCCGGGCTCGTCCTCGACGTCTTCGCGCCGCGGAACGGCCCCGAGCTGCGCCGGATCCTGCGCGACGACGGAGCGCTCCTGGTCGTCACGCCGACGCCGGAGCACCTCGCCGAGCTGCGCCCCGCGCTCGGCCTCCTCGAGGTGGATCCCGGGAAGGCGCGCCGGCTGGAGGAGGCGCTCGCGCCACACCTCGAGCGCGGTGCGGCGCGTTCGCTCTCCTGGGAGCTGAGGCTCGGCCGCGCCGACGCCCACGCGCTCGCGGCGATGGGCCCGTCGGCGAGGCACCTCTCTCCGGACGCGCTCGCGGAGCGCGTCCAGGCGCTCCCGGAGCAGGTGCGCGTCACCGCGTCGGTCCGGATCGAGCGGTGGCGGCCGCGCAGGCCTTGACGGCTCGGGCGGAGAAGGTGTCGGGGTCGGAGCGGAGCGGGCGCGAGGTCGAGCGCCGCGGGCGCCCGCCGGCCCTCGTCGCCCTTCGACTCCGGGCCCGCGACTCGCAGCGGGCGCGGAGCCGACGTGAACGAGGGCCGCGGGCCCTACGCTCAGGGCGACCGGTGCGTGTGGCGTCGAGCCCGGGCGGCGTGGGGCTCGCGGGCCCTGCGCTCGGGGCGATCGGGGTTCCACCCGCGTCCCCGGCAACGGGCCGTCGTCACGCGACCGCGGCGACCGCGGGCGCCGGCGTCTCCTCCGGCGCGGGCTCCCGGAGGCGCGCGAGGAGGCGGTCGAAGGCCGCCGGGTTCCCGCGGAGGAACTCGATGGCGCGCTCCCGCCCCTGGCCGATCCGCTCGCCGTCGAGGGCGAAGTAGGCGCCGGACTTCTCCACGAGCCCGCGCTCGACGCCGAGGTCGATGGCCTCGGCGTGGCGATCCACCCCGACCCCGTACCGGATGTCGAACTCCGCCTCGCGGAACGGCGGCGCCACCTTGTTCTTCACCACCTTCACCCGCGTCCGGCTCCCGATCACCTGATCGCCGTCCTTCACCTGCCCGATGCGCCGGATGTCGAGCCGGACGGACGCGTAGAACTTGAGGGCGTGGCCGCCGGTGGTGGTCTCCGGGTTGCCGAACACGACGCCGATCTTCATCCGGATCTGGTTGATGAAGATGACGAGGGAGCCGTTGCGCGACACGACGGCGGTGAGCTTGCGCAGCGCCTGGCTCATGAGGCGCGCCTGGATCCCCATGTGCGCGTCCCCCATCTCGCCCTCGATCTCGGCCTTCGGCACCAGCGCCGCCACCGAGTCCACCACGATGAGGTCGCAGGCCCCGGAGCGGACGAGCTGCTCGGCGATCTCGAGGGCCTGCTCGCCGGTGTCCGGCTGCGACACGAGCAGGTCCGCGAGGCTCACCCCGAGCTTCCGCGCGTAGCCGACGTCGAGGGCGTGCTCCGCGTCGATGAACGCCGCGACGCCGCCCGCCTTCTGGACCTCGGCGATGGCGTGCAACGCGAGGGTGGTCTTGCCGGACGACTCCGGCCCGTAGATCTCCACCACCCGCCCGCGCGGGAGCCCGCCCACCCCGAGCGCGACGTCGAGCCCGATCGAGCCGCTCGGCACCACCGCGACCGGCGCCGGCTCGGCGCCGTCGCCGAGCCGCATGATGCTCCCCTTCCCGAACTGCTTCTCGATCGCGGCCAGGGCCTGGCCGAGCGCCTTCATCTTCTCGCTGAGCTTCGTCACGTCTCCCTCGGTTCTCCGCGCGCCGCGCGGGTGGGTGGCCGCCCGGGGCGGGCGGCGGTCAGGTGGGCCGGTCGAGCACCCGGTACTGGATCGCCTCCGCGACGTGCTCGGCCGAGAGCCGCTCCGCGCCGGCGAGGTCGGCGATGGTCCTCGCCACCCGGAGCACCTTGTCGTGCGCGCGCGCCGACAGGCCGAGGCGGGCGACGGCGTCGGCGAGGAGCCGCCGGCCGCCGTCGTCGAGCGCGCAGAGCCGGCGGAGCGCCGCCCCGCGGAGCCGCGCGTTGCAGCGGGCGACGCGGGGGCCCGCCCGCGCGGTCTGGAGGGCGCGCGCGCGCATCACCCGCTCCCGGACGGCGGCGCTCGGCTCCCCCGCGCCGCCGGTCCCGAGCTGGCCGGGGGGCACGGGGGGCACGTCCACGTGCAGATCGATGCGATCGAGGAGCGGGCCGGAGATCCGGCGGCGGTACTTCATCAGCTCGTGCGGGGTGCAGCGGCACGCGCGGGAGCGATCGCCGTGGTGGCCGCACGGGCAGGGGTTCATGGCCGCGACCAGCATGAGCTGCGCCGGGTAGGTGACGCTCCGGCCGGCGCGGGCGATGGTGACCTCCCCGTCCTCGAGCGGCTGCCGCAGCGCCTCGAGCACGTGGCGCCGGAACTCGGGCAGCTCGTCGAGGAAGAGCACGCCGTGGTGCGCGAGGGAGATCTCGCCGGGCCGGGGGATGCTGGTCCCGCCCACCAGGCCGGCGTCGGAGATCGAGTGGTGCGGCGCGCGGAAGGGGCGCTCGGCGAGGAGCCCCCGGTGCCGCGTCAGCCCGGCCACGCTGTGGACCACGGTGGCCTCGAGCGCCTCCTCGAACCCGAACGCCGGCAGGATCCCGGGGAGCCGGCGCGCGAGCATGGTCTTCCCGCTGCCCGGCGGACCGAAGAAGAGGAGGTTGTGCCCGCCCGCGGCGGCGAGCTCGAGGGCGCGCTTCGCCGCCTCCTGCCCGGCGACGTCGGCCAGATCGAGCGGGGCGGCCGGCTCCGGCGGCGCGGGCGGCGGCCCGGCCGGCTGGAGCGTCCCGCCGCGCGCCCAGGCGACGAGCTCCCCGAGGTGGCGGACCGGGAGGACCTCGAGCCCCTCCACGATCGAGGCCTCGTACGCGTTCGCCTCCGGGACCACCAGGCCCCGCACCCCCTCGCGGCGCGCCGCGATGGCGAGCGGCAGGACGCCGCGCACGGGCTTCACCTCTCCGGAGAGGGCGAGCTCGCCCACGAGCTGGAGCCCCTCGATCGCCGGCGGCTCGAGCTCGCCGCTCGCGGCGAGCAGGCCGGCCGCGATCGGGAGATCGAAGCCGGTGCCGTCCTTGCGGAGGTCGCCCGGCGCGAGGTTCACGGTGATCCGCTTCTGGGGCAGCTTCACCCCCAGGTTCCGCACCGCCGCCTGGACCCGGACCTTCGCCTCCTGCACCGCCCCGCCGGCGAGGCCGACGAGGTGGAACCCCGGGAACCCGACCGTGGACTCCACCTCGACGTCCACGGGGACCGCGGAGACGCCGAGCACCGCCCCGGTTCGGACGCGGACGAGCATGCTCGGGCGTTCAGCAGGGCACGTGCCACGCCGCGCTCCCGGGATCACCCGGAGATCGACGCGCGCGACGCCCCGCACCGGCCGCGCGCCGGCCGGTGCGGCCGCGCGGGAGCCGGGGGGCACGGCGGGCGGGTACGCGGCCGCCATTTCGAACCGTCACCGTGCCCGTGCCCGTGCCCGTGACCGTGACCGTTCCCCGTGCCCGCCTCCCGCCTCCCGTGGCCCCTGGTCCGTGATCCGACGGCGTGGTCGGACCACGGGATCGGGCCACGGGCCACGCGACCCGGTTCACGGTTCACGCAGCAGCCGGTGACGGTAACGGATAACGGGAGACCGAGCGTCTCGTCCCGCGCTCGACGGCGCGAGGGCGCAGCCGAGCCCGTCACGCAGGGTGGAGGGACCCCGCCGCAGGCGGGGGGAGGGGCGCAGCCCCTCCGCGCGGGGACCGCGAGCGAAACCCCCGCGAAGCGGGGGTCGCGAGCGGTCACGGGCCCCGCGCAGCAGGGGTGGGGCCCCGACGGCTCCGCCGGCGGGGCGGGGCGGCACGCTCCGTCGAGAATGACGGGACCCCGCCGCAGGCGGGGGGAGGGGCGCAGCCCCTCCGCGCGGGGACCGCGAGCGGATCCCCCGCGAAGCGGGGGTCGCGAGCGGTCACGGCCCCCGCGCAGCAGGGGTGGGGCCCCGACGGCTCCGCCGCCGGGGCGGGGCGGCACGCTCCGTCGAGAATGACGGGACCCCGCCGCAGGCGGGGGGAGGGGCGCAGCTCCTCCGCGCGGGGACCGCGAGCGGATCCCCCGCGAAGCGGGGGTCGCGAGCGGGGCCCCGACGACCCTTCGACGAGCTCAGGGCCGGCGGGGCGAGGGCGCAGCCCTCGCTAGATCAGAACAAGCTCTCCGGCACGAACACGATGTCGCCGGGCTCGAGCGTGAAGTTCGGCGCCTTCCCGAGCGCGATGTCCTGGACGTTCACCTTCACCTTGACCTCGGTGCCGTTCACGCGGCGCGTGACGGAGGTCGAGTTCTGGGCGGCGCCCTTGGTGAACCCGCCGGCGATGGTGACCGCCTGGACGATCGACATCCCGTCCTCGAAGGCGAAGGTGCCGGGCTTCTGGACCTCGCCGAAGACGAAGACCTTCTTGGAGTTGTACTCCTTCACGAGGACCGAGACCTGCGGGTCCCGCATGAAGCCGTCGGAGAGGCAGGCGCGGAGCTTCTCCGCCGCGCCGTTCGCGGTGAGGCCCGACACGACGACCCGCTGGCAGAGCGGGAAGATGACGTCGCCCTGCGGCCCGACCTGGAACACGCCGGAGAGCTCGGGCTCCTGGAACACCCGGACCTCGAACACGTCCCCGGCCCCGAGCGTCGAGGCGATCGCGGGCGCGGCGGGGATGGGCGCGGGAGGGGGCGCGTGCCGGCACGCCGCCACGGCGAGCACGAGCGAGAGGACGGAGAGGCGGCGGAGCATGGTGGCGGACGGCAGAGGCAGGTCGTACCGGACGCGGGCGGGCACGTCAACCGCCGGCCGCGCCTCGGGCTCGCGGGCGTCAGTACGTGAACGTGCTCCGGAGCCAGACCTCGTTCTTCGAGTACGCGTAGCCCGGCAGCGCCGTCACGCCGGCGGGGAACTTCGAGGTCCGGTCGGTGTAGGCGTACCCGAGCGACGCCCGGAGCCAGCGGGTCACCTCCGCCTCGATCGCCGGCTCGATCCGGAGCAGGGTCGCGTCGGCGGCGACGTGCGCGTAGCTCCGGCGCTCCCAGCTCCCGCCGAGGCGGCCGGTGAAGCGGCCGGCGAGCAGGACGTGGGCGTCGGCGTACACGCGGTTCGACTGGTACACGGACAGGACGGTGCCCGAGTCCGTGCCGAGATCGTGCATGTACCCGAGCCTGGCGCTCGAGGTCTCGCTCAGGAGCCACTCGAGCTCGGCGGTGGCGAGCCAGGTGTCGAAGCTCACGTCGCCGGAGGTCTGGCCGAAGCCGCCCTTCAGCACGGACACGAGCCGCGAGGTGACGAGGCCGGAGAGGCCGGTGCTCACGCGGAAGCCCGAGACCTTCGCCGAGAGCGTCCGGTTCTCGGGGAGTCGGCTGAAGTACCCGCCGTCGAGCACCCAGGCGGTGCGAGGCAGGAACTTCCAGCGCACCTCGCCGGTGCCGCGCAGCTCGTTCCAGCCGAGCTTGGAGAGCGTCGTGGAGTTGCACTGGGCGTTGGGGTCGGTGCAGAGGGTGCCGTCCAGGTACGGATCGTAGGTCACGAGCTGCCACTCGCCGCCCAGGGTGAGGATCAGGGCGCCCCCGCCCGGCGTCCAGGGGACCGCGACGCGCAGCTCGTTCTCGTTCGAGATGAGCGCCGAGCCGAGGGAGAAGGACGAGGTGTTGGCGTTCCGCTGGAAGCCGTCGGTGAGCTCGAGGCCGAGCGTGCCGTGGCGGTTCACCCCGACGCTGAGCGCGGCGTCGCCGTAGAGCTGGGAGAGGTTGGAGGTCTTCCCCTCGAGGCCGAGGTACTGGGCCCAGTCGAGCTCCGCGCGGAGATCGACGGCGGTCGTCTCGCCCGGGACCGCCAGCAGGACGCCGGGCCGGACGTGCAGGATGCCGTCCGCGACGTTCACCCCGGGCGACGCGTAGTAGAGGTTCGAGTCGTACCGGGTCTCGAGATCGAGGTACGGGTGGAGGCGCCCCTCGCTGCCCCCGAGGCGGATCCCGTTCCCGGCGCTCGCGGCGGCGGGCCTGGCGAGCCCCGCGACCAGCACGGCCGCGAGCGCTCCGATGAGGACGTTGGACCGCTTCGACATTCCCGTCACGCTCCCCTCGCGTCGCGAGGAACCGCTGCTGTCCCGGAGGACCGGCCGACCTCCGCCTGGCCGGAGCTCATGCGGTGCTCCGGCGTCCCCGCCTCGTTCGGCCGCCTAGTAGAACCTGCTCGCTGCAGGTGGACGGACGATCGGCGCCGGCACCGACGGCAGCGGCGGCGGCCGGTTGTTCGTCACGTCCCGCCCTGGCAGCCCCTCTGGCTGCTGGACCTCGACGGTGGTCCGCTCGTCCACCACGTACGCGAGCTGACCGATGCACTGATCGGCGTCGCCGCGGAGGGCGTCCACCTTCGTCCGCGCGATCCCGACCTTCGAGTACTCGGCGTCGCTCCCCGCGTCGTTCATCGCGATCGCCTCGCGGAGGGCGATGTCCGCCTGCTCCGCGACCTTCAGGAGCGCCTTGATCTGCGTGAGCTTCTCGTTCACGCAGTTCAGCTTCACGACGTCCTTCTCGTTGCGAGCTTCCTCGACCCGCCCGAGCACCTGCCGCAGGGCCGCCTTCATGCGATCGAGGTTCTCGCTGGCCCGCTCGAGCTTCTGCTTGTCCGACAGACCCGCCGGGTTCCCACCCGTGACGTACGAAACCGTCTGGGCGGACGCGTTCCCGACGAGCAGGGCCGACGCGACGAGCAGGCCAGCGATCTTGCGGCTCACGATGATCTCCCCACCTGGGCGCACCCGAAAGAAATTCCCGGAAAGACTACATAGTTGGGAGCGACAGGTCAACCGAGGGATCGTCCTCACGGTCCCCCTGCCGCCGACAGGGCGTCCTCCGGACCGGGGCCCACCAGGACCTCCTCGCTCCCCGCGAGCGGGCCGTCGTCGGTTCCATCCGTGGGGACCACCTCGCAACGCCAGCGATCACCGGCCCTCACGAGACGTGCAGGCACCTCCTGCGAGGTCTCCGCGAACGGCTGGGCCGACCCGTTCCGGAACCAGGCGATCCGATACCGCACCGCGTCACGATCGGCGTCTTCGGAGGGATCGACCACGGCGCACCTGAGCGTCTGGTTGCCGTGAGGGGACTCCGGCTCGAGCCGGACACGCGCCGGTCCCGGCGGCGTGTTCGCGACGACCCGCTCGCCGGTGCCCGCAGGCCCGGCGAGCGTCCCGTCCGTCGGGGTGGCCGCGCAGCGCCACCGCTGCCCCTTGGCGATCCGGGAGGACTCGATCCGGGCCGGATCGGCGCCGGCGGGCATGGGCCGCTCGTCGCGCCACCACGCGTACGCGTACGTCACCGAGTCCCCGTCCGGATCGGCGGACGGCGCCGCGATCCGGCACACGAGGTCGTCCGCCTTCCGCGCCCGCGCCGGCTCGACCACCACCTGCGGCGCCGCCGGCGGGCTGTCCTTCACCGTGAGCTGGGCGCTCACGCGCGCGCTCTCCGCGTGGCCGTCGCTCGACCAGGCCTCGCACTTCCAGCGCTCGTCCCGATGGATCACGCCCGCGGGGAGGACCGGGCGGTCCTCCGCGATCGCCTCGAGCCGGTCGTTCCGATACCAGCGGTAACGGACGGTGATCGGCTCCTGGTCCGCGTCTCGCTGCGGCACCTGCGCGTCGCAGGTGAGCACCTGTCCGACCACGGCCGCGGCGGGGCGGAGCAGGACCGAGGGGGCCGGCGGCGGCGTGTTCTTCACCGTCGCGGTGACCTCCACCGGCGCGCCCTCCGCCTCCCCGTCGAACGGGGTCACCGTGACGCGCCACACCTCGCCGTGGCGCAGGACCGCCGCCGGGATGGCGGCGCCCGCGTGCGGGGTCGGGAGGCCGTTGCGGGTCCAGGCGTAGCGGTAGACGATGGCGTCGCCGTCCAGGTCGGACGACGGCTTGCGGATCACGGCCCGCACGCCGGAGCCCGCGGTCGGCTCGGCCGGCTCGAGGACGACGGACGGCGCCGTGGGCGGGGTGTTCACCACCCGGCACTCCGCGACCGCGGGCGGGCCGGAGAGCTCGCCGTCGGTGGGCGTGACCACCGCCCGGACGAGGTCGTGCTTGCGGATCGCGGGCGTGGTGAGCCGGGCCTGGCCCTGCATCGCCGCCACCGGCCAGCCGTTCACGCTCCAGTCGTGCCGGTAGCTGACGGGATCGCCGTCGGCGTCGGCCGACGTCGCGGCGACGCGCGCCTGGAGCACGGTGCCGGCGGGGACCGGCCCGTCGCAGAGCGAGACCGCCGTCGGGCCCGGCGCCGTGTCCGAGATGGTGACCTCGAGGCGCGTCGCGGGAGCGTCGGCCTCGCCGTCGCTCGCCACGACCTCGACGCCCCAGCGCTCGCCCTTCTTCGCGACGCCGCGCGGGATCTGCGCCTGATCGGGCGGCGTCTCCCAGCGCTCGCCGTTGCGCGTCCAGGCGTAGCGATAGCGGATCACGTCGTCGTCCGCGTCGGGCGCCTGCGTGATGGCGAGCGCGAGCCCGTCCACGCGGCGCGGGCGCGCCGGCGCGAAGGCGATCTTCGGGACGGGCGGCGGGCTGTTCACGATCGTCGTCGCCGCGCGCGCGGAGGGGCCGTACTGCTCGCCGTCGAAGGCCTGGACCTCGACCTCCCAGCGCTGCCCCTTCGCGAGCTGCGTGGTGGGGACCTCGGCCGCGGCGGTCCAGAACGGCGCCGACCGGGAGGTCTCGGTCCCGTCCGGCTGCGCGATGGGCGCGCCGTCCCTGAGCCAGCGGTAGCGGTAGCGGAGCTCGTCGCCGTCGGCGTCCTGGGCCTTCTTCTCGAGCGCGACCCGGAGCGGCGCGGTGACGGTGTGGCGCTCCGACGGGAACGCCACGACCGGCGCCGTGGGCGCGGCGTCGTCCACCACCACCTCGTAGGCTGCCGGCTCGCCGGCCTCCTCGCCGTCGCGCGGCGTGACGACCACGCGCACGCGATCGTGCTTCTTGAACTCGGTGGGCGCGAGGGTCTCCGCGCCGGTGCCCGTGGGGCGCCCTTCGCGCGTCCACGCGATGCCGAGCCGGACCGCGTCGCCGTCCACGTCCCGAGCCGGCTCGACCACCACGAGCTTCAAGGTCTCGCCGCCCTTCGGGTGGGCCGGCTCGATGGCGACGCGGGGGGACGTCGGCGGGGTGTTCACCACTGCGACGCTGGCGACGCCCGCGGGGCCGTCCACCTCGCCGTCGTTCGGGACCACGGCGACCTCGAACCGATCGCCGCGCGCGACCTCGGTCCCGGGCACCTCGCGGCCGTCGCCGGCGACCGGGAGCGGCTGGCCGTTCTTGCGCCAGGTGAAGCGGTACGAGAGCGGATCGGCGTCCGCGTCCACGGCCGACGCCGCGAAGGCGGCCCGCAGGGCGTCGCCCTTCCGCGGGCGCTCGGGCAGGATCACGACCCGGGGGGCCGTCGGCGGCGAGTTCCTCGCCTCGACCTCGGCGGAGGCGGGCGGGCCCTCGAGGTCGCCGTCGAAGGCGCGCGCCTCGACCGTGACCTTCTGGTGCTTGCGGAAGAGGCCGGCGGGGAGCTCGGCCGAGGCGAGGGGGACGTTCCGGACCTCGCCGTTGACCTTCCACCTGTAGTGATAGGCGATCGGGTCGCCGTCCACGTCCAGCGCGGGCGCGGCGACGCGAGCCCGCACCGGCTCCGTGCGGCTCGGCTGCTGCGGCTCGAGCGCGACCTTCACCCCGCCCGGCGCGGTGTCGGCGACGCGCGCCTGCGCGATCCCGGCCGGCCCCTGGAGCTCGCCGTCCGAGGCGACCACGCGGGCGGCCAGGAGCGCCCCCTTCTTCATCCGGTCGCCCGGGAACGTCTCGCCGGTGATCCCGGTCTCGGCCCCATCCTGCAGCCACTCGATCCGGTAGGTGAGCGCGTCGCCGTCGGCGTCCGCCGCGGGGCGGGCGATCACCGCCTTGACCGCCGCGCCGCGGGTCGGGTGCGCGGGCTCGAGCGCGACCTGCGCCGCGCCCGGCGCGGTGTCGGCGATCGTCACCTCGGGCCCCTCCGCGCGGGAGTCGCCCTTCGGCTGCGACAGGACGAAGCGCCAGCGCTGGCCGCGCCGCGCCGTGCCGGCCGGGAGATCGCGCCGCCCCTCGAGCTCCTTCACCGGCTGGCCGTCGCGGAACCACTCGATGCGCGGCGTGGCGAGCTTCTCGCCGGGGCCGGCGTCGAGCCACACGCCGCGCCAGCGGGCGCCGAGGGCGTCGCCCACCCGCGGGCGGGCGGGCTCGAGCTTCAGGTCCTTGTACGTCGGCGGGTTCGGCCCGTAGCGGCCGCTCCGCGCGGCGTCGCGGCCGGGCCCGGGCCAGGGCGCGGCGGCCACCCCCGGGCCGAGGCGCGGGGCGCGGACCGCGTGCAGCGCACCCGACGACACCCCGACGAACGCCGAGAGCGACCCGTCGCCGGCGAGATCGTAGAGGAGCGGCGTCGCCGTCGCCTCGCCCGCGGCCGCCGCGGGGAAGCCGGCGAGCGGCTTGCCCGTCCGCGAGAGGGCGTGGACGGCGCCGTCCGCGGTCGCCACGACCACGTCGAGGGCGCCGTCACGATCGACGTCGCCGATCACGGCGCCGCCGAAGAGGCGCGCGCCGACCCGCGCCGGGAAGCCCTTGAGCGCCTTGCCGGTCCGGTCCACCGCGTGGACGAAGCCGTCGGCCGAGGCGAACACCACGTCGAGCCGGCCGTCGCCGTCGAGGTCCGCGATCGCGGGCGCCTCGTAGAGCCGGTAGCCGGCGGAGACCGGGAACCCGGGGAGGGGCTCGCCCTTGGCGTTCACCGCGTAGACCGAGAAGTCCTGGCTCGCCACGACGAGGTCCATCTCGCCGTCGTCGTCCAGGTCCACGAAGATGGGCGCGCCGGACACGGTGAAGTGGGTGGCGAGCGGGAACCCCGGCCGCGGCCTGCCGGTGGCGGCGTCGAGGACCACGACGCGTCCGTCCCCGCAGCCGGCCGCGATCGCGCGTCCGCCGCCGAAGCTCGAGGCGGAGACGGGGCTCGTGATCGCGCGCCCGACCTGGACCGGATAGCCCCGCGCCTCGGCGCCGCCCTTCTTGAACGCGTGGATCCGGCCCTGGTCGTCGCCGACGAGGAGCTCGGGGCGCCCGTCGCCGTCCACGTCGCCGAACGACACCCCGGCCTTCACCCCCGCCCCGACGGTCGCGACCGGGTACCCGGGGACCACCGCGCCGCTCCACAGGAAGATCTTCCCGGACGCCGTCGCGACCGCGATCTCGGCCCGCCCGTCCCCGTCCATGTCGGCCGCGGCGGCGGCGCCGCTCGCGACCTCGTCCATCCCGAGCAGGAACGGGAAGCCGGCCGGCGTCTTGCCGCCGGCGTGGAACGCGGTGAGGAGCTCGCCCGCGGGGACGATCACCGCGGGCGCGCCGCCCACGACGACGCCGATGGCGGGGTGCGAGATCCGACCGCCGGACTCGCGTGGGAAGTTGGAGAGGGCGCCCGCTCCGAGCGCGACCGCGAGGAGGAGCTCTTTCATCGCCGATCCTGCCCCCTGGCAGAGCTCGCGGAGGTCGCCGGGACGGCGACCTCGCGCGGCGCCGTCCTAGTTCGTCGGGGAGAAGACGAACGGATACTCGACCGTGACCGGGCCGGACGGCTTGAACTGCGTCCGCCAGGTCCGCATCGTGCCCACGATGCAGGAGGCCACCTCCGGCGTCGCGAGCGTGTTCACCGCGGCGGAGATGTCCGCGAGGCCGCCGGTCTCGAGGATGGTGAAGCGGATCGAGACCTTGCCCTTGAGGCTCGGGTTCCGCTTCAGCGCGTTCTCGTAGCAGGCCTTGATGAGCCCCATGCGCGCGCGGACGAAGCTCGCGAGCCGCCCCTGGTCGATCTCGGAGGAGTCCACCTCCGCCTCGTCCGCCTGGACGGAGCCGGACACCTTCACGTTGACCTCGGCCTTGGCGCCGTAGCCCACCGAGCCGCCGCCGGTCGTGGCGAGGGCGCCGATGGACGCCTTCCCACCCTCCCCGCCGCCCTTCCGGCCGCCACCCGCGCCGGGATCGGTCGCGACCGCGACGCCGCCGGCGCCGGAGAGCGCCGAGGCGACGTCGCCCATGCCTCCGCCCGAGCCGAAGACGTCGGCGACCGCGCCGCCGCCGGTGCTCGGGCCGAGCGCGCCGAGGACCTTCAGGATGCCCTTCGACTGGACGGCCTTCGCGACCGCGGCCGCGCGCGCCGCCTTCCGCTCCGCGGTCTGCTCGGGTGCCTCGGCGGCCTTCTTCTCCTCCCGCTGCTTCTTCGCCTCGGCCTTCGCCTCGGTGACCTCCTCGGCCTTCTTCTCCTCGGCCTGGGGCGGCTTCGGGAGCTTGTCGGGGATGAGCACCTTGGCGAAGCGCTCCGGGATCTCCTCGAGCGTGACCTCCTTCGGGAGCTCCGTGTTCGCGAGGGCGACGTACACGCCGGAGTGGAGCAGGAAGGAGCCGACCAGCACGGACACGAACAGCCGGTCCATGCTCTGGAAGTGGTTGCTCTTCAGGACGGCCTTCGGCGCCTCGGCGGCGGGGGCCATGAACTGCCAGAGCACGGTGACGTCGCCGAGGACGAGCTTGCCCTGCTCGTCCTCGCGGACCGGCACGGCGAGCCCTGCCCCCTGCGGCTTCGCGCGCCCCTGCGAGACGAGCGCGGAGAGGTCCGCGGCGCTGCCCTGCCCGCCCTCGATCCGTCCCTGCGTCCCCTCCGCGAACAGGAGCGCGTACTGCCCTCCCCGGCAGGCGAACACCTGCGTCGACGCCGGAAGCTTCGCCGACGGGACGACGATCGTGTTCGTCGACGCGGTGCCGATCGAAACGGGCTGGTTCGCCGGGAGCACGCGCTCCTCGACGATCTGTCCGCCCCGGATCACCCCGACGCGGAGGACCTTCCGCTGCTGAGCCGCCATCGCGCTCCCCTGCTCCTCGCCCCTGCTAGAACGGGCTCTTCTGCACCGCGCTCTTCACCTTCGGCACGAACGGCTCCGAGCGATCGAGGTCTCCGTAGCTCAAGTTCGCCCTGGGCATGAGGAACATCGCCTGGGGCTTCTGGATCCGGCCCTCCACCTTGAGCTCCTCGACCTGGATGACCTTCCGCGGGCCTTCCTTCTTCGCCGCGGTGCCCTCCTTCTTCGCCGCGGCGCCCTTCTCGGCGTCCGCGCTCTGCGCCCCGGCGGGGGCCGCACCGATCGTTAGCACGGCGAGGAAGACCGCTACAAGCGCACGCCTGGCCGTCATCTGTTGTCACTCCTTTCCTCACCCGCGCCCTGTTCCTTCACGCTCGGAGCAGACGCGGGAGCGGCGGCCGGCGCCGCCATGACGTCCGTTTGCGGCGCCGCGCCCGGATTCGCTTCGGAGGCCGCGGCCGGCGTGGCGGACGCGGCGGGCGTCGCCGCGGGAACGGGCGCCGCCGGCGCGGGCGACACCGTCGGCGCAGGTGCCACCTCCGGCGCGGTTGTCGCCCCCGGTGCGGGCGCGGCCTCCGCTGTGGACGCAGCCGGCTGCTCGGAGGCCGCCGGCGCGGGCGTCGCTCCCGCTGCAGGCGCCGCGTCCATTGCGGCCGCCGGGGCAGGCTCCGCTGTCGGGACAGGCGCCGCCGTCGGGACAGGCGCCGCCGTCGGAACAGGCGCCGCCGGGGCACTCGCGGTCGCCGGTGCAGTCGTCGTCTGCGACACGGGCGCTGCGGCGGGCGCCCCCGCGCTCTCCGGTGCAGGCGCGGTCGGAGTCGCCGCCGGTGCGGTCGTTGCCGCGGGTGCGCTCGCGGTCTCCGGTGCGGATCCCGCGGCCGGTGCAGCAGCGGCGGCCGGTGCAGGCGCGGCGGCCGGTGCAGGCGCCGCGGCGGGCGCAGGCGTCGCGCTCGAATCACCAGCCGGTGCCGGCGCGCTCTCCGAGCCCGTCGTGGCTGCCGGTGCGGGTGCCGCGGCCGGAATCGTCACGGGCGAGCCGTCCCCCGCCGCCGGCGCGATCGCCGCGGGCGCGCCGCTCGAGGCCGGCATCTTGGCCGCCTCCGCCGCGCGCCGCGCCTCCTCCTCGGCGGCCGCGCGGGCCCGCGCCTCGGCCTCCTTGCGCTCCGCCTCCTCCTTCTTCTTCGCCTCGGCCTCCTTGCGGAGCCGATCCTTCTCGGCGCGCGCGAGCCGCTTCTTCTCGCGATCGATGGCGCGCGCGGTGTCCTTGCGGTATCCGGCGATGCGCGCGTCCTTGCCGCCCTTCGCCTCGTACGTGTCGAAGAAGCCCAGCGCCTGCTCGAGGCGCGCCAGCGCGGGGAGCCCGGGCTTGTCGCCGTCGAGGTAGAGCACCGCGAGGTCGTACTGGACGTCCACGAGGCCCGGCTCGAGCTCCTCGGCCTTCCGGTAGGCCTCCTCGGCCTTCACGAACTGCTTGTCGCCGCGGTACGCGTTGCCGAGGTCGAGCCAGACCCCGGGCGACCGCGGCGCGTAGCGGACGGCGAGCTCCAGCTCCGCGACCGCGGCGGGGTAGTCCTCGGCGTCGGCGAGCATCGCGCCGTAGTTCGCGTGCGCCTCGGGGTAATCCGAGCGGAGCGCGGCCGCGGTGCGGAAGTCCTCGAGCGCCTGCGGCCGGTTGCCGAGCGCGAGATCGACGAAGCCGAGGCGGTTCCACACCGCGGGCTCGCGATCGTCGATCTGCCGCGCGTTGTCGAGCACCATCCGCGCGAGCTCGTTCCGGCCGTTGCGGTGGTAGGCGGTCGCGAGGTTCACCATCGCGGGCACGTTCTTCTCGTCCACCTTGAGCGCCCGGCGCGACTCCTCCTCCGCGAGGTCGAGGCGCCCGCCGGCGAGGTGGAGCTCCGCCAGGCCATTCAGGAGCCCCACCGCGTCCGGCGTGCGCTCCAGCCGGGCGCGGAGCTCGGCCTCGGCCGCGGCGCCCTTCCCACGCCGCAGCTCCAGGCGGACGAGGTTCTGGACGGCCGGGCCGAACCCGGGCGCCACGTCGAGGGCCCGCGCGTACGCGGCGCGCGCGCCGTCCTCGTCGCCGAGCCGCTCCCGGACGACGCCCACGTCGAAGTGCGCCCACACGAGCTTCGGATCGACCGCGACCGCGCGCTCGAACGCCGCCGCGGCGGCGAGCAGCTCGCCGCTCTCCTGGAGCCGGACGCCCTCCGCGAACGCGGTGCGAGCGTGCGTCCGGGCCTGGGTCGCCGTGAGCGGCGCGGGCGGCGTCTCCGGGGTGGCGGAGGCTCCCGGCTCGGAGCGCGCGGCGCCGGCGGCGGTCTCGGACGCCGGGCGCACCGGCGCCGCCGCGGCGGCGGGCGTCACGCCGGACGGCTCGTCGCCCT
>NZ_JALCZA010000033.1 GCF_022690765.1 Anaeromyxobacter oryzisoli | reverse complement strand
CGGCGGACCGGCTCGCCGCGCTCGCCCGAGGCGGTGGCGGGGCCGAGCGCGCGGCGTGGGCCGCGGCCGCGACGGCCCTGGCGCGCCCCGATCCCGAGCTGACGTACGCCTGGCGCGCCGAGCTCTACGCCCTGGCGACGGAGCGCGGGCTCCTCGAGATCGCCGGCGTGCTCGCCGCGCCGCCACCGGCGCGGGCCTACCAGCCGCCGCGCGACCGGGCCGACCCGCGCCTCGCCCATCTCACGCTCGGTCACAAGAAGGCGGCGGCGCGGGCGCAGCGCGATCCGGACCTGCTCGCGCGCCTCGCCGCGGAGGGCGAGCCGGCGGTCGTGCGCGAGCTGCTCCGGAACCCTCGGCTCACCGAGGACCTCGTGATCCGGCTCGCGGCGCGGCGGCCGATCCGGCCGGGGACGCTGCGGTGCCTCCTCGAGGCGCGGCGCTGGCGGACGCGGCCCGCGGTGGCGCTCGCGATCGCGCAGAACCCCTTCGTCGAGACCGCCGTCGCCGTGGAGCTCCTGCCGTCCCTCGCGGCGGCGGACCTCGCGGAGCTCTCGCGCGACGGGGCCGTCCACCCGTTCGTTCGCGCGGTCGCCGCGCGCCTCGCCTCGGCGCGGGCCGCCCCGCGCGAGGCGGCCCGGCGCGCGGAGCCGTTACGGCCGGGCCTCGGGCGAGGCGGAGGTGCCGCTCCCCTCCCGCGGGGGGTCGTCTCCGGCGCGTCGCCCGTGGCGGGCGACGGCCCGGCCGAGCGCGTCCCCGAGCGCGGAGATCCGCGTCGCGGCGAACACGAGGATGGCGACGAACACGACGACGGCGAGATCGGTCATGGCTTCTTCGGCCGCGAGCCGCGGCGGCGGCGTTAGGATAGCCGCGCGCCCCCGCGGCCGCCAAGCGCCGTCGCACGGCTTCGCCGGGGCAACGGAGGCTCTCGTTGGACTTCCCCCGCCGTGGCGCCCCGCGGTCGCCGGACCGCCCGCTCGTGCTCGGGCACCGCGGCGCGAGCGCCGACGCCCCCGAGAACACGCTGGCCGCGTTCCGCCTCGCGATGAAGCAGGGCGCCGACGGCGTCGAGCTGGACGCGTGGCGCTGCGCGACCGGCGAGGTGGTGGTGTTCCACGACGAGGACGCGCGGAGGATCGCCGGCTCGCCGCTCCGGGTGAAGGACGCGACGCTCGCCGAGCTGCGCGCCCTCGACGTCGGCGCGCACCGCGGCGCCGCGTTCCGGGGCGAGCGGATGCCGCTCCTCGCCGAGGTGCTCGACGCGCTCCCCCGCGCCGTGGTGAACGTGGAGCTCAAGTCGAGCGGGCTGGACCTCGGGCTCGCCGCCGAGGTGGCGCGGGTGATCGCGCGGGCGCGCGCCGAGGACCGGGTGATCGTGTCGTCCTTCGACTACCGGCTCCTCGGGGCGTTCCGCGCCGCCGCGCCGCACCTGCCGGTGGGGCTCCTCTTCGAGCACGGCCAGGCGTGGCGGCTCGAGGTCGCGCTCGCGCTGACGTTGATGGGGGCGGCGGCGGTCCACCCCGAGCGCGTGCTCGTGACGCCGGCGCGGATGGCGGAGTGGAAGGCGCGCGGCCTCGCGGTGAACGTCTGGACCGTCGACGCGCCCGAGGACGCCGAGCGCCTCGTGGCGCTCGGCGCGACGGCGCTCATCACCAACGTCCCGGGCCGGACGCGGGAGCTCGTGCGGCGGCGGACCGGGCGGTGAACCTTCTCAAAACTCGAACCCCAGCTTCCAGGCGGCGCCCCACGACGACTTCAGGCGGTAGCTCGGGTACTGGCTCGCGGTCGGGTTCGCCTTCCCGGTCGTCGTCCCGCCGAAGTAGGTCGCCTCGGCGGCCATCGAGACGGCGAGCGCGGTCAGCCGCAGGCCGGCGGTGGTGCGGTAGTAGCCCGCGCTGAGCGTGGGGAACGCCGCGGCGGTGGTCATCGCGTCGGTGGGGGAGGTGCCGGCGGGGCCGTACTGGATCACGTCGGTGGACGCGCGCACGAACGTGTAGCGCGCCGCCGCGTACGGGGTGAGGCTCGCGACCGCGCCCACCCCCCAGCGCTTCGACACCATGAAGTCCACGTCGCCGACGCCCAGGTTCCAGTCGCGCTGGCCGAAGAGCTGGGTCCAGGCGAAGCGGACGGCGACGTCGGGGAGCAGGTCGAAGCCTTCGTTCAGCGCCCACTTCCCCTCGAGCTGTCCCGCGAAGTACGAGGACTGCGACAGGTAGATCATCCGGCCGCCCACCTCGAAGCTGTAGGGCAGGGCCTTCCGCACGTGGACCGACGGGAGGAAGAGCTCGTGCGGCGTCATCCCGCTCGTGGGCCAGTCGTCCGCCGCGGTGGCGCCCGTGCCCACGACGGTCGGGTGGACGCCGACGTACGCGCCCTCGAGGCCGACGTCGAAGCCGGAGTGGCCGGTGGTGCCGGCGGGCTCGAGGATCGCCGACGAGAGCGCGAGCGCCAGCTCCGAGGAGAGGATGCCGAAGCGGATCTTCGCGTCGTTCGCGAGCGCCTGCGCGTCCGCGGCGGTGGCGCCCCGGGCCTCCCACACCCTCGCGTCGGGCGCGCCGAGGCGCGAAAGATCGAGGTCGAGCGGCTCGGCGCCCCGGGTCACCGCGGGCAGGACGAGGACGGCGGCGGCGAGGACGGGCGCCAGCGGGCGGGACATGCAACCTCCGGGAGCGAGCGCCCCCGCGCGGCGCAGCGCCAAGCGGTGGGCAGGTCGGACGCTCGAGGAGGTTACTGCCCCCCTTTCGGGAGTGTCAATTTGGCCGTAGCCGACCGCGCCTGCGCCGGGCCCGTACCAGGAGGGGCACTGGGGCGAAAGACGCCGGGCGGCAGAGCGCCACCCCGCCCGTCCGGGACGCGCGAAACGCGAGGTGCGCCACCACATAGGGCGTCGTGAACGACCTCCTCGCCGCGCGGGCGCTCTTCGGCGTCTCGCTGGTCTTCCACATCGTCTTCGCCGCGGTCGGCGTCTCGATGCCCCTCTTCATGGTCCTCGCGGAGTGGCGCTGGCGGCGCACCGGCGACCCGGTGCACCTCGACCTGGCGCGCCGCTGGGCGAAGGGCGTCGCCATCCTGTTCGCGGTGGGGGCGGTCTCCGGGACGGTGATCTCGTTCGAGCTGGGCCTGCTCTGGCCGCGGTTCATGGCCTTCGCCGGCCCGATCATCGGGATGCCGTTCTCCCTCGAGGGCTTCGCCTTCTTCGCGGAGGCGATCTTCCTCGGCATCTATCTCTACGGCTGGAACCGCGCCGGCCCGCGGCTCCACCTCGCGGCCGGCGTCGCCGTCGCCGTGAGCGGCGCCGTGTCGGCCTTCTTCGTGACGCTGGCGAACGCCTGGATGAACGCCCCCGCCGGCTTCCGCGTGGACTTCGCCGGGAACCCCGTGGAGGTCGGGCCGTTCACGGCGATGTTCCCGCCCGGCTGGGCGCACGAGGTGGTCCACGTCCTCCTCTCCTCGTACGCGGCGACCGGCTTCGCCGTCGCGGGCATCCACGCCGTGCTCCTCCTGCGCCACCCGGACCACGCGTTCCACCGGGCGGCGCTCCGCATCGCGTTCGGGGTCGGCGCGGTGGCGGCGCTCCTCCAGCCCGTCTCCGGCGACTTCTCGGCCCGCCAGATCGCGCAGACCCAGCCGGTGAAGCTCGCCGCGCTCGAGGGCCAGTTCCGGACCGAGCGCGGCGCGCCGCTGCGGATCGGCGGGCTGCCCGACGCGGAGCGGGAGGAGACCCGCTGGGCGCTCGAGGTCCCCGCCGGCCTGTCGCTGCTCGCGTTCCACGATCCGCACGCCGAGGTGAGGGGCCTGGGCGCGTTCCCGCGCGAGGTCTGGCCCAACACCCGACTCGTCCACCTGGCGTTCCAGGTGATGGTCGGGCTCGGCTCGATCATGGCGGTGGTGGCGATCGCCTGGATCGTCCAGCGCGCTCGGCGGCGGGAGCCCGGGCCGCGGCTGCTCCGCACGATCGCCCTCGCCGGGCCCGCGGGGTTCCTCGCGCTCGAGGCGGGCTGGCTCGTCACGGAGTGGGGGCGCCAGCCGTACACGATCTGGGGGACGATGCGGACCGCCGACGCGGTGACGCCCGTCACGGGGCTGGCCGCCCCGCTCGTCGCGTTCCTCCTCCTCTACGTCTTCCTCGGCGCGATGGTGATCCTCCTGCTCCGGCGCCAGATCGCCCACGTCCCCTCGGCGCCGGAGCCGTCCGGCGCGCCCCCGGAGGTCACGCGATGAGCGCCCCCGACCTCCTCGGCGGGGTCATCCTCGCCGCCCTCGTGCTCTACGCGCTGCTCGGCGGCGCCGACTTCGGCGGCGGCATCTGGGATCTCCTCGCCTCCGGGCCGCGGGTGAAGGAGCAGCGCGCCCTGATCGAGCGCGCGATCGGGCCGATCTGGGAGGCGAACCACGTGTGGCTCATCCTCGTGGTCGTCCTGCTCTTCACCGGGTTCCCGGCGGCGTTCGCCCGCATCTCGATCGCGCTCTTCACCCCCCTCGTCCTCCTCCTGGTCGGCATCGTCCTGCGCGGCGCGGCGTTCACGTTCCGTACCTACGACTACCCCGAGGACGTCGTGCAGCGGCGCTGGGGCGTCCTCTTCTCCGGCGCGTCGATCCTCGCGCCGCTGATGCTCGGGGCCGTGGTGGGCGCGCTCGCCGCGGGGTGGCGCGCGGGCAGCTCGGGCGCAGGCGCCGGCCACTGGCTGTCGGCGTTCTCCGCGGCGACCGGCGTCTTCGCGGCGGCCCTGTTCGCGTACCTCGCCGCCACGTACCTGGCGGTCGAGGCCGAGGGGTCGCTCCGCGACGACTTCCGCCGCCGCGCCATCGGCGCCGGCGTCGCGGTGTTCGTCTGCGCCGCGCTCGTCGCGGCGATCTCGGCCCGGGAGGCCCCGCTCGTCTTCGAGGGGCTCACCCGGCGGCCGTTCACCCTCCCGCTCCACCTCGCCACCGGCGCCGCCGCCGTGATCGCCTTCGTGGCGCTCGCGAAGAAGAGGGTGCGGGCCGCCCGCACCGCCGCGGCGCTGCAGGTCGCGCTCATCGTGGTCGGGTGGGGAGCCTCGCAGTACCCCTACCTCGTCCCGCCGGACCTCACCGTCAGGTCGGCGGCCGGCCCGCGCGCCACCCTCGTCCCGCTCCTGTGGGCGCTCGGCGCCGGCGCGCTGCTCCTCTTCCCCGCGCTGCACCTGCTCTT
The DNA here is from genome assembly GCF_022690765.1 of Anaeromyxobacter oryzisoli. Classification (GTDB taxonomy): domain Bacteria; phylum Myxococcota; class Myxococcia; order Myxococcales; family Anaeromyxobacteraceae; genus Anaeromyxobacter; species Anaeromyxobacter oryzisoli. The sequence goes on along the minus strand of NZ_JALCZA010000033.1, from coordinate 46,153 downwards.
CCGGATCTTCAAGGGGGAGCGGCCGTTCGCGATCGTGGATCGCCCGCGGACCCGGTAGGCGCGGCCGCGGAGGGCGCTCCGCTCCGCCTTGATCCACGTGACGCCGGGTGCGAAGAAGGAGGCGCACGCGGAGGAGGCGGGATCGGCATGCGCGGAGGTGGGCCAGGGCGGATCCGGCGAGTCGTGGTCCGCGGGGCCGCCGCGCTGGCCGTCGCCTATCTGCTCCTGCTCGTGCCGGATCGCGCTCCGGTGCGCGCCGCCGCCGCCGAGAGCGCGGACGCCGCGCGCGCCCGTCCCTTCGCGTGGCAGCAGGACGCGTACTGGGAGCGGCTCGAGGAGGGGTACGCGAGGGCGCGCGCGGTGGGGTGCGAGGCGATGGGCGACGAGGCGCGCGCCGAGCTGCACGCGCTGGCGGACACCGTCGAGCGGCTCGGCCACGGCACGCACGCGCCGGACGCGCCGCTCCTCGCGGAGGCGGAGGCCCGGGTCTTCGACGCGGCGGTGCGCGTCGCGGCGTGCCCGAAGCTCCTCCCGGACGCGATCCGGCTCGCGGCGCGGCTCCGCGACGCGGTGAAGCGCCAGTCCGAGCGGTGGGACCCGCGCGACCGGCGCGCGCGCGAGGCGCTCTACCGCGTCCTGTACGGCAGCCGCGCCGCCATCGAGGAGGCCATCCTGCAGGCCCCGCCGGACGCCGCCCCGCCGGAGCTCACCGCCGGCGTCGACGAGCCGTCGGCCACGCCGTCCGCGCTCGTGCACGGCGTGCGGGTCCACAGCGGCGACGTGCTCCTCTCGCGCGGTGGGGCGGCCACCTCGGCCCTCATCGCGCGCGGGAACGACTTCCCGGGCAACTTCTCGCACGTCGCGCTCGTGCACGTCGAGCCGGGCACCGGCCGCGTCCGGCTCGTCGAGGCGCACATCGAGCGCGGCGTCGCGATCGCCACTCCGGACGAGTACCTGGGCGACCGGAAGCTGCGCGTCCTCGTGCTCCGGCCGCGCGCCGACCTGCCCGCCATGGCGGCGGACCCCATGCTGCCACACGCGGCGGCGACCGCGGCGCTCGTGCGCGCGGAGGCGGGCCCGATCGCCTACGACTTCGCGATGGACGCGCAGGATCCGACGCGCCTCTTCTGCTCTGAGGTCGCGGCGCAGGCGTACCGCCAGCTCGGCGTCGAGCTCTGGCCGGCGCCGTCGCACGTCTCGTCGCCCGGGGTCCGGGCCTGGCTCGCCGCGCTCGGCGTGCGCCACTTCGAGACGCTCGAGCCCGCGGACCTCGAGGACGACCCGCAGCTCCGCGTCGTCGCCGAGTGGCGCGACGTCGAGGCGCTGAGGAACGAGCACCTCGACAACGCGGCCACCGACGCGATGCTCGCCGCCGCGGAGGCGGGCGCGCCGCTGCCCTACTCGCGCTGGCGGCTCCCGTTCGCCCGCGTCGCCAAGGCCTGGAGCGCGGCCCTGAACGCGTTCGGCGAGATCGGGCCGGTCCCGCAGGGCATGAGCGCCACCGCGGCGCTGCGCAGCCAGTGGTTCACGGCCCGGCACGCGCGCCTCCGCGCGCGAATCGAGGCGCGCGCGGCGGAGCACCTGGCCGCCCGCGGGTACCCGCCGCCGTACTGGCGCCTCGTCCAGCTCGCGAAGGAGGAGCTGGCGGCGTCCCCAGACTAGCCGCTCCGCTCACCCCTTCACGACGCCGATCGGCCGGAGGCGCGCGACCTTGCGAGCGATGCCCGCGCGGTGCACCACGTCCACGACGCGATCGACGTCCTTGTAGGCGAGCGGCGCCTCCTCCGCGAGCTCCTGGTTGCTCGGACAGCGGACCACGATCCCGCGCGAGAGCAGCTCCTGGCGCAGGACGTGTCCCTGCACGCGGCGCTTCGCGGCGCCGCGGCTCATCGCCCGCCCCGCGCCGTGACAGCAGCTGCTGAAGGAGAGGGCGGCCGCCTCGTCGGTGCCGACGAGGACGTACGACGCCGTCCCCATGCTGCCCGGGATGAGGACCGGCTGCCCCACGCCCCGGTACGGCGCCGGGATCTCCTCGCTCGACGGGCCGAAGGCCCGCGTCGCCCCCTTGCGGTGCACGCAGAGCGTCCGCGCGCCGTAGCGCTCGATCTTGGCGGTGTTGTGCGCCACGTCGTAGACGAGCCGGAGCTCGGCGCCTTGCCAATCGCGCAGCACGCGCCGGAACACGTCCTGGGCCCGGTGCGCGATCACCAGGCGGTTGCAGAAGGCGAAGTTCATCGCCGCGCACATCGCGCCGAAGTAGCTCCTGCCCTCCCGCGAGGAGAGCGGCACGCACGCGAGCTGCCGATCGGGGACGCTGATCCCGTACCGGTGCATCGCCTCGTCCATGATCTTCACGTAGTCGGTGCAGACCTGATGGCCGAGGCCGCGCGACCCGGTGTGGACGAGGACGGTCACCTGCCCGGGGAAGAGGCGGAACGCCCGCGCGGCGCCCTCGTCGAAGATCGCGTCCACGACCTGCACCTCGATGAAGTGGTTGCCACCCCCGAGCGTGCCCAGCTGATCCTCGCCGCGATTCTTCGCCCGCTCCGAGACCTGGCCCGGATCCGCGCCGGCGATCACCCCCCCGGACTCGATGAGCGGGAGGTCGTCCGGGCGCCCGAGGCCGTGCTCGCGCACGAGGTACGGGCAGCCGTCGCGCAGCACGCGGTCCAGCTCGTCCCGGGTGAGCGCCAGGCGTCCGTGCCGGCCGTACCCGGCGGGGACGCTGCGGCTCAGCTCGTGGACGAGCGGCTCGAGCGACGGCTGGACGTCCTCGACGCGCAGGCCGGACGCGAGCAGGCGCACCCCGCAGTTGATGTCGAACCCGATGCCGCCGGGCGAGACGACGCCGTCCGGCAGCAGCGTCGCGGCGACGCCGCCGACCGGGAAGCCGTAGCCCTCGTGCATGTCCGGCATCCCGAGCGCGGCGTCCACGATGCCGGGGAGCGTCGTCACGTTCACGAGCTGCGAGATGCTCCGGTCGCGGCGGATCTGGCCGAGGAGGTCCTCGTCCGCGAAGATGCGGGCCGGGACCCGCATGCCCGTGCCGGCGCGAGGCCCGATCTCGTACAGGCAAGGGCCGATGCCGCGAAGCTCCGCGTCGCCCGGCGCCGGCGTGGGCGCCCGGCCTCCGATCGTCTCAGACATCGAGGATCACCTTCGCGGTGAAGCCTTCGCCGGCCGCGGCGATCGCGAGGCCGTGGTAGGTCGCCGCCTTGACCGGGTTGCGAAGCGCCGACACGCGCGAGCCGCGGACCGTGGCGACGAGCTCGCGCTGCGACAGGCGCCCGATCTCGAACTCCGTGAAGAGCACCTTCGCGACCTCCGCGCGGAAGACGAGCTCGTTCAGCCACTCGACGAGGAGCGCCTCGCGGTCTCGCGCGGTCACCACGATCTCGTCGCTCCAGGCGCCGGGGGCCTCGAGCGGGGTCCCGTGCATCACCTCGACGAGCGACCGGCCGGCCTCGGCGAAGAGCGCGGGCAAGGACGGCGCCTCGATGCGGATCTCGAGCTCGCTGCGGTGCTCCTCGAACGAGTGGCTGGCGGCCGCCGTGACGCCGTGCATGCATGCAGCTTAAGCTCGACCGAGAGTCATCGCGCGAGTCCGCCCGCTGATCACGCCGCCCGCCGGCCGATCGCCCCGGCCCCCGCCCGACCGAGAGTAGTTCGGTCGGGTTCGCCCGAGCGGGTCGCATTCCGCCGCGCGCGTCGGTTCACGGTATTACCCTCCGAGCGCATGGCTCGACCTCTCGTGCTCCTCGCACCCGGTGCCGGTGCGCCGTCCAGCTCGCGCTGGATGTCGGCCTGGGCGGAGCGACTCGGTGACGTGGGGGACGTGGTCCGGTTCGACTATCCGTACATGCGCGCGGGGCGCCGGACCCCGGACCGGCTACCGGTCCTCGTCGAAGCCCACCGCGAGGCGCTCGCGGACGCTCGCCGTGGACGGCACGGCCCCGTGATCCTGGCCGGCAAGTCGATGGGCTCGCGCGTCGCCTGTCACGTCGCGCTCGAGGAGCCCGTCGATGCGCTCGTCTGCCTCGGCTACCCGCTGCGCGGCGCGCGCGGCGATCTCCGATCCGAGGTCCTCTTCGCGCTCCGCACGCCGATCCTCTTCGTCCAGGGGACGCGCGACCCGCTCTGCCCCCTCGACGCGCTCGAGGACGTCCGCCGCCGGATGTCCGCGCCGTCGACGCTGTACCGGGTGGAGGGCGGGAACCACTCGCTCGAGGTGAGCGTCCGCGCGCTTCGCGCCGCGGGCGAGGGACAGGCCGAAGTCGACGCGCGGACGCTCGGCGCCATCGTCGCGTTCCTGCGAGGAGCGCTGGAGCGGAGACCACCCCCATCGACGCCGGCACCCGAGGCGGGAGAGCCGTCTCCGGAGTAGTCATCTCACAATCAGAGCGTTCCCGCGCGTGGCCGGCCCCGGGAGGACGGGGGATCCGGAGAAGCGGCAGCGCCGGACTCCGTGGCCTGGGCGGAACCGGCCGCCCGGCGGACGGATGGTCCGCGAAAAACTTCTCTCGGTCGGGATCAGACGGCCGCCAGCGCCGCCGCGAACGCGGCCACGTCCTCGGGCGTCACGTCCCACGCGCACATGAGCCGCGACCCGCCGCCGGCGATGAAGTCGTAGAACCGCCAGCCCTGGGCGCGGAGCGCGTCCGCGGCGCCGGGCGGCAGCGCGACGAAGACGGAGTTCGCCTCGACGTTCTGCAGGATCCGCACCCCGGGGATCTGCCGGAGGGAGCGCTCGAGGAGCCGCGCCATCTCGTTCGCGTGCCGGGCGTGACGCAGCCAGGCGCCGTCGCGGAGCATCCCCACCCACGGCGCCGCGAGGAACCGCATCTTCGAGGCGAGCTGGCCCGCCTGCTTGCAGCGGTACTCGAACTCGCCGGCGAGGGCCCGGTCGAAGAAGACCACCGCGTCCCCCACCGCCATCCCCGCCTTCGTGCCGCCGAAGCAGAGCACGTCCACGCCGGCCGCGTCGACGAGCTCCCGGGGCGTGCAGCCGAGGGCGGCCACCGCGTTGCCGAAGCGGGTCCCGTCCATGTGGATCTTCAGGCCGAGGGCCCGCGCGCGGTCGCGGAGCGCGCGGAGCTCGGCGAGCGTGTAGACGGTGCCGAGCTCGGTCGGCTCGGTGATCGAGAGGGCCCGCGGCTTCGGGTAGTGGATGTCCTGGCGGCGCAGGACCATCGGGTCGAGGGAGGCGGGGTCGATCTTGCCGCCCAGGCCGGCGACGGTGAGCACCTTGGTCCCGTTCGAGAAGAACTCCGGGGCGCCGCACTCGTCGGTCTCGACGTGCGCGGTCTCGTGGCAGAGGATCGAGTGGTAGGACTGGCAGAGCGCCGCGAGCGCGAGCGAGTTCGCCGCGGTGCCGTTGAACACGAAGAAGACCTCGCAGTCGGTCCCGAGCGTCGCGCGGATGAGGTCGGACGCCTCGGCGGTCCAGCGGTCGTCGCCGTAGCCGGGCGCGTGGCCTGTGTTGGCCTCGGCCAGGGAGGCCCAGGCCTCGGGGCAGATGCCGGCGTAGTTGTCGCTCGCGAGCTGGCGGTGCGGGGTGGTGCCTTTCATGGCGGGCACTGTACACCTTGACGGAGGGCGTGTCAGTCCGTCCGCAATAACGGACGCCGACCGGACGCGGTCCCCGACGCGGGCACGCGCCGGGCCGTTCCTCCTAGAATGGGGTCGATGCGCCTCCGCCCCGGCTGGCTGGTCTTCCTCCTCACCGCGTTCGCGGCCGTCGCGGTCGGCGCCACGGGCGGGCTGCTCCTCGCCCGGTATCGGGCGGCGGCGCTCGCCTCCGCCACGGATCGCGAGTCGCTCCTCGTCCGCTCCCGCGCGCAGCTCATCGGGAACGAGGTCGCCGCCCTGGTCGCCGAGATCACCCGGCTGTCGCGGCTCGCCGAGATCGACCTCGCCGACGGGACGCTCGAGCCCGAGAAGCGGGTGCTCCGGATCGCCCGGCGCGACACGGTGCTCTTCGCCATGTCGATCGCGATCCTGGATCCGGAGGGGACGGTGCTGTGGTCCGAGCCCCAGGGGGCGCGCCCGGCGGCGCCGGGTGCGCTGCTCGTCGGCCTCGCCCGCGGGCAAGGGCGGACCGCGCTCCACTTCGCGAGCGGCGAGATCGACGTGGCCGCGCCCATCCCCGGGCGCGGCGCCATCGTCGGCATCGTGAGCGGGCAGGCGGCGCGCGCGCTCTTCGGTGAGGCGCTCGCCGGCGAGGTGCGCGACCGCGGCGCGGTGGCCGTCGTCCTGCCCGGGGACTCCGTGCGGGGAGAGGTGGACGTGGCACGCGAGGTGCGCGGCGTAGTGCCGGCCGGGATGGCGCGCCTCGACGGACCGGGGCAGGAGTGGGTGCGGGACGCCGCCGGCGGCCGCTGGCTGGTCACGCAGGCCGAGGTCGGGGACACGCCCCTCATCCTCCGGCTCGTCCTCTCCGCGGCCGACGTGGAGGGGGATCTCCTCGCGCCGTTCCGGCGGCTCGTCGCGACGGTGGCCGTCGCGGTGCTCCTCGCCATCCTGGGCGGCGCCGCGTTCGGGCTGGCCATCCGCCGCCTCGAGCGGGCCGAGGTCGAGCTGGACCGGTCGCGCCACCTCGCGGCGATGGGGAAGACCTCCGCCGCCATCGCGCACGAGGTGAAGAACGGGCTGAACGGGCTCTCGGTGGCGCTCGACCTCCTCGCGACGGGGAAGGGGGACCCGGCGGCCCTCCGCCAGGTGCACGCGCAGGCCCGCGCCGAGATCGAGCGGCTCCGGGACGTCGCCGAGGACCTCACCCTCTTCGCGGCGACGCCGCGGCTCGCCCGGGCCCCCGTCGACCTCGCCGAGCTCTGCCGGGACGCGGCGGCCGCGGTCGCCGATCTCGCCGCCGACTCCGGGGTGGAGGTGGCGGTCACGGCGGGCGCCCCCGTGCCGGCCTGGGGCGACGCCGCCAAGCTCCTCGGCGCGGTGACGAACCTCGCCCGGAACGGCGTCGAGGCGATGGGGCCGGGCGCCTTCGGTGAGCGGCCCGGCGCCCGGCGGGTCGCGCGGTCCCGCCGGCTCGAGCTCGAGGCGCGGGTGGTGGACGGGGCCGCGGTGGTCGAGATCCGCGACGACGGGCCCGGCCTCGCGCCGGAGGTCCGGGCGCGGCTCTTCCAGCCGTTCGTCACCACGAAGCGGACCGGCACCGGCCTCGGCCTCGCCATCGCCTCCCGGGTGGTGACCGCGCACGGCGGCCGGATCGAGGCGCTCGAGCGCCCCGCAGGCGGGACCACGTTCCGGGTGATCCTCCCGGTGGAGGCAGCGTAGATGGGCGCGCGCGTGCTGGTGGTGGACGACGAGCGGACCTTCCGCGTGGTGGCCCAGGCGGCGCTCGCGGCGGAGGGGCACGAGGTGCGGACCGCGGCGAGCGGCGGCGAGGCGCTCGGCGTGGCGCGCGCGTTCGACCCGCAGGTCGTCGTGCTCGACCGCAACCTCCCCGACGCCGACGGCCTCGAGATCCTGGCGCGGCTGCGGGAGGAGGGCGGGGAGGGCGCGCCGCTCGTGGTGATGGCGACCGCGTACGGCGAGATCGAGAACGCGGTCCAGGCGATCAAGGCGGGGGCGTTCGACTACCTCACGAAGCCCATCCAGCTCCCGGCCCTCGTCCTCACCATCGAGAAGGCGCTCGCGGCGCGCCGGCTCCGGCGGCGCGCGGAGGGGCTCTCCGGGGCGACCCGGCGCCGCGTGGAGCGCGGGTTCTGCGTCGGGGCGTCCGCGGCGATGCGCGCGGTGGTCCGGCTCGCGGAGCAGGTGGCCGCGTCGCCGGACACCACGGTGCTCCTGGAGGGCGAGAGCGGGACCGGCAAGGAGGTGATCGCGCACCTCCTGCACGTGCGGACGCCGGGGCGGCGCGACGGCCCCCTCGTCGAGCTCAACTGCGCGGCGATCCCGGAGACGCTCCTCGAGTCGGAGCTGTTCGGGTTCGAGCGGGGCGCGTTCACCGACGCGAAGCGGGCGAAGCCCGGGCTCCTCGAGGAGGCCGAGGGCGGGACCCTCTTCCTCGACGAGATCGGCGACATGCCCGCCGCGACCCAGGCGAAGCTGCTCAGGGTGATCGAGACGCAGGTGTTCCGGCGCCTAGGCGGCGTCCGCGATCTCCAGGCCGACGTCCGGTTCCTCGCCGCGACCCACCGCGATCTCGCCGCGGAGGTGCGGGCCGGGCGCTTCCGGCACGATCTGTTCCACCGGCTCGACGTCTTCCGGATCCGCATCCCGCCGCTCCGCGAGCGACGCGAGGACGTCCTCCCCCTCGCGCGCTTCTTCCTGGGCGAGCTCGCGGCGCGGGCGGGGAAGCCGATCCGCGAGCTCGCACCGGAGACGGAGCGCCGGCTGCTCGCGTACCGGTTCCCCGGGAACGTGCGCGAGCTGCGGAACGTGATCGAGCGCGCGGTCGTGCTGGAGTCGGGGGACGTCCTCTCGCCCGAGTCGGTCCTGCTCCGCGGCGGTCCGGAGGCGCCCGCCGCGCCGCCCGAGCCGGTCGCGCCCGCGCGCTCCTCGCCGGGCGCGGCGCCGCCGCCGACGCTCGCCGAGGTCGAGCGGGCCTACCTCGAGGAGCTCCTCGCCCGCGCGGCCGGCAACAAGAGCCAGGTCGCCCGCTGGATGGGCGTCTCCTACCCGACCGTCGCGAAGAAGATCGTCGACTTCGGGATCGACGTCTCCCGGTGGAAGGACGAGGGGGCCGGGGGAGGCTGAACGGCCAATCATGACTCGCTGTCGCGAGGCGTTTCGTGGTGAGGGGCCGCGAGTACGAGCGCACCTGCACGGCAAACGTGGGGCTGGCTCAGGAAGGAGGTGGAGGCCGGGGCGCCGCCCGCGGGCGGGAACCGGAGTGACGAGATCGGCCCCGAAGAAGCCCGTGCTTCACCAGCAGGGTGAGGCGCTCGCCATGGCAGCGGCCGAGCCGTCGTTGCGCGGTGCGCGCAGAGTTGGAGCAGGTACGACAGCCGCACGCCGGCTCCGGTCACCGTCGCCTGAGAGCCGGGCCGGCCATCCGCTCACCCCGAGCGCTTCTTCTTCACCGCGCACCGCGGCGCCGTTCCCGTTCGCGCGGCAGGTGCGGAGTCGAAGAGCTCGTCGTTCGACCGGCGCGTATAGCGGTCCATCAAGGCGTTCCCGAAGACCTTCCGAGCGGCGAGCTGGTTATGGAAGAAACAGAGAAGGTGAATGTTCTCGACCGTCGGCGGGCCGCCCAGGGCCTCGGCTTCGCGGTGATCGAACTCGAGCAGGTAGGTCGAGCCGCAGATGCCGCCAGAGTCGAGAGGGTACTGGCAGCGGCCGCCGTCGCGGAGCCAGACCAGGCGCTTCACCTCCGCGGAGAGGTGCTCCGGCTTCGATGGGCGGCGCTCCGCGAGCGGCTTCTGCACGAGCCCCTTCCGTTTGGCGCTCCGGGAGAGGAGGAGGTCGAGGCCGACCTCGAGGATCTCCTCCGTGGTGGCGCCGAAATGCGAATGGGAGAGCGCATCCCGCGCAGCGTCGAGCTTCTCGAGGAAGCGGCGGGAGACGTTGAAATGAAGGCGCCGGAGGTCGGCGCTGAGCGGCTCGATGGATGTGCCACGGGGCTCGCGGGAAGATGGGGCGTGCGCCGCAGCGCGCGGAGAGTTGGCATCGACAGGGTTTTCCGGCGAACCTCGCGCCTCGAGCGGCTCGAATGGCGCCGCCGTGACGATGTTCGGAGCCGCGACCGAGAGCGCCGCCGCCGCGATCTCGAGGAGCGGAGCAGCCTCCACCGTGGCTGGGACGCGCACCGCCGTCACGACCTCGCGATGCGGCGCCTTCTCGACCGGCTTGATCTCGGCTGCAACCTCCGCCGCCTCGTGCTTCGAGCGGTGGAAGAACCGCGGCAGAACCTCCGACCGGTTCTCGGGCGAGATCACCTTCGAGCTCCGCGATGCTCGAGATGCAAAGCTTCCCGTCGCGTAGCGGCTCGGTGACCTCGGGGAACCGCTGCACCAGCTCGGCCGCGGTCTTCCGGTAGAACGCGGCCCCCTTCGAGAGTCCGAGCTCGCGATGGAGGAACCAGAACAGGCTCGAGTAGCCGAGCTCGACCCAGAGCCGCCGGCGATCGAAGTCGGCGAGGGCGACCAGGAAGTCGGCCATGCAGTCGTGCTCGCGGCGGAGGAGCTCGGAGAGGCGGGCGGAGAGATCGCGTGCGTGCATGAACCGATGGTCTCACGCGATCTCGCGACCTCCCCAGACGCACGCATTCGGCGCCAGGCACGAGAACGGGAACGGTCCCTCGCGCCTCGGCTCCGCGCAGACTCGCGGCGCACGGCGCCCCCGCGACGCTGCGAGAAAGGCCTATTCGAACGACCTGGGCTCGCGAAGCGTCACCCACCGGAAAGTCCGTCAACAGCCGATTGGTGAAATCGGGGTTCCCGCGAAAGGGCTGCGGGCCCAACGCTCACCGTGAAACCGTCGGCCGCCTCGCGAATGGGCGGCAGCCGGACGTGCGATTCAGGACCACGGTGCCGGCGAAGGTTCGTAGCGCTACCGGTGAAACGCGGGCTTCTTCGGGGCCGATCTTGCGCAGACGATGCCCACGCACTGCGACGCCCGGCCCTTTTCATCTTCCCGAGCCCAGACCGCTCCTCATTCAGGGCCGTTCGCCTGCAAGGTCCTTCCTCGACCGGGCCCGCTCTCCGCCCGAGATGTGTTGAATCCAGTGGGAGCCACAGGGGGAGGAGCCCCGGCGACCCCTTCGACGAGCTCAGGGCCGACGGAGCGGGGGCGCAGCTCCCGCGGGATCAGCGGTACGGCCGGACCGGCTTGATCTGCGCCGCGAGCTTCTCCGGCGCGATGGCGGGCAGCCGGCACGCGCCGCGCTCGCAGACGTAGGCGGTCGGGCGCCGGCCCACGGTCGCCTTGCCGGCGGCGATGGCGGCGACCGCGCCGAGCCGCGCGGCGGCGTCGCCCTCCGCGGCGCCGGCGAGCGCCCGGTTCGGGAGGAAGGTCCGGCGGAGGACCTCGAGGAACGGCTCGGGCGCGGGCTCGCCCTCGGGCCAGAGCAGCACCACCTCGCGGGGGGCGTCGGTGGCGAAGTCGAGCGCGAGGAGCAGGTCCTGGAGGGCGGTGGGCTGGGTCTCGAGGACGTCGCGGTAGTGGCGGAGCGCGGCCTCGGCGCGGCCGCGCCAGCGCGCGTCGGTGGTGAACGCGTCGAGCCGGAGCGCGTTCAGGGCGGCGACCGAGGCGCCGGAGGGCTCGGCGCCGTCGCGGGTGGGCTTCTCCCGGGCGAGGAGCTGCTCCTGGTCCGCGGCGGTGGTGAACCAGCCGCCGCCCGCGGGATCGCCGAAGAGCTGCTCGAGCCGCTCGGAGAGCTCGAGCGCCGCGCTGAGCCAGCGCGGCTCGAACGTCGCCTCGAACAGGTCCAGGAGCCCCTGCGCGAGGAACGCGTGATCGTCGAGGAACGCCGGACCGCCCGCCTCGCCGGCGAGCCAGGAGCGGCGGAGGCGGCCGTCCTCCACCATCCGCCCGAGCACGAACTCCGCCGCGCGGACCGCCGCGTCCACGTAGCGGCGCTCCCCGAGCACCCGGCCGCCGAAGGCGAGGGCGGAGACGGCGAGGCCGTTCCAGCCGGCGAGCACCTTCTCGTCGCGGAGCGGCGCCGGCCGGCGCGCCCGGAGCGCGTACAGCCTGGCGCGGGCGGGGGCCAGCGCGTCCCAGGTCTCGTCGTTCGGCCGGGGGACCCTGAGGACGTTGCGCCCCTCGAAGTTCCCCTCCCGCGTGACGCCGTGGAAGGCGATGAAGCGATCCGCGTCCGGCCCGAGCGCGTCGCGCAGCTCCCGCTCGTCCCAGACGAAGAACCGCCCCTCCTCGCCCTCCGAGTCCGCGTCCGTGGCCGACCAGAGCCCGCCCTCCGGCGAGGTCAGCTCGCGCAGGAGGTAGTCCAGCGTCTGCCGGGTCACCCGGGCGAGGTCGCGCCGGCCGGTGACCTGCCACGCCTCCGCGTACGCCACGGCGAGGAGCGCGTTGTCGTAGAGCATCTTCTCGAAGTGCGGGACGATCCACTCCGCGTCGGTCGAGTAGCGGTGGAAGCCGCCGCCGAGCTGATCGTGGATCCCGCCCGCCGCCATCTTCTCGAGCGTCAGGATCGCCATGTGCAGCGCCTCGGGATCGCCCGTGCGCCGGTGGTGCCGGAGCAGCAGCCGGACCGGGAGGCTCGACGGGAACTTGGGGGCGGCGCGCAGCCCGCCGTGGATCGGGTCGAACACGCGGCCGATCTGGGCCACCGCGTCCTCGATCGGCGCGGACCCGGGGGGCGCGTCCGCGGGCGGCTCGGCGGACGCGAGCGCGGTGCGGACCGCCGCCACGAGCGAGCCGGTGGCGGCGGCGACGCGCGGCCGATCCTTCGCGTAGAGGTCGGCGAGCTCGTCGAGGAGCCCGCGGAGCCCGCGGATCGTCCCGCGCGCGCCGTCGCGCGGGGGGAAGTAGGTCCCGCCGAAGAACGGCTCGCGCTCCGGCGTGAGCCACACGGTCATCGGCCACCCGCCGCCGCCGGTGAGGAGCTGGACCGCGGTCATGTAGATCCCGTCCACGTCCGGCCGCTCCTCGCGATCGACCTTCACCGCCACGTACCGCTCGTTCAGGATCCGGGCGATCTCCTCGTCCTCGAAGGACTCCCGCTCCATCACGTGGCACCAGTGGCAGGTGGAGTAGCCGATGGAGAGGAAGACCGGGCGCCCGGTGCGGCGCGCCTCCTCGAACGCCTCGTCGCCCCAGGGGTACCAGCTCACCGGGTCGTGCGCGTGCTGGAGCAGGTACGGGCTCCGCTCGAGCACGAGCCGGTTCGTGAAGCGCGGCACCCCGTCCACGAGGTGGCGCGTGTGCGGGAGGTAGGACGGCCCCCGCGCGCGCACGGCGTCCGCGAGGCGTCGCGCGAGCGGCTCCGGGAACGGGGCCGCGCCGGGGAGGGGGGCGAGCATGGAAGCTCGATAACGCCCTGGACGGGCGCGGACAACACGCCGTCAGAACAGGTCTTCCAGCTCCTTCGCGATGCGCGCCTCGATCTCCTGGCGCATCCTGCGGGCGGCCTGGACGGTCTCCTCGATCGCCGCCTGGAGATCCCCGGCGGGGCCGCCGGGGATGACCCGCAGCGTGGACCGGGGGAGCGGGCGCCCGGTCGGCGGGTCGTCCTCGCCGCGGCCGCCTTGCAGCAGCTTCAGCTCGCGCTCGGGCGCGTCGGCCATACGGCGCCAATCTACGCACGCCGGCCGAGAGGCTGCAGGGGCGCGCCGGTCTCACCCCTTGATGACCGCCAGCGGCTCGAGCCGGGCGACGAGCCTCGAGATCCCGGCGCCGTCCATCACCGCGACGACGCGGGCGACGTCCTTGTAGGCTTCGCTCATCTCCTCCGCGAGCGTCTTCTTCCCGCGGGCGATGATCTCGATCCCCCGATCGGCCAGCTCGCGCGCGATGGAGCGGCCCCGCGCGCGCCTGAGCGCCTCGCCGCGGGAGAGGAGCCGGCCCGCGCCGTGGCAGCTGCTCCCGAAGGTGTCCCGCATCGCCTTGGCGGTCCCGGCGAGGACGTACGAGTAGCGCCCCATGTCGCCCGGGATGAGCACCGGCTGCCCGACCTCCCGGTACGGCGCGGGGACCCGGGGATCGCCCGGGCCGAAGGCGCGGGTGGCGCCCTTCCGATGGACCAGGACGCGCCGGGGGACGCCGTCGATCTCGTGCTCCTCGTGCTTCGCCACGTTGTGGCAGACGTCGTAGAGGAGCCGCGCCCCGAGCTCCCGCTCGGAGATCCGGAGCGCGTGCAGGAACGCGCGGACGGCGAGGCCGGTCATCACCTGCCGGTTGGCCCAGGCGAAGTTCGCGGCCGCCTGCATCGCGCCGAGGTACCGCCGCCCCTCCGGGCTCGAGATCGGCGCGCAGGCGAGCTGCCGATCGGGGAGGGCCGCGTAGTCGGGCCCGTACCCCGCGAGCCGAGGGGCGAGGGCGGCGAGGGACTCGTCGCAGACCTGGTAGCCGAGGCCGCGCGACCCCGAGTGGATCTGGATCGCGACGCGCCCCGGCTCGAGCCCGAACGCCTCGGCGGCGCGCGGATCGTGGATCTCGGCGATCCGGTCCACCTCGACGAAGTGGTTCCCGCTGCCGAGCGTCCCCACCTGGTCGGCGCCGCGCTGGCGCGCGCGCGGGCTCACCGCCTCCGGGTCCGCCCCGGCGAGCCGCCCGCCCTCCTCGCACCGCTCTGCGTCGTCCGACGCCGCGGCGAAGCCGCGCCGGACCGCCCACCGGGCGCCGTCCCGGAGCACCCCGTCGAGCTCGGCGTCATCGAGCCGCGGGATGGCCCGGCTCGCACCGACGCCGGTGGGGATGTCGCGGTAGAGCTGCGCCGCGACCGGGTGGAGCCGCGGCCGGAGCTCCTCGGCGTCGAGCCCGGTCGTGATCACCCGGACGCCGCAGTTGATGTCGTAGCCGACGCCGCCGGGCGAGATCGCGCCCGCGTCGGCGTCCACCGCCGCGACCCCGCCGATGGGGAACCCGTACCCCCAGTGGATGTCCGGCATCGCCAGCGAGAAGCGCAGGATCCCGGGGAGGTGGGCGACGTTCTTCACCTGCTCGAGGGCGGGGTCGTCCGGCGCCGGCGGCCCCACCGCGTAGACGCGGCCGGGCACCTTCATCCGTCCCTCGCGCGGGATCTCCCACAGGTCGCCCTCGATGCGGCGGAGCTGGGTCATGGCGCGCCTCGGGCCTCGGAGCCGGGATCGGGTCAGACGTCGAACAGGATCTGGCCGATCCACTCGCGCCCCTCCGGCTCGAGCCGCGCGAGGTGCCAGGTCACCGCCTTGAGGTCGAGCCCGTCGGCGTGTGCGGCCGGATCGTAGCCGCCGGTCTCGACGAGCGCCTCCACGCCGTCCTCGCCGAGCCGGAGGATCTCGACCGCGGCCGGGATGCGGCGGTCGGTCGCGAACCGGTAGAGTAGCTCCCGCAGCAGGGCGATCGCCGTGCCGGCGAGCCCCGGCCCGCCCGGCACGGCGATCCGCGCGGACTCGTCCGCGCGCACCGGCCCGCCGCCGGCGAGGAGCGCGCCCAGGGCGAGGACGAGCCGCGCGAGGGCCTCCTCGGCCGACGCGCCCCGGACGCGCACGCCCACGTCGGCGGTGTGGTCGAGGTCCTCGAACGGCTGCGGCAGGGCGAGGCGCACGCAAAGATTCTTCCAATGACATGGCCGGCCGGCGAGCCGGGCCGCCCCGCGAGCTGCCGTCGCCGTGCCGTGCCGCCGCGCCCGCCGGCCCGCTCCACGGACCGGGTCGGCCCCCGAGCCCTCCGCCGACCGGGCTACGCCGCGGCCCGGTCCGCGAGGGGGACGATCTCGCGGGACGAGACGCGGAGGAACCGCGCGAGGAGCGCGACCCCGACGGTGGTCAGCCCGAAGCAGAACCCGCCCCACAGGCCGGTCACGCCGTGGCCCAGGGCGAGCCCGAGCAGCAGGGTCGCCGGGAGGCCGACGAGCCAGTGGCCGACCACGTTGGCGAGGAAGGTGAAGCGGGTCTCGCCCGCCCCGCGCAGCACGCCGGCGCCCACCCCCTGGAGCCCGTCCGAGAGCTGGAACAGCGCGGCGACCCGGAGGAGCGGCACGGCGGTGGCGATCACCCGCGCGTCGTCGGTCATGAGGCGGGCGAGCGCGGCGGGGAAGAGCAGGAACGTCAGGGCCGAGACCGACATGAACCCGACGCCGCCGGCGAAGGCGGCGAGCCCGGCGCGGCGGGCCGCGCCCCTATCGCGCGCGCCGACCGCCCACCCGACGCGGACCGAGCCCGCCTCGCCGAAGCCCACCGCGAAGGTGAAGGTGAGGCTCGCGAGGGAGAGCGCGAGCTGGTGGGCCGCCATCGCGCCCGCGCCGAGGCGGCCGGCGAGGAACGCCACCAGGGCGAAGAAGCCGACCTCGGTGCCCATGTGCAGGGCGATGGGGGCGCCCACCCGGAACGCCGCCCAGACCTCCGCCCGCGCGAAGCGGCGGTGCCCGCCGGCGCCGCGGGGGAAGGGGACGCGCGAGATCGCCGCCACGAGCACCGCCGACTGCACGAGCATGCAGAGCGTGGTGGCGAGCGCCGCGCCTCCGGCGCCCATGGGCGGCACGAGCCGGAGCGGCCCGGTCCACGCCGGCAGCGCGCCGCCGCCGAACACGAGGATCGCCACCGCCGGGAGGTTCAGGGCGTTCGCGAGGAGCACCGCGACCACCATCGGCCGGGCGATCCCGTGCGATTGCAGGTAGGCGCGGGCGACGAAGTAGAGGAGGAAGAGCGGGAGCCCGGGGAGGCGCAGGTGCATGTAGCGGCCGGCCTGGGCCGCGACCTCGGGCGGGATGCCGAGGTGCACGAGCGCCAACGGCGCGAGGGCGAGCGGGACGGCGAGGACGAGCGAGGTCGCCCCGGCGAGCCAGATCCCCTGCCAGAGGAAGCGGCGCGCCCGGGTCGGGTCGCCCGCGCCGAGCGCCTGCGACACGAGCGGATCCACGCCGTGCATCAGCCCCATCCCGAGGACGCTCACGGCGAAGAAGATCGAGTTCCCGAGCCCGGCGCCCGCCATCGCGACGGCGCCCGCCCGCCCCACCACCGCCGTCGCGACGACCCCCATGAGCGCCTGCCCGCTCGCCGCGATCGAGAGCGGCAGCGCGAGACGCACGAGCGCGCGGAGCTCCGCGCGGAAGGGGGCAGGGGAGATCATGGAGGGCCGCGAAGATAGCGGACTGGTCGGCTCCGGGCAGCATTCCCCCTCTATTGGGGGAGAATGCCCGGACGGCAGGCAGCACGAAAAACGGGGATTCGACAGGAAATCCGGAATATTGTGTCCGTGCCAGGGGAGCCACTCGACGGGGACGAGCCGATCGTGGTTACTTCGCCGCCCTCCCGATGTCCCAGGTACCCTCCACCCTCGACGCAGCGCCGGAGCCGAACCCCACCCCGGCCGCGTCGCACCCGCCCGACGCACCGCTCGCCACGCCGGTGCCGCTCGGCCATCGGACGCAGCCCACCGGCAAGGCGCTCCTCGCCCTCGCGGTCGGCGCGCTCGGGGTCGTCTACGGCGACATCGGGACGAGCCCGCTCTACTCGCTGAAGGAGTGCTTCACCGGCCCGCACGGCGTGCTGCCGACCCAGGACAACGTGCGCGGGGTCCTCTCGCTCGTGGTCTGGGCGATGACCTTCGTCGTCACGTTCAAGTACATGTCCTTCGTGATGCGCGCCGACAACCGGGGCGAGGGCGGGATCCTCGCCCTCATGGCGCTCGTCGGGAAGACGGAGACCCGGCGCCTCGGGCGGCGCGTGCTCCTCGTGCTCGGCCTCTTCGGCGCGGCCCTGCTGTACGGCGACGGCGTGATCACGCCGGCGATCTCCGTGCTCGGCGCGGTCGAGGGCGTCACCGTGGCGGCCCCGGCCCTCGGGCACCTGGTCGTCCCGGTGACGGTCGTGATCCTCGTCCTGCTCTTCCTGTTCCAGAAGCGCGGGACGGCGACGGTGGGCGCGGTGTTCGGGCCGGTCATGCTGGTGTGGTTCTGCTGCATCGCCGCCCTGGGGATCCGCGGCATCGCCGCGGACCCCTCGATCCTCCTGGCGCTCTCGCCGGTGCACGGCGTCCGCTTCTTCCTCGCGAACGGCTGGCAGGGGTTCCTCGTCCTCGGCGGCGTGGTCCTCGTCATCACCGGCGGGGAGGCGCTCTACGCGGACATGGGCCACTTCGGGAAGCGCCCCATCCGCCTCGCCTGGCTCACCCTCGCGATGCCGGCGCTCCTCCTCAACTACCTCGGGCAGGGGGCGCTGCTCCTGCACGATCCGGCCGCCGCCACGAACCCGTTCTACCTGCTCGTGCCGTCGTGGGCGCTCTACCCGATGATCGCCATCGCGACCGCCGCGGCGATCGTCGCCTCGCAGGCCCTCATCTCCGGCTCGTTCTCCCTCACGCAGCAGGCGGTCCAGCTCGGGTACTCGCCCCGCGTCACCATCCGGCACACCTCGTCGGCGGAGATCGGGCAGATCTACATCCCCGAGGTGAACTGGGCGCTGGGGGTGGCCTGCGTCGCCTTGGTGCTCGGGTTCCAGTCGTCCTCGCGGCTCGCCGCCGCGTACGGCATCGCCGTCACCGGCACCATGATGGTGACGACGCTCCTCTTCCACCGCGTCGCGCGCGATCAGTGGCGCTGGGGCCCGCTCAAGGCGTGGCCCCTCACCGTGCTCTTCCTGGCGGTGGACGTGGCGTTCTTCGGCGCGAACCTCGTCAAGTTCGAGGACGGCGGCTGGTTCCCGGTCGCCGCGGCGGTCCTCGTCTTCACGCTCATGTCCACCTGGAAGCGCGGGCGGGAGGCGCTCGCCTTCATGCTCCGCGAGGCCGGGCTGCCCCTCGACGTCTTCATGGCGGACGTCGGGCGCAAGAAGCTCCAGCGCGTGGCCGGGACCGCGGTCTTCATGACCTCGAACCCGGGCGGCGTCCCGCCGGTGCTCCTGCACCACCTGAAGCACAACAAGATCCTGCACGAGCGCGTGATCCTCGTGTCGATCATGACCGAGGAGATCCCGTTCATCCCGGAGCGCGAGCGGGTGACCACCCGCGAGCTCGGGGCCGGCTTCTTCCAGGTGCTCGCCCGCTACGGGTTCATGGAGACGCCGGACGTGCCGGCGTTGCTCGACTCCCTCCCCACCCGGCCGCTCGCGAGCCCCGGACCGCGGATCCGGATCGTCCCCATGGAGACGACCTACTACCTCGGGCGGGAGACGCTGCTCCCGAACGGCCCGGCGGCGATCTGGAGCTGGCGCAAGCGGCTCTTCATCCTGATGGCGAAGAACGCCCAGACCGCGAGCTCCTTCTTCGGGCTGCCGCCGAACCGCGTCGTGGAGATGGGCGCGCAGATCCAGCTTTGATGGCTCGATCCGAGGCGCCCGAAGCTGGACGCCGGTTCAGCGTCTGCTAGCATGCCCGCGTGATCGTCCTCGGCATCGATCCCGGCTCGCGGCGCTGCGGCTACGGCGTCGTGGAGCGGGAGCGAGCCCGCCTCCGCGTGGTCGAGTCGGGCGTGCTCGTGCCGGGGGCGCTGCCCCTGGCGATCCGCCTCGGACGGATCCTGGACGGCCTCGAGGCGCTCGTCGCCCGGGCGCGGCCGGGCGAGGTCTCGCTCGAGTCGGTCTTCTCCGGCGCGTCGCCCCGCTCCGCCCTGGTGCTCGGGCAGGCGCGCGGCGTCGCCCTCGCCGTCGCCGCGCGCGCCGGGCTCCCCGTGTTCGAGTACGCGCCCGCCGAGGTGAAGCTCGCCTTCACCGGCAACGGCCGCGCCGGCAAGGACCAGATGCTGCGCACCGCCCGCATGCTCCTCGGGGTCGCGCCCGACCTCTCCGACGAGGCCGACGCCCTCGCCCTCGCCGTTTGCCACCTCGCGCGCCGCCCGCTCCAGCTCCCCGGCGCGGGCCAGCGCGCCGCCGCCGCAGCCGCGCGCCTCGTGCCCGCGCGGCGGGACCACCGGAGGGCGCCGTGATCGCGCGCCTCGCCGGGAAGCTCGCGGAGAAGGCCGACGACCACGCGATCCTGGACGTCGGCGGGGTCGGCTACCTCGTCCACCTGTCCCAGGTCGCGCTGGCCTCGCTGCCCCCTCGCGGCGAGGCGGTGACGCTCCGGACGTACCTGCACGTCCGCGAGGACGCGCTGGACCTGTACGGCTTCGCGAGCGAGGACGAGGAGGCGGTCTTCCGGGCCCTCATCGGCGTGAAGGGCGTCGGCCCGCGCGCCGCGCAGAACATCCTCTCCGGGATCGAGGCGCGGGAGCTCGCCCAGGCGGTCGCCCAGGGCGACGTGGCGCGGCTCACGAAGGTGCAGGGCGTCGGCAAGAAGACCGCGGAGCGGCTCGTGGTCGAGCTGAAGGAGCGGCTCGTCGCGCTCGCCCGCGCGGCCGGGCCGGCGAAGGCGCGCCCCGGCGCCGACGTCCTCGAGCAGCTCCGCACCGCGCTGGTGAACCTCGGCTACAAGCCGGCCCAGGCGGACGGCGCGCTCGACGCGCTGCGCGAGGGCGCGGAGGAGAAGCGGCTCGACGAGCTGGTCCGCGAGGCGCTGAAGCTGCTGCGGGGATAGCCGCGGGCTCGCGGCGCGCCGGGGAGCGGCGTCGTCCGGTCGTGCTAGGCTCGCGACGCCATGCCCGTGAAGCCGGTCCGCGACGTCTCCCCGAAGGCCCTGGAGGGCGAGGAGAAGCTGGAGCAGTCGCTCCGCCCCGCCACGTTCGAGGACTACGTCGGCCAGGCGAAGATCGTCGAGAACGTCCGCGTCTACGCGGCGGCGGCCAAGCGGCGCGGGGAGGCGCTCGACCACGTCCTCCTGTCCGGGCCGCCCGGGCTCGGCAAGACCTCCCTCGCCTACATCCTGGCCCACGAGCTCGGGGTCACGCTGCACGTCACGAGCGGCCCCGCCCTGGTGAAGAAGGGGGACCTCGCCGGCCTCCTCACGGCCCTCGCGCCCCGGGACATCCTCTTCATCGACGAGATCCACCGGCTCTCGCCGGCGGTGGAGGAGGCGCTCTACCCGGCGATGGAGGACTTCCGGTTCGACGTGGTCCTCGGGGCGGGGCTCGGCGCGCAGACGATGGAGATGAAGCTCGAGCGCTTCACCCTCGTGGGCGCGACCACGCGGACCGGCCTCCTCGCGAGCCCGCTCCGGGACCGGTTCCCGATCCAGGAGCGGCTCGAGTACTACGGGGCGGCGGAGCTCCGCGAGATCGCCGTCCGCGCCGCGCGGAAGCTCGCGCTCCCGGTGGAGCCCGACGGCGCCGAGGAGCTGGCGCGGCGGGCCCGGGGCACGCCCCGGATCGCGATCCGGCTCCTCCAGCGCGCCCGGGACTTCGCGCAGGTCGAGGGCGACGGGCGGCTCAGCCGGGAGATCGTCGAGCGGACGCTCTCGCGCCTCGAGGTGGACTCCCGCGGGCTCGACGCGATGGACCGTCGCATCCTCGCGTCGGTCATCGACACGTTCGGCGGCGGCCCGGTCGGCATCGACGCGGTGGCCGCGGCGGTGGGCGAGGAGGGCGACACGATCGAGGACGTCTACGAGCCGTTCCTCGTCCGCGAGGGCTTCCTCGCGCGCACGCCCCGCGGCCGGGTCGCGCTGCCGGCGGCGTTCACGCACCTCGGGCGGGAGCGGCCGCGCGGGAAGCAGGAGGGGCTGCTGTAGCTCCCTCACCACACCAGGAGGGGCTGCTGTAGCCCCCTCACCACACCAGCCGGCGCGCCCGCCACGTGGGGCGCCGGCCCATGATCCGCACGAGCAGCCACCCGGTCACGAACCCGCCGATGTGCGCGAAGAGCGCCACGCCGGTGTTCCCGCCGAACGCCACGGAGAGCACCTGGAGCAGGAACCAGGCGCCGATGAAGAAGCCGGCGGGGATCGGGACGATCCGGACGAAGACGAGGACGATGACGAGGGTCGTGACGCGGGCGCGGGGGAAGAGGACCATGTACGCCGCCAGCACGCCGGCGATCGCGCCGCTCGCGCCCACCATCGGGACGAACAGGTCGCCGGTCATCGCGGAGGAGACCACCTGGACGAGCGCCGCGACGACGCCGCAGGCGAGGTAGAAGACGGTGAACCGGAGGCGCCCGAGCGCGTCCTCGACGTTGTTCCCGAAGATCCAGAGGAACAGCATGTTCGAGGCGATGTGCACGAACCCCCCGTGAAGGAACATGCCCGTCACGATCGTGAAGGGCGGCGGCACGATGTCGCGGTACTCGACATCGGTCAGCCTGAGGATCTCGTAGGGCACGACCCCGCCGCGGAACGCGCTGAGCTGGAGCTGCCGCTCGATGAACCCGAGGGCGTCGCCGGAGGCGAACGCGGCGGGGAGCCCGGGCAGATCGATCTGCCACAGGAACGCGAGGACGTTCGCGGCGATGAGGAGGATCGTGACGATCGGCGTTCGATCGAGCGGGTTGTCGTCGCTGAGGGGGATCACGCCGTCTGTCCTCGGCCGCTCATGCTATAAGCGCCCGCCTTCGAGGTGTGGGCCGAACCTCCGGTCTGACATGCATGTCGCGGTTCGGGGCTCGATCGATCAGGTCTTCGACACCTCCGGGGGACGGCGTGGCGAAGCAGGCGGGCATCGTATCAAAAACTCCCGATAAATCGGGCCGTTGTGGTGGCCCCCGACTCGGGAGCGAGGACGCGCGGCAGGCGCTGGCTGGCACGTCGATTGCTCAAGTGGGGCGCCGGGCGCGTCGCCCACGGACGGACACTGGAAAATGGCTCACTGGAAACAGCGGACGGTTGCGAAGCGGGTCTCGTGCACGGGCATCGGCCTCCACTCCGGCCGCCCCGCGACGCTGACGCTCGCCCCCGCGGCGGCGGATGCCGGCATCACGTTCGTCCGCATGGATCTCGGGATCGAGATCCCGGCGCGGAACGAGCTCGTCGTGGACACGATGCTGTCGACCAGCGTCGCCGTGGGCAAGGCCCGCGTCTCCACGGTCGAGCACGTCATGGCGGCGCTCCACGGGATGGGGATCGACAACTGCCGGGTCGAGGTGGACGGGCCCGAGATCCCGATCCTCGACGGCTCCGCCGCGCCGTTCGTCTGCCTCGTGCACGAGGCGGGCGTGAAGGAGCTCTCGGCCGGGAGGCGCTACCTCGTGGTGGACCGGGCGGTGGAGCTGCGCGACGGCGACAAGGTCGCGCGCCTCGAGCCCTCCGACGCCTTCTCGGTGGAGTTCACCGCCGACTTCGGCCACCCGCTCATCACGAACCAGTCGTTCCGGGTGACGCTCACCGATCGGTCCTTCGAGCGCGAGATCGCGCGCGCCCGCACCTTCTGCTTCTTGAGGGACATCGAGCGGATGCAGGCGATGGGGCTGGCCCGGGGCGGCAGCCTCGAGAACGCCATCGTCGTGGACGACTTCTCGATCCTGAACCCCGAGGGGCTGCGCTTCCCCGACGAGTTCGCGCGCCACAAGGTGCTCGACGCAGTCGGCGATCTCGCGCTGCTCGGCATGCCCGTCGTCGGCGCGTTCTCGGCCACGAAGAGCGGGCACGCGATGAACCAGGCGCTCGTGAAGAAGGTCCTCGCGGAGGCCTCCTCGCACCGCGTGGTCCGCGTGAGCGCCGAGGCGGACGCACCGTCGATCCACGCCCGCGTCCCCGTCGCCGTCCCGGGCGGCCAGATCGCCTGATCGGGCACCCGCGGACGACCGAGCGGCGGAGGCGCGCTCGACGCGAGCGGCGGCGCGTCCCACCGTGACATCGGCGCCCCTCCCCGGACCCCTTCGGTGAGCCGTCCGGCGGCGCGGGCCTGGGCCCCGGCGAGGCCGCGAGCGAGCCTCGCTCCGCGTCGGGCGCGTGGCCATCGTCCACCGGTGCACGTCGAGCGGACGGGGCGGAGGCTCGCGATCGGACAGGGGGCGTTCTACCTGGCGGCCGGGATCTGGCCGCTCCTCGACGAGGCGGGCTTCGAGGCGGTCACCGGGCCGAACGGCGGCGAGGAGGCGATCGCATGACCCGGACCTGCGAGGTCTGCGGGAACGCGAGCGAGCGCGTGCTCGAGATCGCGGTCGGCGGGAAGCCGCACGTGTTCGACAGCTTCGAGTGCGCCATCCAGGCGCTCGCGCCCCGGTGCGCCCACTGCGCCTGCCGGATCATGGGGCACGGGATCGAGGCGGAGGGGCGCGTGTTCTGCTGCGCGCACTGCGCTGGACGCGTCGTCGCGACGGAGGACGCCGGGCTCGCCTAGCCGAGCGCGAGGTTCCGAGCCGGGGGGCAGCCAGCCGGGGGCCTGCGCGGCGATCCGGGGCAGGCGGGCCCGGCCTCGAGCCTCAAGCCCGAGCCCGCGCCGGCCGCGCCGGCTGCACGGCGCGCTCGACCAGGCGCTTCGCGAGCGTGCTGGCGGCGGCGACCGCGAGCGCCCTCGCCACCTTGCCCGGGAGGCTCGGCTCCGACGACGCGACCCGCTCCGGGTGCTCGAGGAGGCGGGCGAGCGCACGCCGGGCCTCGCGGGCGCGGACCGTCGGTCGCCGCCGCTCGCGGCGCGAGCGGACGGCGAACGCGATGAGGCCGCCGACGGCGATCGCGGCCAGGCCGGCCACCACCGCGACGACCGCGGGGTGCCGGCGGACCTGGAGCCCGAGATCGAGCGCCTCGTGGCGCCTCCGATCGAGCTCCGCCACGAGCGTTCCCAGCTCGCCGCGGAGCGTCTCGATCTCGCCGGAGACGCGCCGCACGTCCTCCGAGGCGCTCATCACGCGAGCCGCTCCTTCGCCCATCGCACGTCCTCCTCGACGGAGCGGCGCGTCGCGCCGAGGGGCTTCCGGACGCGCTTCGCCCACCCCCAGAGCCCGACGGCGGTGCCCACCGCGAGCACCACCGCCGCCACGACCAGCGCGGCCCCCCAGCCCGGGAGCACGCCGGCCTCGGCGAGGGCGAAGACCACCGCCGTGAGGAGGAGCTGCACCGTGAAGACCCCGCACAGGCCGGCCACGCCCATCCCGCTCGCCATCTTGATCTCGGCGCGCAGATCGGCCCGGACCTCCGCCTTCGCGAGCTCCACCTCCTTGCGGACGAGCGCGCTCGCCTTGCGGGCGACCTCGGTGACGAGATCGCGGGTCGTCAGCTCGCGCACCGCCGTCCCCGGCGGCGGCGGTCCCGCGGCGGTCCCCGGCTGGTCGCTCGCGCCCATGGCTCCTCCGCGCGCCCGGCCGGTCGCCGGCGCACGGGGACAAGGTGCTCCCGCGCTGCGCGCCGCGCATCGGCCGCTCGCGGGGCGATCGGCGGGCCGTCGCGCCGCCGCGCGGTGCGGGCGGCGGGCCGGCGGCCGGGTGTCATGCGCCTCTCGGTTGGGTCAGCCCGTCGCGAGGCACACGATGCCGTCGCCGAGCCGGGGCACACGACGACGGAGCAGCGCAGGCGATTCGAAGTTCCGTTCGCCCTGAGTCCTTCGACTCCGCTGCCTGCGGCAGCTCCGCTCAGGACAGGCTCCGGCGCGCGCTGCGCGCCGGAGTCGAAGGGCGAGCAGCGGACGGGGGAGTCTCAGCCCAATCGAGCGGCGCTTTCAGGCCCGCCGCTTCCGGGGGCGCTTCGAGGCGACGGTGCGCGCCGCCTGGGGAGGCGCGCTGCGCCGCGCGGCGCGTGCCGGGCGGGCCGCCGCGCGCTCCTCCTCGCCGCCGGCCCCGGCCGCCTTCCCCCCTCCGCGGGCGGCCGCGAGGCTCGCGGCGAGCGCGTCGGCGAGGCTCACCACCTGCGCCGGACCGGCCTCCGGCTGCGGCGCCTCGATGGCCTGCCCCTCCGCCTTCCGCTCGACGAGCTCGAGGATCCGCTGCCTGCGCAGGTCGGGGTACCTCTCCGGGTCGAACGGGCCCGCGAGGGAGGCGACGAGCTGCTCCGCCATCGCGAGCTCGCGCTCCGAGGGCTGCCCACCGGCCTCGGGGAGCTCCAGCGAGGAGGCCGGGACGATCTCGTCGGCGCGGTTCATGGTCGAGAGCGCGAGCGCCTCCTCGCCCGAGGGGCGCACGCAGCAGAGCGACTCACGCGTCCGCAGCACCGCGGTGGCGATGCCCACCTTGCCGGCGCGCCGCATCGCCTGGCCGAGGAGCCGGTAGGCCTTCGCCGCGCTCCGCTCGGGCACGAGGTAGTAGGTGCTCTCGAAGAAGACCGGGTCGATGCCGGCGAGCTCCACGAAGTCGTGGATCTCGATCGTGCGCGTCGCCTTCGGATCGTACGCCTCGAGCTCCTCGCGGGTGACCGTGACGTACCGGTTCGCCCCCACCTCGAAGCCCTTCACGACGTGCTCGTAGGGGACCTCCCGGTCCTCCACCTCGCAGAACCGCCTGAGGCGGATCCGCCCGCCGTCGGCGTCGTGGAGCATGTGGAAGCGCACGTCCTTCGGCGAGACCGCGCCGAACAGCTTCACCGGGATGTTCACCAGCCCGAAGGACAGGGACCCGCTCCAGATCGCCCTCGCCATGCGCGCCTCCCGCGGGAACGATCCGTCCCCGGCCGGGCGACGGCAACGCGCGCTGCGCGTGGCGGGTGGGGCGCCTCTCCCGCCGCGCGCGACGTGCGCCGCCAGGAGCTCGACGGGCGCGGGGGTCGCCATCGGAGGGCGCGGGCGCTCGCTCGCTCACGCGGCGCCGGGATCGACCGCGCCGCGCGACGGCTCCACGTCCACGCCGAAGTAGCGGAACATCCGGAGCTGGTGCTGGCGCAGGCCGCGGAGGACGAGCCTCCGCTCGGTGTGGGCGAGCCCTTGAGCGAGGGTCGCGACGCCGAGGTCGGCGAACTCGCGCACGAGGCTGAAGTCCAGGATCAGCTCGCGTCCCCGCTCCGCCTCCACGCGGCGGGCGAGCTCGAGGGCCGCGGCCCGGTCGAAGGTGCCCGCGAGGCGGAGGACCGTGCGCTCCCCCTCGCGCTCGCGCTCGAAGGTGCAGCCGCCGGCCATCTCGACCTCCCGAAGGCCTCCAGCGCGACGGCGCGCCGGCCCGGCAGGGCGCGGCCTCGCTCGACGACTCGCGGGGGCTCCGAGGCCGATGGTTCTCACGCCCCGCGATCGCCGCAACGCCGGAGGAGGGGCCGCGCGTGACCGCGCCCCTGGCCCGGCGACGGACCGCCGCGGGAGGGCCCGCGCGCGGGGATCACCAGGAGCCGAAGCGGCGGCGGGCCTCGGCGGCGAGGGCGTCGCGGTGGGCCGGGTGCGCGACCGCGATGAGGGCCGCGGCGCGCTGCCGGAGGTTCTTCCCGAAGAGATCGGCGATGCCGTACTCCGTCACCACGAAGTGCACGTGGGCCCGGGTCGTCACCACGCCCGCGCCCGGCTTCAGGAACGAGACGATGCGGGTCTCGCCGGTCGAGGTCGTGGACGGGAGCGCGATGATCGGCTTCCCGCCCTCGGAGAGGGCCGCCCCGCGGATGAAGTCCATCTGCCCGCCCACGCCGGAGTAGAGGCGATCGCCGATCGAGTCGGCGCACACCTGGCCGGTGAGGTCCACCTCGATGGCGCTGTTGATCGCGGTGACCTTGGTGTTCCGCCGGATCACCGCGGTGTCGTTCACGTACGCGATGTCGAGCATCGCGACGAGCGGGTTGTCGTCCAGGAAGTCGTACAGGCGCCGGGTGCCGAGCGCGAAGCCGCCCACGATCTTCCCGGGGTGGACCCGCTTCATCTCGCCGGTGATGACGCCCTTCTCGACCAGGTCCACGATCCCGTCGGAGAGCATCTCGGTGTGGATGCCGAGCCGCTGGTGATCGCCGAGCGCGGCCAGGGTCGCCTGCGGGATCGCGCCGATGCCGAGCTGGAGGCAGGCGCCGTCGTCCACCAGCTCCGCGCAGTGGCTCCCGATGGCCTGCTCCACCGCGCTGATGGGGAGGGCGGGCAGCTCGTGGATGGGCTCGTCCACGTCCACGAGGTAGTCGATCGCGTCGAGGTGGATGAGGCCGTCGCCGTGCGTCCGCGGCATCCGCGGGTTCACCTGGGCGATCACCGTGCGCGCGGTCTGCACCGCGGCCCGCGACACGTCCACCGAGACGCCGAGCGAGCAGTAGCCGTGGCGGTCGGGCGGCGAGACGTGGACGAGCGCCACGTCCAGCGGGAGGATGCCCGCGCGGAAGAGGCGCGGCACCTCGGAGAGGAAGACGGGGAGGTAGTCGGCGCGGCCCTCGTCCACCGCCGCGCGGACGTTGGCGCCGACGAAGAGCGCGTTCAGGCGGAAGCTCCTGGCGTGCTCCGGCGCCGCGTAAGGCGCGTCGCCCTCGGTGTGGAGGGAGACGATCTCCACGACGCGCAGCTCCCCGGCGCGCGCGGTGAGCGCGTCGATGAGGCGGCGCGGCGCGGCGGCCACGCTGTGGACGAACACCCGGTCGCCCGACTTGACGACGGCGACGGCTTCCTCGGCGGAGACCTTGCGGCTCATCGCGACCGGCGCTCCTCTCGTTGGCCCCCCGGGGCGGCGCCCAGTGTAGCAGCGGCCCGGGGGCGCCGCGCAACCGCGACCCGCGCCGGTCACTCCCGGGGCGGCGTGGACGAAGCGGAGCGCCCTCGGCCGAGCTCGCCGGAGCCGGCCCGCACGTCGGGCGCGAGCACGTACAGCCGGCTGGGATCCACCTTCGCGGGCGGCGGGCCTTCCGGGAGCCGGATCCGGTACCGGCACTCGCGCCGGTGATCGGCGTGCTGGCGCTCGGGGTCGTACACGCTGCCGAACTTCCAGAGCATCCGCACGAAGTTGGTCTGGCCGTGCGCCAGGTGCCTCGCCGCGATCGCGAAGGTGCCGCGGAGCGCCGCCCAGCCGAGGTGCTTCTTGTCGAGCACCTGCTGCGTGCGGACCAGCTCCCGGTAGAACGTCTCGAGCGGGAGCCGGGTCGGCAGGACCGCGTGCTGGACGTCGAAGAGACGGTAGTCGCGCGTGGTGAGCCGCGCCGACTCCGCGTGCCAGGTCTCCGTCCCCGGGTACGGCGTGTTCACGGTGAGGTGCACGATCTCGGGGACGGACAGCGCCCACTCGCGCACGGCCGCGAACCGCCGCTCGTCCCAGCTCGGATCCGCGATGACGTTCACGGCCACCGTGATCCCGAGCGCCCTCGCGACCTCCAGCGCCTCGAAGCTCTTGCCGAGCGTGACGCGCTTGCGGTGGGCGGCGAGCCCCTCCTCGTCGATCGCCTCCAGCCCCAGGAACATGTACTCGAGCCCGAGCCGCTTCCAGTACTGGAACACCTCCCTGTTGCGGAGGAGCACGTCCCCGCGGGTCTCGAGGTAGTACCGCTTCCTGATGCGGCGCCGGTCCACCTGCTCGGCGATCGCGTACCCGTGCTCGGGGTGGACGAAGGCCACGTCGTCCACGATGAAGGCCCCGGGCTCGCGGACGCTCGCCAGGTCCTCCGCGGCCCGCTCGGCGGCGACCTTGCGGTAGCTGCGGCCGTAGAACGTCCAGGCGCTGCAGAACGTGCAGTCCCACGGACAGCCGCGGGTGAACTCGACCGACGCGCACGGGTCCAGCACGCCGATGAAGTACTTCCTCCGTCGCGCGAGCAGGTCGCGCGCCGGTGCGATCCGGCCGAGCTCGCCGATCAGGCTCGGGGCGGGGCCCTGTCCCGCCGGCGTGCTGACGCCGGGCAGCCGATGCAGCTCGGACCGGCCGCGCGCCGCGGCCTCGAGCAGCTCCGGCGTGATCGCCTCGCCCTCGCCGCGCACCACGCAGTCGAGCGCCCCGGCCGCCTGATCGAGGAGCTCGGGGGCCGTGAACGACGCGCTGTGTCCGCCCGCGAAGACGAAGCACTCCGGCAGCCGCGCGCGCGTCGCCTTCGCCAGCTCCACCACCTCCGGGACGTTCGCGAGGTAGTTCAGGGAGAACCCGACCGCCTCCGGGGACCACTCGTCCAGGGCGCGGAGGTAGTCGCGGTGGTGGAACACCTGCAGGTCGAGCAGGCGCACCTCGTGGCCCGCGTGTCGCGCCGCCTGCGCCACCAGCTCGAGCCCCAGTGGCTCGAGCCGCAGGAAGATCTCCGAGTACATCAGCGAGCTGGGGTGGACGAACAGGACCTTCAAGGCGGCCTCCCCGCGCTGCGAGCTGCGTCCCTCGCGGTGAGAGACGGTGACGGCGAACGATGCACCACCCCGGCCGCGCGCGTCGGGGCCCAGGGGGAGTGCGCCGTCTCGTCGCCCCCGGCCGTGGATGGTCCCGCACGCCGGGGCCCTCGCCCGCGAGCCCGCGGGGGCTGCGACGACGCAGCGTGACGATCGAGCTCATCGCGCCGGGGTGCGCCGGGCCCACAGCGGGTAGTCGAGGCCGGCGAGCCGGTTGATGACGATGGCCTGCAAGGTGAGGACGGCGACCGCCACCTCGATCACCACGAGGTGGGCGGGGCGGGTCACGATGCCCAGCGAGACGATCAAGGTCGTCGCGCCGGCCGGCGGGTGCGGGCACCGGAAGAGGATCATCCCTGCCCCCGTCGCCGCGATGGAGAGCGCGGAGGCGAGGACGCGCTCCAGGTCCACGCCCGTCGCGAGCGCGGGCGGCGCGTGCGCGAGGCCGAAGGCCCACAGCGCCCCGTACCCGCAGACGATGCCGACGGCGTGTCCGTAGATCGTGTTGCGCGGCGAGGAGGCGGGCGTCGTCGGGCTGAAGAACAGCAGGAAGGCGGTGGGGCCGAGGGAGGGGAAGACGAACGGCGTCCGCGACAGCATCGCGACCGCGGCGAGCAGGCCCACGCTCGTGAAGCCGTTCACGAACACGAACGCGGCCCAGACCCGCCGCTCCGGGAACCGGTGGAGCAGCGAGGCGAGCCGCAGTCGCGCCGCGAGCCCCCGCATGGCGGTGGGCTCTTCCGGCTCGAGCGGGCCGCTCCTCCCTCGCCCCGGCGATTCGGCGTGCACGTGTCCTCGGCGGACCTCCGCTTCGCCCGTGAACGTGTCGGGCGCGCTGCGCCGCCGCAACCAAAGCTCCGGCCCCCGCGCGGAGACCGGCCAGCTCGGTGAGTTGACCCAGGGGCGAACCTCGTCGCGAGGCGACCGTCGGGCGTCCCCGATCGCGCCGAAAGGGGGCGCCCGCAGCGGGCCGGAGTCGAGGACGACGGAGCGCGGGTCGCCGGCGGACGGGGGGACCCGCCCGCGGTGGCCCCGGCGGAGCGGTCGCATGCGCCCCGACACGTGGCCTCGACAGCCCACATCTTTGTGTACCAACGTCATGGGACGCACGCGATGGGAGGCACGAGTCGAGAGGCATTCGAAGCGGTGACGGCTGCCTTCGCGTCGCTCGGCCGCGTGTGCCTGGCGCTCGACACCCGGTTCCAGATCCGCCACCTCTCGCCGAAGCTCGACGATCTGCTCGGCGCCGGCGCGGCGAGCCGGTACGAGGGACGCGCCGCCGAGGAGCTGCTCGGCTCCGAGCTGTTCGGCGCCGCGGGCTCCATCCGCGAGGCGCTCGCCGCCGGGGAGCGGCGCGAGGCCTGGCGCGCCTGGCTCGAGCGGGAGGCGGAGGGGGCGCGCCTGGTCTCGGTCTCGGCGGCGCCGCTCCTGCACGTCTCCGGCGCGTGCGACCCCGAGGCGGCCTACCTCGTCGTGCTCCGCCCCGCGGACGAGGACGAGGTCGCGTCGAAGGGAGTGCCCACGTCGTTCGCCGGGCTGATCGCGCGCTCCCGGCCCATGATGGAGGTCCTGCGGCTCGTCGAGCGGCTGCAGCACTCGGACGTCTCGGTGCTCGTGACGGGGGAGAGCGGCGTGGGGAAGGGCGTGATCGCGCAGGCCATCCACGCGAACTCGCTCCGACGCGACGGGCCGCTGGTCTCCGTGAACTGCGCGGCGCTCCCGGACTCGCTGCTGGAGAGCGAGCTGTTCGGCCACGTCCGCGGCGCCTTCACGGGCGCGGTGCGCGATCGGATCGGGCGGTTCGAGCTGGCGGCGGGGGGAACGCTCTTCCTCGACGAGATCGGCGATCTGCCGCTGCACCTGCAGGCGAAGCTGCTCCGGGTCCTGCAGGACCGCACGTTCGAGCGCGTCGGGGAGAGCCGGTCGATCGTCGCCGACGTCCGGGTCGTCGCCGCCACGCACCGCGATCTCCGGTGGGCGGTGGAGGCAGGCCGGTTCCGGGAGGATCTCCTCTATCGGCTGCGCGTCTTCCCCATCGAGATCCCGCCCCTGCGCGAGCGACGCGAGGACATCGAGCCGCTCGCGCGCTACCTGCTCGCCCGGATCGGACGGCGCGTCGGGCGGACCCTGCGGCTCTCCCCGGCCGCGAGGCGCGCCCTCATCGCCTACGACTGGCCAGGGAACGTCCGGGAGCTCGAGAACGCGCTCGAGTACGCTGCCACGGTCGCGCAGGGGTACACGCTCGAACGCGCCGACCTGCCGCGCGACGTCGGCGCGCCGCCCGCGGAGGCGGAGGCGAGCCCGCCGGGGCGCGTCGCGGGGCAGGCGGTCCGCGCGGTGTGCTCGCCGTCGCTGCCCGAGTCGGACGAGGCCGCCGGGTCGCGACGA
Source organism: Anaeromyxobacter oryzisoli (assembly GCF_022690765.1). Lineage (GTDB taxonomy): Bacteria > Myxococcota > Myxococcia > Myxococcales > Anaeromyxobacteraceae > Anaeromyxobacter > Anaeromyxobacter oryzisoli. The sequence continues at coordinate 14,226 of NZ_JALCZA010000033.1, read as the reverse complement.
CCCGGGCGCGAGACGCCCACGCGCGCGGAGATCGTCGCGGCGCTCGAGAACTGCCGCTGGCGCATCACCGACGCCGCGCGCTCGCTGACGATCTCGCGCACGACGCTCTGGCGCTGGATGCGCGAGCTCGGCATCGGCCGCTGAAACCGCGCGTCGCGCACCTGGAACGCGACGTTCCGGGTGACGTTTCGCGGACCCGGTGTGCGCACCCCTGGGTCGGTGTCAACCCGCCGCGATCACGGGCATGCGCCCGCTGGCACGCCTCGCGCTTTGGAGCGCGCGTGGGAAGGGGGTGGATCGCCGTCGGGTGCCGGTCACGGGCGAGCCTCACTTACGGATCGGACGACAGGAGCTGGGATGGCCAGGACGACGGTATTGCACCTCGCGGGAGCACTGGCGGTGCTCGCCGCGACAGCGTGCGGAGGCTCGGCGGAGAGCGGGTCCCCGCAGCAGCTCGCCTCGGCTGCGTCGGCGAAGGGCAAGGGCGGGAACGGCGGGGGCGGCGCCGGGACTAGCACGGTCACGGGCGTCGTGAAGGACATCGCGACCGGCGCGCCGCTCGCGGGGGTGACGATCTCCGACGGGACGCACAGCGCGACGACCTCCAGCGCCGGCGCGTACACGCTCTCGAGTACGGCGACGGGCACGGCGACGCTCACGGCGACCGGGAACGGCTACCTGCAGACGTCGCAGCTCGTGACGGTGTCCTCGAGCGCGACGAGCACCGTGGACTGGGCCCTCACCCGCTCCTACGGCACCCAGAAGATCCCGGCCGCGAACATGTCCACGGTCGTCCTCGCGTGGAACGACCTCGGCATGCACTGCGACCAGGACGACTACTCGTACTTCATGGTCCTGCCGCCCTACAACACGCTGCACGCGCAGGTGATCCAGCGCGGGGGCGACTCGAGCGGCTTCACGGTGAGCTACGCCTTCCCGAAGAAGACCGACTCCACCCTCCACACGAACTTCTGGAGCTACGCCGCGCAGTACGGCTACCCCGTGGCGCCCAACGTCGGCATCTCCGGGACCCCGCTCGCCGGCGACATGCAGCCGGATCCGAACGGCCACGGCTACATCGCGCAGGGCATCCCGGTGACGCCCTATGACGACGACGGCACGTGGGATCCGTACGGGACGGCGACGCTCACGGTGAAGGACTCGACGGGGAAGGTGGTGCAGACCGCCACGGTGGTGGCGCCGGTCTCGACCGAGATGATGTGCGCGAACTGCCACGGGACCACGAACCCGCAGCTCGACATCCTGCAGAAGCACGACAGCCTGAGCGGCACCTCGCTCGCCGCGGATCACGCGGCCGGGAAGGTCCACGCCTGCTCGGAGTGCCACTCGGACAACGCGCTCGGCGCGCCGGGCAAGGCGGGGGTGGAGAGCCTCTCGCTCGCGATGCACAACTTCCACAAGGACAAGATGTCGACGACGTCCGTCGCGGCGAGCACCACCCCCGACTGCTACAACTGCCACCCCGGGCCGAAGACCCAGTGCCTCCGGGGCATCATGGCGCGCGCGGGCAAGACCTGCCACGACTGCCACGGCGACATGAACGCCATGACGAGCGGCCTCCAGGGCGGTCGCCAGCCGTGGCTCCAGGAGCCCCGGTGCGGCGGCTGTCACGACGCGAAGCACGCCGAGAGCTCCGGGACGCTCTATCGCAACTCCCTGCTGCAGAACTCGCCCTCGGGCGACATGAACGGTCGCTTCTACTGCGAGGCGTGCCACAACGGCGCGCACGCCGAGCTGGCGACCGCGAACTCGGCGGACCCGACCATCCCGATGCAGCTCCAGGGCGACAACTACTGGATCTGGAGCTGCACCGTCTGCCACACGAGCCAGCCGCAGTCGTCGATGCACCGGTAGCGAATACGTAAAACAGAGGAGCTCCCGCCATGCCCGCTCTCCACCGTCCCATCGTGCGCATCCTCGCCAGCGTGTTCCTCCTCGCCGTCGGGGGCACGGCCTGCCATCGGACGGGGGACGGGCCGCGGGAGCTCCTCGATCGCTACTTCTCCACCGCCGTGCGGCAGGACTACGTCTCCACCTGGGCGTGCTACGACGAGAACTACCGGTCGAAGGTGTCCCGCGACGAGTACGTCCGGCACCGTCGCGAGGCGTCGCGGCTCCTCTCGTGGAAGACGTCGGCGCTCGAGCAGCACGGCGACACCGCCCGCGCCGAGGTCGAGCTGGTGTTCGCGCCGTCGCCGAGGCTCGGCCGCTCCGAGCCCGTCACCAGGAAGGTGGTGGAGGAGCTCGTGCGCGAGAGGGAGGGATGGCGCGTCAAGGTGTGGTGAGCCGGGGCCGGGGGCTGCCGCTCCGCGAGCGCGTCGAGGCGCGCCTCCCCACCTGTACGCACGTTCCGTCAACGTGGGGAGTGTTTCCCCGCTCAGGTGGGCGGGTGGGGACCCTGGGTGTCCCGGACCCCGCCGCGACAAGGGGTCGCGTCCCGCTGGTCGTCCCAAGATGTCACTGAACTCGCTTGCCTTTCCAGCCGCTCCGGCCCGGACGGAGGGAGCGCGTGGCGGGCCGCGAGTTGCACGCTCGCGGTGCTCGCCAGCGCGGCGCGAGACGACGACCACGGCGCAAGGAGAAGGCGAACGCGATGAAGAACCTCGGGATCGGCACACGGCTCGCCGCCGTGTTCGCGCTGCTCGTCGCCGTCGTCGCGTTCGTCGGCTGGCACGGCGTGGAGCGCCTCTCGAGGCAGCAGGAGTCGATCGACAAGGTGGCGGGCCCGCGCTGGGAGGAGACGGAGCAGGGCGTGAAGGGGCTGGAGCAGATCGGGCGGGAGACCGCGCTCGTCTCCGCCATCTTCCTCTCCCCCGACGTCGAGGCCGCCCGGAGCGGGATCTCCGGCGCCGACGCCGCAGACCGCGAGGCGGACGCGCTCGCGGGAGCGCTCCGCCAGCGGGTCGAGTCGTTCCGGTGCAAGCCCGGCATCGAGGCGATGCAGCAGGTCATCGACGCGCGGAAGCGCTTCGCCACGGCCTTCGACACGGCGCGCGCCCTGATCGAGCAGGGATCGCTCGAGGAGGCCCGCGCCCTCGCGAGGTCGGAGGTGCTCCCGCGGCTCGACGACGTCCAGCAGGCCTGGGCCGCGTTCTTCGCGCACGAGGGCGTCCACGTCCGGACCGCCGCGAACGACGTCGAGGCGGACTACGCCTCCGCCAGGGCCGTCACCGTCGCCCTGGTCGTCGTCTCGATCGTCGTGGTGGCCCTGCTCGCGATCTGGATCACCCGGAGCATCGTCGTCCCGCTCGCCGGCGCGATCTCGGCCGCGACGCGCATCTCAGACGGCGACTTGCGCGAGCCGATCCAGGTCACCTCGCGCGACGAGGTGGGGGCGCTCCAGGCGGCGATGCGCGCGATGGGCGAGAAGCTGGCCCAGGTGATCGGCGAGGTGAGGGGCGGCGCGGAGGCGCTCACGGCGGCCTCGTCGCAGGTGTCGGCGACCTCGCAGACGCTGTCGCGCGGCACGGGGGAGCAGGCGGCCAGCGTGGAGGAGACGACGGCGTCGCTCGAGGAGATGAGCGCGTCCATCACCCAGAACGCGGAGAGCTCGCGCGAGACGGAGCAGATGGCGAACGACGGGGCGCGGAAGGCGGACGAGAGCGGCAAGGCGGTGACCGAGACGGTGCGGGCGATGAGGTCGATCGCGGAGAAGATCTCCATCGTCGAGGAGATCGCGTACCAGACCAACCTGCTCGCGCTGAACGCGGCGATCGAGGCGGCGCGCGCCGGGGAGCACGGCCGCGGGTTCGCGGTGGTGGCGACCGAGGTGAGGAAGCTCGCCGAGCGTGCGCAGCGGGCGGCGAAGGACATCGGCGAGCTGGCCGGCTCCAGCGTGAGGGTGGCCGAGCGCAGCGGCGCCCTCATCGCGGAGCTCGTGCCGGCGATCCGGAAGACGGCGAGCCTGGTGCAGGAGGTGGCGTCGGCGTCGCAGGAGCAGAGCGCCGGGGTGAAGCAGGTCTCGAAGGCGATGGCGACGGTGGACGGCGTGACCCAGCGGAACGCGTCCGCGGCCGAGGAGCTCTCGAGCACGGCGGAGGAGCTGTCGTCGCAGGCCGAGGCGCTCCTCCAGGTCGTCGGGTTCTTCCAGGTGAGGGACGCGATCGGCGGCGCCCGCGTCGGCGCGTCGCCCGTCCCGACGGCGCCCGCGCCGAGGCCCGCGGCGGCGACCGTCGAGGAGCCGCGCCTCCCGGACTTGGTGGTGAAGCCCCGGAAGCGCACGCCGGGGGGCGACGGGAACGGCGGGTTCCAGCGCTTCTAGGTGGCGCCGCCGGGATCGGAGCGATCCTTCGCGGATCGCCTGAGGGTGATCTTCGTCCTGCGGAGAGGCGCGTTTCAGACCGCATCCGCTTGACTGGATGTTTGACCGTTATCTAGGATGCGTCCGCGATCAACGGGCGCATGACGCCGGGGGACCGTGAGGCACCACACCAAGGACAAACACATGAGAACACTTTCGGTCATCGTCGCCCTGCTCGCGCTCGCGCCGCGGGTCGAGGCGCAGCAGGAGCAGCAAGGCGTGAACGCGGCGCAGCCACGGAATGGGGGCGCCGCCGCTCCCGGCGAGGCGCAGCCGCAGGACGGGACGCCGGCCGCGGCCGGCGACGTGCAGCAGAAGAAGACGGAGCCGCCGCTGGGCGCGCGCGAGGCGGAGCAGGCGAGGAAGGAGACGCAGGCGCTCAACAAGGAGGAGCAGGTCCAGAAGAAGCAGGTGCAGGAGGTGAAGAAGCCCGAGCGCGGCACGTTCGTCGTCTCCGAGCGGAGCCGGATCAGCATCAGCGGGCGGGCCTGGGTCTCGACGGAGTCCGTGCGCGCGGTCGGGGCCACGGTCCCGTCCACCGACTACAAGCGCGTGTACCGGTTGAGCAACAACTCCTCGTTCCTGCGCTTCCGGGGAGAGTACGACCTCGGGACGGGCTGGCAGGCCTGGGCGCAGATCGAGCCGCAGGTCGCGTTGGACGGCATCTCCACCAACAGCAGCCCCTTCAACTCCACGCGGAACACGGCCTTCGGGCTCAAGACCCCGCTGGGCACGCTCGCCCTCGGGCGCTGGGATTCCCCGCTGAAGGACTCGACGATCTCGATCGATCCGTGGGCCGGAAACGGGCTCTTCGGGTACTACGACGTCTTCGGCCAGTCGATCGCGGGCTCGCAAACCAACTTCACGTCCGCGAACCGGTGGAACTCGCGCCTGTCGAACGGCATCCACTACTGGACGCCGAAGCTCGAGGGGTTCCAGGCCCGCGCGGCGGTGGTGGCGGGCGAGAAGCGCGTGACCACGGCGACGAGCGACTACCTGCCGTGGGTCGTCTCCGCCTCCCTGACGTTCGACAACGGCAGCCCGCTCTACGCCTCGGTGGCCTACGAGCGGCGCAAGGGCTGCAACCCGGACGACATCACGGCGTCCTGCGGCGGCGCGCTGCTCGGGGTGGACGGCTCGGACTGGGCCGCCCGCGCCGGCGTCGGCCTCAAGATCAAGGAGACGCACACGCGCGTGGGGCTCGCCTTCGAGCGCCTCGAGTCCAAGGCCGCTGGGGCCGCGGGGGCTCCGGAGCTGCGGCTCAAGAAGAGCTCCTACTTCGCGAGCCTGGTCCAGGGGCTGTTCGGTGACACCCACCAGCTCGTGCTCTCCGGCGGGGTCTCGCCGGACTACCAGGGCAACTTCCTGGCCGACAACGACGGCACCGGCGCGAAGTTCTTCACCGGGGCCTACCGCTACAACTGGACGAAGGACCTGTACCTCTTCGCCGCGTACACGCGGATCGAGAACAGGACGCGCGCGGTCTACCAGTTCGGAGCCAACGGATTCAAGGCGGGCGCGGGCGCAGACCCGGAGGGCGTCGTCGTCGGAAGCCAGTTCCTCTTCTGACGTTCGTCGTGATCGGGGCCGGAGGTCTGGAGACGGATCCAGGCTTCCGGCCCTGGTCGTCTTCGGCCTCCGGGGGCAGCGCTTCCAGCCTCGAGAGGACGCGACCCCGGCGCCGCGGGCCGATCAGGTCGCGACGCTGAACGTCGCGGCGGACGCGAAGCGGCGGAGCTCCTCGAGCGGCAGCGCGCCGGAGACGCGCTCCACCTCCTTGCCGTCGCGGAAGACGACGAGCGTGGGGATGGCCTGGATCCCGAAGCGCGCGCCGGCGGCGGGGTTCGCCTCGGTGTCGAGCTTCAGCACCACGAACCGTCCGGCCTGCTCGCGGGCGAACCGCTCGAGCACGGGGGCGAACGCGCGGCACGGCGCGCACCACGGCGCCCAGAAGTCCACCAGGACCGGGGCGGGGCTCGAGGCGACCGCGCGCTCGAGCGCGGCGAGGTCCACGTGGGCGGGGGGGCCCGAGGTGTCGAGGTCCGCCTTGCACTTGCCGCAGACGGGCTGGCGTTCCGGGACGAGCAGCGCCAGGCGGTTCATGGCGCCGCAGCTGGGGCAGCGGAAGATGAGGGGCGAAGACATGGACGCAAGATGGATCCGGGAGGCCCGGTGTCAAACGGGTCCGGGGACGGCGACGGTGTCCCGGAAGGGCCATCCGGCCGGCAGGGCGCCCGTTTCACGTCGGCGCGGAGGCGCGCGTCAGTGCGCCCGCTCGACGTCGGGTGCGTGCGGCAGGATCATCGGCCCGTCGGACCAGAGCGTGCCGCGCCAGTTCGAGATGACGTACTGCAGCTCGCCGCAGCTCGGGCAGGAGGCCTCGATGCGATCGTCGAGGGTCTTGTGGACCCACAGGAACCCGCGGCAGGGCCTCCGCCCGGGGCGGAGCGAGCACTCGACGAGCGTCAAACAGGAATCGCCGCGGTGCAGCGGGCCGCCGTACTCGACGAACCTCGCGATGGCGAGGGCGTGACGGCGGACGGGCGAGCCGGCCGGAGGGAGCTCGCCGTCGGGGAGGAAGTGCGTCGCGTCGACCACCTTGACCATGGCGGCGGTGTACCAGCGAACGCGACCTCCGGTCGAGTGGCTCGGGGCGACGGAGGCGTCGATCCGGACGGCGAGGGCGCGGGGCGTGCGAGCTCCTGGCGCGAGGCGCGGCCCGCCCCCGCGGCGGCGCGCGTCAGCGGAGCCTCTTCAGGAGCCAGGCCATGTTCTCGCCGAGCACCTTCATCGTCCGGAGCCCCTCCTCGTCCTTCTCCACGTCGCCCTTCTCCAGCCCCACGCCCACGTTCCAGTACGAGGACCCGGGCACGATCATCTGGTTGATCATGAAGAAGTGGTTCATCGTGTCGAAGGCGTGCGTCGAGCCCGCGCGCCGGACCGCGACCACCGCCGCGCCGACCTTGCGCCGGAACATGTCGCGGTTGGCCTTGGCGACGTAGCCGCACCGGTCGATGAGCGCCTTCATCTCCGTGGTCACGTCGGAGAAGTAGGTCGGGGAGCCGAGCAGGATGCCGTCGGCGGCGAGCATCTTCTCGATGCACGCGTTCACGACGTCGTCCTCCTTCGAGCAGCGCTGGGTCTGCAGCGCCGCGCACCGGCGGCAGCCCGTGCAGCCGTGCAGCGATTGGCCGCCGAGGGTGACCAGCTCGGTGGCGATGTCCGCCCGCTCGAGCTCGTCGAGGACGCGGCGGAGGAGGGTGGCGGTGTTGCCCTCCTTGCGCGAGCTGCCGTTGAACGCGACCACTCTCATGCGCGTGAGGAGAGCACAGGTCGAGGGCGTCGTCACGTGGCGCGCGCCCGCCGCGTCAGACCCCGTCGATATCTGGTCAATCGCCTTCGCTTCCGGAGCCCTCCATGCTCGCCTCCGCTGCGCGCCTCCCCACGCTCGTGGAGCGTCTCACCCCGGACGTCGTGTACGCCGCCTTCCGCGAGGAGGCGCTGGCCGACGGGCGCGACGCGGTCGAGCACGGGCGCGTGTCCCGCCCGGACCTGCGGCTCGCGCGGGCCGACGCCGTCGTCGTCGGCGGCGACCGGCGGGTCCGGCGCGCTCGCCTCACCTGGGGCGGCGAGGGGCTCTCCGCGTCGTGCACGTGCGGCGAACCGTGGTGCGGGCACGCCGCCGCGCTCGCGCTCCTCCTGATCGGCGACGTGCAGCTCGCGCCAGGCGAGGACGAGGAGGCGCTCGCGTCGCCGCGCGACGCCGAGCGACGCCGCCGCGAGTCGCGCGGGGCGTCCGAATTGTTCGAGATCCGGCGGCGGCCGAGCGGGCGGCACGCGCTCCTCGGGGAGTACCAGGTCGCGTCCCCGTCCTCACGCGCCTACGACGTGACGCTGCGCGCGCTCGACGACGCGCACAACGGCTGCACCTGCCCGGACTACGAGACGAACCTCCTCGGCACCTGCAAGCACATCGAGGCGGTGCTGCACCGCCTGCGCGCCGACGCACCCCGGCGCGTGGAGCGGGCGCTCGCCGAGGGTCCACGGGCGAGCTACCTCCACCTGGTGTTCGACCCGGCCGAATCGCTCGGGATCCGGCTCGCGGGCGCCGCGCGTCCGGTGGAGCGACGCCTGGCGGCACGCTTCTTCGGGACGGACGGCAGGCTGCGCGGCGCGCTCGAGGAGGCGTGGCCCGAGCTCGAGCGCGCCGCAATAGAGGCCGGCGTCGAGATCCCGCGGGAGGTGGCGCGCCTGGCCGAGCGGGCGGTCGAGGCCGGGCACCTCCAGCGGCGGCGCGAGGCGGTCGAGGCCGAGGTGCGCGCGGCCGGGGCGGAGCAGCCCGGCCTGCGGATGAAGCTCTACCCGTACCAGGTCGAGGGTGTGGCCTTCCTCGCCTCGCGCGGGCGCGCGCTCCTCGCCGACGAGATGGGGCTCGGGAAGACCGCCCAGGCCATCGCGGCGATGGTGCACCTCGGCCGGCGCGGCGAGGTGCGGCGCACGCTGATCGTCTGCCCGGCGTCGCTGAAGCACCAGTGGCTCCGCGAGCTCCTGCAGTTCACCGGCCTCGGCCCCGATGACGTCGCGGTGGTGGCGGGCCCCCGCGAGGCACGGCGGGCGAGCTACGTCGCGGCGCCGCCGGTGCTCGTCACGAGCTACGAGCTGGCCCGCGCCGACGAGCGCGAGCTCGCCGAGGTCGCGCCGGACCTCCTCGTCCTCGACGAGGCACAGCGCATCAAGAACTGGCGGACCCGAACCGCCGCCGTGGTGAAGGGGCTCGGGAGCCGCTTCGCCTTCGTCCTCACCGGCACGCCGCTCGAGAACCGGCTCGACGACCTCTACAGCCTCATGCAGGTGGTGGACCCGCACCTGTTCGGACCACTCTGGCGCTTCAACGAAGAGTTCACACGCCTCGACGAGAGCGGTCGCCCCAACGGCTACCGCAACCTGGATCGGCTCCGGGCGCGGATCGCGCCGGTGGTCGTGCGCCGCCGCAAGGAGGAGGTGCTCGCCGAGCTCCCGGCCCGGCTCGTCTCGCGGCTCACCGTGCCCATGACCCGCGCGCAACAGGAGATCCACGCGGACGCGGAGGAGCGCGTAGGGCGGCTCCTCGCGATCCAGAAGCGACGTCCGCTGTCTCCGATCGAGGAGCAACGCCTCATGCGCGCGTTCCAGCGGATGCGCATGGCGTGCGACGCGGCGGGTCTCGTGGACGGGGAGACCGTCGGCGCGCCCAAGCTCGAAGAGCTCGAGCGGCTGCTCGAGGAGATCTGCGTCGCGGGCGGCCGCAAGGTCGTCGTCTTCTCGGAGTGGGAGCGGATGCAGGCGCTCGCCGCGGAGAAGTGCGAGCGGTTGGGGATCGGGCACGTGCGGCTCCACGGCGGCGTGCCCTCGGGCGCGCGCGGCCGGCTCATCGATCGTTTCCGGGACGATCCGGGCTGCCAGGTCTTCCTCTCCACCGACGCGGGCGGGGTGGGGCTCAACCTCCAGGCGGCGAGCCACGTCGTGAACCTCGACCTGCCGTGGAACCCGGCGGTGCTCGCCCAGCGCATCGCCCGCGTCCACCGGCTCGGCCAGCGCGAGGCGGTGAACGTGGTCCTCCTCGTGTCGGAGGGCAGCTTCGAGGAGCGCCTGGAGAGGACGCTCGACGGGAAGCGCGCGCTGTCCGCCGCAGCCGTGGGGGACGATCGGGAGACGGTGGAGCTGGAGCGCTCGACCATGGCGCGCCGGATCGCGACCCTGCTCGCGGGCGAGTTCGCGGCCTCCACCGGTCGGCCCCCTGCCGCGGCGCCGCCGCCCGATCCCGTGGCGGCGATGCGCGAGCGGCTCGGCGACGCGCTCCAGCAGGTGCTCAGGCTCCCCGAGGGCCGCCTGGTCGGGGTGGTCCGCGGCGAGGCGCCGGCGGGGGCGGAGGCCGGAACGGACGGCGCCGTGCTGCTGCCGGCGCGCGCCGTCGAGGCGCTCGATCCCCTCGGGAGCTCCTCGCCGTTCGCCGGGGCCGAGGTCCTCTACCGCGCCGCGCCTGGCGGCGAAGCCACCGACGCCGCTCTCGCGTCGTGCCGGGAGCTGGTCGCCCTGGCCGAGCGCAAGCGGGCCGGCGCGGGTGCGCTCGTCGCGGCAGGCCAGCCGGGAGAAGCGCTCCGGCTGTTCCAGGACGCGATGAGCCTCGCGTGCCGGGCGCTCGACCCGCGCGGCGATCCCGGCGCCGACCCGGCGGCGCTCTTCGCGGCGGTCCACGCCCACCTCGTGCCGGGCGGGCTCCTCACCGAGGTGGAGGCGAACGCGCTGGCCCGCGCCGGCGAGGCGGCCCGCGCCTTCGCGGCGACCACGACGCCTCCGCCCGGGACGATCGTCGCCGCGATCGCCTCGGACGCCGGCGCGCTCGTCACCCGCGCCCGGGTCGCGCTGGCGCGCGCGCCGGCCTCCCGGGCCTCGCGCGCCGTCCCGGAGCCCGCTCGATCCTGAGCGCGCGATCGGCGCCGGCGCTTCAACCCACGATGAGCTCGTCGAGCGAGCGCTTCGGCACGTGGTGGCGCCCCGCGGCGTCCCGCCAGTACGCGGTGTCTCCGCTCTCGGGCAGCTCCTCCACGATCACCTCCTCGCGAGGGCGGCCGAGGGCGAGGACGAGCATCACCTCGAGGTGCTCGGGCAGGCCGAGCGCCTGCGCGAGCGCCGCCCGCTTGACGGCGCCGACGATGACCCCGCCGAGGCCCCGCTCGACCGCGCCGAGCAGCATCGTCTGCGCGACGATGCCGGGGTCGACGCCGAAGCCGGACTGGGCCTTCAGCCGCTGATCCCCGAGGATCACCACGTACGCGGCAGGCCGTTCACCCTGCGCGGGCCCGCCCCAGCCCCGGAGGCGGGCGGCGAAGGCGAGGTGCGGGAAGATCGCGGCGTTCCGCGCCGGGTCCGCGGACAGGAAGAACTTGAGCGGCTGGAAGTTCCCGGTGCTCGGCGCGAGGCGCGCGAGCGCGACGAGGTCGCGCAACGTCTCGAGGGGCACGGGTTCGTCCTCGTGGAACCGACGATAGCTGCGGTTCCGGGCCACGAGGTCGGCGAGGGACATGTGCGAGCGCTCCTGGGAGGGGGGAGAGGCGGCGTACGGTCGGGATCTCATCGATGATACTCCGCCGGATCCGCGTTGCGGCTCGATGCATGGCACCTTCGCCGGCGCGGCGCGGGGCGCCGGATCGCCCGAGGGCGTCGGCGTCCGAACCGGCGCGCCCTGCGGCGGCTCTCATCCAGCGCGGGAGCGTGCGCGTTCCGCGCGCGCCCGTGCCGATCACCATGGACGAGCTCGCCACCTTCGTCGATTGTGGGACGCTGACGCACGGGCACGCGTGCCCGCCGCTCGTGCTCGGGATCCGGGCGGGCTTCGTGGCGATGACCCGCCTCGGGGTCGGCCGCGCGCTCGATCGCGAGCTGTTCGCGTTCGTCGAGCTCGGGAGCGACCACTACGCCCAGGGGTTCGCGGACGGGATCCAGGTCGCGACCGGCTGCACGTTCGGCAAGGACCTCATCGTCCGGATCCCGCACGGCAAGGCGAGCGTGCGACTCGTGGACCAGGCGCGCGGGTGTGCGGTCCGGGTCGTCCCCCACCTCGACACGATCGCGAAGATCGAGGGCAGCGACTGGTTCCGGGTCTGCTCGTCGAGCGGCAAGTTCGCCGGGGACTGCGCGACCGTCGCCGGGACGGTCATCGAGGAGCTCCTCCAGGCCTCCGACGAGGCGCTCTTCACCGTGAGCCCGGTGTTCCCGCTCGGCATCGAGAACCCGAGCCGGACGTTCGAGACCGTCGAGTGCGACGCGTGCGGGGAGAGCGTCCTCGCCTCGTACGCACGCGAGCGCGACGGCCATCGGCTGTGCGTCGCGTGCGACGAGCGGCGCCGGATCGCGACGTACCAGCTCGCGGGGAGGACCCAGGCCGGCAGGAAGTGAGGTCGTGCCGTCTCCCGTCACGACGCGCCGTGGCGTCATGACGGCCGGCGGCGCCGCGTGGTAAGGACAGGGCCCGCCGCGCGCTCGAGCCGACCACCCCGGGACCGGCGCGACGGCACCGAGGTCTCCGTCTCCATGCACACCGAAGCCCAGGACCGCGCCTGCCGCGAGCGTCACGCCGCCCTCCTCGCCAACATCGCCGACCACGTGGCGGCGCACGCGCGCCGGGATCCGGACGGCCTCGCCCTCGTCGAGCACAACACGGGGGAGCGGGTCACCTGGAAGGCGCTCGACACGGCCGCGGACGCGTTCGCCGCGCTGCTGCTCCGGCGCGGGTACCGCAAGGGCGACCTCCTCGCGACCAGCCTGCCGCTCCTCAAGGAGCACGTGTTCCTGCTCCTCGCCTGCTACCGGATCGGCGTCGTGATGGCGCCGCTCGATCTCCGGCTCCGCGCGAGCGAGCTCCGCACCTGCTTCGAGAAGCTCCGGCCCAGGGGCTACCTCTACGCGGGCGCGCCGGCGCTCCTCCCGGTGATGCGCGAGCTCGTCGGCGCCTTCCCCGGGGTCGTGCACTGGGTGCAGTTCCAGAAGGAGCCCGCGGGGATCCTCCCGGGCGCCACCTGGGTGAAGGACTTCACCCGCGGCGTGAAGTCGGCCTACGTCGTGTCGCGGCTCCTCGGCACGGTGCGCCGCGCCCGCCGGAAGGTCTCCCGTCGCGACGGCTGCCTGGTCATCTTCACGACCGGCTCGACCGGCTCGCCGAAGGCGGCCCTCCTCTCGCACGAGAGCATCCTCACGCAGAACATCGGGCTCACGGTCGGGTTCGCGCTGCGCCCGGACGACCGGCTCCTCGTGAACCTCCCGCCCTCCCACGTCGGCTGCACGACCGAGCTCCTCGGGACCGCGCTGTACGCGGGCATCACCTCGGTCCTGCTCCACGTCTTCGACGCCGAGAAGAGCCTGGAGGCGATCCAGCAGCACCGGGTGACGGTGGTCGGCCAGATCCCCGCCCTCTTCAACATGGAGTGGAACCACCGCCGCTACGCGGAGCTCGACCTGTCCAGCCTGCGCGCGGCGATCTACGGCGGCCAGGGCGTGCCGCGGGCGTTCCTGGAGCGGCTGCGGAAGATGGCGCCGGAGATCGGCACGGGGCTCGGCCTCACCGAGACCTCCGGGTTCTGCACCTACACCAGGCCGGGCGCGAGCGCGGAGGACCTCGCGGCGGGGATCGGCCGCGACACGGCCCTCTGCCCCATCTCGATCCGCGCGCCGATGGGGCCGGACGGCGCCGCCGGCGCGGAGCTGCCCCCCGGCGAGATCGGCGAGGTCTGCTTCTCCGGGCCGCAGGTGTTCCTCGGCTACCTCGGGGACCCCGAGGCGACGGCGCGGGCGGTGTCGCGGGAGGGGATCCTCTACACGGGCGATCTCGGGACGTACGACGAGCGCGGGCTGCGCCTCGCGGGCCGCACCCAGCTCACCCTGAAGCCGAAGGGGTTCCAGGTGTTCCCCGGAGACGTGGAGGACGCCATCGTGACCGGGCTCGCCGGCCGGGTCACGGCCGCCGCCTGCGTCGGGGCGGAGCACGCGGTCTGGACCGAGGCGATCGTCGCCTTCGTCGAGGTCGCGCCCGGCGCCGCCGTCACCGCCGCCGAAGTACAGCGCGCCTGCGGCGCGGTCGCGTCGTACGCGCGCCCGAGCCACGTCGAGGTGTTGCCTCCGGGCGGCTTGCCGCTCAACCGCGTCGCGAAGACGGACTACCTCGTGCTGCGGGAGCGCGCGCGCGAGCTCGTCGAGGCGCTGCGGCGCGAGGGGAAGTGGGACGCGCGCGCCCGGGTCGCCTGAACGGCCGATGATGATTCGAGGACGAGCACGGGAGGGGCCCCACCGCAGGTGGGGAGGGGCAGCGCCCCTCCCCGCGGGACAGCGCGCGCCAGCGCGCGTGGGCCCCGCGGAGCCAGGGGTGGGGCCCC
>NZ_JALCZA010000032.1 GCF_022690765.1 Anaeromyxobacter oryzisoli | reverse complement strand
GGGGCCCCACCGCAGGTGGGGAGGGGCAGCGCCCCTCCCCGCGGGACAGCGCGCGCCAGCGCGCGTGGGCCCCGCGGAGCCAGGGGTGGGGCCCCGGCGAGCTTCGCTCGACGGGGCGGGGGCGCAGCCCCCGTGTAAACATGGCTAAACGAGGGCGCGAGGCGCGACACCGAAGGTGTTCGCGAATCGCGAACCCTCGTTTAGCCGGGGCCGCTCTCCGTCGCCTCCGCCGCCTCGCGCGCGATCCCCTCGGGCCCGAGGCTCTTGTCCACGACCCGGTCCGCGCCGAGCGTCGCGAGCCGCTCGCGCGTCTCGTCGTCGAGCCGGCCCGAGGCGAGCACGACCGCGGGCCCCTCGTCGGGCGCGCGGCGCCGGATCTCCGCGAGCAGGTCCTCCCCGCCCATCCCCGGCATGATCAGGTCGGCGACCACGACGTCGAACTGGTCCTCGAGGGCGCGGAGCGCGGCGGGGCCGTCGGACGCCTCGGTGACCGAGAAGCCGCGCTCGCCGAGGGCGTCGGCGACGAGCCGTCGCGCGAGAACGCTGTCGTCCACGATCAGGGCGCGGCGCTGCGCGTGCGCGAGCTCGGAGATCTCCGCTCCGAGGGCGGCCTCGCGCGCGGGGTCGAGCTCGAACCGGACGCCCATCCCGCCGGCGCGCGCGTGCACGACGACCGCCGGCAGCACGAGCGCCCGCCCGCGAGGCAGGATCAGCTCGAGCTGCACCGAGGCCCCCGCGGGCCGAGGCCGGTCGGTCCGGACGAACGCGCCGCCCTGGGAGAGGTTCTCGACGTAGTCGGTGGTGAACTGCGCCTCCGTCGCGTACTCGAGCCGGACGCGGTCCCCCGGCTCCGTCACGCGCACCGCCAGGTTCACGTCGTAGCGCGGGCTGCGGCGCATCCCGCTGCCGAGGCGGAGGGCGAGGAGGGCGAGCAGGTCGGCCGACGGCGTGAGCAGCTCGAGGACGATCCCTGCCGAGGCGCCGTCCGGGCCGCCCTCCGGCGCGGCCGTCACGCGCGCCTCGCAGGAGCGGATCGCACCGCTCGCGCGGAACGCCATCGCCACCGTGTCGCCGACCGGCAACGGCCACTCGCTCGGCACGAAGAGCTCCCGGGCCTGCCCCTCGCTCGCGGCGACCTCGCCGCTCGCGTCGAGGTCCACCGTCATCACTGGGTGACGGCGGCCGACGAGCTCCGGCGCGGGCACCGCGCCGGCGACGAGCTCCGCCAGCGCCATCGGGACGCTCGCCGGCCAGAGCGCGCGGGCGGTGCGCTCGCACTGTCCGAGCAGCGCGTCCCGCCGCTCGTCGTCGAGGCCGCCGGGCTCGAGCTCGACCGCGCGCCCGAGCTCGCGCTGGGTCCAGAACGCGAGCCGCTGCCGGATGGCGTCGCCCGGCGCGCCCGGGCCGAAGCGGAGCAGCGCGAGCAGGACGTGGCCCGAAGGGCTGTACCCCGCGTCGCACTCCTCGAGCTCTCCCTCGCACAGCCTCGGCAAGGAGCAGATGAGCTCCGCCACGCGGCGGAGGCGATCTCCCTCCGCCGAGCCGAACACGACGAGCCACTCCGAGTCCACCGGTCACCTCCCGCCCGATCCCGGGCTCCAGCGTGGGTCCCCGGAGGAGCTCCATCGCAACCCGCGTGCCGCCTCGCGTGGCGCCCCGCGTCCCGCGCGAGCGGGACGAGCGCGCCGACGGGCGTCCCGTCCCCTCGGGACGCCTCCGGCGCGCCCGGCGGCCGCGGGGCTCGATCCCGAGCGGCGGCCGGGGTGGGAGGTCACGACCCTGGGTGAAACGCGCTCCGGGCGAGCGCGCGCAGTCAGAACCGGTGGAACCCGCGCTCGCTGTCCGCCGCCGCGGCGTCGGCATGCGCCGGGTACGTCAGCGGGTGGGGCAGCGACATCGGCGCGACCGGGTGCACCGGCGCCACGGCCTTCGGGACGCGGATCCGGTGGACGGCCGCGACCTGGGTCTCCTCCACCCGGAAGAAGTCCATGAGCTGCTGGAGCGACTCCGCCTGGGAGGACATCTCCTCGGCGGTGGACGACAGCTCCTCGGCCGCGGACGCGTTCCGCTGCGTGACCTCGTCCACGATGGCCATCGCCTTCGAGACCTGGCCGATGCCGGCGGACTGCTCCTGGCTGGCGGCCGCGACCTCCTGGACCAGGTCGGCGGTCTTGCGGATGGACGGCACCAGCGCCTCGATGAGCTGCCCGCTCCGCTCCGCCACCTTCACGCTGGTCCCGGCCCGCTCGCCGATCTCCTTCGCCGCCTTCTGGGACCGCTCCGCCAGCTTGCGGACCTCGGCCGCCACCACCGCGAACCCCTTGCCGTGCTCGCCGGCGCGGGCCGCCTCGATCGCCGCGTTGAGGGCGAGGAGGTTCGTCTGGTACGCGATCTCCTCGATGATCGAGGTCCGCTCGGCGATCTCCTTCATGGCCGAGACGGTCTCGGCGACGGCGCGGGCGCTCTCCGCGCCCTGCTCGGCGCCCTCCTTCGACATCCGCTCGGTCTGCCGCGCGTTCTCGGCGTTCTGCCCGATCGAGGCGTTCATCTCCTCGAGCGACGAGGTGGTCTCCTCGACGGAGGCGGCCTGCTCGCCGGTGCCCTGCGACAGCGCCTGCGAGGTCACCGACACCTGGCCCGCCGCCGCGGTCAGCGCGTCCGCGCCGCCGCGCACCTCGCCGATGACGCCGGTCAGCTTCTCGACCATCGCCTTCATGGCCGCGAACACCCCGGTGTCCCGGGCGAGCCCGGACTCCATCTTCACGGTGAGGTCGCCCTCCGCGATCCGGCGCGCCACCTCCGCGATGTAGGCCGGCTCGCCGCCGAGCTGCCGGGTGAGCCCGGTCGTGATCACCACCCCGAGCACGACGCCGGCGAGGACGCTCCCGACGATGAGGAGGACCATGTAGAACCGGCTCTGCCGGTAGAGCGCGAGGGTCTCCTCGTAGAACGCCTTGGCGTGCGTCTCCTTGATGTTCACGACGTCGGCGAGGGCGGCGTCGACCGCCGCGAGGGCCTCGTGCGCCGGCCCCATCGAGAGCTCGACCGCGGGACGATCGAGCTGGAGGCCTTCGGAGAGCGCCAGGTCCCGCACCTTCTTGCTGATGGGGAGGTAGGCGTCCCAGGCGCTGCGGGCCCGGGCCAGTGCGTCCTTCCCCTCCTGCGACCGGATGAGGGGCGCCGCGCTCTCGAAGGCCGCGAGCACCTTCCGCTCGCACGCGTCGTGCCGCTCGAGGAACTCGCGGCGCTGCGCCTCGCTCGAGGCGAGGAGCAGGTTCTTCTCCGCCCGCACCAGGGCCGAGATCTGGATGTCGGCCTCCTTCACGTACGAGAGGCCGAGGACCTCGCGCTCGTACATGTCGCCGGACAGCCCGCTCATGGTCGCCATGTTCTCGATGCCGGTGATGCCCACCACCGCGGTGATGGCGGCCATGAAGAGGAACACCGCGAGCAGCCGCGTCCGGACCTTGAGGTTGTTCAGCCAGGTCATGGTGCGTCTCCCTTCCGCTCGGCTCGCGCGTGCGCGGCTGGCGAGATCGAGAACCGGGCGTGCCCCCACGCGCCTTCGCGCCGATGGGCGGCTGCACCGGCGATGCCACGCGCGCCAGGGAGATGCCGCGGGACGCACGATGAGTCATCATCGCGTGCGACATCCTTGCACTTGCAAATGGTTGGCGAGCGTGGGCGGAAGATCCCGCTCCTCGTCGGGGACGGGCCGGTGCGCCACGTCCCGGGGGGTTCCGCCCGCCCCGGGGTCGTCACCGGACGCCGCGCGCGGCAGCGCGTGGGCGGCGCTGCGAGCGCGCGGGCAGCGGCCGCGGGCGCCCCGAAACGAAAGCGCCGCCCGGTCGCGTGACCGGACGGCGCGGAGACGACGAACGACCGAGGACGCTACTCGCCGCTGTACACGTGGGCGCTCGCGTCGGCGGTCGGGAGGAACTTCATCCCGAGGTAGGTGAACATCACCACCGAGAAGCCGAGGAGGCAGAGCCAGGCGGCGCGATCGCCGCGCCAGTTCCGGACGCGCCGCAGGTGCAGGTAGGCGCCGTAGACGAGCCAGGTCACGAGTGACCAGTTCTCCTTCGGGTCCCACACCCAGAAGTCGCCCCAGGCGCTCTTCGCCCAGACCGAGCCGACCAGGAGGCCGACGGTGAGGAGCACGAACCCGAACCGGACGAGCTCGTACGTCATCTTGTCGAGGTCGAGCGCCTCGCCGCTCAGGATCGTGCCCGCCTTCATCGAGACGATGCGCTGGACGAGCGGGACGCGCGGGGCGAGGAGCTGGATCGCCGCGAGCCCGGCCGCGAGGCCGACCGCCGCGTAGCCCACGAAGTAGACGACCACGTGCGGCACGAACCAGGCGGACTGGAGCGCCGGCGGGAGCTTCACGATCTCCGCGTCCCACTTCGAGAGCGCGTACCCGATGATCCCGAGGGAGAGGAGCATCGCCATCGCGCCGAACACGCGCGTCCGGTAGAGCCGCTCCCACACGAGGTACACGACGCCGGTGGTGAACGCGAAGAACACCAGCGACTCGAACAGCGACTTGAACGGCGCGCGGTCGGCCTCGATCCAGCGCTGGACGATGAGGCCGAGGTTGGCGAGGAGCGCCACGCACATCAGCGCGGTGCCGACGCGGCCCACCAGCGCCTTCGTGGACCTCCAGGCGGCCGCGTAGAAGGCCATCGCGGCGGCGTACAGCGCGCCGGTGGCGACGAAGAACGGGTGCTCGGCGAGGACGTACTGGAGCATGTCAGGGATCTCCTACGCGGCCCGGGCGGTGGTGGACGCGGCCGCGGCGGCGGCGGACTTGCGGGCCTTGAGCCGCGGCTCGACGTAGAACATGTAGGCGACGCCCACGCTGATGAGGAAGAAGCCGGTGAAGACCCACGGGACGCCCGGGTCGTGCACCGCCTCGAGGCCGCTCATCATGTGGCCGGGCCCGCCGGCCGGCTGGTACGAGTTCTGGTAGAAGGTCCAGCCGAAGACGGTGAGCGGGGCGTTCACCGTGGCGATCCCGGTGCGGGTCTCGCCGTTGCGCGTCACCGTCACGTGCGAGGTGTACGCCTTCGCCTCCTCCTCGCGCTTCTCGAACAGCAGCGCCGAGCGCGGGGGCTGGACCAGCAGCCACTGCGGGCGCGACGCGAGCACCAGCTCCTCGCGCGTCTGGCCGTTCACGGTCCACTCGACCAGCGCCGCGGGGTTCCGCCACTGGTTCGACAGGGTGCCGTGCTCGATGCCCGTCGGCCGCGCGACGCGAGCGTAGTCCGGGTACCAGGCCTTCACGCGGAAGGTGTCGCCCCCCGGGAGCACGTGCTTCGAGGTGTCGGGCTTCTGGCAGCGGGCGCCGTCCGCGCAGGCGTCGAAGCTGGTCTTGAGCCGGGTCGCCATCACCTCGCGCCCCTGCTCGTCGCGGCCCGGCTCGGCGACGTAGAAGCCGATCCGGTACTCGGAGGCGTACCGATCGAGGTCGAACTTGTCGAGCCGGATGTCGAACCCGAGCGGCGCCGGCTGCCCCGCGGTCGGCCCCTTCTCGACCATCACCGCGCTGGCGGAGTCCCCGCCCTCCGGCAGCCAGATCATCCCGCGGCGCGCGAGCAGCGTGGACGCGCCCGCGCCGACGAGCGAGGTGAGGAGGCCGACGTGGGCGATGAAGAACCCGGCGTTGCGGGCCTTCACCGGCCAGCGCAGCGTCGCCGACGAGATCACCGCGGCGACGAAGAGCGCCATGACGAGCGCGAAGGGCAGGCCGTGGAAGATGTCGTCGAGCCGGAGCGCGACGATGATCGCTCCGAACCCGCCGTAGCGGGTGGCGTACTCCTCGGGCGGCTTGCCCTGGAGGATGAGGGTCCCGCCGATCGCCATCACGGCGAGGACCACGAGCAGGGTGGAGGTGAACCGGAACCCGGACAGCGTGGCCCGCAGGCGTCCCGGCGCCAGCAGCGAGACGACGATCAGCACCGCGCCGGCGAGCACGCTCGCGGCGACGAGGGTCACGGGGCCCGGCGGGATGAAGACCTGCAGCACCATGCCGAGCAGGACCGCCGCCGTGACCAGGATCGCGGTCACCCGGACCTCGAGGTCGGTGGCCGAGCCCGCGGCGGGTGCCCCGGCCGCCGGGGGTGGAGATGATGCGTTCGAGTTCAAGTTGTGACCTCCGTGACGGCCCCGTCGAGCAAGCGGCGTGCCCTGCGGAAGGCGTCCAAGCTCATGTGATCGATGACAACCCGACGCTCCACTCGCCCGGAACCCCGCAGGAAAAGCAGAGCGGGGGAGGGGCGGCGCAAACGCTGCGCGGCGGAAGGTCCCGGCCCGGGCACGGACGCGAAGGTAACCGATCGCCCGGGTATCCCCTTCCCCGAAGGCATGCGGCATGTGCCCGCAGGGGCCCTGTGAGCCGGAGGGAGGGCCAGCCATGAGGGACCATGGCCGACCGACGACCGACCTCACCGACCGTGGCCGGCCACGCCCCCAGGGCGGAGGGGATCACGGTCCGCGGGCGTGCGGCGGAGGGGATCACGGTCCGCGGGCGTGCCGCGTCGCCGTCACGGTGGGACGATCGGGTCTATCCGCGGATCGAGCGCGTCGAGGGTGCACAGCTCGGGCGACTTGTCGGGCCGGAGCCGCACGAACCGCGCGCCGTGGCGGAGCCGCCCCTCGGATGCGTGCCGGTACGACACCTCCACGACCACCGTCGGCGCGACGGGCGTCCACTCGGTCGAGCGGTCGCGCGCCCAGCGCGACGGGCCGCCCGGCGCCGCTCCGGTGAAGCCGAGCCCCGCGTGGCGCGCCGCGTCGCTCGCGGGATCCGAGAGCGGCGCGAGGAGGCGCGCGAACGCCTCCCGGTCGCGATGGGCGAGGGTGGT
Source organism: Anaeromyxobacter oryzisoli (assembly GCF_022690765.1). Classification (GTDB taxonomy): domain Bacteria; phylum Myxococcota; class Myxococcia; order Myxococcales; family Anaeromyxobacteraceae; genus Anaeromyxobacter; species Anaeromyxobacter oryzisoli. Next base: position 47,161 of record NZ_JALCZA010000032.1, on the reverse strand, counting down.
ATGGCCGACGTACTGGAGCCGCCCCGCCTCGTCGAGCAGGCCGAGGAGGAGGGACGCGGGCGGTCCGCCCTCCTGCCCGCGGCGGAAGCCGCCCACCACCGCGTCGAGCGTCTCCTCGCGCTTCACCTTCACCATGTCGCGCGCGCCGGCCCGGTACGGATGGCCGAGCGGCTTCGCCACGACGCCGTCCGTCCCCGCGACGCCGTGGAGCCAGGCCTCGGCGTCGCTGCGCAGCCGGCTCGCCGGCGACAGCACGAAGGCGGTCGGGAGCCGCCCGATGATCCGCTCGAGGACGGACCGGCGGACCTCGATCGGCTCGCCGGTGAGGTCCCTCCCGTCGGGGCCGACGAGCAGGTCGAACACGACGAACCGGGCCGGCGTCTCCGCGGCGAGGCGCCGGACGCGGGACGCGGCGGGGTGGATCCGCTGGAGGAGCGCCTCGAACGACGAGCCGCCCTCCGTCGGGATCACGATCTCCCCGTCGAGCACGAGCGAGTGGAAGGGGATCGCCTCGACCGCCTCGACCAGCTCCGGGAAGTAGCGGCCGAGCGGCTGGCCGGCCTTCGACTGGAGCGCCGCCCGGGCGCCCTGGACGAACACGAGGCACCGGAAGCCGTCCCACTTCGGCTCGAACTGCCAGTCGCCGGCGGCGGGCAGCGCCTCCGCGAGCCGCGCCTCCATCGGCGGGAACGGCGGCCGGATCGGCAGATCGAGCTGTGGCCACTCCACTGCGAGCCCCCGGATCGATGTTGGAGTCCGCCTCTCGCGCGCGCAACCGGCCGAGGGGTTGCCCAAAAACGAGGCAGCAAGCCCAAAAACCGTGCAGTGACCGGGGCTTGACGATGAAGGGGCAGGTTGGCAAAACTGACCCTTCCATGTTCGAAGACGAGTCGTGCGCGCGTCCGTGGCGTGGACGCGGCGCCCGCGGGTCCGGCGAGGCGGATCCGTGGAACGCAGGGTGATCCATCCCGAACAGCCCTCGATGGCATCGGCCGAGCGCGAACCTCGCGCGCGGTCGCGGCCCGCTTTCCACGAAGGACGACGGTGAAGATGATCGAGACTGGATATCCCCCGCGGCAGGGCCTCTACGATCCGCACGACGAGAAGGACGCCTGCGGGTTCGGCTTCGTGGCCGACATCAAGGGCCGCGCCTCCCACCAGATCGTGGAGCAGGCGCTCCAGGTGCTCGTGAACCTCGAGCACCGCGGCGCGGCCGGCGCCGAGAAGAACACCGGCGACGGCGCGGGCCTGCTCGTCCAGACGCCGCACGCGTTCCTCGCCGCCGAGGCGGCGAAGCTCGGCGTGAAGCTCCCGGGGCCGGGCGAGTACGCCGCCGGGATGGTGTTCCTGCCGCCGAACGAGGCGGGGCGCGACGCGTGCGTGCGGGCGTTCGAGGAGGTGGTCCGCGGCGAGGGGCAGCGGGTCCTCGGCTGGCGCGACGTCCCCACCGACAACGCCTCCCTCGGCCCGACCGCCCGCGCGAGCCAGCCCGTCATCCGTCAGATCTTCGTCGGCCGCGGCCCGGACGTCCCCGATGCCGCCGCGTTCGAGCGCAAGCTCTACGCGGTCCGCCGCCTCGTCGAGAAGCGGATCTCCCGCTCGGCGATCCCGGGGCGGACGCACTTCTACGTCCCGTCGCTCTCGTACAAGACCCTGGTCTACAAGGGGATGCTGAACGCCGGGCAGCTCCGCGAGTTCTACCTCGACCTCGCCCAGCCCGCGATCGCGACGGGCCTCGCGATGGTGCACTCGCGGTTCTCGACGAACACGTTCCCGTCGTGGTCGCGCGCGCACCCGTACCGCTACATCTCGCACAACGGCGAGATCAACACGCTGCGGGGCAACGTCAACTGGATGCACGCGCGCCAGTCGATGATGCGCTCGAAGCTCTTCGGCGACGATCTCGGGAAGATCCTCACGGTCGTCGACACCGAGGGCTCCGACTCGGCGATGTTCGACAACGTGCTCGAGCTGCTCACGCTCTCGGGCCGCGAGCTGCCGCACGCCATCATGATGATGGTGCCGGAGCCGTGGAGCCGCGACGCGACGATGAGCCCGAGCAAGCGGGCGTTCTACGAGTTCCACTCCTGCCTGATGGAGCCGTGGGACGGCCCGGCGTCCATCGCGTTCACCGACGGCATCCGGGTCGGCGCGGTGCTCGACCGCAACGGCCTGCGCCCCAGCCGCTACTACGTGACGAAGGACGACCTCGTCGTCATGGCGTCCGAGGTCGGCGTCCTCGACATCCCGCCCGAGCGGATCCTCACCAAGGGCCGGCTCCAGCCCGGGCGCCTCTTCCTCGTGGACACGCAGGCGGGGCGGATCGTCTCGGACGACGAGCTGAAGGAGCGGATCGCCGAGGAGCACCCGTACGCCGAGTGGCTCTCGCAGTACACCGTGCGGCTCGACGAGCTGCCGAAGCCGGCGCGCGTCATCGAGCCGGACCACGAGACGGTGCTCCGGCGGCAGGAGGTCTTCGGCTACACCGCCGAGGACGTGAAGATGCTCATCACGCCCATGGCGTCCGACGGCGCGGAGCCGATCGGCTCGATGGGCACCGACACGCCGCTCGCGGTCCTGTCGGACAAGCCGCAGCCGCTCTTCAACTACTTCAAGCAGCTCTTCGCGCAGGTCACGAACCCGCCGGTGGACGCGATCCGCGAGGAGATCATCATGGCGGTGGAGACCGCCGTCGGCCCGGAGGGCAACCTCCTCGAGCCGACCGCGGAGTCCGCGCGCCAGCTCGCGCTGCCCACCCCGGTGATCCGCAACGAGGAGCTCGAGAAGATCCGCGCCCTCGACGGCGGCGCCGCCTCGAAGGGGCTCCGGGCGGTGACGCTCCCGATCCTGTTCCGCGCCAGCGGCGGCGGGGCCGCGCTCCGCAAGGCGATCGAGGACGTCCGCGCCAAGGCCTCGGAGTGCATCTCCGAGGGGGCGAACATCATCATCCTCTCCGACCGCGGCCACGACGCCGACGACGCGCCCATCCCGTCGCTCCTCGCGGTCTCCGCGGTGCACCACCACCTCATCCGCGAGGGGACCCGCACCCGCATCGGCCTCATCCTCGAGTCCGGCGAGCCGCGCGAGGTGCACCACTTCGCGCTCCTCGTGGGCTACGGCGCCTCCGCGGTGAACCCGTACCTCGCGTTCGAGACCATCCACGACCAGGTGCAGCAGGGGCTCATCCCCGGCCCGGCCCAGGAGGCCGAGAAGAAGTACGTGAAGGCCGTGAACAAGGGGATCGTGAAGGTGATCTCCAAGATGGGGATCAGCACGGTCCAGAGCTACCACGGCGCGCAGGTGTTCGAGGCCATCGGCCTGAACCAGGACTTCATCGACGAGTACTTCACCTGGACCGCGACGCGCGTCGGCGGCGTGGGCATCGACGTCGTGGCGAAGGAGGCGCGGCTCCGCAACGAGCGCGGCTTCCCGCCGAAGCGGCCCATCTACCACACGAGCCTCCCCGCCGGCGGCCAGTACAAGTACCGGGCGGGCGGCGAGTACCACCTGTTCAACCCGGAGACGATCCACAAGCTCCAGTACGCGTGCCGCTCCGGCGACTACAAGCTGTTCAAGGAGTACACCGCGCTCGTAGACAACCAGTCGCGGACCCTGGCGACGCTGCGCGGCCTCATGGACCTCCTCCCCGGCACGCGGCCGGTGCCCATCGACGAGGTCGAGCCGGTCGAGTCGATCATGCGCCGCTTCAAGACCGGCGCGATGAGCTACGGGTCGATCTCGAAGGAGGCGCACGAGGCGCTCGCCGTCGCGATGAACCGCATCGGCGGCAAGTCGAACACCGGCGAGGGCGGCGAGGACCCGGCGCGCTACGAGGCGCTGCCGAACGGCGACTCGAAGAACTCCGCGATCAAGCAGGTCGCCTCCGGCCGGTTCGGGGTGACGAGCGACTACCTCGTCCACGCCCGCGAGCTGCAGATCAAGATGGCGCAGGGCGCGAAGCCCGGCGAGGGCGGCCAGCTCCCCGGCGGGAAGGTCTACCCCCCGATCGCCAAGGTCCGGCACTCCACGCCGGGCGTGGGGCTCATCTCGCCGCCCCCGCACCACGACATCTACTCGATCGAGGACCTGGCGCAGCTCATCCACGACCTGAAGAACGCGAACCACCGGGCGCGCATCAGCGTGAAGCTCGTGGCCGAGGTCGGCGTCGGCACCATCGCCGCCGGCGTCGCCAAGGCTCACGCCGACGTGGTGCTGATCTCGGGACACGACGGCGGCACGGGCGCCTCGCCGCTCACCTCGATCAAGCACGCGGGCATCCCCTGGGAGCTCGGCCTCGCCGAGACGCACCAGGTGCTGGTGATGAACGACCTGCGCTCGCGCATCGTCGTCGAGGTGGACGGGCAGCTCAAGACCGGCCGCGACGTGGTGATCGGCGCGCTCCTCGGCGCCGAGGAGTTCGGCTTCGCCACCGCGCCGCTCGTCGTGCTCGGCTGCATCATGATGCGCGCCTGCCACCTCAACACCTGCCCGGTGGGCGTCGCGACCCAGGATCCCCGGCTCCGCGCCCGGTTCACCGGGGACCCGGCCCACGTCGTGAACTTCATGCGGTTCATCGCGCAGGAGGTCCGCGAGTACATGGCCGAGCTCGGGTACCGCACCATCGACGAGATGGTGGGCCGGTCCGAGCGGATCGAGATGCGCCGGGCGATCGACCACTGGAAGGCCCGGAACCTCGACTTCAGCCGGATCCTCTTCAAGCCGACGGTGCCGAAGCACTACGGGCGGACCTGCCAGATCCCGCAGGACCACGGCATCGACAAGACGCTCGACGCGACGGTGCTCCTCGACCTCGCGAAGCCGGCGCTCGACGCGAAGCAGCCGGTCCGGGCGACGCTGCCCATCCGGAACACGAACCGCGTGGTGGGCACGATGACCGGCTCGGAGGTCACGCGCCGCTACGGCGCGGCGGGCCTGCCGGACGACACCATCCACTTCCACTTCAAGGGCTCGGCGGGCCAGTCCTTCGGCGCGTTCATCCCGACCGGGATGACCCTCGTCCTCGAGGGCGACTCGAACGACTACTGCGGCAAGGGGCTCTCCGGCGGGCGCATCGTGGTGTTCCCGCCGCCGGAGGCGACCTTCGTCCCCGAGGAGAACATCATCGTCGGGAACGTCGCCCTCTACGGCGGCACGGGCGGCCAGGCGTTCATCCGCGGCCTCGCCGGCGAGCGGTTCGCCGTCCGGAACTCCGGCGTCTCGGCGGTGGTCGAGGGCGTCGGGGACCACGGCTGCGAGTACATGACCGGCGGCAAGGTCGTCGTGCTCGGGTCGACGGGCCGGAACTTCGCGGCGGGCATGTCGGGCGGCGTCGCCTACGTGCTCGACGTGGACGGGCAGTTCGCGTCGCGCTGCAACACGCAGCTCGTCGGCCTCGAGCCGCTCGAGGACCCGGCGGAGATCGCCGAGGTGAAGGCCCTCGTGGAGCAGCACGTGGCGCTCACCGGGAGCGCCTACGCGCGCCGCCTGCTCTCCCACTGGCGCGGCACGCTGGCGAAGATCGTGCGGGTGATGCCGCACGACTACCGCCGCGTGCTCGAGGCGCAGGCGCGGATGCGCGAGAAGGGGCTCTCGCGGGAGGAGGCGGAGCTCGCGGCGTTCGAGGAGAACACGCACGCCGCGGCGCGCGTGGGCGGCAACTAACTTCGACCTCGGCGCGCCCCGCGCGCCGACGCTCAGCGCACTCGGAACGATATGGGAAAGCCGACCGGATTCATGGAGTACCCGCGGGAGCCGAAGCACGAGCGGGCTCCCCTCGAGCGGATCAAGGACTGGAAGGAGGACCACCCTCCGTACTCGGAGGAGACCCTCCGCCAGCAGGGCGCCCGCTGCATGGACTGCGGGATCCCGTTCTGCCACTCGGGCAAGCTCATCGCCGGCATGGCGTCGGGCTGCCCGGTGAACAACCTGATCCCCGAGTGGAACGACCTCGTCTACCGCGGCCTGTGGGAGGAGGCGTACATCCGCCTCGCCAAGACGAACAACTTCCCCGAGTTCACCGGGCGCGTCTGCCCCGCGCCGTGCGAGGGGAGCTGCACGCTCGGCATCAACGACCCGCCGGTCACGATCAAGATGATCGAGCAGGAGATCGTCGACCACGCGTTCGCGAAGGGCTACGTGAAGCCGCAGCCGCCGTCGGTCCGCACCGGCAAGCGGGTCGCGGTGATCGGCTCCGGCCCGTCGGGCCTCGCCTGCGCGCAGCAGCTCAACAAGGCCGGCCACGCCGTGACGGTGTTCGAGCGGGCGGACCGGATCGGCGGGCTGCTCATGTACGGCATCCCGAACATGAAGCTCGACAAGCGGGTGGTCGAGCGCCGCGTGAAGCTGATGGCGGACGAGGGGGTCCGCTTCGTCACCGAGACCGAGATCGGCAAGCACATCCCCGCCGACCGGCTCCCGCGGGACTACGACGCGGTGGTCCTCTGCGGCGGCGCCACCCAGGCGCGCGACCTGCCCATCGAGGGGCGGAGCCTGCAGGGCATCCACCTCGCGATGGACTTCCTCCGCGCGAACACGAAGTCGCTCCTCGACTCGAACCACGCCGACGGGCAGTACATCTCCGCGAAGGGGAAGCACGTCGTGGTGATCGGCGGCGGCGACACCGGCACGGACTGCGTGGGCACCGCGATCCGCCACGGCGCGACGAGCGTCACCCAGCTCGAGATCCTCGCCCGGCCGCCCGATGAGCGCGCGCCGAACAACCCGTGGCCGCAGTGGCCGAAGGTCCTGAAGACCGACTACGGCCAGCAGGAGGCGAAGGCGGTCTTCGGCCACGACCCGCGCCGCTTCTGCGCCCTCACGAAGCGCTTCCTCGGCGGCGGCAGCGGGAGCGTGAAGGAGCTGCACCTCGTCGAGGTGGAGTGGACGAAGGGCCCGGACGGCCGCTTCGGGCCGAAGGAGATCCCGGGCACCGACCGGATCATCGCCGCGGACCTCGTGCTGCTCGCCCTCGGCTTCGTCGGCCCCGAGAAGCCGCTCCTCCAGCAGCTCGGGGTGAAGCTCGACGATCGCGGCAACGTGTGGACCGACGAGCACAAGATGACGAGCGTGCCCGGCATCTTCGCCGCCGGCGACATGGCCCGGGGGCAGTCGCTCGTGGTGTGGGCGATCCGCGAGGGGCGCCAGGCGGCCCAGGCGGTGGACCGGTACCTCTCGTACGGCGAGACCGTCCTCCCGCCGTAGCGCCGCGAGCGGCGCGGCCGGGCCCGAGCGGCCCGGCCTCGCCGCCACCCCGCCGCCACCTCACGCGTGCACGCGCCGCGGGGGCACGAGGTGCTGCCAGCGGTGCGCGCGATCGCGGGCGGCGCCCGGCCGCCGCGTCACGATGGGGAGCACCATCGAGACGAGCAGCATGATCGCGATGACGGGGAGCGCGCCGGAGAACGTCCCCGTCACGTCCTTCACCCGCGCGACGAAGATCGGCCCGACGATCCCCCCCACGCCCCAGGCGAGGAGGATCCACCCGTAGTTCACGCCCATGTACTTCGTGCCGAAGTAGTCGGCGGTGAAGGACGGCATCGTCCCGAAGCCCCCGCCGTAGTCGAGGAGCACGATCGCGAAGAGCGTCGCGACCGCCGGGAGCGCGTGGATCCCGCCCACCACGAAGAAGATCACCACCTGCGTCCCGTAGATGAGGACGTAGGCGAGGTTCCGGCCGAGCAGGTCGGAGAGCGCCCCCCAGAAGAACCGGCCGAGCCCGTTGAAGAGCGCGATGAAGCCGTACACCGCGAGCGCCGTCCCGGGCTCGACCCCGGTCAGCTCGCGCATGATGGGCACGGCGTTCGAGATGAACAGGATCCCGGCGGTGACGTTCAGGAAGAGCATCGCCCAGAGCGCCCAGAACTGCGGCGTGCGGAGCGCCTCCGACGGCGGGTAGTCGCGGGCGGCCGCGACGGTGGCGGCCGGCGCGGTCGCCTGCGCCGGGGCGCCCGCGGCGACCGGGTTCCGGACCAGCGAGGCGCAGAGCCCGCCGACGACGGCGAAGATCACGCCCGACCAGAAGAAGGTCCGCATGAGCGTCGAGGTCGAGCCGGCGGAGAGCGTCGCCGTGGAGCCGCCGGCGCGCGCCGCGAGCACCTGGCCCGCCTCCCTCGAGACCGCGGCGAACGGGGGGATCGCCTTCAGGACGTTGTTGTAGACGAACGCGCCGAGCCCGAAGCCCATCACCACCATGCCGCTGCCGAAGCCGCGCCGCTCCGGGAACCACTTCGTCACCGCCGCGACGGGCGTGACGTACCCCAGGCCGAGCCCCAGCCCGCCGAGGACGCCGTAGGTCGCGTAGATCCAGGGCGCGCCGAGCCGGGCCGTGCCGAGGCCGGCCAGGATGTTGCCGACGCCCCACAGGACGACGCCGGTGATCGCCACCCGCCGCGGGCCGCGCCGGTCCTGCCAGCGCCCGCCGATGATCGCGCCGACCCCGAGGAAGAAGATGGCCAGGGCGAAGGCCCAGGTGGTGGTCGAGTTGGACCACCGGAAGGCCGCGACGAGCGGCTCGGTGAAGAGGCTCCACGAGTAGACGGTCCCGAGGCACACCATCGCGATGGTGCCCGCGACCGCGATCACCCAGCGATTCGACGTCATGTCGATCCCCCTCCCCGAGGCGGGCCCCCCGGGCTAGCCGCCGATGCCGCGCATCGGCAGCAGCACCAGCCCCGCGCCCGCCTCCTCCATGTGATGCCGCGGCGCCTTCCGCGCGAGCGCGCCGCGCACCGCGGCCACGACCGCGGCGTCGTCCGCCCCGGCGCGCAGCAGGGCTCTCAGATCTGGCCGGTCGTGCCCGCCCAGGCAGGCCTGGAACCCGCCGTCGGCGGTCACGCGCGCGCGGTTGCAGCCCTCGCAGAAGTTCTCCGTCATCGCCCCGATGAACCCGACGAGCCCCTCGCGGCCGTCCCGGTCGCGCGCCCGCATGTGCCGCGCCGGGCCCCAGCCGCGCCAGGGGTCGGGGGTGAGCGCGAAGCCCTCCGCCCCGAGCCGCCCGCGGACCTCGGCGAGCGGCACCGGCGCGCCGCCGCCGAAGGGCATCTGCTCGATGAAGCGCGGCAGCGCCCCGCGATCCCAGGCGTAGCGGACCAGCGCTGCGAGCTCGTCCTCGTTCACCCCGCGCATGACCACCGTGTTGAGCTTGAGCGAGCGGAAGCGGCCGGCCGCCGCGTCGAGGCCCGCGAGGATCCGCTCGAGCCGCGCGCCCCTCCCCGAGACCCCGTGCAGCCGCTCGGGCCGCAGGGTGTCGAGCGACACGTTGAGCGCGCCGAGCCCCGCCCGCACGAGGGGGCCGACCAGCTCGTCCAGGCGGTGGCCGTTGGTGGTGAGGGCGACGTCCTCGACGCCAGGCGTGGCGGCCGCGTCCGCGACGATCTCCACCACGTCCTTGCGGAGGGTGGGCTCGCCGCCGGTGAGCCGGATCCGGCGGACCCCGAGGCCGGCGAAGAGCCGGACGAGGTGCGCGAGCTCGGCGCGGGAGAGCAGGCCGTCGGCGGCCTCGTGCTCCGCCGGCGAGCAGTACGTGCAGCGGAAGTTGCACCGATCCGTGAGCGAGATCCGCAGGTAGCGGATCAGCCGGCCCTGGGCGTCGGCCAGCGCGTCGTCGGCCCCGCGGGCGGGGGCCGCGGAGGCGTCAGGGAGCGGCTCCATGCTGCGACGACTCCTTCCCGGTCGCGTCGACGCCGGGGATCGACGGCATCGCGGGGGCGGCCTCCCCGGGGGCGGCCTCCTCCTTCCTAGCGAGCTCGGCCGCGCCGCGCCCGGCCCGCTGCATCTCGAAGGTGGCGTGCGGATCGCGCGCGGAGGCCCGGCCCGCGGCGACGACGCCGAGGCGGATCGCCAGCGTGCCGGCGAGCGCGAGCCCGCCGGAGGCGGCCCGGCGGAGCCTCGATCCGCGCCCCGGCAGCAGGTCCAGGAGCGCCGAGGCGGCGAGCAGGGTGCGCGCCGCGGCGAGGAGCGCGCCGCCGCGGCCCGTCCGCAGCGCCCGCTCGACGCGCGGTACGATCCGCGCCTCGCGGTGCAGCGCCCTCGAGAGGGCGAGCTCGCCGCCCTTCGCCACGAGGCCGAAGCGGTGCGCCATCTCCCCGCCGGCGCCCGGCGTCCCCCAGAGGTCGAGGAGCCCCCCGGCGCTCACCGCGCCGGAGAAGGCGAACAGGATCGGCAGCGTGTTGCGGGTCTGCTGCCACACCGGGACGGCGGTGTTCGCGATGAGGACCCCGGTGTACCCGACGAGCGGCAGGCCGAGGGCGGCCGCGCCGTAGGCCGCCACGTCCGCCGCAGGGGCGAGCGCGGCGGCGCCGGGCGCGAGCGCGGGCAGCGCCGCGAGGCCGGCGCAGGCGCCGAAGGCAGAGAGGATCCAGGTGCCCATGTTCATGGGCGAGGTCGGCCGGAACACCCGGAGCATGCCGAGGAACCGGCCCGGGCGCCCCAGGTCCTTGACGAGGAGCGCGGCGGAGAGCGCCGCGCCGCCGGCCGCGACGAGGCGGCAGCGGCGCACGAGCGTCCCGGTGCCGCGCCCGCCCGCGAGGGTGGCGGCGGCGCCGAGCACCGCCGTCGCGCCGGCGAGGCCGCCGGTGAAGAAGTACGTCGGGATCTCCCACCCCCACACCGGCTCCTTCAGCACCGGCAGGCCGTGGTACGAGGGCCCCTCCTCGATCCACGGCGCCGCCTCCTGCGCCGGCGTGGGCCGCTCCGGCTCGCGGCGCGGCGCCGGCGCGCGCGCGCGGACCCGCTGCGCGGCGGCCTCGCCGAGGAGCGCGCCCACCCGCGGGTCGATGTCCCGGCGGTCCCGGCTCGCCTGCGCCTCCTGGAGCGGATCCAGCATCGTCACACCCTCCTCGCCGTGAAGACGGCGCCCAGCGCGAGCGCCGCGAGCGAGAGCACGCCCGTCGCCATCGCCCGCCAGCTCCGGACGATCTTCGCGGTGGGCACCACGGGATCCGGCGGCAGGCCGTACACCTCGGGCTCGTCGCAGAGCAGGAAGAACGCGTGCAGCCCCTGCGTGCCGGGCTGGCTCGCCGCGTCCTCGCCGTAGAGGTACGCCTGCTCGACGCCGCGCGCCCGGAGCTGATCCACCCGCTCCGCGGCGCGCGCGCGGAGCGCGTCGAGCGGGCCGAACTGGATGGAGGCGGTGGGGCACGCCTTGGCGCAGGCCGGGACGAGGCCGCCCTCGAGCCGGTCGTAGCAGAGCGTGCACTTCCAGGCGCGGCCGTCGTCCGCGCGCCGCTCGACGACGCCGAAGGGGCACGCCGAGACGCAGTAGCCGCAGCCGTTGCAGACGTCGGGCTGGACGTACACCGAGCCGAACTCGGTGCGGAGGATCGCGCCGGTGGGGCACGCCTCGAGGCACCCGGCGCGCTCGCAGTGCTTGCAGACGTCGGAGAGGAACAGCCAGGAGAAGCCCGCGAGCGCCTCCTGGGTGGGGCCGAGGGACACCGGCGTCCGGAGCTGCGTCGGCGCGATGTCGTGGAGGAGGCTCGTCGGCGCGGCCTGGCCGAGCGGGGCGAGCTCGGCGAAGGCGCGGTGGCCCGCCTCGACGCCGTCCCGCGGGCTCCCCTGGCCCGGCAGCTCGGCCGGGCGCTCGACGAACGCCACGTGCCGCCAGGTGGAGGCGCCGAGCTGGCCGGTGTTGTCGTAGCTCATCCCGGTGAACTCGAAGCCGTCGTCGGGGAGCTGGTTCCACTGCTTGCAGGCGACCTCGCAGGCCTTGCAGCCGATGCAGAGCGTCGTGTCGGTGAAGAACCCCACCTCGGGCATGGGTCACCTCTTCGGCTCGACGGGCGGCGCGCGCAGGACGGTGCGGCGGCCGGGCAGGTCGCGCGGGGGCGCGACGCGGGGCTCGGGGCTGCGGAGCTCCACGCCGTCGGTCGCGGCGCGCCTCCCTCGCGAGTGGCGCCCGGCCCGGATGTCGCCGGTGAGCGCCTTCGACTCCTGGATCGAGACGTTCGGGTCCGCGACGAACGGGATGAGCTCGTTCGCGGGGTCGCCGCGCACGCGCCCGACGTAGCTCCAGTGGTACGGCAGGCCGATGGTGTGGACGACCCGGCCCTTCAGGCGGAGGGGGCGGAGCCGGTCGGTCACGAGGACCCGGCACTCGATCTCCCCGCGCGCGGTGGTGATCGTGGCCCAGCCGCCGTTCCGCAGCCCCTTCTCCGCGGCGAGGGCGCGCGACACCTCGCAGAACATCTCGGGCTGCAGCTCGGAGAGCCAGCCCAGCCAGCGGCTCATCCCGCCCGCGGTGTGGTGCTCGGTGAGCCGGTAGGTCGTGAGCACGTACGGGAAGCGCGGATCGTGGTGCGCCGAGTGGTAGGGGTTGTCGCGCCGGTTCCACTCCAGCCGCGTCGGGTTGCACTGCTGCGGGTAGAGCGGGTTCTCGACGACCGACTCCTCGGGCTCGTAGTGCGTCGGGAACGGCCCGTCGATCAGCCCGGACGGCGCGAAGATCCAGCCCTTCCCGTCCGCCTGCATGATGAAGGGATCGATCCCCGAGAGCGCCGCGATCCCGGTGGCCTCCGGCGGCGGGCGGTACGACGGCGGCCGGTCCTTCACGAAGTCGGGGACGTCGTAGCCGGTCCAGAGCTTCTTCTCCTCGTCCCACCAGACGTAGCGCTTGCGCTCCGACCAGGGGCGCCCCTCCGGGTCCGCGGAGGCGCGGTTGTAGAGGATGCGGCGGTTCGCCGGCCAGGCCCACCCCCACTCCGGCGCGACCCAGTGCTGCTCGGACTGCGGCTTGCGCCGCGCCGGCTGGTTCACGCCGTCCTTGTAGCACCCGGAGTAGATCCAGCAGCCGCACGCGGTCGAGCCGTCCGCCTCCAGCTCGGCGAAGCCCGGCACCGGCTCGCCGTCCGCGACCGTGTAGCCGTTGATCTCCCGGAGCACCGCCTCGGCGCTCGGGTCCTCGATCGCGCCGCGGGTCGGGTAGTCCCAGGTGAGCGCCTGGATGGCGCGGTCGCGCTCGGCGTGCGAGCCCGCGTAGAGCGCCTTGAGCCGGCGGCCGAGGTGGAACACGAAGTGGAGGTCGCTCCGGCAGTCGCCGGGCGGCTCGATCGCCCGCTCGTGCCACTGCAGCATCCGCTGCGTGTTGGTGAAGGAGCCATCCTTCTCGGTGTGGGCGGCGGCGGGGAAGAAGAAGACCTCCGTCCGGATGTCCTCCGTCCGAACCTCGCCGCGCTCGATCTCGGGCGCGATGCGCCAGAACTCGGCCGTCTCGATGAGCGCGAAGTCGCGGACCACCAGCCAGTCGAGCTTCCGGAGCCCTTCGCGGTGGAGGGCGCCGTTCATCGAGCCGGCGGTGGGGTTCTCGCCCATGACGAAGTAGCCCTTCACCTTCCCGTCGGCCATCTCGGCGACGGTCGTCATGTGCGAGTGGTTGCCGGAGAGCCGCGGGAGCGCGTCGAAGAGCCAGTCGTCCTCCGCGGTGGCGGCGGCGCCGAACCAGGCCTTGCAGAGCGAGACGACGTACTTGCGGAGCTCGCTCCACCAGCCCACGCCCGCCGCGTTGTTGTTCACGTACTGGTCGAGGCCCCGGTCCGGCAGCACCGCGTGCGGCATGGGCAGGTATCCGGGGAGCAGGTCGAAGAGGGTGGGGATGTCGGTCGAGCCCTGGATCGACGTGTGGCCGCGGAGCGCCATGATCCCGCCGCCGGGCCGGCCGATGTTGCCGAGCAGGAGCTGCAGGATGGCCGCGGTGCGGATGTACTGCACCCCGACCGTGTGCTGGGTCCACCCCACGGCGTAGCAGAACGCGCCGGTCCGGTCCCGCCCCGAGTTCCGGCCGAGCGTCTCGGCGACCCGGAGGAACGTCGCCCGCGGGATGCCGCAGGTCGCCTCGACCAGCTCCGGCGTGTACCGGGCGTAGTGCTTCCTGAGGAGCTGGAACACGCAGCGCGGGTGCTGGAGCGTCGGATCGGTCTTCCGCTGCAGCATCTTCGTGCCGCGGAGGTCGTGCCGGCCGGCGCCCTTCTCGCCGTACACCTCCTTGTGCCCGGCGGCCGGGACGACGCCGTCCACGCCCTCGTAGGTCCAGGTCTCCCAGGAGTACTTGTTCGTCTTCGGGTCGAACCCGCTGAAGAACCCCTCGAGGTCCTCGGTGTCCCGGAACCCCTCGTCCACGATCGTCGCCGCGTTCGTGTAGTGCTCGACGTACTCCTTGAACCAGAGGTCGTGCTCGAGCACGTGGTGGATGATCCCGCCGAGGAACGCGATGTCCGAGCCGGGGCGGATGGGCACGTGCAGGTCGGCGACCGCGCTCGTCCGGGTGAAGCGCGGATCGACGTGGATGATGGTCGCGCCGCGGTTCTTCGCCTCCATCACCCAGCGGAACGCCACCGGGTGGCACTCCGCCATGTTCGAGCCCTGCACGACGATCCAGTCGGAGTTCTGCAGATCCGCCGGGAAGGTGGTCGCGCCGCCGCGGCCGAACGAGATCCCCAGACCGGGGACCGTCGAGCTGTGTCAGATCCTCGCCTGGTTCTCCACCTGCACCACGCCGAGGGCGCTGAAGAGCTTCTTGATGAGGTAGTTCTCCTCGTTGTCCAGCGTCGCGCCGCCGAGGTGGGCGATGCCGAGCGTGCGCCGGACGAGGGCGCCCTCGTGCTCCGCGCCGGGCTCCTCGATCCGCTCCTGCCAGGTCTCGTCGCGCGTCCGCTTCACCCGCTCGGCGACCATGTCGAGGGCTCGGTCGAGGGGGATCCGCTCCCACGCCGTGCCGCCCGGCCGGCGGTAGAGCACGTGCTCCATCCGGTGCGCGCCGGTGACGAGCTGGAAGGTCGCGGCGCCCTTGGGGCAGAGGCAGCCCTGGGACACGGGGGAGTCGGGATCGCCCTCGAGGTCGATGATCTTCCCGTCCTTCACGTACACGAGCTGGCCGCAGCCCACGGCGCAGTACGGGCAGACCGAGCGCGCGACGCGGTCCGCGGACGCGGTGCGCGGGGCGAGGGTGCGCGTCCGCTCGCTCGCCGCCGTGGCGCCGAGGCCCGACGCGTCGCCCGCCCGCAGCTGGCGCAGCACGGGCCACTCGCTCAGGATCGGGACCTTGGCCATGGAAAATTCCCCCCGGCGGAGAAGCTGGGGGGGCGCACGCCAAGAGGCAACGCGGGCTCGAGGCCCGTCGAACAATCGACGGGCCTTGACCATCCGGAGGGGCGGGCCGTCGCCCGCCCCTCGCGCCCGAAGTGAATTCGGGCGCTTCACCCCACCCGCCGCCCCGCTCACGCGGGTCGGCCTGAGAGCTCGTCGAATTCTTCGACGAGCTCTCAGCGGCGACGCGGCGCGGCAGGATCGAGCCGCCAGGCGTGCGCGTAGACGTTCATGCGATCCCCGCGCACGAACCCGAGCAGCGCCACGCCGGCCCGCACGGCGAGGTCCACCGCCAGCGACGACGGCGCGGAGACGCTCGCGACGACCGGGACGCCCGCCACCGCGGCCTTCTGGACGATCTCGAACCCCGCCCGCCCGCTCACCGCCAGGAGCGCGGGGCGGCCGTCCTCGGGCGCCCGCGCGCCGAGGCGCCCCTCGCGCAGCAGCGCGCCGACGACCTTGTCCACCGCGTTGTGGCGGCCGACGTCCTCGGCCGCGGCGAGCACGGCGCCGGCGGCGTCCACCAGCACCGCCGCGTGAAGGCCGCCGGTCCGCTGGAAGACCGGCTGGCGCGTCCGGAGCGCGTCCATCGCGCCGGCGACCAGGGCGCGATCGATCCGGCGCTCCGCCACGACCTCCGGCACGCGGGCGAGGAGGCGGTCGATCGCCTCGCGGCCGCACACGCCGCAGGCGCTGCTCACCGGGATGAACCGGCGGCTGTCGAGGATCCGCTCCGGGTCGATCCGGTGCCCGCCGGCCGAGGTGACGTCGAGCACGTTGCCGTAGCCCTCGTCGCCGAGCCGGCCGCAGTGGAAGATCGAGCCGACGTCCTCGGCCCCGGCGATGATCCCCTCCGCGTGGAGGAAGCCGAGCGCCAGGTCGTGGTCGGCGCCCGGGGTCCGCATGGTCGTGGCGATCCGGTCGCCGTCCACGCGGATCTCGAGCGGCTCCTCCACCGCGACGGCGTCGAGGGCCTCGGCGCCGTCCCGGAGCACGTGGCGCATCGCCACCGCGCCGGCGGGGACGCCGGCCACCCGTGGCTCGGGACGTTCCATGCGGGGCAGAACCTAACCGGACGGCGGCCGGGAAGAAAGGGACCTCTCGCGCGCGGGCCGGCGGAGCCGGGCGCCGGCGATTCCGCTGGCCGCCCTCGCGGGCGAGGGTAGGATGCGCGCTCCGCGCGCGTGCCCGTGCGCCGCCCGGCGGATCGGCTTACAGCTTATCGATCTTGAGCCCGAACCGGACAGAGCGCGCGGTCGCGCCGGAGGTCGCGGACCTCTCCGCGGCGGAGCGAGCCCTCGTCGCCGAGGAGGAGGCGGTCCTCGCCGCCGTCCAGCGTGCCCTCGCGGAGCGCCGGGCGGCGCTGCGCGGCGAGGGCGATCTGGTGTCGCGCCTCCGGGAGCTCCGGGACGAGGCGCTCGAGTCGATGCCCAAGGACCTGCCCACCGTCTTCCAGGAGATGGGGCTCGTGCGGGCGGTGATGGAGCGGACGCGCGGCGGCGCGCTCCCGGATCCCGCCGCGCCGTACTTCGCCCACCTCCGCGTGCGCGAGGGCGGCGAGGTCCGCGACTACTGCCTCGGCCGGCACACGTTCGTCGATCGCGCCGCCGGGGTGCGGGTGGTGGACTGGCGCTTCGCCCCGGTGGCCGGGATCTTCTAC
The DNA here is from genome assembly GCF_022690765.1 of Anaeromyxobacter oryzisoli. GTDB lineage: Bacteria > Myxococcota > Myxococcia > Myxococcales > Anaeromyxobacteraceae > Anaeromyxobacter > Anaeromyxobacter oryzisoli. Next base: position 30,426 of record NZ_JALCZA010000032.1, on the reverse strand, counting down.
CGCTACCGGGAGGGCGAGGAGTTCGAGGAGGCGTTCCCGGGCCGGATCTCCGCGGGCGTGGTCGAGGCCCGCCGCGTGGTGGTCGTCGAGCGCGGCGTCCTCGTCCGGATCTCGGCCGGCGCCCGGGCCCTCTCGCGGCGCGCCGACGGTCGCTGGCGGAGCGCCGCCGCCGAGATCGCCGCCCTGGCGGGCGGGGAGGGGACCGCGGCCCGGGCGGGGGCGCTCGGGACGGGCGCCGGCGTCCACGGCCGCGCCGCGGCGCCCGAGCTCACCGCGCTGCTCGACCCGGAGCAGTTCGAGGCGATCGCCTCGCCCGCCGACCGGCCGCTGCTCGTCCTCGGCTCCGCCGGGAGCGGCAAGACGACCGTCGCGCTGCACCGGCTCGCCCGGATCGCGTTCGAGGACCCGCGGCGCTTCCCGCCGGGCCGGCTCCAGGTGGTGGTCCCGGAGGTCGGCCTCGCCCGCCTCGCGGCGCGGCTCCTCGAGCCGCTCGGGCTCGAGAAGGCGCCGGTGCGGACGCTCGACGCGTGGTCGCGCGGCGCCTTCCAGAGCGCGTTCGGCGCGCCGCCGCCGCGCCTCTACCCGGACACCCCGCCGCTCGTCGCGCGGCTGAAGCGCCACCCGGCGCTGTTCGAGCTCCTGCGGCGCCGCCCGCACCTCGCCCGGGAGAAGCCGCCCCTGCTCCGGCTCCGCCGGGAGCTCGGCGATCTCCTGGTGGACCGGGCGTTCCTCGAGGGCGTGGTCCGCGCGGCGGCCGGCGATCTCCCCACGACCGCCATCGAGGAGACCATCCGCCACACGCGGCTCCAGCTCGCGCCGCCCTCGGACGACCTCCTCGCCGGCGTGGACCCGGACCGCCGCGAGACGCTCGACGGCAAGCCCATCGACGAGGACACGCCCGCGGCGGTCTCCGGCACGCTCGACCCGGAGGACCTGCCGCTCCTGCTCTTCCTCTCGGCGCTCCGCGCCGGGGTCTCCGGGAAGCGGACCGCGCACCTCGTCGTGGACGAGGCGGAGGACGTCTCGCTGTTCGAGCTGTACGTGCTCGGGCGGCACCTCGCCGGCCGGAGCGCGACGCTCGCGGGCGACGAGAGCCAGCAGACGTTCTCGTCGTACGCGGGCTGGCCGCAGGCGCTCGCCGCGCTCGGCGCCGAGGGCGCGGCGACCGTCCGCCTCGAGACCACGTACCGCTGCCCGCGCCCGATCGCGGAGGTCGCCCGGGCGATCCTGGGGCCGCTCGCGCCGGCCGCGCCGCCGCGCGCGGGCCGCGACGGCGCCCCGGTGTCGCGGCTCGACTTCCCCACCGAGGCGCACGCGCACCTGTTCCTGGCCGGCGCGCTCCGCGACCTGCTCGAGCGCGAGCCGCGGGCCTCGGCGGCGGTCATCTGCCACGCGCCGGAGGTGGCGCGCGGGATCCACCGGCTCCTCGCCGATCTCCCCGAGGCGCGCCTCGCGCTCGACGGAAAGCTCACGTTCCGGCCGGGCGTGGACGTGACCGACGTCGCGAGCGTGAAGGGGCTCGAGTTCGACTACGTCGTCGTCCCGGACGTCACCGCCCGCGCCTACCCCGACGCCGACGAGGCCCGGCGCCGGCTCCACGTCGCGGTCACCCGCGCTGCGCACCAGCTCTGGCTGGTGGTGCCCGGCACGCCGTCGCCGCTCCTGCGCGGGGTGAGGACGGGGTGACCCGCGACCACGCCGGTCCCGCCCGCACGCCCAGCACCCGGACGCCGACCCGATGTCCGTGACCGTGACCGTGCACCGTGACCGGTCCTCCGTGCCCGCCTCCCGCTTCCCGTGGCCCGTGAACCGTGGTCCGTGATCCGACGGTGTGGTCGGACCACGGGATGGGGCCACGGGCCACGGAATCCGGTTCACGGGTGACGGGGAAGCCGGTGACGGTGACGGGCAGGGTTCACGGATGCGTGCCCCTTGGGGCGTCGCGTGTTCCCGCGAGCGCCCGCCGGCCCCCCTGGTTACACTCGATGCCCGGACTGGACCTGCCCGGCGCGAGCCCGTCGCCGCGTGCACGGAACGTGGATATCAGCGCGGCCGCCGCTCGGGCGCGCCGCAGGAGGACGATCAGCGATGGCCCAGGTGACGTTCAAGGGGAACCCGATCCACACCAACGGCGAGCTGCCGGCGGTCGGCGCGAAGGCGCCGGACTTCACCCTCACCACCGGCGACCTCGAGGACGTGACGCTCGCGAAGTTCGAGGGCAAGAAGAAGATCCTGAACATCGTCCCGAGCCTCGACACCGCCGTGTGCGCCACCTCGACCCGGAAGTTCAACGAGCGGGCGGGCGCGCTGCCGAACACCGTGGTCCTCGTCGTCTCGGCGGACCTCCCCTTCGCCCAGAAGCGCTTCTGCGCCACCGAGGGGCTGAAGAACGTCGTCCCGCTCTCGCTCATCCGCGGGAAGCACTTCGCGAAGGACTACGGCGTCCTCCTCCAGGACGGGCCCCTCGCCGGCCTCACCGCCCGCGCGGTGATCGTGCTCGACGAGCGCGACCAGGTCGTCTACCGCCAGCTCGTCCCGGAGATCGGCCAGGAGCCGGACTACGACGCGGCGATCCGGGCGGTGAAGTAGCGCGGCGCGCTCGCGGGCGGCGCTCGCTGGACCGCCGATGGACCCGGCGTGGTGCGGCGCCCGCGATCGTCGCTGGTAGATCCGTCCGGGCGAGCCGGCCCGAGGACGCACCGGCGTGACGGAAGACGTCCGCGCGATGGTCGGCTCGTCACGAGGAGGACGAGGACATGGCAACCCGCAAGGCGTGGCTGGTCGCAGCCGTCGCGCTGTTCACTCCGGGGGCGGCGCTCGCGCAGCTCTCGATCGAGGGCTTCTACGGCGTCGAGCGGCCACCCTCGACCAGCTTCCACGCGGCGGTGAGCGGCGCCGAGAGCGCGCCGAACCTCTTCGACAGCTCGCTGCAGCTCGCCGGCGGCGACGTCCTGCTGAACCTCGGCGGGCTCGAGCTGGGCGCCATCGCCGACACGACGTTCGGGCGCCACACCGCGTCGCAGACCGCGATCGGGGGGCTGGGCGGGGTCGCCCTGGCGCTGGCGCCCGTCCAGATCGACCTGCTGGTCGAGGCGGGCGGGCACCGCTACGGGGACTTCGTCAGCGACCCGCGGATCGTCACGGCGAGCTCGACGGACCAGTGGTTCTTCTACGTCGGCCTGCGCCCCGGGATCCGGATCCAGCTCGGCGACGGACCGTTCTTCGCCGGCGTCTGGGGGTTCGTTCGCTGGGACGTGAACTCGAAGGGCCTGCCGGTGACGGTCGGGAGCGCGCGGAGCGCGGGCTCCTACGATCTGGGCGGCACGACCATCGGGGCTACGCTGCGGCTCGGCCTTCAGATCTAGGACCGCGCCGCAGGCGCCGCCCTCTGGGTTCAACACCATCTCGGGCGGAGAGCAGGCCCTTCGAGGAGGGACCGTGCAGGCGAACGGCCCTGAAGGACGAGTGGTCTGGGCTCGGGAAGATGGAGAGGCCGAGGCGCCGCAGTGCGTGGGGATCGTCTGCGCAAGATCGGCCCCGAAGAGGCCCGCGTTTCACCGATAGCGCTACGAGCTTCCGCCGGCACCATGGCCTGAGTCGCCCGTCGCGTTGCCGCCCGTTCGCGAGGCGGCCGGTGGCTTCACGGTGAGCGTGGGCCGCAGCCCTTTCGCGGGAACCCCGATTTCACCAATCGGCTGTTGACGGATTTTCCGGTGGGTGACGCTTCGCGAGCCCAGGTCGTTCGAATAGGCCTTTCTCGCAGCGTCGCGGGGGCGCCGTGCGCCGCGAGTCTGCGCGGAGCCGAGGCGCGAGGGACCGTTCCCGTTCTCGCGTCCAGGCGCGAATGCGTGCGCCTGGGGAGGTCGTGAAATCCCGTGAGACCATTGGTTCATGCACGCACGCGATCTCTCCGCCCGCCTCCATGGCGCCACCCGCTTGCGTTGAGCGTCGCGAGGCACACGATGCCGTCGCCGAGCGGGGGCACACGACGACCGAGCGGCGCAGGCGTGCCTGTTGGCACGTCGAGCAGCGCAGGGAGGAGTCTGCCCCGCGCAGGCAGGCAGCGTGCGCCGCAGCAGCTCAATGCGAGTGGGTGTCGCCATCACAGCTCCTCCGCCGCGAGCACGACTGCATGGCCGACTTCCTGGTCGCCCTCGCCGACTTCGATCGCCGGCGGCTCTGGGTCGAGCTCGGCTACTCGAGCCTGTTCTGGTTCCTCCATCGCGAGCTCGGGCTCTCGAAGGGGGCCGCGTTCTACCGGAAGACCGCCGCCGAGCTGGTGCAGCGGTTCCCTGAGGTCATCGAGCCGTTGCGCGACGGGAGGCTTTGCATCTCGAGCATCGCTGAGCTCGCGAAGGTGATCTCGCCCGAGAACCGGGTCGAGGTGCTGCCGCGGTTCTTCCACCGCTCGAAGCACGAGGCGGCGGAGGTTGCGGCCGAGATCAAGCCGGTCGAGAAGGCGCCGCGTCGCGAGGTCGTGACGGCGGTGCGCGCCCCGGCCACGGAGGAGGCCGTTCCGCGTCTCGAGGTCGCGGCTGCGGCGAGCCCGGTCGCGGCTCCGAACATCGTCACGGCGGCACCGCTCGAGCTGCTCGAGGCGAGAGGTTCGCCGGAAAACCCTGTCGATGCCAACTCTCCGCGCGCTGCGGCGCACGCCCCATCTTCCCGCGAGGCCCGCGCCGAATCGATCGAGCCGCTCAGCGCCGACCTCCGGCGGCTCCACTTCAACGTCTCCCGCCGCTTCCTCGCGAAGCTCGCCGCCGCGCGGGATGCGCTCTCCCATTCGCATTTCGGCGCCACCACGGAGGAGATCCTCGAGGTCGGCCTCGACCTCCTCCTCGCCCGAAGCGCCAAGCGGAAGGGGCTCGTGCAGAAGCCGCTCGCGAAGCGCCGCCCCTCGAAGCCGGAGCACCTCTCCGCCGAGGTGAAGCGCGCCGTCTGGATCCGCGACGGCGGTCGCTGCCAGTACCCCCTCGACTCCGGCGGCATCTGCGGCTCGACCTACCTGCTCGAGTTCGATCACCGCGAAGCCGAGGCCCTGGGCGGCCCGCCCACGGTCGAGAACATTCACCTTCTCTGTTTCTTTCATAACCAGCTCGCCGCTCGGAAGGTCTTCGGGGAGGCCTTGATGGACCGATTCAGGCGACGGTCGAACGGTGAGCTCTTCGACTCCGCACCTGCCGCGCGAACGGGAACGGCGCCGCGGTGCGCGGTGAAAAAGAAGCGATCGGGGTGAGCGGATGGCCGGCCCGGCTCTTCGGGCGACGCTGACCGGGCCGACGAGCGGCCACTGGACCTGCTTCAGCTCTCCCGCCGCCGTCGCGACGGTGGCCGATCGAGACCGTGGCGAGCGCCTCAGCATGCCGGTGAAGCACAGGCTTCTTCGGGGCCGATCTCGTCACTCCGGTCGCCGCCCGCGGATGGCGCCCCGGCCTCCACCTCCTTCCCGAGCCAGCCCACGCTTGCCGTGCAGGCACGCTCGTACTTGCGGCCCCCCAGCACGAAACCCCTCGCGGAGCGGATGCGGGGCTGGGGCGATGTGATGAATGATCATCAGGGCGCCGCCTCACCCCGCCTCCCGGCCCAGCGCCTCCAGCCGGAGTTGGGCGTCCTCCCACGCGGCGTACGCCTGCTCGAGGGCGGCCTGGGTCGCGGCCTGCCGCTCGATGAGCGGCTTCGCCCGGGCGAAGTCCTGGTACAGCGCGGGGTCGGCGAGGGCGGCGGTCGTCTCCTTCCCCTCCGCCTCGAGCCGGGCGATCTCGGCCTCGAGCTTCGCGATCTCGTCGCGGAGCGGCTTCTCCCGGCGTCCGCGCGCGTTCCGCGCCTCGGCCTCGGCCCGCCGTCGCTCCCGCTCGCTCCGGGGCGCAGCCTCCGCGCCGGCGCTCCGGCCCGGGGCGCCGCGGTCGCCGGTCGCGGCGGGTCCCTCCAGCGCCGCGGCGGCCTCGAGCTGGCGCTGGTGGTAGAGCCAGTCGTCGAGGTTCCCCGGCGAGGGGACGACGCCGCCGTCCTTCACCTCCCAGATCGCCGTGGCGAGCTGGTTGAGGAAGCTCCGGTTGTGCGACACGAAGAGGATCGTCCCGTCGTAGCCGCGGAGCGCCTCGATGAGCGCCTCGGACGAGTCGAGATCGAGGTGGTTCGTCGGCTCGTCCATGACGAGCAGGTTCGCCGGCACGAGGAGGAGCTTCGCGAGCGCCACCCGGGCGCGCTCGCCGCCGGAGAGGACGCCGACCTTCTTCTCGACGTCCTCGCCGGAGAAGAGGAACGACCCCGCGATGGAGCGGACGTACGCCTCGCCGCGGTCCGGGACGAGATCCCAGAGCGTGTCGAGGATGGTCCGGTCCGGGTCCAGGGTCCCGGTGCGGGAGAGGCCGTCCGCCTCGTGCTCCGGCTTCTCGAAGTGGTGCTGGGCGTAGTAGCCGAGGATCACCGAGTGCCCGAGCCGCACCTCGCCGGCGTCGGGGCGGGCCTCGCCCGCGGCGAGCTTGAGGAGCGTGGTCTTCCCGGCGCCGTTCGCGCCGATGACGCCGATCCGCTCGCCGCGCGGGATCGCGAGGTCGAGGGATCGGTACACGACGCGCGGCCCGAACGCCTTCCGCACGCCCTGGAGCCGGAGGACCTCCTTCCCGGAGCGCGGCGCCTCGGCGAAGTGGAAGCGGAGCGTGTCGCGGTGGTCGAGGACCTGCACCTCGTCCATCTTCTCGAGGAGCTTCTCCTTCGACCGCGCCTGGCGCGCCTTGGTCGCCTTCGCGCCGAACCGCTCGATGAACCGCTCGAGCTGGGCGCGCTTCGCCTCCTGCCGCTCCGCCTGCGCGAGGAGCCGCTCCTCCTCCTCGGCGCGCAGCCGGCGGTAGTCGTCGTAGTCCCCGGCGTAGCTCCGCAGCCCCTCGAGCTCGAGCGAGAGCACCCGGTCGATCTGCCGGTTCAGGAAGTCGCGGTCGTGGCTGACGAGGAGGAGCGCCTTGCGCGAGGCGCGGAGGAAGGCGTCGAACCAGGTGAGGGTGGGGACGTCGAGGTGGTTGGTGGGCTCGTCGAGGAGGAGCAGGTCGGGGTCCTGGAGGAGGAGCCCCGCCATCGCCGCCCGCATCTTCCAGCCGCCGGACAGCGTGCGGGCCGGGCGGTCCCCGTCCTCCGGCCCGAAGCCGAGGCCGGCGAGGATCCGCTCGGCGCGCCGCCGCCCGTAGTGCTCCTCGAAGTGCTCGAGCTCGTCGTGCAGCTCCGCGAGCGCGCCGGCCAGCTCGAGCTGCTCCGCCTCGGCGCGCGCCGCCGCGAGGGCCGCCTCGGCGTGCGCGAGCCGGTCCTCGAGCGCGGACCGCCCGGGTACGCTCGCGAGCACCGCCTCGACGAGCGGCAGGTCCGGCAGCGCCGCCACGTCCTGCGGGAGGTAGCCGACCCGGGCGCCGCGGCGGAAGGTGAGCTCGCCCGCGTCGGGGGCGAGCTGCCCGGCGAGGATCCGCATCAGCGTGGACTTGCCCGTGCCGTTCGCGCCGACCAGGCCGATCCGGTCGTGCGGCCCGATCGCGAACGCGGCGCGGTCGAGGAGGATCTTCGGACCGTAGGCGAGGGACAGCTCGGTGGCGGCGACGAGGCTCACGGGAGGGCGCCCCTCGACGGGCGGGGCGGCCGACCATTAACGTGTCCGGGGCTCGGCCACAAGCCTCGAGCCGCCGGCCGGCAGGTGCGCGGGCGCGAGCCTGCCGGATCCAGGCGGACGGCGCGGGCAGGCGGGAGCCTCGAAAGGACCGGGCCCGACGCTCGCGAGGAGCGACGGGCCCGGTGCGCGGTCGAGCGACCTGCGGAATCTACAGGAAGTAGACCCGGAGGAACGCGAGGCCGTTCGTGAACAGGCCCGAGTCGTCACCGGAGACGGACGAGTTCGAGTAGTACCCGAGCTGCGCCTCGAGGCCGACCGAGAACTTCGGGACGAGGTAGTACTCGCCGCCCGCGGCCGCCGCGATCAGGAAGTCGGTGCCGGAGTCGTCGCCCACGGGCGTGTCCACGTGCGCGAAGTTCAGCTTGAGGCGGCCGCCGGCGTACAGATCGACCGCCGGGGCGACGCGCTGCTGGACGAACAGGCCCGCGCCGATGGTGACGTCACGCGTGTCGATGCCGCCGTTCGGCTGGTCGTTCGTGTGGATGCCGACCGAGGGCTCGAGCCGGAGCACGGGGGCGATCTGGATCGGGACGTAGACCTCGATCGTGCGGGCGAACGAGCCCGCGGCCACCGTGTTCGGCTCGAGCGGCGTGATCGCGACGCCGAGGCCGATGGTGGAGCGGTTGCCCGAGTTGCCGGCGGAAGCCGGATCCTGCTGCGCGAACGCGGGGGCCGCCAGCGCGAGCGCGGCGAGTGCGACGACGAGCTTCTTCATCGAATCCTCCGATGGTTGGATTGCAGCCGAGCGGCCGGGGGCACGCTGGCCGGGGCAATCTAGCCCATCCGGGGCCCTGGAGGTACACAAACGGGGTGGGCGAAGGTGGGCGCGCAGCGCTCCTGTGCGAGCGCCCCCGGGCCAGGCCGGGAGGCACGCCCCGGCGCCCGTGACGTTCACCCTTCGTCGAGACAGAGCGGCGGGAGGTAGGCGGCCACCTCCGCGCCGGTGGCCCTGCGCCTCGTCGGCGCCGCCTCCGGCCGGGCGACCGGGCGCTCCTGCGGCGCGCGCCCCCAGTGCAGGCCGAAGGAGGTCGCGGCGCTCATCGTCGCGACCTGCACCGGCAGGATCGCCCAGTAGCTCGGCGCGACGCCGTAGCCGACGCCGAGCGCGATGGCGTGCCCGACCAGCGAGAGCAGGAAGGCCTTCCACGGCGCGCCCCGCGCCGGGCCGACCCGGGCGACGCTCCCGCCCACCGTGGCGCCGAGCGGCGGCAGGATCAGCGCGGTCGCGGCGAGGACGACGGCGGCGTTCCGGAAGTGGGTGGCGGTCGGCGAGACCGTGCCGCTGGTGAACAGGTGGAACATCCCGTACGCGACGCCGAACACCGCCGCGTCCCCCGCGAGGACGCCGACGCTCGCCCCGATCAGCTCACCGTCCGTGAACGGCCCCTGCTCGAGCGCGCGGCCGGGGCCGAACCGCTCCCCGGGGTGGAGCGACAGGTCCGGGGGCGCGGGGGCCTGCGCCAGGAGCGCGGCGGCGAGGACGGCGGCGGGCGTCATCCGCCGAGACGATGCGCAAGCGCCGGGCGCCCGGGCGCCTCCGCGCGGGAGGGAACTTGGGGCGAGCCCTCGATCAGGCGCCGGGGCGGCTTGGGCTCAGCCGCGCTCGGGCTCGTCCTCCCCCCCGGCGAGCCCGTACTTCCGGAGCTTGTCGTGCAGGGTCACGCGGGACATCCCGAGGCGGCGCGCCGCCTCGCTCCGGTTCCCTCGCGCGGCGCGGAGCGCCTCGACGATGAGGCCGCGCTCGTACGCCTCGACGCGCTGCCTGAGCGGCAGCGGCCCCGGGGGCGACTCGGCGGCGGCGCCCCCGGCGACGCCGCCCGGCAGGAGCGACAGATCCAGGCCGTCCGGCGGCGAGAGCGCCACGAGCCCCTCGAGCGCGTTCTCGAGCTCGCGCACGTTGCCGGGCCAGGAGTGCGCCGCGAGCCGGTCGAGGAGCGCCGGCGGGACGACGAGGGGCGACACCCCGAACCGCTCCGCGTAGCGCTCGAGGAAGTGGCGCGCGAGCACCGGGACGTCCTCGGGGCGCTCGCGCAGGGGCGGGATCCGCAGGTGGACGACGTTCAGCCGGTAGAAGAGGTCCTCGCGGAACGCGCCGGCCCGGACCCGCTCCTCGAGATCGCGGTGCGTCGCGGCGATCACCCGGACGTCGACCCGGCGCGGGAGGTCCTCGCCCACGGGCCGGATCTCGCCCTCCTGCAGCACCCGGAGCAGCTTCGCCTGCGCGCCGGCGGCGAGCTCGCCGATCTCGTCGAGCAGGATGGTCCCGCCGTCGGCCTCGCCGAACAGCCCCGGGCGCGCGCGGATCGCGCCGGTGAAGGCGCCCCGCGCGTGGCCGAACAGCTCGGCCTCGGCGAGCTCGGGGGAGAGGGCGGCGCAGTTGAACCGGACGAAGGGGCCGGCGCTCCGCCGGGAGGCGCGGACGATCGCCTCGGCCACCCGCTCCTTGCCCGTCCCGCTCTCGCCGGTGAGGAGCACGGTCACGTCCTTCGGCGCGACGCGCGCGACGAGCACCGCGAGCCGGCGCATCGGCTCGGAGGCGAAGACCAGGGTGCGCGCGAGGGCGAGCTCGCCCTGGAGCGCCTCGTTCTCGTGGGCGAGCCGGACCGCCTCCACCGCGCGGCGCACGCCGGCGAGGAGCTCGTCGGTGTCGAAGGGCTTCTTGAAGTAGTCGAAGGCCCCCGCCTTCATCGCCTCCACCGCCTGGCGCTCCGAGCCGTGCGCGGTGATGAGGACCACCCGCGGCGCCGGCGTGCGAGAGAGCAGCGCGCGCAGGAGCGCCATCCCGTCGAGGCGCGGCATCCGCAGGTCCGTCACGACGAGCGGCACCGGGGCTGCGTCGAACGCGGCGAGGGCCGCCGCGCCGTCCGCCGCCTCGACCACCTCGAGCCCCTCGCTCTCGAGGATCTCGCGCAGCGTGTAACGCACGCCCGGATCGTCGTCCGCGACGAGGACGCGGGTCGGGGACATCACGCGGCCCTCCCGCCCGTCTCGGCGGGGCCGCCGGGGAGGGTGAGCTCGGCGGCGGTGCCGCCGCCGGCGCGCGGCCGGAGGGCGAGATCGCCGCCGTGCTGGCGCGCGAGCGACCGGGCGATGGTGAGGCCGAGCCCGGAGCCGCTCGGCTTCGTCGTGACGCCGGGCGTGAAGACCGCCTCGCCGAGGGTGGGGTCCACCCCGGGGCCGCGGTCGAGGACCCGGACCCGCGCGCCCCCGGCCTCCCCGGTCTCCTGGGCCGCCTCGAGCTCCACGACGCCGCCGCGCGGGCTCGCGTCGAGGGCGTTCTGCACGACGTTGATGAGCACCTGCCGCACCTTGCGCGGATCGCAGCGGACCGGGAGCGCCGCGGCCCGGACCGCGATCTCGATCCCGCGCTCGCGGGCCATCCCCTCGTGCATCGCCGCCACCTCGGCGCAGAGCGCGCCCACGTCGCTCTCCCCGAGCGCGAGCGGCACGACCGGCCTCGAGAAGTTCAGGAACTCCTCGAGGATCGTCTGCATCCGGTCGACCTCGCGGCGGAGCACCCCGAGCCGCTCGATCGCCTTCCCGTCGAGCCCGCCCGCGGCGAGGAGCCCCGCGAGCCCCTTCACGCTGGCGAGCGGGTTCTTGAGCTCGTGCGCGATCTCGCCGGAGAGGGCGGTCAGCTCCTCCGCCCGCTCCGCGTGGGCGCGGAGCGACTCGTGCTGCGCGTCGAGGGCGCGGTGGACGGTCGCCTCGAACGCCCGGCGCATGCCCCGCCCCGCCACGCCGACCATCGCGAGCGTGCAGCTCAGCACCAGCGCGTGGACCCAGAGGTAGGCGCTCGAGGGGCCGAGCCGGGCGCCGCCGCCGAGCGCGGCCGGGACGAGCGGCACCGCCCCCGCGGCGCCCATCGCGGCGAACCCCCACACCGCCGCGGCCTGGGCGCCGATGCTCGCGAGGTGCCACGGGGCGCGGACGAACACCGCCGACAGGACGGCGATGGGCAGGACCACGTAGACGAGCGGGCTGTCGAGGCCGCCGGTCGCGAAGCAGACGACGAGGTGCCCGAGGGTGGCGAGGCCGAGGTTCATCGGCAGCGCGCGGTCGGTGAAGCCCCGACGCCGGTAGCGCACCCACTCGAAGACGAAGAACGCGGCGAGGAGCGGGACGAGCCCGAGGAGCAGCGCGCGCCGCCACGGCGCCGGCTCCTGGAGCGCGAGCCAGATCGCGATCCCCGCGAACACGGGGATCACGAAGAGCCTGGCCCAGACGAGGCGCCCGAACAGCCGGGAGAGCTCCTCGCGCTCGATCTCGCGGTGACCGGGGAGAGCCCGCATGCCGTGGTGGTCCGTCCGATCCGAGAACATACGCCGGTTCCCCCGCGCGCGCAGCACGCCTACCGCTCGACCCCCACGGCACGCTCGAGGGCGAGGCGGGCCTGCGCGAGGCGGGCCCGCGCGTCGGCGAGCCCGGTGTCCGCCGCGTAGAGGCGGTCATTCGCGTCGATGACGTCGAGGCTGGAGGCGACCCCCGCCTCGAAGCTCCGGCGCGCGGAGGCGGCCGCGTCCGCCGCGAGCTGCCGCTGGGCCGTCGCCAGCCGGAGCCGCTCCCCGGAGACCTCCACCTCGCGGAGCCCGTCCTGGACCTCCTGCAGGATGGCGAGCCGCTGCGCCTCCTCCGCCGCGCGCGCGCCGGCGGCCTGCGCCTCGGCCTGGTCGCGCTTCCCGTAGCGATAGCCGCCGTCGTACAGCGTCCAGGTGAGGTCCAGGGTGGCGCGCCAGCCCTGCTTCTCGCCGGTCGGGTAGGGCGCGTCGGACGCGAAGGCCGACCCGGAGGCGGAGAGCTGCGGCGCGAGGCGCGCCCACGCCGACCGCACGCCCTGCTCCGCCGCCTCCGCCCGGGCGCGCTCGGCCGAGAGCTCGGGCCGGCGCTCGAGGGCCTGGGCGGCGAGGGCGCCGCGCGGGGCTGCCTGCTCCGGGATCGGCTCCGGCCCGACCTCGGGGACGCGCACCCGCACCGGCCCCTCGCGGCCGAGGAGGACGCCGAGGGCGAGCCGCGCGCCGTCGAGATCGGCGCGGGCGCGGGCGAGGTCGCTCTGGCGCCGCACGAGCTCGGTCCGCGCCCTCAGCACGTCGAGCGGCGCCGCCGTGCCCGCGGCGACGCGCCGCTCGGCGCTCCGCGCGAGCTCCGCCGCGCTCTCGACCGCCCGCTCGGACGCGGCCACCACCTCCTCGGCGGCCGCCGCGCCGTGGGCCGACTGGGTGAACCCCGTCCGGACCGCGAGCCGCGTCGCCGCCACGCTCGCCTCGGCCGCGCGGGCCGAGTCGCGCGCCTGCGCGACGTCGTACCAGGCGTTCGGCACGACGAGCGGGACGCGGGCGGTGCCCGTCGCGGTGAGGGCGTGCTTCGGCTGGATGACGATCGGGCCCATCCCCGGCGGGGAGACCTCCGCCGCGGCGTTGTTCAGGACGTAGGAGCCCTGGGCGGTGAGCGTCGGCAGGAGGGCGGACGACGCCTGCCGGGCGACCCCGCGCGCCTCGTCCGCCCGGCTGCGCGCCTGGGCGAGGGTGAGGCTCTGCCGATCGAGCTCGGCGAGCGCCGCGTCGAGGGTGAGCTCCGGCGGCGCGGAGGGCGGCGCCGGGGGCGGAGGCGCGGCCTGGCCGAGGGCGAGTGCGAGGGCGGCGCCGAGCAGGGCATTCACGATCCGTACTCCTCCGCGCGGACGCACGCCGCGCGGGGCTCCCGGGAGCAAGAGCGGTGCCGAAGCGGATCTTCGCCGGAACCTCGCGATCGGCCTTGGGGCGCTCGCGCGGCGCGTTCGGACGCTCGGCGCACCCGTCGGATCTCCTTACGGGCGTCTCGCCGGCGGACCCCGGCCGGGAGACGGCCAGGACGCCGCGCGCCAGGCGCGCGCGGCGCGGTTACGGGGTAGATTCCGGGGGCCCATGGCCTCCGTCGTCGAGATCCACCGGGTCTCCAAGACCTTCGGCACCTTCGCCGCGCTCGGCCCGGTCGATCTCGAGATCCGCGCCGGGGAGATCTTCGCGCTGCTCGGCCCGAACGGCGCCGGGAAGACCACGCTCATCTCGATCGTGGCCGGGCTCCTCCGGGCCACCACCGGCACCGTGCGCGTGCTCGGCAAGGACGTGGTGCGCGACTACCGGGACACCCGGCGCGCCATCGGCCTCGTGCCGCAGGAGATCAACTTCGACCCCTTCTTCTCGGTGGAGGAGGCGCTGCGGTTCCAGGCCGGGTACTTCGGGGTGCGCCTCGCGGAGGAGCGGCTCCTCGAGCTCCTCACCGCGCTCGATCTCCTCGACAAGCGCCACACCGGCAGCCGCGCCCTCTCGGGCGGGATGAAGCGGCGCCTCCTCATCGGCAAGGCCCTGGTGCACGAGCCCAAGGTCCTGTTCCTCGACGAGCCGACCGCCGGGGTGGACGTCGAGCTCCGCCGCTCGCTGTGGAGCTACGTTCGGACGCTCCGGGATCGCGGCACGACCATCGTCCTCACCACGCACTACCTCGAGGAGGCGGAGGAGCTGGCCGACCGGATCGGCGTGATCGACCGCGGGCGGCTCCTCGTCGTCGAGGAGAAGGAGGCGCTCCTGCGGCGGCACGGGGCCAAGCTGCTCCGCCTGGTCCTGTCCGGCCCCGTCGCGGCGCTCCCCCCGGAGCTGGTGCGGCTCGGCGCGCGCCTCGACGAGGGGGGCGGCGCGATCGTGGTCGAGGCGACCGGGGACGCGACCTTCGGCGCGGTCCTCGCCGCGGCCGCCGCCGCGGGGCTCCCGCCGAAGGACGTGGAGACCCGGCGGACGACGCTCGAGGACGTGTTCGTGCAACTCCTCGCCGAGGGGCACGCGCCGGCGGGCGCCGGGGCGGCCGCGCGGGCGGCGGCCGGCGGCCCGGGCGCCGGGGGGCGGCCGTGATCAGCCTCGGGCTGCGCACGCTCCTCTCGAAGGAGGTCCGGCGCTTCCTGCGCGTGCCGGGGCAGACGCTGCTCTCCCCGCTCGTCACGACCACGCTCTACTTCGTGGTCTTCGGGTACTCGCTCGGCGCGCGCCTGCGCGAGATCGAGGGGATCCCGTACGCGAAGTTCATCGTCCCGGGGCTCGTGACGCTCGGGGTCGTGACGAACTCCTACCTCAACAGCGCCTCCTCGCTGTTCGTGATGAAGCTCCAGGGTACGGTGGTGGACCTGCTCGTGTCGCCGCTGTCCTACGGCGAGATCCTGGCGGGCTTCCTCGGCGCGGCGGCGCTCCGCGGCCTCCTGGTCGGCTCGATCATGTGGCTCGTCGCCGGGGCGTTCGGCGGGTTCACCCTGGCGCACCCGCTGCTCGCCGTCGCGCTGCTCGCCCTGGTGGCCGTGGCCTTCGCGGCGCTCGGGCTCATGACCGCGATCTGGGCGTCGAGCTTCGAGCAGGTGAACTTTTTCCCCACATTCTTCATCACGCCGCTCACGTTCCTGGGCGGCGTCTTCTACTCGATCTCGATGCTGCCCCCGGCCCTGCGGCGGCTCACGCTGCTGAACCCCGTCTTCTACATGGTGGACGGTGTGCGCTTCGGGCTGCTCGGGATCTCGGACGCGTCGCCGTGGGCGGGCCCCACCCTCGTGGCGGGGCTGGCCGCGATCGCGGTCGGATCCGCCTACGCGATGCTCCGGTCCGGGTACCGGCTGCGCGGTTGACGGGCCCCGGCGCGCCCGCGACCCACCGCGTCGGCGCGGTGGCCGTCCGGGCGAGCGCCCGATGCCGCGGCGCGGCACCGCTCGACCCGCGTGTTTTTCGGCATCGAAATCGGTCCGGCAACGGTTTATGCTGCGTCACCCTCGGGTCAGAGGGTCACGCGATACCCGCGCTCCACGGAGGTCAGTCCACATGCGTCGTCTGTCCGTCGTCCTGCTCGTTTCGCTGGCCGTGGCGGGCTGCAAGAAGCCCGAGTCCGCTCCGCAGCAGCCGGCGCAGCAGGATACGGGGTCCCCGGCGGCCTCGCCCGCCATCAAGGGGAAGGTGCTCGAGCGGATCGATGCGCCGCCCTACAGCTACCTGAAGCTCAGCACCGACAAGGGTGAAGTCTGGGCCGCCGTCGAGAAGACCGACGTCGCCAACGGGGCGGAGGTCGCCGTCAAGGGCCCGACCCCGATGCCCAACTTCGAGTCGAAGACCCTGAACCGCAAGTTCGACCTCGTCTACTTCGGCACGCTCGGCGGCGCCGCCGAGGCCGCGGGGATGGGGATGATGGGCGCCGGGAACGGCGCGCCCGTGAACATGGCCGCGCAGCACGCCGCCGCCGCCGCCGGTCCCGCCGAGGTGGGCGACGTGAAGGTGGACAAGGCGAGCGGCGCGGACGCCCGCACCGTCGCCGAGGTCTACGCCCAGGCCGGCGCGCTCAAGGAGAAGCCGGTCACGATCCGCGGCAAGGTCGTGAAGTTCAACGCCGAGATCATGGGCAAGAACTGGGTGCACCTGCGCGACGGCAGCGGCAACGCCGACGCGAAGGACAACGACCTCACGATCACGACCTCGGACACCGTCGCGGTCGGTGACGTGGTGGTCGCCAAGGGCACCGTCCGCACGGAGAAGGACTTCGGCGCGGGCTACAAGTACCCGGTCATCGTCGAGGACGCGAAGCTCTCGAAGAAGTGACGCGGTCCCGTCGAGCGTAGGTCTCGGAGGCGGGGCGGCCGGAGACGGTCGCCCCGCCTTTCTTTTTTCGTCGTCGCGGGGGCGCGGGGCCGCGCGTCTCGGCGACGGCCGGCGGTGCTACAGTGCGCCGCGCCGTGCCGCCCCGCCCCGCCACCCTGGATCCCGCGTCGCGCGCCGTCGAGGCCGAGGTGCAGGACCTCGCCGCCGCGTGGCGCGCCGGCGATCCCGCGGACGCCGCGCTCCGCACCACCTGCCTCGCGCGGCTCGACGCGCTCCGGGCGCGCTGGCGCGAGGCGCCGAGCCTCTTCGGACCGGCGGTGGTCGAGCGGCTCCGCGTCGTCGCCGACGCGCTCTCCCGGCCGGCGCCGCCCGCCATCGGCGAGGCCCGGCGCGTCCTCCGCGAGGTCTTCGGCCACGCTGGGTTCCGGCCAGGGCAGGGGGAGATCGTCTCGGCGGTCCTCTCCGGCCGCGACTGCCTCGGGGTGATGCCCACCGGCGCGGGCAAGTCGCTCACCTACCAGATCCCGGCCCGGGTCCTGGGCGGGACGACGCTCGTCGTCTCCCCGCTCATCGCGCTCATGAAGGACCAGGTGGACGCGATGGCGCGGGTGGGGCTCCGCGCGACGTTCCTCAACTCGAGCGTCTCCCCCGAGGAGCGCCGGGAGCGGGTCCGCGCGCTGCGCCGCGGGGAGATCGAGCTGCTCTACGCCGCGCCCGAGGGGCTCGAGGCCTCCGTCGGGGAGGCGCTCGAGGGGATCCGGCTCTCCCTCATCGCGGTGGACGAGGCCCACTGCATCAGCCACTGGGGCCACGACTTCCGCCCCGCCTACCGGAACCTCGCCGGGCTCAAGGCCCGCTTCCACGCGCCGGTGCTCGCGCTCACGGCGACCGCGACGCCCGAGGTGACCCGCGACATCGCCCGGCAGCTCGGGATGGCCGATCCCCTGGTCGTCCGCGGCTCGTTCCTCCGCAAGAACCTCCACATCCACGCGGTGAAGAAGGGCGAGGGGGTGCGGACCCGCGACGCGCTGCTCGGGCTCGTCCGCGCGCGCCAGGGCCAGGCGGGCATCGTGTACGCCCTCTCCCGGAAGTCGGTGGAGGAGACCGCGGAGCTGCTCGCGTCGCACGGGATCCGCGCGGAGGCGTACCACGCCGGGCTCGAGCCCGAGGTCCGCGCGCGGGTCCAGGACGCGTTCCAGGCCGGGACGATCGACGTGGTCGTGGCGACGGTCGCCTTCGGGATGGGCATCGACAAGCCGGACATCCGGTTCGTGATCCACCGCGACCTGCCGCGCTCGGTCGAGGCCTACTACCAGGAGATCGGCCGCGCCGGCCGCGACGGCAATCCGAGCACCTGCGTGCTCCTGTACTCGTGGGCGGACGTGATGAGCTGGGAGCGGATGCTCGACGACGCCGACGCCGCCGTGGCGGAGGCGCAGCGCCGGCAGGTCCGGGCGATGTACCGGTTCGCCGACGACGGCGGGTGCCGCCACGAGCGGCTGGTCGGCCACTTCGGCGAGGTGGTGGACCCGTGCGGCGACGCCTGCGATCTCTGCACGGGGGAGGACGTGCTCGCGACGGCGCTGGCGGCCGCGCGCGCGGCGGGGGGCGGGCGGCGGCGGCGCGCCCGGCCGGACCGCCGCGGCGACGACGGCGGGTCCGAGGCGGCGGAGGCCGATCTGGCGCTCTTCGAGGCGCTCCGCGCCTGGCGCGCGGGCGAGGCGCGGTCGCGCGGCGTCCCGGCGTACGTGGTGTTCTCCGACGCGACCCTCGCCGAGATCGCGCGCGTTCGGCCGGCGAGCGAGGACGCGCTGCTCGAGGTGAAGGGCGTCGGCCCGAAGAAGGCGGACGCGTACGGCGCCGAGCTGCTCAAGCTGGTGCGCGACGCAGCGTGAACGAGCGCGATCCCCGCGAGGGCCGCGCCGCGGGCGATCGGCGTCGCGACCGGGCGCCGGGGGGCGGAGCCGCGCCTACAGCCCGAGCGTCTTCCCGTAGTCGAGCTTCACCTTCAGGTAGAAGGTGGCGCGGACGTCCGCGGTGAAGGGGGGCGTGGGCGCGTCGTAGCTCACCGAGACGCGGGCGTGGAGCTGGCCCGCCTGGACGAAGGGCGAGAGGTCGAGGGTCGAGTCGCCCGAGACCGCGAGCGACGTCGGCGTCGCCGTGTCCGACGCGGCGCGGGTGTAGCTCGCCACCACGACCGGCGCCGACCCGTCGGGCGGGAACACCTCGACGGACGCGGACTTCACCCCGCGCAGATCGGTGCCGGCGCTCGCCGCGTCGAGCGCGATGGCGAGGGTGGTGAGCCGGAGCTCGTACTGCACGTCGGGGCGCGTGAGGACGCTCACCTGCTCGCCGAGGTCGTAGGTGAGGTCCGTCGTGACGCAGTCCGGCTGGCCCGCGCACCACCGGCTCGGGTCCGCGGCCATGCCGGGGAAGGCCTGCTGCGGGAGCGTGACCGCGAGCTCCGGGATGGTCAGGTCGGCGAACAGGAGCGGGCCGCCGCAGCCGGCGAGCAGGGCGAGGAGGACCGCGGCGAGGAGGTGCTTGCGCATGGCGACGGCCCCTAGAACGCGTACTGCAGCCCGAGCTTCACGGACGGGATCGTCGCGGTCAGGCGGGGATCGGCGAAGGTGACCTGGGCGCCCGAGCCGCCGGCGCTGGTGGGATCGGTCCGGCCGTGGGCGACCATGCGGACGTAGGCGAGCCCGGCGCGGGCGAAGAAGGCGAGGCCGCGCTGCGAGCCGACCTCGAGCCCGAGGTGCGCCGCCGCGTAGTCGTACGAGACGTCCTTCAGGAGCGGCTCGACCTCCGCCGGCGCTCCCGATCCCGCGTTCACGAACCGGGCGAGGTCGGCGTGGAAGTAGTGCCCGACCTCCGCGGAGAGGGTGGGGGTGATCGCCCAGCGAAACGGCACGACCGTCGCGCCGATCTGCCCGCCGAAGGACACGTAGTTCCACGCCGGCCCCGCGAAGAGCCGCACCGCGGTGACGGGGCGGAAGGTGAGCGCCACCGCGAGCCCCTCCGGGAGGCCCCCCTCGAGCTGGAGCCCGAAGCGCGAGCCGGTCGAGGATGACGGGGCGGGTGCAGCGGCGGTCGGCTCCTCGGCACGGGCGAGCGGCGAGGCGGCGAGCAGGACGACGAGGACCAGCGGGCGCATCGAACCTCCAACAGGGTGCGACAAGGAGGATACCCGCTCGCCCGGAGGGAGTGCCATCGGGGGGCCGTGTGACGCGGCAGCGCACTCGGGCCCGACCGAGAGAAGTGCGCGAGCGGCAGGCGGACGACGGGGCGGCGCTGGCTTTGTCCCGGGATTTCGGCGATCTCTGCGCCATGGCGCTGCCCTCGACGCTGTACCACCTCGACCTCCAGCTCTCGCACGTCGATCGCGGGATCGATCGGGCGCTCACCCTCAAGGTGGCCCGCCACCCGTCCGAGACGATGGAGCGGCTCTGGCTCCGGGTGCTCGCCCTGCTGTGGCAGTGGGAGGAGCACATCGAGTTCGGCCCTGGGCTCTGCGTGCCGGACGCCGCCGACGTGGTGGCCGCCCGGCTCGACGGCACCCCGTCGCTCCTCGTCCGGGTCGGGAGGCCGGAGCCGGCGCGCGTCGCCCGGGACGTCGCCCGGAACGCGGGCGCCCGGGTGGCGGTCCTCTTCGAGTCGCCGCGGAAGATGGACGGCTTCCTCGAGGAGGCGAGGGAGGCCTCGCTGGATCGCCTGGAAAGCGTGGAGCTGGCCGCGCCGGACCCGGCGCTCCTCGCTTCGCTCGCGGCGCGTGATGACAGGAGAATTCGCGCCACCGTGACGCTGGTGGCGGATCATCTCTACATCGAGCGTGACGGGAGTACTATCGAGGGGCCGCTCCACCGCCGAGAGTACGAAGCGTCTGCACCCTGAAGTGCTCTCACCGGGTGCGCTTCGGCATGACAAGCGCGCAAGCCTGGTTATAACTGGACCGGTTGAGTCCAAGACGCTTCGCGCCGCCCCCGCCAGGGCGCCGCCGCGTGCGTGAGCTCGCCGAGGCCGCAGGGCTCGGAGGTGGCCGATGATCAGGATGTCGAAGCTGACCGACTACGCGATCGTGCTCCTCGCGCACCTCGCGCGGACCGGTCACACGCTGACGGCGCAGGAGCTCGCCGCGCGCTCGAAGGTCCCCCTCCCGACCGTCTCGAAGCTCTGCAAGGAGCTCTCGAAGGCGGGGATCGTGGTCTCGCACCGCGGGCGGCGCGGAGGGTACGGGCTCGCCCGCCCGGCGGAGCAGATCTCGGTCGCGCAGATCGTCGAGGCGCTCGAGGGTCCGATCGCGCTCACCCAGTGCGTGCAGCCCGGGCTCCAGAGCTGTGACATCGAGGCGACGTGCCTCGCGAAGTCGAGCTGGGATCCCGTGTCCCGGGCCATCCACGGCGCGCTGCAGAACCTCCCGCTCTCGGCGATCGCGCCGGACCGGGTGCCGGCGGGGCCGGCCGAGGCCGCAGGGAGCGCCCCCATCACGATCGGAGTCCACGCGTCATGAGCACGGCGGAGCGGCTGCAGCTGAAGGAGCTGACCGAGCAGAAGTACCGGTACGGCTTCGTCACGGACGTCGACGAGGACAAGGTCCCGAAGGGCCTGTCCGAGGACGTCATTCGCCTCATCTCCGCGAAGAAGGACGAGCCGCGCTTCATGCTCGAGTGGCGGCTCCAGGCCTACCGGCGCTGGATCGAGATGGAGGAGCCGACCTGGGCGAACGTCCGCTACCCGCGGATCGACTACCAGGACATCGTCTATTACTCCGCCCCGCGGCCGAGGAAGGCGCCCGGGTCGATGGACGAGGTGGACCCCGAGGTCAAGCGCGCGTTCCAGAAGCTCGGCATCCCGCTCGAGGAGCAGATGCGGCTCGCGGGGGTCGCGGTGGACGCGGTCTTCGACTCGGTCTCGGTGGCGACGACCTACAAGAAGAAGCTCGCCGAGCTCGGGATCGTCTTCTGCTCTTTCTCCGAGGCGGTCCGCCAGCACCCGGCCCTGGTCGAGCGGTACCTCGGCTCGGTGGTCCCGGCGACCGACAACTTCTTCGCGGCGCTCAACAGCGCGGTCTTCTCCGACGGCAGCTTCGTGTACGTCCCGAAGGGCGTCCGCTGCCCGATGGAGCTCTCGACCTACTTCCGGATCAACGCGAAGGACACCGGCCAGTTCGAGCGGACGCTGATCGTCGCCGACGAGGGCGCGTCCGTCTCGTACCTCGAGGGCTGCACCGCGCCGATGCGCGACGAGAACCAGCTCCACGCCGCGGTGGTCGAGCTCGTCGCCCTCGACGGCGCCCACGTCAAGTACTCCACCGTCCAGAACTGGTACCCCGGCGACGCCGAGGGGAAGGGCGGCATCTACAACTTCGTCACCAAGCGCGGAAAGGCGATGAGCCGCGCGAAGATCAGCTGGACCCAGGTCGAGACGGGGTCCGCGATCACCTGGAAGTACCCGTCCTGCATCCTCCAGGGCGACGACGCGGTGGGCGAGTTCTACTCCGTCGCCCTCACGAACCACCTCCAGCAGGCGGACACCGGCACGAAGATGATCCACGTCGGCCGGAACACCCGCTCGACGATCATCTCGAAGGGGATCAGCGCGGGGAAGGGGCAGAACACCTACCGCGGCCTGGTGAAGGTGTTGAAGGGGGCCGAGGGCGCTCGCAACTACTCGCAGTGCGACTCGCTCCTCATCGGCGACCGGTGCGGCGCCCACACGTTCCCGTACATCGAGGTGCGGAACCCGAGCGCGACGGTGGAGCACGAGGCGACCACCTCGAAGATCGACGAGGAGCAGCTCTTCTACTGCCGGCAGCGCGGCATCTCGCCGGAGGACGCGGTCTCGATGATCGTGAACGGGTTCGCGAAGCAGGTCTTGAAGGAGCTGCCGATGGAGTTCGCGGTGGAGGCCCAGAAGCTGCTCGGCATGAGCCTCGAAGGGAGCGTGGGATGACCGAGGTGAAGGCGGACGCGGAGACCATCCTGGACGTCGCGGGGCTCCGCGCGAAGGTCGCGGATCGCGAGATCCTCAAGGGCGTCGATCTGCGGATCGGGGCCGGCGAGGTGCACGCGATCATGGGGCCGAACGGCTCCGGGAAGTCCACCTTCGCCGGCGTGCTGGCCGGGCGCGACGCCTACGAGGTGACCGGCGGTCAGGTCACCTACCTCGGACAGGACCTCCTCGCGCTCGTGCCGGAGGCGCGCGCCGCGGCCGGCGTGTTCCTCGGGTTCCAGTACCCGGTGGAGATCCCCGGGGTGGCCAACCTCTACTTCCTCCGCACCGCCCTGAACGCGATCCGGCGCGCGCGCGGCGAGGAGGAGCTCGACGCGATGGACTTCCTCTCCTTCGCGAAGGAGAAGATGAAGCTCGTCGCGCTCGATCCCTCGTTCGGGAGCCGCTCGGTGAACGAGGGCTTCTCCGGCGGCGAGCGGAAGCGGAACGAGATCTTCCAGATGGCGGTCCTCGAGCCGCGGCTCGCGGTCCTCGACGAGATCGACTCCGGGCTGGACATCGACGCCCTGCGGGTCGTCGCGGGCGGCGTGAACGCGCTCCGCCGGCCGGATCGCGCGGTCGTCCTCGTCACGCACTACAAGCGGCTCCTCGAGTACGTCCGGCCGGACCGGGTGCACGTCATGGCCGGCGGTCGGATCGTGCGCTCGGGCGGGCCGGAGCTCGCTGACGAGCTCGAGCGGACCGGCTACGCGTGGGCGGACGGGATGGGACCGGAGGTGGCGCGCGCCGCGGAGGCGGTCTCGTGACCTCCGCCGCCGCCCGGAGCCTCTCGGCGCTGCACCGCGCGCACGCCGAGCCCGCCTGGCTCGCCGAGGCCCGGCAGGCCGCCGTCGCGCGCTTCCGGTCCGCGGGGCTGCCCACCACCCGGGACGAGGACTGGCGCTTCACCAACCTCGCCGCGCTCGCGGAGGTGACCTTCACCGCCCCGCCGGAGGCGGAGGGCCCCGCCGCGCGGCTCCTCGCCGGCGCTCCGGCGCCGGCCGGGGCCCGGCTCGTCTTCGAGAACGGCCGCTTCCGGCGCGACCTCTCCACCGGCGCGCGGCTCCCCGCCGGGGCGGTCCTCGCGAGCCTCGCCGACGTGCTCCACCACGCCCCCGAGGCGATCCGCCCGCACCTCGGCCGGCTCGCCGCCCCCGCCGCGCTCCCCTTCGTCGCCGCGAACGCCGCGCTGCTCGAGGACGGCGCGTTCCTCCTGCTGCCGCCCGGCGCCGAGGTCGAGGCGCCGATCGAGCTCGTCTTCGCGGGCGGGGCGGAGCACCCGGTGGCGGCGAGCCCGCGGGTGCTGGTGGTCGCCGGGGCCGGGGCGCGCGCGACGCTCGCCGAGATCTACCTCGGCACCGGGGACGTCTACCTCGTGAACGCGGTGACCGAGCTCGTCCTCGGCGAGGGCGCGCAGGTCGAGCACGTGAAGCTCCAGGACGACGGCCCGCGCGCCTTCCACGTGAGCACGCTGTTCGCCGAGCAAGCGGCCGCCTCGCGCCTCGTCGCGCACGGCCTCTCCCTCGGCGGGCAGATCGGCCGCACCGAGGTGCGAGTCCGCCTCGCGGGCGAGGGCGGGGAGCTCGCGGTCTCCGGCCTGTTCATGGCCGACGGCGCGCGGGTCCAGGACGCGTTCTCGTGGGTCGAGCACGCGGTCCCGAGGTGCACCACCACCGAGACCTACAAGGGGATCCTGGACGGCCGATCGCGCGGCGTGTTCGCCGGCCGGATCCGCGTCCTCCCCGGCGCGCAGAAGACCAACGCGCGTCAGACGAGCTCGAACCTCCTCCTCTCCCGGGACGCGGTCGTGGACACGAAGCCGCAGCTCGAGATCTTCGCCGACGACGTGAAGTGCGGCCACGGCGGGACGGTCGGTCAGCTCGACGAGGCGGCGCTCTTCTACCTGCGCTCGCGCGGCGTCCCGGAGGCGGAGGCGCGCAGCCTCCTCATCTGGGCGTTCGCGGCGGAGATGGTGGACCGGATCGGCCCCGCCGCGCTGCGGGCGCGGGGGAAGGCGCTCGTGATGGCCCGGCTCCCCGCGGCGGGGCGGATCGTGGAGGCGGCATGACCTCGCGAGCCCTCGACGAGCGCGAGACGGCGGCGCGGCCGATCGCGCGGCGCGACACGGCGCCGGCCCGGGCCGGCTACGACGTGGAGGCGATCCGGGCCCAGTTCCCGATCCTCGCGCGGCCGGTGCGCGGCAAGCCCCTCGCCTACCTCGACAACGCCGCGACGTCGCAGAAGCCGCGGGCGGTGATCGACGCGATCCGGCGGTACTACGAGGAGGACAACGCGAACGTCCACCGCGGCGTCCACCTCCTCTCCGAGCGCGCGACGCGCGCCCAGGAGGCGGCGCGCGTGAAGGTGGCGCGCTTCCTCGGGACCGACGATCCGCACGAGGTGATCTTCGTGCGGGGGACCACCGAGGCGGTGAACCTCGTCGCGCAGACCTTCGGGCGCCAGCGCGTCGGGCCCGGCGACGAGATCCTCGTCACGTGCCTCGAGCACCACTCGAACATCGTCCCCTGGCAGCTCCTGTGCCAGGAGAAGGGCGCGGCGCTGAAGGTCGTCCCCATCAGCGACGCGGGCGACCTCGAGCTCGACGCCCTCGACCGGCTGCTCGGGCCCCGCACCCGCCTCCTCGCGGTCACGCAGGTCTCGAACGCGCTCGGCACGGTGACGCCCATCGCGGAGATCATCGAGCGCGCCCACGCGAGGGGCGTCCCGGTGCTCGTGGACGGCGCGCAGGGGGCGCCGCACCTCGGCTTCGACGTCGGCCGGGCGGGAGCGGACTTCTACGCGTTCAGCGGCCACAAGATCTACGGACCGACCGGCATCGGGGTCCTCTGGGGCCGCCGGGCGCTGCTCGAGGAGATGCCGCCCTGGCAGGGCGGCGGCGACATGATCCTGTCGGTCTCCTTCGAGAAGACCACCTTCAACGCCCTCCCGTACAAGTTCGAGGCGGGGACGCCACACATCGCCGGCGCCGTCGGCCTCGGCGCCGCGCTCGACTGGGTGGGGGAGGTGGGGCTCGAGGCGATCGCGGCGCACGAGCGGGCGATCCTCGACACCGCCGCCGCCGCGCTCGCCGAGGTGCCGGAGCTCCGGATCATCGGGGCGCCGCGCGAGCGGGCGGGCGCGATCTCCTTCCTGCTCGGGGACGTCCACCCGCACGACGCGGGGACGATCCTCGACCGGCACGGCGTCGCCGTCCGCGCCGGTCATCACTGCGCGCAGCCGCTCCTCGCCCGCCTCGGGCTCTCGGCGACGCTGCGCGCGTCCTTCGCCGCCTACAGCACGCCCCGCGAGATCGAGCAGCTCGTGCGCGCGCTGCACGCGGTCCGGGAGATCTTCGCGTGAACCCATTTCCTTACAGTGGACGCGCCGCGGCGCGCACCTGCCGCGGGGCGGCCTGCCATGTCCGATGAGCTCGCCGACCTGTACCAGGAGGTCGTCCTCGACCACAGCAAGCGGCCGCGCAACTTCGGGCCGCTGGAGGGCGAGACCCACCACGCCGAGGGGCTGAACCCGCTCTGCGGCGACCGGATCACCGTGCACGTGCGACTGGACGGCGGCCGCGTCGCCGCGGCCCGGTTCGAGGGGAGCGGCTGCGCGATCTCGAAGGCGTCCGCCTCGGTGATGACCGGGGTCGTGAAGGGGAAGACGCCCGCGGAGATCGACGCGCTGTTCGAGCGCTTCCACGCGCTCGTCACCGAGGGGCCGCGCCTGGGCGACGACGACGCGCTCGGGAAGCTCGCCGTCTTCGGCGGCGTGCACGACTACCCGACCCGGGTGAAGTGCGCGAGCCTCGCCTGGCACGCGCTTCGCCAGGCGCTCAAGGGCGCCGCGGCGCCGGTCTCCACGGAGTAGGGATCCCATGCCACACACCCCCGTGACCACCGTTCGCGACGTCGAGGCGCTGCAGATCCCGCTGGGCAACCGGATGACGCTGCCCGCCGGGACGCGGCTCGTGGTGCAGCAGACGCTCGGCGGCCAGATCACCGCCATGACCGCGCGCGGCGGGCTGGTGCGCGTGGACGGGAAGGACGCGGACGCGCTCGGGCCGGAGATCGTCGCCGAGGTCGCCCGGGCCGCCGCCGCCCGGGCCGCCGCGGCCGAGGGGCCGTTCGACGAGCAGAAGGTCTGGGATGCCCTCGGGACGGTCTACGACCCGGAGATCCCCGCGAGCATCGTCGAGCTCGGGCTCGTGTACCTCGTCGCCTCGGAGCCGATGGAGGGCGGCGGGCACCGGGTCCTCGTGAACATGACGCTCACCGCCCCCGGCTGCGGGATAGGACCAATCCTCGTCGAGGACGTCCGGCAGAAGGTGCTCGGCGTGCCCGGCGTCGAGGACGTCGCGGTGGAGCTCGTGTTCGACCCGCCGTGGGATCCGTCGCGGATGAGCGAGGCGGCCAGGCTGCAGCTCGGGTTCTAGCCTCGGCCGGGAGAGGTCTTCGCCCGGTCCGGGCAAGCGTACTTCAGCACCGTCGTGGCGATCCGGATCACGTCGCCGTCGCGGAGCGTCTGCTCCTTCACGAGCTTCGAGTTCAGGTAGGTCCCGTTCGTCGAGTCGAGATCGACGAGCACGTGCGCGCCGCCGGACACGAAGATCCGCGCGTGGCGGCGGGACGCCTGGTCCGAGCCGATCACCACCGTGTTGTCCGCCTCGCGCCCGAGCGTCACGTCCGCGTCGCCGAGCGGCAGGCGACGGCCCTCCTCGTGGGCGTCCGCGGAGTGCACCGTCACGAGCGAGGCCGGCGGCGTCGCGGTCCGGCCGGTGTCCTGCGGGGCGCCGCTCACCCGCGTCTCGTCGAGGTTCGCCATGCCATGGCGTTAGCACGCCCCAACCGGTGAGTGAAGGGGGCGGCGTGGCCGACCGGGACCGCCGCCGCGTCTCCGCGCCCGGCGGGATGCTCGACGCCCGGCGCTCGCCCGGATCGAGGCCGCGCCGAGGGCGCCGGGCGGTGGGCGATCCGCGCCGGCCAGCCGGCGGCCAGCCGCTCGCCGGGCGTCCCCTCGGCGGGCCGCGCCGATGCGGGGCGATCGCCCGCGCGCCACGTGCCGTGGGTCCGTCCCCTCCCCACCTTTACCGCCGGAGGGCCGGACGGCACTCGGACAGGGAGGGAGAGAGATGATCAGGAGCCAATGTTGGGGTCTCGCGGCGGCGCTCGCTGCCGCCATCTCGTTCGCCGGGAACGCCCGCGCGCAGGACAGCACGGGCGGCACCTCCGGTGCGCCGACCGCCGCGAAGGCCGGCGGAGCGGTGAAGAAGACCCTGAGCGACGGCCTCGAGCGGCTGCACGCCGCGAACCAGGCCGAGATCCAGATGGGCCAGGCGGGCCAGAGCTCGGCGACCGACGAGCAGGTGAAGTCGTTCGCGCAGCGGATGGTGGACGATCACCAGAAGAACGACGCCAAGCTCACCGAGCTCGCGCAGGGCCTCGGCGTGGACCTGAACGGCAAGGCCTTCCAGGACGCGCAGAAGGACTCGCAGAAGACGATGCAGAAGGTCCACACCAAGACCGGCGCCGAGTTCGACAAGGCGTACATGAACCAGATGGTGAAGGACCACGAGAAGGACGTGAAGGACGTGAACAAGCTCGCGAAGGAGGCGCGCAAGGAGAAGCAGGCCGACCTCGCCGCCTTCCTGGAGCAGACGCACGCCGGGATGCAGACGCACCTCCAGGAGGCGAAGCGCGTGGAGAAGATCGCGAAGGCCGAGAAGAAGAGCATGCAGCGGCAGGGGCGCACGCCGTCGGGCGCCCCGGAGACCGGGACCGGCGCGGGACACGAGATGGGCAAATAGCGCCCCTCGACCGGGTGCGAGGATCTGCGCGGGGCGGCGCTGGCCGTCCCGCGCGCCGTTTCGGGCTGCGCAGGGGCGCGGTCAGGATCCGCGCGTTGGCGCGGCACCTACCCCCCGTGCTCACGCGGCGCGCAGCGCCGGCCGAGGCCGGATCGTGAGCGCCCGACGACGGCCGCCGCGGAGCACCTCGAGCGGGATCGCCGGCCGCTGCGAGAGCACCAGCACCCGCTGCAGATCGTCGAGCGTGCGGACGGTGTTCCCGCTCGCCGACAAGAGCAGGTCGTCCGGGCGCAGCCCGGCCGCCTGGGCGGGGGAGCCCTCGACGACCTCGAGGACGCGGATCGCGCGGAGACCGCCGGCCTCCGCCGCCACCGCCGGCTCGAGATCCTCGCCGCGCGCGGCGATGCCGAGGAGCGGTCGTCGCACCTCGCCCTCCCGGATCAGCACCGCC
Source organism: Anaeromyxobacter oryzisoli (assembly GCF_022690765.1). Taxonomy (GTDB): domain Bacteria; phylum Myxococcota; class Myxococcia; order Myxococcales; family Anaeromyxobacteraceae; genus Anaeromyxobacter; species Anaeromyxobacter oryzisoli. The sequence continues at coordinate 1,930 of NZ_JALCZA010000032.1, read as the reverse complement.
GCGACCCAGCTCGCGGTGTGGGCCGGGACCGCGAAGCCGATGCCGCGCGCCCAGGGCAGCGTCGCGGTGGCGATCCCGACCACCGCGCCCTGCGCGTCGAGGAGCGGGCCGCCGGAGTTGCCGGGGTTGATCGACGCGTCGGTCTGCACGAGCCCCTCGAGGATCCCGCCCTGCGGGGCGGGCAGGTTCCGGTGGAGCGCGGAGACCACGCCCACCGTCACCGACCGCTCGAACCCGAGCGGGTTCCCGATCGCGACGACGAGCTCGCCGACGTCGAGCCGGCGCTCCGAGAGCGCCAGGACCGGCAGGTCCCGGGCCTCGGCCCGGACGACCGCCAGATCCGTCCGCTCGTCCATGCCGATTCGCGCCCCGGTCACCACCCTGGAGCCGGAGATCCGGACGCGGAGCGGTCCGCCGCCCCGCGCGACGTGGGCGTTGGTGAGCACGTATCCGTCGCCGGCGAGGACCACCCCCGAGCCCTGTCCGCCGCCGTGCTCGACGCCGACGACCGCCGGCGCCGCCCGCGCGACGAGGTCCGCGACGTCGCGCGAGAAGCCCTGGAGCGCGGTCACGACGTCCCCCCACCGCGGGCGCCGACGGTGATCGCCACGTCGCGCACCTCGCCGGCCCGGAGCACCTTCACCGTCACGGTGTCGCCGATCCGGTCCTCGGCGAGGAGCGCGAGGAGCTCGGAGGGATCCTGGAGCCGCTCGCCGCCGACCGAGAGGATCGCGTCGCCGAGGAGGAGTCCCGCCCGCGCCGCCGGGCTCTCCGGCTCGACGCGCGAGACGAGGAGCCCGAGCTCCTCGCCGGTCGCGGCGCGGACCTCGTCGGGGAGCGCCACCGGGGTGGTGGCGATGCCGAGGTACCCGCGGCGGATCTCGCCGTGGGTGAGGAGGGCCTTCACCACGCGCGAGAGCGTCGAGGGCGGGACCGCGAGCACCGCGCCGCGGTGGAGCCCCGCGGTGGCGAGGCCGATCCCGGCGCCGTCGGCCCCGAGGACGAGCGCGCCGGAGACGCCCGGGTGGCGCTCCACGGTGGTCTCGAGGAAGCGGCCGATCTTCCCGCCGCCCGGGGCGCGGAACGGCCCGCCGGCGCGGACGAGGGTGGCGAGCTCGGCGCGCGGGGTGCGGCCGGGGCGCGAGATCCCGAGGACGAGCTGGCCGGGCCGGAGCGCCGCCTCGTCCGCCCAGGCGGCGGGCTCGAGCCCGCCCGCGGCGGCGCGAAGGACGGCGAGATCGGTGGTGGGATCGCGCCCGACCAGCTCCGCCTCCACCTCCGCGCCGGAGGGGAGCCCGAGGACGACCCCTTCGGCGCGATCGAGCGTGTGGTGGGTAGTGACGACGATGCCGTCGGCCGACCAGACGACGCCGGAGGAGGGGGCGCGCCGACCGCCGACGCGGACGACGTGGGCGGCCCCCCGCGCGGCGAGGTCGGCGAGCCGGGTGGAGAGCTGCGTGAGGACGTCGGCTTCCATGGCTCCAGGCTTCCTTCCGGCGGCGGGGCGCCGCACGGGAGGAAGCCTACGAAGGACGCGCGGCGCGGACATCGGCTGGAGGGCCAGCAGGGGACCTGGTCGGACGGGGAGGGCGGGGGGGGGGGCGGCGGAGCCCCGAGCCGGGCGCGCAGGCGGGCGGCGATCGCGGCCCGGGCCGACCCGCGGCCGGGCGGTTAGATGCACTTCCCATGGAGCCGCCGCGGGTCCTCGTCGTGTCCGCCGATCCGCTCGCCCGCGACGGCCTCGCGGCGCGCGTCGCCTCGCGCGAGGAGCTCGCGCTCGCGGGCGAGGCGGAGCCCCGCGACGCGGGGCGGCGCGTGGCGGAGACGGCGGCCGCGGTGGTGCTCTGGGACCTCGGCGGGCCGGGTGGCGCGGCGGGGCTCGCCACCGTCGTCGCCGCGCCGGGGCTGGCCCTCGCCGCCGACGAGGCGC
>NZ_JALCZA010000031.1 GCF_022690765.1 Anaeromyxobacter oryzisoli | reverse complement strand
TCGGGGCGCGCGAGCGCGCGGTCCACTAGGCGTCAGGGGACGTCCGTGCGACATGCGCGTCCACGACGACCTCCGCGCGCCTCCGGCGCCCCATCGCGAGCTCCGCGACGAGCTCGCCGCCGTCGTCCGCGAGCCGCGGCTCGTCCGAGATCCGCTCCCCTCCCTGGCGCCCGGCGCCCGCGCGCGCTCCTCCCGGCTCGTGCTGCAGCTCGACGCGCAGGTGCGGCGCGCCGACGGCGCCCGGCGCCTCGAGGCTGCCGCGCGCCGCGAGCTGCCCCTCCCCCCTCGAACGGCGACGAAGGCCGCCGCCCACGGAGACGTCGCCGACCAGAGCACACGCTGAAGCAGTGCGCGGGAGATCACCGCATGTACCACCAGAACTACAATCCGATGGGGAACAGGCTCCTCTCGACGCTCCTCGCCGCGATCCCGATCCTCGTCCTCCTCTACTTCATCGCCCTCCACCCGCACCGCGACGCGGAGGGGCGCAGGCACCTCGGCATCTCCGCGCCGTACGCCGCCTTCTACGGCGTGCTGGCCGCGTTCTTCGTCTCGTGCCTCCCGTTCGGGATGCCGCTCCCGTCGGCGATCTCCGCGTTCGCCCTCGGGTCGCTCTCCGGCTTCCTCGGGATCATCTGGATCGTGCTGGCGGCGATGTTCCTCTACACGATGACGGTGGTGACGAAGAAGTTCGAGATCGTGAAGGAGTCGATCATCCACATCTCCTTCGACCGCCGGCTCCAGGTGCTCCTCATCGCCTTCTCCTTCGGCGCGATCATCGAGGGGACCTCCGGGTTCGGCACGCCGGTGGCCATCGCCGGCGCGGTCATGGTGGGGCTCGGCTTCTCCCCGTTCCAGTCGGCCGTGCTGAACCTGCTCGCGAACACCGCCCCGGTGGCGTGGGGCGCGATCGGGACGCCCATCGTGACGCTCGCGGCGGTGAGCGGGCTCGACCAGGTGACGCTCTCGGCCATGGCCGGCCACCAGCTCCCGTTCGTGTCCGTCCTCGTGCCGTTCTGGCTGGTCGTGACGTTCGTGAAGATGGAGGGCGGCACCTGGAAGCAGGGGTTCGAGGTGTGGCCCGCCGCGCTCGTCTCGGGCGGCTCGTTCGCCATCATGCAGTACTTCGCCTCGGGGACGCAGTCGTTCCATCTCATGACCGACGTGGTGTCCGGCGTGTTCTCGGTCGTCTGCACCGCGCTGTTCCTGCGCTTCGTGTGGCACCCGAAGACCCGGTTCCTGCTGCGGTCCGAGCGCACGGCCGCGGCGGCGGCCGAAGCCCGCAGCGTGGGCGCCGCCGGCCGCGGACCGAGCACGACGTGGGAGTACCCGTACACGGTGGGCCAGACCGCGTATGCCTGGCTCCCCTGGGCCATCCTCATCGCCTGCTGCGCGATCTGGGGCATGCCCACCTGGAAGACGTATCTCAACAACCTCTTCTCCGGCGTGAAGTTCCACACCACCCTGCTCGGCTCGCCGTTCGCGGGGACGCTCTCGCTGCCGGTGTGGGACATGCCGGCGCTGCACAACCTCGTCCAGCGCATGCCGCCCATCGCGCTGCCAGGCGCGAAGCCGGAGGCGGCGAAGTTCACCATCAACTGGCTCTCCGCCGCCGGGACCGGCGTCTTCGTGGCCGCGCTCGTGTCGGGCCTCGCGCTCCGGATGAACGCCGCGCAGTGGCGCGAGTCCATCACCCGGACGCTGCGCCGCATGAAGACGCCCGTCCTCGTCATCGGCCAGGTGCTCGGCCTCGGCTACCTCACCCGGTACGCCGGGACGGACGCGGTGCTCGGGCTCGCGTTCACCACCGCCGGCGCGGCGTACCCGTTCTTCGCAGCGTACCTCGGGTGGCTCGGGGTGTTCCTCACCGGGTCGGACACCGCGTCCAACGCGCTGTTCGGGAGCCTGCAGCGGATCACCGCCCAGCAGCTCAAGCTGAACGAGATCCTCATCGTCGCGACCAACTCCACCGGCGGCGTCATGGGCAAGATGATCGACGCGCAGTCGATCATGGTCGCCTGCGCCGCCTGCTACGAGAACCCCAAGGAGCGGGCGCACGCGCTCGGACCGATCTTCCGGACCGTGTGGTGGCACTCCCTGGCCGGCGCTGCGGTCATCGGCCTCATCGCGCTGCTCCAGGCGTACGTCTTCCCGCACGCGATCCCCATCCCGCCCCTGAAATGAGTGAAATGAGCGCCGCGGGAGGGCTCCTCGCCCCTCCCGCGGCCGCGAGCGCGCCATGCCCCGGGTCGCCCTGTTCATCCCCTGCTACGTCGATCAGCTCTACCCCGCCGTCGGGCTCGCCACCGCGCGGCTCCTCGAGCGGCTCGGGTGCGAGGTGGTCTTCCCCGAGGAGCAGACCTGCTGCGGCCAGCCGATGGCCAACGCGGGCTTCGACGCCGACGCCGCCCCGCTCGCGCGCCGGTTCGTGGAGGTGTTCGCGCCGTACGAGCACGTGGTCTGCCCGTCCGGGAGCTGCACCTCGATGGTCCGCAACCACTACGACGGGCTCGTGCCGGCGGGCCCGGGGCTCGAGCGCGTGAAGCGGAGCACCTACGAGCTGTGCGAGTTCCTGGTGGACGTGCTCGGCGTCACCCGGCTCGAGGGGCGCTACCCGCACAAGGTCGGGCTGCACCAGAGCTGCCACGGGCTGCGCGAGCTGGGGCTCGGCACGCCGAGCGAGCGGGTCCTCCCGCCCTCGAGCAAGGTCGCGGGGCTCCTCGCCGGCCTCGAGGGGCTCGAGCTGGTCTCGCTGACGCGGCCCGACGAGTGCTGCGGGTTCGGCGGGACGTTCGCGGTCGCGGAGGAGGCGGTGAGCTGCCTCATGGGGCGCGACCGGATCGCCGACCACGTGCAGGCCGGGGCCGAGATCATCACGGGCACGGACGTCTCCTGCCTGATGCACCTGGAGGGGCTCGCGCGGCGGCGGCGCGAGCCGGTGACGTTCCGGCACGTCGCCGAGATCCTCGCGGAGGCGACGGCATGACGGTCGCGCGGTGTCCGTGCGCCTGGCTGGCGGCGCCGCCGGCCCGCGTCGAGGTGACGAGATGACCGCTGGACACGCGGAGCGCGCGGCGCGCTTCGCCGCGGACGAGCCGCGGGCGCACTGGCACGACCAGGCGCTCTGGTTCGTGCGGCTCAAGCGCGATCGGATGGCCCAGGCGGTCCCGGGCTGGGAGGAGCTCCGGGAGCGGGCGGCCCGGATCAAGGCCCACACCCGGAGCCACCTCGCCGACTACCTCGAGCAGTTCGAGCGCAACGCGACCGCCCACGGCGCGGTGGTCCACTGGGCGCGCGACGCCGAGGAGCACAACGCGATCGTCCACCGGATCCTCTCCGGGCGCGGGGTGACCCGCCTCGTGAAGTCGAAGTCCATGCTCACCGAGGAGTGCCACCTGAACCCGTACCTCGAGGCGCGTGGGATCGAGGTGGTGGACACGGACCTCGGCGAGCGGATCGTCCAGCTCGCCGGCGAGCCGCCCTCGCACATCGTCCTCCCCGCCATCCACAAGAAGAAGGAGGAGATCGGCGAGCTGTTCCACGACAAGCTGGGCACGCCCGCCGGCCTCGCGGATCCGAAGCAGCTCACCGAGGCGGCGCGGGGCCACCTCCGCCAGAAGTTCCTGGCCGCGCAGGCGGGGCTCACCGGCGTGAACTTCGCGGTCGCGGAGACCGGCGCGGTCGTCGTGTGCACGAACGAGGGCAACGCCGACATGGGCACCTCGCTCCCGCCCATCCACGTCGCCTGCATGGGCGTGGAGAAGGTGATCCCGCGCGCGCGGGACCTCGGGGTCTTCCTCCGGCTCCTGGCCCGGTCGGCCACCGGCCAGCCGGTGACCACGTACACGAGCCACTTCCAGGGGCCGATCCGCGGCGGCGAGCTGCACGTCGTCATCGTGGACAACGGCCGGAGCCGGCTCCTCGCCGACGAGACGCTCCGGGGCTCGCTCGCGTGCATCCGCTGCGGCGCCTGCATGAACACCTGCCCGGTGTTCCGGCGGAGCGGCGGGTACAGCTACGACTGGATCGTGCCGGGCCCCATCGGGATCGTCCTCGCCACCGCGCGCGACCCCGTGCGCCACGCCTCCCTGCCCATGGCCTCGACCCTCTGCGGCTCGTGCGACGCGGTGTGCCCGGTGCGGATCCCGCTCCACGACCTGATCCTCGCCCGCCGGCGCTCCGCGGCGCGCGCGGGCGCCGGCGGCCTCGCGAAGCGGCTCACCATGAAGGTCGCGGGGCTCGTCCTCGGCTCGCGGACGCTCTACGTCCTCGCCGGAAAGCTCGCCCGTGGCGTCGGCCGGCGCGCGCCGCGCGGGCTCCTCTACGGACGGTGGAACGCGTGGGGGCGCCAGCGCGAGCTGCCCCCGCTCCCGGCGGAGAGCTTCCGCGAGCGGTGGCGGAAGGAGCGCGCGCGGGAGGTCCGCCGTGGCTAGTACCGCGCGTCAGCAGTTGCGAGCCGGCGCCGCACGCGCGGTACGCGGGTGGGGGTTCGGGGGAGGCGGCGCTCCGCCTCCCCCGGTAGGGCTCCGCGGGGAGGGCCCAGGCCTTGCGCATCTTCTGCAAGGCCTGGAGCCTTCCTCGCGAAGTACTGCGGAGCACATGGAGTCGACTGGTTCATAAGTCATGCGGAGCAGTACTAGCCGAGAGGACATCCTCTCCGCGCTCCGGGCGGCCGAGCCGCCCGCGGTTCCCCTCCCCGAGCTCCCGGAGCCCGGGCCGCTCCCGGCCGATCCCGTCGCCGCCTTCGAGCTCTCGGTGCGCGCCGTCGGCGGCGAGCCGGTCCGCGTGCCCGATGCCGCGGCGTTGCCCGGGCTCGTCCGCGCGCTCGCCGAGCGGCTCGGGGCCCGTCGCGTCGCGAGCGCCGTGGACCTCCCGGGCGTCGGCGACGTGGACCTCCAGGCGCTCCCGGATCCGCACGCGCTCGAGGGGATCGACCTCGCGATCCTCCCGGGCCTCTTCGGCGTCGCCGAGAATGGGGCCGTCTGGGTGGACACCCGACCGCTCGCGCACCGGGGCGTCTTCGTGGTGGCGCAGCACCTCGCGCTCGTGGTCCGCGCCTCGGAGATCGTGAGCGACCTCCACGCCGCCTACGAGCGCATCGACCTCGCCGGCCCCGGCCTCCGGCTGTTCGTGTCCGGCCCCTCGAAGACCGCCGACATCGAGCAGGCGCTCGTGATCGGCGCGCACGGCGCGCGCTCCTGCACGGTGTTCGTGGTGGGCTAGTACTGCTCCGCACAACTCATGAGCCAGTTGACTCCATGTGCTCCGCAGTACATCGCGGGGAAGGCTCCAGCCCTTGCAGAAGAGCCGCAAGGCCTGGGCCCTCCCCGCGGAGCCCTACCGGGGGAGGCGGAGCGCCGCCTCCCCCGAACCCCCACCCGCGTACCGTGCGTGCGGCTCCGGCTCGCAACTTCTGACGCACGGTACTAGTCTTCCTGGTCGGCGCTCGCTGGTGCCGATCGAGGGGTGGTTGCTGGTAACGCGCACACCATGCCTTGGCTGAAGCCCGCCGCGCCGATGCCGAGCGCCAGGGCGAAGCGACCGCGCATGTTCTCCAACGCGATCACGTGCGTGAGCTCGACGAGCTGGGCGTCGTCGAGGTGCTTCCGCAGCTCGGCGAAGAGCGCGTCCGGCACCTCCACGGGCGTGCGGCTCATGCCGACCGCGTAGTCGAGCACGAGCTTCTCGACCTCGGTGAAGAGCGCGCTCTCCCGATGGGAGGACAGCACCAGCAGTTGCTCGTCGCTGAGGCCCGAGCGCCGCGCGATCTGCGAGCCCATGTCGATGCAGTACTCACATTGCGTGAGCGTGGCCGCCTTCAGCTCGGCCAGCACCTTGAGGCGCTCATCGAGGCGATGCAGCTTGGCCGTGGCCTGCTCCAGCCTGCCGTAACCGCGCAGCAGCGCAGGCACGTGCGCGTACATCTCCAGCGGCTCGATCATGCGCTCTGGCTCGCGCCCGGTGAGCCGTGCGAGCTGCCGGCGTGTGAAGACGTAGGCCAGCTTCACGAGCGGCCCCGCTTCGCGGCCGGAGACTCCTGCAATGCGTGCCATGCAACGCTCCCTTCCCCGGGCCAAGCGCCGGCTCGACCGCCCTGCAAGCAGCCGCCCGCGCGCCGGTCGTCCCCGTTCGCCCTGAGCGTAGCGCCGCGCGGTGCGCGGCGCGGAGTCGAAGGGCGCTCATCCGCTCGTCGCCGCTGCTTCGCCTGCGCCTGCTCCTGTCTTTTCGCCTCGGCCACCGCCCGCGCCAGCGCGGCCTCGTTCGTGGCCGCTGCGTCCGGCAGGTCGCTGCGGACGCGGGCGAGCTCGCCGAAGGCGTACGGGTCGCTCATCCGCTACGGAGCTGGGCGAGGGCGGCGTCGGCAGTCTTGCGTTTGCTCGCGCGCTGGTCCGGTGCCGCCGCGATAAACCGATCAGCGCCAGCCGCGCGCGCTCCGGGCGTACGATCTCGCTTTCCGAGCATCCTGTCTCCGGACGCCTACAAGCCGAGGCTCGAGCGATCGATTATCCGGGTGGCGTACCCCCGCCGGCGCGGAACACATTTGATGGTTACCGAGCGTCAGCTGCAGGGCGGACGCTGGGTGACGCAACTGCATCCGTCCTCTATGATTCTACACATGCGCTACTTCACCAGAGGCTGGGCGTCAGGCGAGCTGAGCGATGACGTGAGCGACCAGGCGAAGGAGGCTTATCACGCCCGAGTTGCTGAAATTACTCCGCGGTTGCCGCCAGCAATGGTTCGCCTGGTCCATGAAATCAGCGTACATGATGGCATCATCGAGCAGGTCATCTGGAACTCACACCTGAATCGCTTGCAGCTTACGATCGTTTGTACAGACGCGTACCAGAATTACATCCAGGCCCAATTGACCTACAGCGGAGCAATGCTTGGCTCATCTCGAATCGAATCACTGCAGAGGGCGGCCCTGAGCCGCGAGACCGAACTGCTCTACGACGAAGTGGATATCGATGATGATTCCGTATTTTCGCACCGCCTGCTGTTCGATCCATGCGAAGAGGTGACCATTGATTTCAAGAAACTCGAATTAGTCGTTTCTCCACGTGCCGATCAACGGGTTCATCTCGGAAGAGCATTCATCGTGGAGGGGCCCGAAGAGCTCGCCTGAGTTTGGCATCTCGCCGTGGCCCGGAGCCCGCAGATTGCGAGCACAGACTCGCAGTCTCGAACCAGCGAATCGCCTATGTCATCGTGAATTCCGCTTCCGTTCGCGCCGCGCTTCTGCCCAGCGACCGAGATCGCGCCCTTCTATCCACTCCTTCGGGCTCACGAATAGTGATTCGGAAGTCCTCGACCTTCAGAAGATCGCGCAGAGCTCCACGGATCCGACGTTGCCCAGCGAGCCGGGGGCGGTCGCCCTGAAGAAGCCGTGCCAGTCTCCCTGCACATCGCGCGAGGTGAGGTGCAGGTCCATCACCCCGACGGTCTCCACCGGGCTCTTCGCCAGCCGGTACGGGTAGACGCCCACGTCGCTGGACAGGCCCCCCAGCGCGTCCGCCACGTCGGCGAGGCCGTACGTCCCCACCGTGGCGATCTTTCCGAAGTCCCTCACGATGAGGTTCGCGAACGGGCTCGCCGTCGGCGTCCCGACGAGCAGCGAAGTGTCGGAGCCGAACGCCTGGCAGTCCCCGCTCCCTGTCTCCGCGCCGGTCCACGCCATCTTGCAGCCCGTGACCGCGGCGGTTCCATCGCAGAGCGAGCCGGTCCCACCGTCCGTCCCAGGGCTCGCGGTGCTGCCGCCGTCCGAGCCACCGCCGCAGGCCACGAGGACCAGCGCCAGCGCGCTCGCGAGCAGGCCGATCGATCCATTCGTCATTTGCTCTCTCACTGATGTCCCCCAGCGTTGACCGACCGTCGCGCGCAGGTGCGTCGCATTCCTTCAGCTCGAGCGACGCACTCGCACAGACGCGTTGTCCCGGGTCCCTACGTCCCCGTTCGCCCTGAGCGTAGCGCCGCGCCATGCGCGGCGCCGAGTCGAAGGGCGCTCACCGCCGCTGCTTCGCCTGCGCCTGCTCCTGCTTCTTCGCCTCGCCCACCGCCCGCGCCAGCGCAGCCTCGTCGATCCGGATGTCCGCCTCCTTCCAGATCGCGTCGAGGAACTCCTTCCGGTGCTGCTCCCGCCGCTCGCGCGTGAGGCGCGCCCGCATCACGTCCTTCAGCTCGTCGAAGCTCGGGTTCCGGGCCGGCTCCCGCCCGAGCAGCTTCACCAGGAAGAAGCCCCGCTCCGTCTCCACCACGCCCGGGTGCACCTCGCCCGTCTTCCCGAGCCTGAACGCCGCGTCGGCGAGCGGTGCGCCGAAGCGGTCCGTCAGCTCCTCGCGCGACAGCGGCGGGAGCTCGCCGTTGGTGGCGGCGGCCTCCGGCAGGTCGCTGCGGACGCGGGCGAGCTCGCCGAAAGCGAACGGGTCGGCGGTCCGCCCCCGGAGCTGGGCGAGGGCGGCGTCGGCAGCCTTGCGTTTGCTCGCGCGCTGGTCCGGCGCCGCCGCGATGAGCGCGATCAGCGCCAGCCGGGCGCGCTCCGGTCGTACGATCTCGGCCCGGTGCGCCTCGAAATAACCGCGGACCTCGTCGTCCGCCGGGGCCCGCTTACGCTCGGGCTCCTCGAACTTCCGCTGTAGGTACAGCGCTGCGAGGGACTCCGCGTACTGGCGCGTGAACTCAGGATCACGCTGCAGCCCGGCGTCCTCGGCCAGGCGCGCGAGGTACCGGGTGCGGGCGATGCCCTCCACCACTGCTGACGCGTTCGCCCCAGCAGGGCCAGCCAGCGCCGCCTCGAGATCCGAGCCGTGGACCTCGACGCGCCGCGCGCGCGCGACCACCTCGCCCGTACTTGCATCGAGCGGGCGGGGCGGCGCGGCGAGGCGATCTACAAGAACGCCAATCCCGGAGGCAGCGATCACTGCGAGCGCAAACAGAACGTTCCTGCTCATGCCGCCTCCACCTGCGTCGCCCGCCCAGATTCCGACGACTGTCTCGAGTTCAGCCCCGATCTCATCCAGGCCACCAGTCACGAAGAGCCAAAAGACGCTCGACCTCAAGTCAAGGAGAGGGCGGCAATCAACTCTTCATCGGTCGCAAGCCGGACTCGTTCCGACCAAGAAACACCACACTCTCCCGGCATCGCTGCCCCTTCGGACCGGACACCGCGCAGCGCTCGCGCTTTGATAGTTACGGTTTGAGCAGGCTCTTCCTCCATACTGTCGTCATCTCGAAAACGCGGGAGAAGCGCGTTGAACCTATATTCAACTCCACCATTAGCCGGAACCATACCTATCTCGCTTGCGAGCCAGCAACCGTTTGGCAAGCGTGCGCGGTTCATCGGCCACGAAATATCGGAGACATCCTCAAACACCAGCCACGCCCTCCTCATCGGCACATCCGCTCCTTCCGACAAGGGCGCATCAAGATCAAGCACAAGCCCCCATGACACAACATCCCACCGAATAGCCGCCACCCGCGCATCTCGGGTAATTTCGGCTGACTCAGAACCACTCAACAGCTTGACCGTGCTCATTGCTCTACCGACCCTTCGGTTCCGAACGAGGAGCCTTGCCCGATTCGATGTTCTTTACGTCTTCAGCAGACACAGGGCGGCCAGGCTGCTCACGCCCATTAACGAACCGCTTCCCTGCCCTATTCACATGGATCTTCGGATCGTGAGTATGACTTTGCCCTGCGCCATGATCTTCTTTTTGTAAAATGTCCGTCCGCCCTCCGCCAGGCTGGTTATAGCTCCCAGGAGGGGTCGAGTGAGTGTCGACCAGCGTCCCGTCCGGCTGCCCGACGAACCGCCCCTTGTCTGACGTCGAATATGTCCAATACGGCGCATCATCCCAGCTTGCAGTCGGGGCAGGCACGACGAGCAGTCCAACAGCGCCACCCAACATAGCTGACCGCAACACCACTACCGCCTCGGCCTCAATCGCTTGCGACAAGGCAATTACTTTGGCTACCCAACCAGGGAGCGCTATCGCCCTTCCATCTGGATCGATATACTTGTAAGGATCATTGCGGACATAGGCGTAACGGCTCAGCGACGCCGGATCGCTCGGGTCATCGCCGTAGGTATTGGCCGGGCCAAGCCTTCCAACTTGGTACCCATAAACCTGCCCGTTGCGCTGATCGACACTTCCAAATGGCAGAGCAACGATCGGGTCAGCCGTTAGCCACCTCGCCCGAACCGGCTCGTAGTACCTCGCCCCGAAGTAGTAGAGCCCCGTCTCCTCGTCGAGCTCCTTCCCGGTGAACAGGAACTGCTGCCCCTTCACCGGCGCGCCGTCGGACTCGCTCCGCCGATCGCGCCACACCTCGCCGAACGGGAAGTACTCCACGTGCTCGTGCACGCGCCCGTTCTGATCGGTGACCCAGCTCGTCGAGCCGAGGTGATCCGGGTGGTAGTAGTACGTCGCCGGCCGCACCTTCGTGGTGTCGATCCGGTGCTGCAGCACCGGGTCCGGGCCCGGGTAGACCGGGCACTTCTGCGGCTGGTAGTCCGACGGGTCGCACCCGCTCACGTTCGTCGCCACGGCAGCGGTCACAACCGCCGCGGTGGACGTGGTCGGGCTCTCCGGCTCGCTCCATCCGGGCGGAGGCAGGAGCTTCGAGGCGAGGCGGGTCTCGCCGACGAAGATGTGCTTCGTCCCGGCCTTCCGGCCCTTCAGCGAGAACCACTGGCCGATGGTGAGGCTCTCTCCGCCACGACCGAGCTTCGCCACCCGCTCCCCGGCCGCGTCGTAGACGAACCGCGTGACGTGCAGCCCACCGCCGTCGATCACCGCGTCGAGCCGATCGTCGTCGCTCCAGTAGTACCGGCGCAGGTGATCCGAGGTCGAGGTGCAGGTCGGATCCCCGTGATCCCGGCACTCCCGAACCGTGTTGCCGTTCCCGTCGTAGACCAGGAGCTGGTCGCCGATCTTCGTGGCCTGGTGCGGCCCCTTCCCGCCGTACTCGTACCCGAACGCGTGGTTCGTCTTCGGCGGGAACGCGACATCCACCCCCGTGTCCAGCACCGACCGGATCGCGTGGACCTGGGTGTTCGACGTCATGTTGTGGATCGGGTCGTAGTCGTAAGTGGCCTCGAAGGTGTCGCTGATCCCCGGCCGGGTCTCGGCCCTCCCGGTGGCGCTGGTGAGCCGGTACAGGTCGTCGTAGCCGAACGCGAAGTTCACCGGTCCGGACCGCTGCGACGTGGGCGGCGGCAGCGCGTTCGTCATGCCGAGGACGTTGCCCACCCGGTCGTAGCGATACGAGAGCGCCTGGAGCTGCTGACCGGGAACCTCGGTGCGCAGCGAGGCCAGCCGGCGGCTCTCGGGGTAGTACGTGTACGTGCTGACCGCGCCGTTCCCCAGCTCGACCCGACGCCGCTGGCCGAACACGTCGTACGTGAGCAGCCGGAGATAGGTCTCCTGGCCCGCCGGGTAGTGCGCCGTCGCCGGCCGCACGCCGGTCGCGCTCTTCACCAGGCCGCCGGCGTCGTACTGGTACGTCACGGTCTCGCGGTCCGGATACTGGATCTCCTGCATCCGGCCGAACGAGTCGAAGCGGAAGCGCGTCTCGAACCTCTTGTCGAAGTCGCCCGGTCGGAGCGGCTTCACCACCCGCGTGGTGCGAATCGTCTCGCCGAGCTTGCCGTACTCGCGCTGCTCGCTGCCGGCGTCGTCCAGCACGTTCACGATGCGTCCCGCGCCGTTCCCCGGCGCTCCCGGGGGCCCGTACACGTACGTGACGTCAGGCGCTTCAGGGAAGTCCACCGTGACGAGCTGGTCGAGGTCGTAGCGGTAGGTGATGGCCTCGTTTCGCGCACGCAGGTTCGGCGTGCGCTTCTGCCAGAGCTTGCTCGCGTCGTCGAACGTGAAGGACACGAGCCCGGTGTCGGGGTTGTCGATCGACGTTCGGTTGCCGAGCAGGTCGTAGCCAAGGCGGGTCGCATGGCCGGCCGCATCCGTCACGATCGTGAGCTGGCCGAGCGGATCGTACGCGTACCGGGTGAGGTAGGGTGCCCCCTTGTTCCGCTCCTCCACCGCGACGACCCGCTCCGCGGGATCGCGGTACATCACCTTCACCTTGCGCTCCGGGTCGGTCACCTCGGCCCGGAACCGGATCGCGCCGTCCAGCCCGCCGAACCCGTAAACGACGTCGGTCACGGCGTGCGTCGCGCCAGTGGAGGGCTCCACCGGCTCGTCGGTCCGCGTCTTCCGGTCCATCGCATCGAGGACGTAGGTCGTCGAGTTCACCATCGGCACGTCGTTGAAGAGCGGCGACGAACCGTACTCGAAGACGTTCTGACCCTGCTCCACCACTCGGAGCAGCCCGTCGAACGCCTGCCGCCCCGTCACGGACCAGCCCACCGACGTCGAGGCGCCATCGCTCGAGGTGGCGACCTCGGCCGTCTTCTTGGTCTGGACGACTCGCTTCAGCCCGTCCACGAGGATGACGGTGTCGATCGAGCGCCCGTCGGGCCCGCGGTTCCGGGTGCGCGCGTACGGGAAACGCGGCGAGAGGGCGTATTCGATGTCGACGGTCGGCACCGTGGTGTCGTAGGGGCCGAAGATGCGCCGGATCCGCCCGAACGCATCCAGCTCCCGGCTGGTGACATTCCCGTTCAGGTCTACGGTCTCCCTGACCTCGCCGAAGCGGTAGTCGTGCCTCGCCGTGGAGACGTAGTGGTGCGCGTCCTCGATCCGCTCCACATAGGTCCGGACGACCGGGTCGTAGCCGTAGGTGTACGTCTGGCGCACCGAGTCGACGACCGGCGCCAGATATTTCTGGAGGAGCCCGTCGTCGTTCCACTCGAGGTTCGACTCCACGGTGCGGCCCTGCTCCATCAGCGAGAGGATCCGTTTCAGGCTGCCGCGCTCGTCGAAGTATCCCTCGCGCTTCTGGAGCAGCCCCCCGCGCGCGTCCTTCACCTCGACCCGGAACGGGCGCGCCACCGAGTAGTACCGCTTCGCGGCCGTGTCGTCGGCCCAATAGACCACCGACGCCGTAACGTCGTCGGCTATGTTGGCAGGGTTTGCGTCCCCGAGATCCGTGAATTCCTTCACGTTGCCATAGGTGTCGTACAGGAACCGCTGCTCGGTCGTGACGCCAGCGGTCGGCTGCCCCTCGTGGAAGCGCTTCTCGGTCCGGGTCAGGGCGGGGAACAGCACCCCGCACCAGCCTTGGTCGTTGGTGAACATGAAGGGGCGCCGCGCGTCGCAGCCGGGCTCACCGTCCTGAAGCCGGTAGCCGGCTTCGAGGTACGGGTCCGCGTAGATGTTGACCGTCTCTACGAAGAGCTTGCCGTCCCCATCGAGCAGCCTCTCGGAGGCGAGCAGCCCCTTGAAGGCGATGGCCTCGTTCCGGTACGTGCGCACCACCTTGCGCAGCGGCGCTCCCACGGCATCGGGCTGCATCCGGTCGTAGCGCGGGTTCGTCGTGGTCACCGAGTCGAACCCGAGGAACTCCCGCTCGGTGCGGTCGTACCGCCCCACCCCGTACACCACGTCGATACGCAGATCGTGCCCGCCATCCGCGATGGCGCCCCCCGCGGCGCCGCTCCGGCCGTCGCGAACCACGGTCCAGTCGAGCACCCAGCGGCTCTCGGGCATCTCCACGGTGTTGCCGGTCCGCGCGTAGTGCAGATCGATCGCCCCGCCGAGCGGCCGGTCCACGTGGACGAGCAGATTGGCGCCGCCAAGCTGGTTGCGCCGGACCCACACGTCCTGGTTCGACCCCTGATCGCGCTCCTCCGCCTTGAGGACATGGTCAACCAGCCCGTCGCCGTCCATGTCCATCATCCCGAGCTGGTACCCTGAGACACGCCGCAGCGTGACGTCGCCGCCGACGGAGAAGTGGAGCCAGGGTGTGAGCGGCCCGATCATGATGCCGTAGCTGAAGGCGGCGTTCACGTTGGGCTGGGCGCTGTAGGTGCCGTTCACCTCCACCGCGTCGATGAACTCCGAGCTCGCGACCTTGCGGAGCAGGGCGTCTCCAGCGCCGCCGAAGAGGCCGTGGCCGCTGATCCACGGCTTCGTGGCCGCCGCGGGCCAAGCCGGCATCGCCCACGCGCGCTCGGACAGGAAGCCCGCCCCCGTGTTCAGCATGACGTAGAACTTCGGGTCGCTCGGCGAGCGGCGGACCCAGTCCGGCAGGCCGTCTCCGTTCACGTCCACGAGCGAGACGGCGGTGGCGGAGATGCTGCTCTCCCAGTTGGCTCCGCCCGCCCAGTTCTCGGCGAACGCGAAGCCGAGGTTGCTCTGCAGCGTGATGGCCGTGGTGCGCCGCACGCGATTCGGACTCACCATCGAGGCCGACACGCCAGGCGCGCCGCGGATCGCATCGGAGACGTCGTCCAGGTTCGGCCGGCTCCAGTCCTCCGCGGGGTAGCAGTCCGGCGCGCCGAACGCGGTGCCGAGATTCAGCCGAACGGAGAATCCAGGCTTTCCGTTACACGACCCGTCGCGGCGGACGGCGTCGGGCAGACCGTCGCCGTTGATGTCGACGAGCTCCTCCTCGGTGGACGACAAGTTGACGCCACCGCCGACGCCCATGCCGGGCAGCATCCCCGCGACGGCCCGGACGATGCCGTCCTCCGGGCTGATCTTGGTCCACGGGTTCGAGACCCCGAGCCCCGCCGAGAGCGTGACGTCCTTGTTGGTGCGGAGCGCGACCGCGCGGTGCTCGGGCGGGCGGGAGGCCAGATCGTGGATGCCCGTGATCCGAACGTCCACGCTGCCGCCGTCGCCGCTCACCACGTCGATGACGCGGTCGCCATTGAGATCGAGCACATCGGACTTTTGATGCGTGGTCCCCGTGCCGATGGAGACGTTGAGGCTACCGATGGAATAGCTGACTCCAGCAGAGAAGGACCGTGACGAGCCGCCGCTCTTGCGAACCGATTTGCCGATCCGGAATGCCTGCCCCGCCACGACCGAGCCGTCGCCGGGCTGCACCAGCCCGCCCTCTAGCGCGGCGTGCATTCCGGACGCGGTGATGAACGTGTTCCCGTCGCGCGTCACGTACCCGGGCACGTCCGGCGAGAGGCCCGGCGAGTCGGGGGTCCAGCGCGTTCCGCCGCGGCGCGGCAGGAGCGGAGCGGCGAGCTGGAGCCGCTCGGCCGCCTCGCCGCCCTCGGCGAGCCGGTCCGCGGTCTCGGCGTTCTGGGCGGCGTCGCCCGAAGCGTAGTCGTCGGGGTCGATGATCAGCCTCGCGGCGTCGAACGGATCGTTCGAGCGCCACACTCCGTACCGCCACCCGTGGTACCCGCCCGCAAAGATCGAGAACAGCGGGACCGACTCGCTCGCCCGCGCCACCGCGTCCCAGGTGCGCCTGAGCGGCGGAACCGCACCGGAGATGGTCGGCCGCCAGGTCTCGCCGAACTCCACCTCGGAGTGTGCCTCGAACCAGAGCCGGGCCCCGGCGGCGAGGGTCACGGTAATCGTCGCAGGTGCCTCGTCGAGCCGCTGCTTGAAGACGACCCCGGTGTCCGTCCGCGCCGAGATGAAGACGGGCCGCGGCGTGCTCCCGCCCTCGAGGATCTCCTGCCGCGTCGAGATGGTGTAGACCCCGGCCGCCGGCGCGACCCAGGGCTCGGGCGCATGCGGGTCCGGCGAGGGCGAGAGCTTGTCGCCACCCACCGGCCAGCCGCGCGCCGGCAGGTGCAGCGGGACGTACGGATCGACGCTGAACCGCGTGTAGGCGGCGTCGTCCGCCGTGGGAGCGCGGCAAGTCCCGCCCACGCCGTCGCAGACGCTCGTCATCTCACCGCGAATGCTCCAGTCGGTCGCGGCAGGATCCACCGGAAGATCGGAGTCCACGCGGAACACGAGGCGGTCCCCGCTCGCCACGGACCAGCTCCCCTCGATCGCCTCACCGGCGAAGGTCTTGTCGGGTGCGTACGTCTCGTCGAAGAGGAGCTCGACGCCAGCGGGTGTTTCGCCGCAGCGACGATCTCCCGTCTCCGCGCCCGCAGGGAATTTCTGGATGCAGACGTGCAGCCAGTCCGTCGAGAGCTTCTTCGTGAGGGTGGAGTGAATTTGCAGCGTTCCCTTCACCGGGACGGTGAGGGCGGTCATGGGCTGACCGGCCAGGCGGAAGTCGCGGCTCGCGTCGAAGACCCACACCTTCCCTCCGGTCGGGTCCACCAGCGACGGATCGTGGCCCCGGTACGTGATCACCGGCGCGAAGGACACCGCCTCGAGCGGCGTCGGCCCCGTCGTATCCACCGGGACGTCGGAGAGCGTCGAGAGCAGGAACACCAGGCGCGAGCCCGGCGAAACGTGGACCGCCTGCAGCGACACAGGGGAGGCCGCCTTGTCCCCGAGCTTCTTCTCCACCGTGAGGAGCTGCTCGGTCAGATAAGTCGAGTGCGCCAGATCCACGCTGACGCGGAACAGAGTGAGCCGCACCCCGTCCCATGCAGGATCCACCGGGCGCTGCAGGTCGTGGGCGAAGGCGAGCGCCCCCGAGACGTCCACCGTCCCTTCGTACGGCGCGAGCCACTCCAGCACCGGGCTCGAGGGCGTCCGGGTGATCGCGTCGTTCACGCCCGCCGCGTCGGGATCGCCGGCGGCCGGATCGGTGGCGATCTCCTGCAGCCCCGCCTGCGGGAGGAACTGGAACTCTGCGTCACCGGCGGATCGCGGCTGGTTGAGCAGCACGCCGCTCCCGGTGACCAGGTCCACCCGACCGTCGCCGTCGGCGTCGGCGAGGAATACGTCTGACTCGCTCCAGGACGAGCTGAAGCCAGCGTTCACCCAGGCGGTCCCGTAGCCGGCCTGGCCGGCGTTGTTGGTGCTGGCGCTCCGCTCGTGGCCGAGGCGGGAGAGTGGCAGCGTCGACATCGGGCCGTCCGCGCCGGGATCACCCGGCGGGAGGATGGGCCGGAGCGTCCCGGCCGCCCCCTGATTGAACTCGACCCGCACGCAGCGACCGTCCGGACACGAGCCGAGGGTCACCAGGCGGTCCGGCAGGCCGTCGCCGTTCACATCCACCAGGCTGGAGCGAGTCTCGCCCTCCGCCTGCGTTCCCCCGCGGCGGTACCCGCCGCTGCCGCCGATCTTGTCCGGCGCCGGGCCGACGCCGGCGTAGAAGTGATATCCCCACCCTCTCTCCTCGGAGCGCGTCATGGGGAGCGTGTCGCCGCCCTGCGGGAACTTCCACGCCTGCGGCTCGTCGAACGGCGCCGACAGGTCCGCGTCGGTCCAGCGAAACGCGTGCTCGTGGAAGAGCGGTCGTGCGCCGTCCGGCCCGGCGCCGTACACGGCGATCTTCTTCACGCGGGACTTGCCGAACGAGCCGGTCTCGTAACCGAGACGATACTCGCGGATGGTCTCCGCCGGGGGGCAGCTATCCGCCGAGGACGAGCAGTCGGGCTCGAGCCGGACCAGCACGCTGCCGAGCCGCCGCCGCGTGACGACCTTGAAGCCCAGGCGCGCGGAGCTGCTCACGTCCGGCCGCACCGAGGACCCGGTCTGGGTGCTCTCACCGTGCAGGTCAACCACATAGGCGCCGTGCTCTGAAACCTGACCAAACGCCGTGCCGGGATCGCGGACGGCCTTCCCGGGGTAGCGGATCGAGCGGAGATAGACCTGGCGGAAGTCCTCACCCTGGCTGGCGTCGCCCACGTCGCGCTGGTCGTGCTCGTAGGCGTACTCGGTCAGGTTGCCGTGGGTGTCGATCACCTGCTCCAGCATCCACTGGCCGATCCGGTCGTCCCGGTAGCTCTGAAGCCGCGCGCCTGCGTGCCGGCCGTACACGAAGACCGTGCCGGACTTGTCGGTGATCTCCCACCAGTAGCTCTCCGGCGTCGAGCCGCACCGTCGGATGCGCCGGAAGCTCTTCTCGATCCGCGCCCGGAACCGCGTGGCGGTGGTCCCGTCCTCACAAGCTTCCGACGTCACACCCGCCGATGGGACGAGTTGCTCGCCGTCAGCGAGGTATCGCTCGTCCCCATCATAGAACGGCACCCCGAACCGCGTGTCGATCTGCACGGACGGCACGGTCAGATCCCACCCCACCCCGAGCCAACCGTTCCCGGCGCTCGAGTCATAGGCGAAGCGCAGCTCGGGCTGGTACGCGCCGCGGGCGCGCGGCAACCGGACCGGCAGGGCGAGCTGGGCGGTGCCCATGTTGTTCGCCTCGGGCGCCTCGATGAGGTCGAGCCCCGCGGAGGGATCCGCGGCCTTCAGATCCTTGAGCGAGTTCGGGTTGAACGAAGCCGGGCCGGGGTGATCGGGCAGCACCAGCACCGCGTTGATCATGAAGGTGAAGTGGGTGGTCTCGCTGACGACCCGGTTCCGCGCAGGCTGGAGCTCGACGCGCGGCAGCGCCCGCCACTCCTCGGCCGCCTCGTCATAGTAGTAGGTGCGCACGTCGTCGGGCGGCACGCCTTCGGGCAGCAGGGCAGGATCGTACGGGAGGCCGACCTTCACCGGCTTCGCGAACCGCTGGCCGCGCGGCAGGAACCGGTAGCCGGCCTGCGGGGGGGCGGTGACGTTTACCATGCCCGGATCGAGCGGCGGCACCACCTCCGGCCCCTTCCGTGTGATCGAGAGGGCAGTCTTCGCCGAGAGCGCGCCCTCCGGGACCTCGAGCGAGACCTCCGTCCCGAGGGTCACCTTGCCACCGCGGCCGTCCACCTCGCCGGCGCCGGTCTGGTTCTCGCGGCCGAACCGGGCGTCGTCCGAGAGCGCCACCGCGGAGCCGACCTCGCCCGTGGCCACCTCGGCCTCGCGATCGTCCGAGAGCTCCAGGGTGCGGACCAGCTCGCTCCCGTCCGGGAAGCGGGCGGTCACGGTCACGAGCCACGTCCCGGTGTCGCTCGCCGGCCGGGAGAGCGGCGTCGAGAACGCGCCAGCCACCGCCACGCTCGCCCCGCCGATCTCGACGGTCCCCGGGCCCGCCGGCGATTCGGCCCACCCCTGCACGAAGGCGCGATCGCCGAAGCGCTCACCGACGCGCGTGGTATCGCGGAACGCAGGAGGCGGGTAGGTGATCACGAGCCGCGGCGATGCGACCCGCGGTCCTACACCCGATCCCGCCGCGACGAGCTCGCTCACGCTCGTCGCTGGCAGATCTGCGCGCGCCGAGGACGCCAGAGTGAGCCGGACGGCATCGGCGGTGCGCCCATCCAGCGGCAGGGATGCTGCGGGCGGGGCCAGCTGGACCGCGCCGGCGTCGCTCCAGGTTCCACTGTCACGAGTGGCGACGGCCGCCTGGCCAGCGGCCGAGGTGACCCGCAGCTCGGCGTGATGGAGTGCCGTCGGGCGATCGAAGATCAGCTCGTGGCTCGACGCCATGAGGGTCGCCGAGGTGCCGTCGTCGCCGTCGAGCTCGGCCGCGAAGCGAGCGTGGGCCTCGCGATCGAACGGATCGGTTCCGTCGTCGAGCACCTCGACGAGCCGCAGATCATTCACCGTGACGGGCCCCGTCGCGTCAGACGGGAGGCAAAGCAGCACCTCGGCCGTCTTCTGAAGCTGCTCCGGGTCCAGCTCGTCGACCACCGTCCGGCGGTGGTCGGTGGCGGTGATCCAGAACCCGCCGGACGGCGCCGCACCAGCGACGCTACGGGAGAGCACCACGGCGCGCTGGACGTTCGCCTCGTAGACCAGGTACGCGCGGCGCGCGACATGCGCGGCGGGGCGCGCCAACAGGGAGCGCATACAGGCGTCCCCTTGCTGGGTGCCAGCGGGCTGAAGCACCGAGGTCGCGGGATCGGCCCGCGCGACGACCACGTTCTCGAAGGTCATGCCTCCGGAGCGCGTCGCCTCTGCGAGCGCCTGCACGTCGCGCGGCGCGAGCGGCCGGCCCCCGCCCCACAGCTCGAGCTCGCCGATCCGCGGGGAGGCGCCAGTCGCCGTGACCGTGATGCGAAACTCTCGCCCGCGCAGCGGCGGCTCGACCACGCCACCCGACCAGCCGCTCGTGCCCACGAGCGTCGCCATGTTCGCTACGGAGAGCTGGACGTCCGCCGCGCCGGCGACGCGGATCTCGCGCACCTCGACCTCGTGGTCGAACGTCGCGACCAGCACCGACGGCGCAGGGATCGCGACGGTCGTCGTGGTGTCGCGGTCCGTCAACGCATTGAGCGGAGCGCGCTGCTCCGTGGTCACGACCGCGGCGGCGAGTCGGATCGTGCGCGGGTCCACGCTCGGCGCCTGCGTGCGCTCTCCGCACGCGGCGAGCAAGGACACGACGGCCAGGATGGTCCAGGTGCGGCTCATGACTTTTCCCCTCCCCTTCACATCCCGACGAAAGCCACCGGAGCGTAAGCGTTCTCGGACGCGGAGATCCGCGTCGGAACGGTGCTCCCGCTGGCGACATCGGCGCTGCTGGCGGTGACGTACGCGTCGTAGGCGACCCCGGGCGAGATGGAGCCCGGCGGAAACGCGGCCGCGGTGCCGGAGCTCCACTGACCGCTGACGAAGTGCGAGATCGGGTCCTGCTGCGTCGGGTGCGTGTAGAGGCTGGCGAAGTACGCAAGCGCCCCTGGAACGGCGTTCCAGGTCACGTCCGCGCCGCCCTGCGCCGCACCGGCTGCGGTGACGCCGGTCGGAGCCTCGAGGATCTCGGGCTCGCCGATCACGAAGACGACTGCGAGAGCGCCGCTGCCTCCGCGCGCCGTGGCGTCCACCCGGTAAGCCCCGCGATCCGGCAGCACCGCGTACGACCAGAGCGCGATCCGCGGGAAGCCGGACGGATACACCGTCAGCAACGGAGCCGAGTCCGGCAGGCCGGGGCCGGTGATACGGAGATCCCAGGTGTCCGTCGGGCCCGCCCCGTCCGGCGCGACGATGGACAACCAGAGCGCCAGGCCTGGTTCAGCGAGGCCGTAGTCGATCCGACCCCTGCCGCCCGGAAGAGGAGCGGCTCGCCCGCGTTTCCACGCCCGACCCCGACGCGCGCCGCGGAAACGTCGAAGCGTGGCGGAAGCGCCGGCGAGACCTCCGCAGTCGCGGCGAGCGTTGGGAGATCGGCGCTGTAGGCCAGCGTCTCCACCGTGATCGGCGGTTCGAGCCCAGTCATCGCGCAGCTCGGCGCGCCCGGGTACGAGATGGTCACCGCCCCGGCCGTGTCCCGCGCCACGCATCCGTAGGATGCGGCACCCGGGATCGAAGCCCAGGAAACCACCGCGCCATCTGGCGCGAGCTCCGGCACCGGAACCGCCAGCCGCAGCGTCGGATCTGCATCGACGTCCGTTCGGAGCGATGCTCCTTCGGTCGCGATGGACACCGCGTACTGGCCGGTAGCGGGCGGTACCGCAGGGAACGTCCACGCGGAGAACGAGCCGGCGGAGGCGCCCGCGTAGGTAGCGGTCCCGACCTCCGCCGCGCCGTCGAGCAACGCGACTGGAAGGGTCCCCGCCGGACCCGCACCCGAGGCATCCCGAACAGTCGCGAGCACGGCGAGGCCGGTACGGCCCGAGCCATCCTCGTACGTGCCGCCGCGCGCAGTGAGCACGTACACATGCGAGCCGGGGTGATCCGCGCACCCGAGCGCCGAAAGGACCAGCAGTAACACGGCACCGATGTCGTGGCGCACGCCTCCCCCTCGCACGACCGGGATGCGCGCTGCGCACGCCGGCATTCGGTAGGCCCTGGGGCCTCGTGGGTCCGGGCTTTTGCCTTCCCGCCTCGCGGTCGGGGTCGCTCTTGTCGTGCCTTCGCCTATACGATTGCGCTCGGTACGCCTCGTTCGTCAAGCACTGACCGTGATGTTCGTGATTCCGCTACACTTTTCATGCGCCTAGTCGCGCAGGGCTCGCGCTCACGCGTTGTCGCTCTCGCCAGTGACCCTCTGGATTTCCTATGGGTAAACGGGAAGCCAGCCCGACCCGAGCCCGCGCCGAGGGCCTCGGGGTCGGAGCGGCGACGAAGGTATCCCGCACCTCACCATGAGTGCCCGCCGCGGCTGCGGTGTCGAAGGGCGGGCGGCGCCGAAGTTTACTTCTTCGCCGGTGCCGGCGCCGCGGCGGCGGGCACGGCGGCGTGCGGCCGGAACGGCCAGGTGTCGTACCGACGCGCGAGCACCAGCCCCGCGGCGAGCGCCAGCAGCACGATCCAGGCGACCCGGCGCCGCCGCCGCGCGGCGCGATCTTCGTACGGATCCTCGAGCGTCCGGCGCGCGCCCGGCGGCAGGGCCGCCACGTGCGTGAGGGCGGAGCCGAGCGGCAGGTTCACCTTCACCCGGCCGTTCACCGCCCACCCGTTCGCGTCCAGCACCGGCCCGAGCGTGCGCTGCCTTAGCTTGAGCCACGCGATGAGCATCGAGGGGCCCGAGACCAGCATCAGGAGGCCGAGCACCGCCACGATCTTCGCCCACCAGGGCTGCAGGTCCATGAAGCCGGAGACGAACCCGCCGAACAGGGTGCCGATGGCGCCGGCGCCGACGCCGAGGGCGGCGATGATGCCGACCATCTTGCCCACGTCCACCGGCGCCGGCGGCGGCGCCTTGGCGCCCGTCGCGGCGCCCACCGTGACCTCGGCGCCCGCCGCGAGCCGCCCCTCCGACTCCCGGTCCTTCGCCGCCGCGAACCGCGCCACCTGCTCCTCGATCATCCGCAGGAACTTCTTGTAGGGCGCGAAGAACGCCTGGCGGATCGAGATGGGGTTCTCGACGATCTTCACGATCGTCGCGTCCCAGTCCCGGCCCTTGCGGTCGTAGAAGATCCCGTTCCGGCCCACGGTCAGGTAGTCGGAGTCGCCCTGCGTGAAACAGGCGGCGATCTTCAGGCTCTCGCCGCCGGGCCGCCGGCAGTCGCAGTACGCGAGGAACATCCGGGACCGCCCGGCCACCGCGGCGTGGGCGGCGGGATCGTCCACCCGGACGCACAGGTCGCAGCTCCGCGCGTCGAGGTAGAGCGTGCCCGCCTGGAACACGGCCTGTCGCGCCGGGTCGTACAGGTCCACGAAGGAGACGAAGTTCCGGAGCAGCGCGTGCAGGTCGCGGTGGTAGTGGACCATCCGGATGACGTCGCCGATCGCGGCGTCCTCCGCCTCGAGCGCCGCGTCCTCGGCGAGGAGCGCCTCGACGCCGCCCTTCCCCTCCGCGAGAATCGCGCGCACCCGCGCCGCCCCGAGCGGCTCGACCGCCGCCCCCGCTTTCTCGCCGCGCCACGCCTCCCAGGCGAGGAACCTGGCCCCGACGAGCGCCCACTCCTCCGCGGTGAGCGAGGTCTTCGCCTCTCCGTGCAGCGGCATGACCACCTCGCGCCGGAGCACGTCGAGCGCCGCGGCCCAGGCCGGGTTCACGCCGGCGAGGAGCGGCAGCGCCCGCCCGGCCTCGACCCGCGCCAGCGGAAACCGCGCGACCTCCTCCTGCGACGCCGCCAGATCGTGGGCGGCCAGGGCGACCAGCTCCGGCTCGGACCGGTTCATCGCCGCCGCCGCGCGGGGATCCTGCGCCGCGAGGCTGCAGCGCACGAAGAAGTCGTCCACCTTCGCCTTCACCGCGAGGTACGCGGCGCCCGCCGCGGCGGTGCGCTCTCCGAACACCGCCACCTCCGGTCCCTCGCCCGCGCGCGCCCACGCGTCGAAGCGCGCCGCCTCCTCGAAGAACGTCTCGAGCCGCTTCGCGTCGATGCCCGGCTTGCCGCTCCGATCCGTGACGCTCCCGACGCACGCCATCACGTCGAGGACGAGCTGCCGGGTGGCCGGATCGCGCGCCGCCTCCGGCGGCACGACGCCGTCGCCGTTGAAGACGGTGTTCTCGTAGATCCGGGTGACGTCGGCCACATCGGCGATCGACACCGCGTCCGCGTCCGGCTTGCCGAGGTGCCGGAGCACCTGCCGGGCGGCGCCGAGGAGCGCGCGCCCCGCGGGGCGCGACCCGTCGATGGCCGAGAGCGGCAGGGCCGCGCCGGCGTGGACGAGGACGCCGAGGTCCACCAGCCGCTCGCCGCACCAGCGGACCGCCGCGACGATCTCCGCGGCCCGGACCCGGCCGTCCCCGTCGGTGTCGAGCAGCTCGAGGGTCCGGGAGTCCAGCTCGAGCCCCTTCGTCGGGCACGACAGCGCGACCCAGAGCTTCTGGTCGAGGTGCACCAGCTCGGCCAGGTCCTCCGCGGTCTCGAGCCGGACCTGATCGAGCCCGCCCACCCGGTGGAACCGCCACCGGTGCGGGCCGCCGGCAGGGCGGGACCGTTCGGACGCGGCGGCCTCGGGGGCGGGGACCGGTTCCAGGTGAACGGGCTGGGACACGCGACGACTCCTTGCCCGCGCGCTCGAGCAGCGGGCCGCGCCATTATCCCACCATGCGGCCCGCCGTCCGCCAGCCTCGCGGCACTCCGGGCGGGTTCTCGCCGGGCCGCCGCTCGTGCGCCCGGTCGGCGTTGGGCGAGGGCCACGAACGCGGGCGCGCCCACTCGGCCGTGACGCGACGCGCCGCTCCCCCCCGGCTATGAGCGCTCCCGTCCGACGGCCCGCCGCGAGGCACCGGCCCAGGGGGAGATGAGCCATGGACTTCGAGCAGGAGGTCGCCGAGCTCCGGCGCTGGTTCGCGAGCCCGCGGTTCGCGGGCCTCAAGCGCATCCACACGGCGCGCGAGGTGGTCGAGCAGCGCGGGACGATCCGTGTGGACTACGCGGTCGCGCGCACTGCGGCCGAGGCGTTCCACGCGCGGCTGCGCGAGCTCTTCGAGCAACGGCGGTGCATCACCACCTTCGGCCCCTACTCGCCCGGCCAGGCGGTGGCGATGAAGAGGATGGGGATCGAGGCCATCTACCTCGGCGGCTGGGCCACCTCGGCGAAGGGCTCGGCGCACGAGGATCCGGGCCCCGACCTCGCCAGCTATCCGCTCAGCCAGGTGCCCGACGAGGCGGCGCCGATCGTCCGGGCCCTGCTCACCGCCGATCGGAACCAGCATTTTGCGCGCGCGCGGATGACGGAGGAGCAGCGCCGCGCCGCGCCGGCCGTGGACTTCCGGCCCTTCATCATCGCCGACGCCGACACGGGCCACGGCGGCGACGCGCACGTGCGCAACCTGATCCGGCGCTTCGTCGAGGCGGGCGTGCCGGGCTACCACATCGAGGACCAGAAGCCCGGCGTGAAGAAGTGCGGCCACCAGGGCGGGAAGGTGCTGGTCCCGGAGGACGAGCAGCTCAAGCGCCTCTCCGCGGCCCGCTTCCAGCTCGACCTCATGGGCGTGCCCGGCATCCTCGTGGCCCGCACCGACGCCGAGTCCGCCACGCTGCTCGACGGGCGCGGCGACGATCGCGACCATCCGTTCATCCTCGGCGCGACCAACCTCTCGCTGCCCACCTTCCGGGCGGCGTTCCTCGCCACGCTCCGGCAGTTCCAGCGGGCGGGCGTGGAGGAGCTGAGCGGGAACGAGCTGTACGCGCTGTGCGACGAGGAGCTCGCGGCCGCGGACGCGTGGCTGGAGCGGGGCGGCTTCGCCCGGGCGATCGCCGCCGCCGCGGCCGACTACCGGCGGGGCGCGATCGCGAGCGTGGACGCCGTCCTCGACAAGGTCTTCGACCGGCTCGTGGACGTCTGGCAGCAGGAGGCGGGCGTCTGCACCTACGCCGAGGCGGTGGGCGAGGTGATCGGCTTCCGCCAGAGCGAGGGCTACCCGCCGGGGATGAGCAAGGCGGAGTGGCTGGAGTTCGCGGAGCGCGCCCCGTTCTACAAGGCGCGCGAGAAGGCCCGGGCGATCGGCGTCAACATCGCCTGGGACTGCGAGCACGCCAAGACGCCCGACGGCTACTACCAGGTGCGCGGCGGCATCGACTACGCCATCGCGAAGTCGCTCGCGGCGGCGCCGTTCGCCGACCTGCTCTGGATGGAGACGAAGACCGCCGACCTGCGCGACGCGAAGCGGTTCGCGGACGCCATCCACGCCGTCTTCCCGGACAAGATGCTGGCCTACAACCTCTCGCCCTCCTTCAACTGGGACACCACCGGGATGGACGACGAGCAGATGCGCCGCTTCCCGGAGGAGCTGGGGAAGCTGGGCTTCGTGTTCGACTTCATCACCTACGGCGGCCACCAGATCGACGGCCTGGCCGCGGAGGAGTTCGCCGCCGCGCTCCGCCACGACGGCATGCTCGCGCTGGCGCGGCTGCAGCGGAAGTTCCGGCTGCTCGAGTCGGGCTACCGCACGCCGCAGACGCTGGTCGGCGGGCCGCGGGCCGACGCCGCGCTCATGTCGATCTCGGGCCGCACCGCCACCACCAAGGCGATGGGCCGGGGCTCGACGCAGGCCCAGCACCTCGTCCAGACGGAGGTGCCGCCCAAGCTGCTCGAGGAGTGGGTGGACGCCTGGCGGCAGCACCACGGGATCCCGGGCAAGCTGCGGGCCACCCTCAAGCCGCACACCGCGGAGTCCGACCTCCTCGAGCTGGCGCTGGTCTCGTCCGACGGTCAGAAGCTGCTCGACGTGATCTTCGCCAGCATTCACGACCGGCGCGGCCGCAGCATCCTCTCGGTGCGTGACCAGAACAACTTCGAGCTCGGCCTGCGCAGGAAGCGGCTCATGACGCTGGCGCAGCTCTTCCTGCTTCACCGGTACCGGGTGGACTCGGTGCACTTCGTGACGCCGACCGAGGACAACCAGCGCCAGGCCGAGGGGATGAAGGCGCTCGGCCTGTACCGCTCGGTCGTGCAGGAGGTCGGGGAGATCATCGTCGCCGAGGTGGACAAGGGGCGGGTGCGGGAGCTGGTCACCGACCGGGAGGCGCTGAAGGCGCTCATCGCGCGCCAGCCGGCGTAGGCCCCTGGCACCCGGCCGTGGGTGCCGCTCGCGTCGAGCCCCTGCGACGTACGCCGCCCGCCTGCGCTGCTCGCCCTTCGACTCCGGCGCGCTCGGCGCGCCGGAGCCTGTCCTGAGCGGAGCTGCCGCAGGCAGCGGAGTCGAAGGGCTCAGGGCGAACGGAGATCATGTACCTCGCGACGCGACGCAAGCGGGTGGCGCCGTCAGCCGCCGCGTCCGGCGCGGTGCCGCGGGTTCCGCCGGTCCCGCGCGGCGGCGAGCTGCAGCTCCACCATCCGGTCGAAGGCCGCGCGCATCGGCTCGAACCGGGCGGGATCGCCCTCGAGCGCGCCGAGGGCGATGGCGGTCGCCTCGAGCGTGGACAGGAACTCCGGCTCCGGCTCGCGGCGCAGCTCGCGGTAGCCGCCGGGCCGGTCCGGCGCGACCGCGATCCGCGGCAGCGCGGCGAGGCGCGGGTTCGCCTCGAGCATCTTCACGACCTGCACCCAGGTCCCGTCGATGACCACCAGGATCCGGGGCGGGTCCTTCGCCCGCTCCGCGGCGGGCACCGCGCCGGGCCCCGGGAACAGGAGCGCGGCGCCGGGGTCGGCCGCGATGGCGGAGAGGGGCGGCCTCGCGTCGAGCGCCACCCCGGTGTGCAGCTCGGAGTTCGGCAGCGCGATCCGGGTGAGCCAGGCGGTGCAGATGGCCAGCCGCGCCTCGCGCGGATGCTGGAGGAGGACCACCCGGGTCCGGGTGGGGATCTCCGGGAGCTCGGCGCAGACGCAGAACGCGGTGGGTCGCAGGCAGCGGCGGCAGGTCTCGCGCACGGGGGGCGGAGACTAGAGTCACCGACGCCCCGGTTCAAGGCCTCCCGCCGCCCGGGCGCCGCCCCGCCCGGGCGCGCTGCGACCGGCCCGGCGCGACCGGGAGTCCGTCGTATACTCCCGCGGACGGCGCGGGGACGCCGCCGCGGGGGACGGCGCATGAGCGGAGCGCAGGCGGCCGCCGAGCGACGGATGCGGGCGATCCGGAACATCGGGATCATGGCCCACATCGACGCGGGCAAGACGACGCTCACCGAGCGCCTCCTGTTCGTCGCCGGACGGACCCACCGGATGGGCGAGGTCCACGAGGGCGACGCGGTGATGGACTGGATGGACCTCGAGCGCGAGCGCGGGATCACCATCACCTCGGCGGTCACCCGGTTCGAGTGGGCCGGCCACGAGCTGCACCTCATCGACACCCCCGGCCACGTGGACTTCACCATCGAGGTCGAGCGATCCCTCCGGGTCCTCGACGGCGCCATCGCGGTCTTCGACGCCGCCCACGGCGTCGAGCCGCAGAGCGAGACGGTGTGGCGGCAGGCCGACCGCTACCGGGTGCCGCGCCTCGCCTTCGCGAACAAGCTCGACCGGGTGGGCGCCGATCTCGCGATGACGCTGGCCTCGCTCCGCGCCCGCTTCCCCGATCACGTGATCGCCCCGGTCCAGCGGCCGCTCGGCGTCGAGGCCGCCTTCATCGGGCTCGAGGACCTGGTCGGCCGCCGGACCATCCGCTTCGAGGATCCCGACGACCCGCGCGTCCTCTCGGTCGCGCGGGGGATCTCGGCGGAGGCGGAGGCGGACCGGGCCGCCCTCGTCGCCGCCCTCGCGGACCTCGACGACGCCGCCGCGGACGCGGTGCTCCAGGATCGCGATCTGGACGAGGCCGCCCTCCGCGCCGCGATCCGGCGCGCCACCATCTCGGGCCGCTTCGTCCCGCTCCTCTGCGGCGCCGCGCTCCGCAACAAGGGCATCCCGCAGGTGCTCGACGCGGTCTGCGACTACCTCCCCTCCCCGCTCGACGTGCCGCCGCCCGCCGGCGTGCACCCCGACACCGGCGAGGAGGAGCGCCGACCTGCGAGCGAGTCCGCGCCACTCCTCGCCCTCGCCTTCAAGGTCTCGCTCCTCGACGAGCGCCGGCGGCACGTGTTCGTCCGGGTCTACTCGGGGCGCATCGCCGAGGGTGACGCGGTCTGGAACGCGAGCCAGCGCCGGTTCGAGAAGGTCGGCCGGGTGCTCCTCATGCATGCCGCGCAGAAGGAGCGGGTCCCGGCGCTCGGCGCCGGGCAGATCTTCGCGATCGCCGGCCTCAAGGTGACGCGCACCGGCGACACGCTCACGGACAAGGGCCACCCGCTCCTGCTCGAGCGGCTCTCCGTGTACGAGCCGGTCCTCTCGCAGGCGATCGAGGCGCCGTCGGCGCGCGAGCGCGAGCTGCTGATCGACGCGCTGGCCCGGATCGCCGACGAGGACCCGACCTTCCGGCACGGCGAGGACCCGGACACGGGCCAGCTCGTCGTCTCGGGGATGGGCGAGCTGCACCTCGACGTCGTGGCCGAGCGGCTCCGGCGCGAGTTCGGCCTCGCGGTCCGGACCGGCCCGCCGCAGGTCCTGCTCCGCGAGACCATCACGGCCGAGGCGGAGGCCGAGGCGACCTTCGAGCGGACCACCGACGAGGGGCCGATCTTCGGCGCGGTGTCGGTCCGGGTCGCGCCCCTGCCGCGCGGGGGCGGGCTCGAGTTCCGGCTCGCCCCGGCCGCGGCGGCGCTCCCGTTCCTCCGGGAGGAGACGCGCCGCTTCGTCGAGGACGGCGCGCGGGAGGCGGCCGAGGGCGGCGTGCTCGAGGGCCACCCGCTCCAGGACCTCGCGGTGACGCTCACCGGCGCGACCTGGCGCGAGGGGGCGTCGAAGCCGTTCGCCTACAAGGTCGCCGCCGCCGACGCCGTCCGCACCGCCGCCACGCGGGCGCGCCCGGTCCTGCTCGAGCCGGTGATGCGCCTCGAGGTGGTCCTCCCCGCCGAGGCGCTCGGCGACGTCCTCGGGGGGCTCGATCGCCGGCACGGCTCCGTGAGCGACGTCGCGGACCGCGGCGTGGCGACCAAGGTGATCCAGGCGGAGGCGCCGCTGCGGAGGCTCTTCGGGTACGCGACCGAGCTCCGCTCCGCGACCCAGGGGCGCGCGCTCTTCACGATGCGGTTCGAGCGGTACGACGCGGCGTGAGGGAGGCGTCGGGCCGGTAGCGCCTCGTGCCCGTACCCGGCTGCGAACCCGCCCTTCGACTCCGGCGCGCTCCGCGCGCCGGAGCCTGTCCTGAGCGCCAGGCAGCGGAGTCGAAGGGCTCAGGGCGAACGGGAAACCGGCGTCTCCCATACGAAAGAACCCCGGCGGCCAGCCGGCCACCGGGGTCCCGGAACGACGCTCGAGCGCGCCGGCCTACAGGCCGATCTTCTTGAAGAAGTCGTTCCCCTTGTCATCCACCAGGATGAACGCGGGGAAGTCGACCACCTCGATCTTCCAGACCGCCTCCATGCCCAGCTCGGGGAAGTCGATGCACTCGACCTTCTTGATGTTCTCCTCGGCGAGGACCGCGGCGGGGCCGCCGATCGACCCGAGGTAGAACCCGCCGTGCTTCTTGCACGCGTCGGTGACCTGCTGGCTCCGGTTGCCCTTGGCGATCATCACCATCGACGCGCCGTGGGACTGGAGCAGGTCCACATAGCTGTCCATGCGGCCTGCGGTGGTCGGGCCGAACGAGCCGGACGGCTTGCCCTTCGGCGTCTTCGCCGGGCCCGCGTAGTAGACCGGGTGGTCCTTCAGGTACTGGGGGACGCCCTTGCCCGAGTCCACCAGCTCCTTGAACTTCGCGTGGGCGATGTCGCGGGCCACGACCAGCGTCCCGGTGAGGAGGAGCGGCGTCGAGACCGGGTGCTTGGTGAGCTCGGCGAGGATCTCCTTCATCGGCTTGTTCAGGTCGATCTGCACGCCGTGCTGGTGCTTGCCCTTCTTGAGCTCGAGCGGGATGAGCCGGCCCGGGTTGTGGTCGAGCTCCTCGATCCAGATCCCCTCCCGGTTGATCTTCGCCTTCACGTTCCGGTCGGCCGAGCAGGAGACCGCGACGCCCACGGGGCAGGACGCGCCGTGGCGCGGGAGGCGGACCACGCGGACGTCATGGGCGAAGTACTTGCCGCCGAACTGGGCGCCGATGCCGAGGCCGTACGCCCTCTCGAGGAGCCGCTTCTCGAGGTCGAGGTCGCGGAAGGCCTGGCCGCCGCGGTTCCCCTCGGTGGGGAGCGCATCGTAATACTTCGCCGAGACCATCTTCACGGTCTTGAGGCACTGGTCGGCGGAGGTGCCGCCGATGACGATCGCGATGTGGTACGGCGGGCACGCCGCGGTGCCGAGGTACTTCATCTTCTCGACGAGGAACTTCTCGAGCTTCTCCGGCGCGAGGAGGGCCTTCGTCTCCTGGTACAGCATCGTCTTGTTCGCCGAGCCGCCCCCCTTCGCCATGAAGAGGAACTTGTACTCGGCGCCCTCGGTCGCGTAGAGGTCCACCTGCGCCGGCAGGTTCGTGCCGGTGTTGGCCTCCTTGAACATGTCGAGCGCGACCGTCTGCGAGTAGCGCAGGTTCTCGCCCGTGTACGTGAGGTACACGCCCTCGGACAGGTAGCGCTCGTCCTTCGCGCCCGTCCAGACCTGCTGGCCCTTCTTGCCGATGATGGTGGCGGTGCCGGTGTCCTGGCAGATCGGCAGCTCGCCCCGGGCGGCGATCTCGGCGTTCTTGAGGAACGCCATCGCGACGCCCTTGTCGTTCTGCGACGCCTCGGGGTCGGAGAGGATCTTCGCCACCGACTCGTTGTGCTCCGGGCGGAGGAAGAACGAGACCTCGCGCATCGCCTCCTTCGCGAGCCGCGTGAGCGCCGACGGCTCCACCTTGAGGATCTCCTGCCCGTCGAACTGCGCGACGGAGACGCCCTCCTTGGTAAGGAGCCGGTACTTCGTCTGGTCCTTCCCGAGCGGGAAGGGATCCTGGTACTCGAACGCGGGGGTGGCCATGGCGGTCTTCTTCTCCTTTGGCTGCGAGATAGAGAGAGGGGCAACGGAACACCGGCTCGAGCGCTGCCGGTGAGCCGTGCTTGCCGGGCGCTCAGGTAAGCACGGAGCGGCGCCGGTGTCGACCGCTGGCGCGCGCGAATTTGCGTGGGAATTCCGCCCGGAGCGGTCCGGTTTCGCCCCGTCAGGAGAGCCCGGGGGCGGCCGGCGCCGGCGACGCCGGCGCGTGCCGCGGCGCGAGGCGATCCTTCAGCCCCAGGAAGGGCCGCTCGATGACGTGCCAGCTCGTCCACGCGAGCGCGAGGCTCGCGAGCGCCCCCGCGACCGCGTAGGCGAGGTACCCGGCCCGCGTCGCGAGGAGCGCGGCCCCCGCCGGCGTGGCCCGGAGCGCCCGGAGCGCGCCCACGTGGACGAGGTAGTGCACGACGTACAGGCCGTAGCTGTAGCGCCCGAGCGCGACGAGCGGACGCGCCTCGAGGAGGCGCGCGAGCGGGCGGCCGGTGTCGGCGAGGAGGACCGCGCCGGCCAGGAGCCCGCCGGCGGCGAGGGCGAGGAAGGTGTGGCTCCAGATCTCGAGGGCGCGCACGTGCATGTCGAACCCGCGCGGCGCCCCGAGGGCGAGGAACGCGGCCGCGCCGGCGGCGGCGATCCAGGCCCAGCCGCGCCGGACAGCGGCGCGGCCCCGCTCGGAGCGGAGCAGCACCGCGAGCAGGGCGCCGAGGGCGAGCGAGTCGATCCGCCCCGGCGTCACCCGGTAGGCGGTCCCGACCGGCCACCCCGATGCCGCGATCGCCGCGCGGAGCGCCGGCCCCGCCGCGAATAGCGCCGCCGCGAGCGCGCCGAGCCGCGCGCGTCGCCCGCCGCGCGCGACCAGGACCAGCGCGGGCCAGACCAGGTAGAACTGCTCCTCGACCGCGAGCGACCACAGGTGCGAGAGCGCCGGGATCACCTGCCGCGCCGGGTACGCCCAGTTGCCGAGGTAGCTCCAGTACCACCAGCCCCAGCGCCCGAACGTCCAGGGATCGACGAGCCCGAGCGCGGGGCCGGCGAGGCCGAAGACGGCGAGGACCACGAAGTACAGCGGGAAGATCCGCAGCGCGCGCCGGACGAGGAAGCCGGACCAGTACCGCTCGTCCCCCAGCGTGTCGACGAGGATCCCGGTGATGAGGAAGCCGGAGAGGACGAAGAACAGGTCCACCCCGGCCCAGCCGAGGCCGAGCGCGGCGATCGCACGCCGATCCCAGGCGCCCTCGCCCGGCCACGCGTTCAGGAAGTGGCAGGCGAGGACGCCGGAGATGGCGATCCCGCGGAGCCCGTCCAGGCTCCGGATGTGCGCGGCGGCCGCTACTTCCCCGCCTCGAGCCGGCGGACGATCTCGTCGGCCATCGCCTTGGTCCCGAGCTTCCCGCCGAGGTCGCCCGTCCGGCAGCCGTCGGTGATGGCCTGGTCCACCGCCCGCTCGACGGAGGCGGCCTCCGCCTCGAGCCCGAGCGAGTGCCGGAGCAGCAGGGCGGCCGAGAGGATGGTGCCGACGGGGTTGGCGATCCCCTTCCCCGCGATGTCCGGGGCGGAGCCGTGGATCGGCTCGTACAGGCCGGGCCCCTTCTCGCCGATGGACGCCGACGGGAGCATGCCCATGGAGCCGGCGAGGACGGAGGCCTCGTCGGTGAGGATGTCGCCGAACATGTTCTCGGTGACGATCACGTCGAGCGACGCCGGGCTCGTCACGAGCCGCATGGAGGCGGTGTCCACGAGCAGGTGATCGAGGGCGACGTCCGGGTTGGCCTTGCCGGTGGCGGTCGCGATCTGCCGCCAGAGCCGCGACGACTCGAGCACGTTGGCCTTGTCCACGCTCGTGACCTTCTTCCGCTTGCGCGCCTTCGCGAGCCGGAACGCGAGCTCGACCACCCGCCGGATCTCGAAGTCCGCGTAGTCGAGGGTGTCGAACGCGTGCTCGACGCCGTCCCGCGTCGCCCGGCCCTTCGGCTGGCCGAAGTAGAGGCCGCCGGTCAGCTCGCGGATGACGAGGATGTCCACCCCGGCGAGCCGGTCCGCCTTGACGGGCGAGGACTCCACCAGCGCCGGGTGGACCCGCACCGGGCGCAGGTTCGCGAAGACGCCGAGCCCCTTGCGCAGGCCGAGGAGCCCCTGCTCCGGCCGCACCTTCGCGGTGGGATCATCCCACTTCGGCCCGCCGACGGCGCCGAGGAGCACCGCGTCGGAGGCCCGGCAGTCGGCGAGCACCTCGTCCGTGAGGGCGACGCCGTGGGCGTCGATGGAGCACCCGCCCATGAGCCGCTCGGTGAAGGTAAAGGAGTGGCCGCCCTTGCGCGCCACCACCTGCAGCACCCGCACCGCCTGCGCCGTCACCTCCGGCCCGATCCCGTCGCCCGGCAGCACCACGATCTTCGCGTTCATGTCCTTCCCTGTCTCCCTGTCCCGGACCCGCCGCGCGGGCCTCGAGGTGTTCAGTCACCGACCAGCGTGAGCCCGTACTCCATCGCGTCCACGAGGGCGATCCAGCTCGCCTCGATGATGTTCGAGCTCGCGCCGACCGTGCTCCAGCGGCGCTTCCCCTTCTGCATGTCCACGAGGACGCGGGTCACCGAGGCGGTCCCGCCCTTCCCGTCGAGGATGCGGACCTTGTAGTCCGAGAGCTGCAGCTCCGCGATCCGCGGGTACCGGCCGACGAGCGCCTTGCGGAGCGCCGCGGCGAGGGCGTCCACCGGGCCGTCGCCCTCGGCGGCGGTGTGCTGGACCTCGCCGCCGACGCGCACCTTGACCATCGCCTCGGCGAAGAGGCCGCGGCCGTCCCGGTGCTCGACGTTCGCGACGAAGTCGATCAGCTCGTAGGGCGGGCGGTAGCCCGGCTTCTGGCGCGCGAACATGAGCGCCACCGAGGCCTCGGCGGCCTCGAAGGCGAAGCCCTTCGCCTCGAGCGCCTTGATCTCGTTCAGGACCGCGCCGACGTCGGCGTCCTCGCCGATCTCGAGCCCCCACTCCTCGGCCTTCGAGAGCAGGTTGCCGCGGCCGGACAGCTCCGAGACCACCACCCGCATCCGGTTGCCCACCAGCGCCGGGTCCACGTGCTGGTAGGAGGTCTCGCTCCGGCGCATCGCGGCGACGTGGATCCCGCCCTTGTGCGCGAACGCCGACTTGCCCACGTAGGCGAGGTGCTCGTCCGGCGCGAGGTTCGCGACCTCGGCGACGAAGTGCGCGACCTCGAACAGCGTCGCGAGCTTCCCCTCCGGCAGCGTGCGCAGCCCCATCTTCAGCTCGAGGGCGGGGATGATGGAGCAGAGGTTCGCGTTGCCGCAGCGCTCGCCGTAGCCGTTGAAGGTGCCCTGCACCTGGGTGGCGCCCTGCTGCACCGCCGCGAGCGAGTTCGCCACCGCGCACTCGGAGTCGTTGTGGCAGTGGACGCCGAGCGGGTGGCGGATCGCGGCCTGGACCTCGCCGACGACCTCGCCGATCTGCCAGGGGAGCGACCCGCCGTTGGTGTCGCAGAGGACCAGCGTCTCGGCGCCGCCCTTCACCGCGGCGCGGAGCGTCTCGAGCGCGTACTCGGGATCGGCGCGGTAGCCGTCGAAGAAGTGCTCGGCGTCGTAGACGACCCGGCGCCCCTGCGCGCGCAGGTACGCGAGGCTCTTCTCGATGATCCGGAGGTTCTCCTCGCGCGTCGTCCGGAGGACCTCCTCGACGTGCAGCGTCCAGGTCTTCCCGACGACCGTGCAGACGGGGGTCCGCGCCTCGACGAGCGCCTGGATGTTGGCGTCGTCCTCCGGCGCGCCGTTCACGCGGCAGGTGGAGCCGAACGCCGTGATCTTCGCGTGCCGCCATGGGACGTCGCGGGCGCGCTCGAAGAACTCGGCGTCCTTCGGGTTCGACCCCGGCCAGCCGCCCTCGATGAACGTCACGCCGAGGTCGTCGAGCCGCCGCGCGATCCGGAGCTTGTCGTCGCACGAGAGGGAGACGCCCTCGCGCTGCGTCCCGTCCCGAAGGGTCGTGTCGTAGATCTGGATCACCGCCGCGCTCTCCCGGGACGGCGTACCCCGCCCGCCGGATCGCCTGCCGATCCGGCGGCCGCACCGCCGCCCGCTGTGGTCGAGGTCCGAGAGGACCACACGCCACTATACACGACCGCGCCGAGCCGCTGGGCCCGCTGCCGCGTGCGCATCACACCGCCCGCCGTCCGGCCGGCCAGCGGCCGAGATCGGCCGGATGGTGGAGACCCGGTGGCCCCCGCTCCGCGCCCCCGAGCCGCCGGCGTGGCGCGCCGCGCGAGGGGACGCCGGCTCGCAACTTCTGACGCCCGGTACTAGGATTCGCCGCTCGTTTTCCAAGGGGAGCGACATGGCGAAGCCGCAGATCGAGGACCTGGTGAAGGGCAAGGGGCCCGAGGCGGTCCGGGGCAAGACGGTCGAGGTGCACTACACCGGCCGGCTCACCGACGGGAAGCAGTTCGACTCGTCCGTCGGCGGCAGCCCGTTCTCGTTCCGGCTCGGCGCCGGCGAGGTGATCGAGGGCTGGGATCGGGGCGTGGCGGGGATGAAGGTGGGCGGGAAGCGGAAGCTCACCCTCCCCCCGGAGCTCGCCTACGGCGCCCGCGGCGCGCCGCCGGACATCCCGCCCAACGCGACGCTCGTCTTCGAGATCGAGCTCCTCTCGGTCTTCTGACCGCCGGCCGCCCGCCGGGCGCTCCGGCGCCGGCCCTTCGGCGCGCTCCGCACCGCGGGGGGCGCCGCCGGCGCCGGCGCGTGGCCGAGCCGCGCCGCCTCGACCAGGGCCGAGAGCCGCGCGAGCGGCTTGCCCGCCGCGTTCCGGTCGAGCGTCGCCTGCACGGTCGCGCGCACCCGGGCGGCGAGCGCCGCCTGCGCGTCCGGGTCGCGGAGCACGCTCCGCGGCGACCGCACCCGGACCGGCCGGTGGAACACGATCTTCCACCGCGCCGGCAGCGGGACGAGCGAGAGCGGCAGCCCGAAGATCGAGCCGATGACCGGCTCGAGGCACCGCACCGTCCAGGCGACCGGCAGGCTCTCCTCGCCGCCGAGCACCGCGACCGGCACGATCGGCGCGTCGAGCGCCGCCGCGACGCGCACGAACCCGCGCTTCCACGGGCGTTGCCGGTACGCGCGCCAGAACGGCTTGCAGTTCCCCTCGACGCCCTCGGGGAAGATCCCGCAGGCCCGGATCTCCGGCGGGAGCCGCTCCGGCCGCTTCATCCACGAGACCGGCACCGCGCCGAGGCGGCGGAGGAACGGCCCGAGGAGCGGCGCCGCGAGCGCGCTGTCGTGCGCCGCGAAGAACGGGGCCTTGCCGGGGCCCAGCGCGTTCGACACGGTGAGGCCGGTGAAGAACGCGTCGAGCGGGAACCACCCGGCGTGGTTCATCGCGTACACCGCCCGGCCGTCGCGCGGCAGCCACTCCGTGCCCTCGACCTCGAGCCCGAAGTAACCGACCCGCAGCAACGTCCGCATGAGCGGCTCGACGCTCCGCTCCAGCAGGGCGTGGTCGATTCGCGGCGGTACGGACGCGTCCGCCCGCCGGAGCTTCAGGAGCATCGGTTCCCCCGGGGCTCGCCACGCCGCCGCTCGCCGCGGCACGCAGCGTGTCGGCACTCTACGATCGGACGGCTCGCGTTGGGATGGCCCCGGGCGGACCGATTCGGCCGTCGAGGCGCTCGGCGCGCCGTCCGGCGCGTCCCGATCGCCGCCTCGCGCCCCGCGGGTGCGGTCGCAGCGCGCGGGCGGAATGGTTAGCTCGATCGGCACACGAACCCGACCCGGAGGCGGAGATGGTCCAGGCGATCGACGTCGAACGGCTCTCGCTGCGTGACGCGCTCGACCTCGCGATCCTCATGGAGCTGGAGGCGCGCGACCGGTACGAGGAGTTCTCGCACCTCGTCGGCGGCCGCTACGAGGGGGACGCGTCCGACGTGTTCCGGTCGATGGCGCAGTCCGAGGAGAGCCATCGCCAGGAGCTCGCCGCGCGCCGCGAGCGGCTCTTCGCGGGCGTGCCTTCCGCCGTCACGCTCGACCAGCTCGACGACGTCGAGGCCCCCGACCGCGGCGAGCCCCGGGTCTTCATGTCCCCGCGCCAGGCGCTGGCCGTCGCCCTCGACTCCGAGGAGAAGGCGCGGGACTACTTCGACGACGCGCTCCGCCGGGTGAAGGACCCCGCGGTCCGGGCGCTCTTCCAGGAGCTGCGCTCGAAGGAGGAGCAGCACGCGGCGCTGGTGCGCGCCAGGATGGCCCCGCTGCCCCCGGGGCCCGATCTCGAGGATGACGAGGCCGACGAGCCGGGCTCGGACCCGGGCTGATCCGCGACCCCCGCTCGCGTCGAGCTGCTGCGCCGGCGTCGTCGCCGGCGCAACCTCACCCGGCGCGCGCCGCCAGGAACCCGCTCTGCCGCAGGGCGGCGATCACGGCCGCCTCGTCCGGGCCGGGCACGCCGCGCGCGGCCGACTGGGCGAGGGCGTCCACGATCTCGTTCACGGCATGGCCGTCGTGGCCGCGGACCCAGCGGTAGGCGACGGACAGCTCGCCGGCCCGGGCGTCGAGCGCCTCGATGAGGTCGCGGTTCAGCACCGGGTCGCCGCTCGCCGTCCTCCAGCCCTTGCGCCGCCAGCCGTGGATCCACTTGGAGAGGGCGTCCACCACGTAGCGCGAGTCGGAGAGCACCTCCACCGCCTCGCCCGCGGGCAGCCCGTCCAGCGCCTCGAGCACCGCGCGGAGCTCCATCCGGTTGTTCGTGACCGCGTAGGTCCCGTCCACGACCCAGCGCGTCCCGCCGAAGCGGAGCGCCCCGCGGACGCGGTCGAGCACGACGAACCCGGTGCCGCCGGGGCCGCCGGGGTTCACGAGCGCCGAGCCGTCGGAGAAGACGAGGAAGCGAGCGGGGGTTGGCATGGGGCGCGCACCCTACCCCGGCCGCCCCACCGCTCGCCAGCGCCGCCGCTACGCGCGCTCCAAGATCCCCACCAGGAAGCGCCAGAACCGCTCCACCGACGGGATGGAGACGTGCTCGTCGGGCGTGTGCACGTCCCACATGCTCGGGCCGATCGACACCATCTCCATGCCCGGGTACTTCTCGCCGACGAGGCCGCACTCGAGCCCGGCGTGGATGGCCTTCACGAGCATCCGCTTCCCGAACAGCTCCTCGTGAACGCCGTCCACCAACCCCACGAGCGCGCTCCCCGGCTCCGGCTTCCAGCCCGGGTAGCCGTTCGAGTGCGCGACCTCGAACCCGGAGAGCGCCGCGACGCCGGCGATGCGGCGGGTGAGGGCGCGCCTCGACGCGTCGAGCGCGCTGCGGGTGAGGAACGACACCTCCACCCGGTCCTCGTACGTCTCCACCAGCCCCATGTTCGTGGAGGTCTGCACCAGGCCGGGGATGTCCGGGCTCATCGCCTCGACGCCGTGCGGACCGGCCAGGAGGAACCCGATCACCGCCCGCGCGTCCGCGGCGGAGAGGACCGGCTGCGGCTCCGCCGGCTCGAGCGCGACGGAGAGGTTCGGGTCGAGCGCGCCGAAGGCCGCCCGCCACTCCTCCGCGAGGCGCCGCACGTCGGCGGCGAGCGCCGCCTCCCGCGCCGGATCGACCAGCACGATCGCCGACGCCTCGCGCGCGATGGCGTTCCGCTTGTTGCCCCCCTTCACGCTGACGACGCGCAGCGCGTGCGCCTCGACGATCGCCTCGAGCACCTCCGCGAGGAGCCGCAGCGCGTTCGCGCGGCCGGCCGCGATGTCCATGCCGGAGTGGCCGCCCTTCAGGCCCGACACCTTGAGCCGGAGCGCCCTCCGGCCGGCGCTCGGCGCGTCGCGCCTCACCCGCCGGGTGGTTACCGTGTCCACGCCGCCCGCGCAGCCGATGGTCAGCTCGCCCTCCTCCTCGCTGTCGAGGTTCACGAGCCGCCGGGCGCGGAGCCACCCCGGCTGGAGGCCGTTCGCGCCGGCGAGGCCGGTCTCCTCGTCCACGGTGACCAGGACCTCGAGGGCCGGGTGGCGCACGTCCTTCGCCGCCAGCGCCGCCAGCGCCGTCGCCACCCCGATGCCGTTGTCGGCGCCGAGGGTCGTCCCCCGCGCGCGCACCACGTCGCCGTCGCGGTACGGCTCGATGGGGTCCCGCGCGAAGTCGTGGGGCGTGCCCTCGTTCTTCTCGCAGACCATGTCCACGTGCGCCTGGAGCGCGACGGCCGGCCGGTCCTCCCTCCCGGGCGCCGCCGGCTTGCGGAGGAGCGCGTTCCCCACCGCGTCGCGCTCGGCCTCGCACCCCAGGGCGCGCGCCTGCTCGACGAGCCACGTCATGGCCGCCCCCTCGTTGCCGGAGCCCCGCGGGATCCGCGAGAGGTCGAGGAAGTACTTCCACAGGAGCTTCGGCTCGAGATCGGCGAGGTCGGACATTCGGAATCTCCCGGAGACCGGAACCGGCCCAACATACAGCGATCGGGGGGCGCCGGCACCGCCGCGCGGCGCTCGCGACGAGTTCCCGGCGGCGGTTGACGCCGCCGCGCTCGGCGACGACGCTCACCAAGCGGTGAGCTCGTCATCGCTCTCCGAGCGGGCGGCCGCGCGAGCGCCGCGCCGGATCACGCCCTCGCCCTCTGGACGCGTCGCGCCTCGGGGTGACCTCCGCGCGGTCATGGCTCACCGCGGGTCGTTGCGCGAGCGAGCACGCGGACCCCACTCCTTCCCAGCGGAGCGGTCGGGTGCGGGCGGGAGGGGTGGCGATGGAGTTCGACCCGAGCGAGGAGCAGCGCGCGCTCTGCGAGGCTGTCCGGGCGTTCGGGCGGACCCTGAACGATCGGCTCGGGGAACGGGATCGCCGCGAGACGTTCGACGGCACCCTCTGGCGGCGCTGCGCAGAGTTCGGGCTCCAGGGCCTGCCCATCCCGCCCGAGCACGGCGGCTCCGGCCAGGACCTCACGACGACCCTCCTCGCGATGGAGGCGCTCGGCCACGGGTGCCGCGACAACGGCCTCGTGTTCTCGCTCAACGCGCAGCTCTGGGCGGTGGAGCTGCCGCTCCTCCGGTTCGGGAGCGACGCCCAGCGGCGACGCTGGTTGCCGCCGCTCTGCCGCGGCGAGCGCATCGCGGCGCACGCCATGACGGAGCCGGCATCCGGCTCGGACGCCATGGCGCTCGCCACCCGCGCCGTCCGCGACGGAGACACGTACGTGCTCACCGGGACGAAGACGTTCGTGACGAACGGACCGGTCGCGGATCTCGTCCTCGTCTTCGCGACGGTCGATCCGGCGGCGCGCGCGGCGGGCGTCACCGCGTTCCTCGTCGAGCGCGGCGCGCCCGGGCTCACCCTGTCGGGCCCCATCGCGAAGATGGGCCTCCGGACCTCGCCGATGGGGGAGGTGATCCTCGACGGCTGCCG
This sequence comes from Anaeromyxobacter oryzisoli, assembly GCF_022690765.1. Classification (GTDB taxonomy): domain Bacteria; phylum Myxococcota; class Myxococcia; order Myxococcales; family Anaeromyxobacteraceae; genus Anaeromyxobacter; species Anaeromyxobacter oryzisoli. The sequence goes on along the minus strand of NZ_JALCZA010000031.1, from coordinate 13,778 downwards.
CGTCCCCGCCGAGCAGCGCCTCGGCGCCGAGGGCGCGGGGATGGGGATCTTCACCGCCGCGATGGAGTGGGAGCGGTCCTGCATCTTCGCGGCACACCTCGGCGCGATGGAGCGGCTCCTCGAGGAGACCATCGCGTACGCGAAGTCGCGCCGGCAGTTCGGGCAGGCGATCGGAAAGTTCGCGGCGGTCGCCGACGCGATCGTGGACGCCAAGGTCGCGCTCGAGGCCGGCCGCCTGCTCCTGTACCGCGTCGGGGCGCGGAAGGACGCCGGCCGGGACGCGGTCCTCGACGCCGCGATCGCGAAGCTCTTCGTCTCGGAGGCGCACGTCGCGCAGGCGATGTCCGCGTTGCGGTTGCACGGTGGGTACGGCTACACGACCGAGCTCGGGATCGAGCGCGAGCTGCGCGACGCGATCCCCGGGACCCTGTACTCGGGGACCTCCGAGATGCAGCGGAAGATCATCGCCCGGCTGCTCGGGCTCTGACCGGGACGCCATGGAGCCGCGCACGCTCGTCGAGTGCCTGGACGTCGGGGTCGCGCGCGCCTCGCCCGTCAAGCTCGCCGTCGCGGACGCCGGCGGCGCGCTCTCGTACCGGGCGCTGCACGCCGGGGCGCGGGGGATCGCGGCCCGGCTCGCCGCGGCCGGCGTCGGGCGCGGCGATCTCGTCGGCGTATGGATGGACAAGGCGCCCGCGGCGGTGCAGGCGATCCTGGGCGTCCTCCGCGCCGGCGCCGCCTACGTCCCCCTCGACCCGCGCTCGCCTTGGCCGCGCTGCCGCGCCGCCGCGCTCGACGGCGGCCTCGCCGCGGTGATCGTGGACGCGCCGAAGGTCGATCCGTTGCCCATGTTCCTCGAAGGCCAGGCGCCGCGTCTGGTCCTCGTCCACGGCGTCGAGGCGGAGCGCGCCCGCGCCGCCGTGCCGGGACGCGCGGTGGAAAGGCTCGAGGCCGCGGCGGCGCTGCCGCCGGCGCCGGTCGCGCCGCCCGCGCCGGACGACCTCGCGTACGTCCTCTACACGTCGGGCTCCACCGGCACACCGAAGGGCGTCGCGCACACGCACCGGTCGGGGACGGCGTTCGTCCGGTGGGTGCAACGGCGGTTCGAGATCGCCCCCGACGACGTGTTCTCGAGCCACGCGCCCCTTCACTTCGACCTGTCGATCTCGGACCTGTACGCGTCCCTCGGCGCGGGTGCCTCGGTGCGGCTCCTCTCCGCCACCGAGGGCATGCTCGCGCCGCACCTCGTCCGGACGCTCCACGCGTGGGGGATCACGGTCTGGTACTCGGTGCCGTCGATCCTCGCCTCCATGCTGGAGCACGGGCTCGCCGCGCGGCCGCCGGCGACGCTCCGCCTCGTGCTGTTCGCGGGCGAGGTGTTCCCGATCGCGCAGCTCCGCCGCCTCCGCCGGGCGCTCCCGGGCGCCACGCTCGTGAACGCCTTCGGACCGACGGAGACGAACGTCTGCACGTATCACGTGGTCGCGGCGGACATCCCCGACGCGCGAACGGAGCCCGTGCCCATCGGGATCGCGTGCGAGGGGCTCGACACGTTCGTCGCAGACGAGGACGGCCGCGTCGTGGAGGGCCCCGGGGTCGAGGGGACGCTCTGGGTGAAGGGCGCGCACGTGATGCGCTGTTACTGGAACGCGCCGGACCGGACCGCTGCGACGCTCCGGCAAGACCCGCGCGGCCTCCCGGGCACCGCCTGCTGCACCGGAGACCGCGTGAGGAGGCTCCCGGACGGTACGTACGAGTTCCTCGGGCGCCGCGACCACCTGGTCAAGGTCCGCGGCCACCGCGTCGAGCTGGGCGACGTCGAGGCGGCGCTCGCGGCGCACCCGGCGGTGGCCGAGGCGATCGCGGTCGCGCTGCCAGACGTGATGCACGGCACCCGGATCGTCGCCTCCGTGACGCTGCGCGCCGGCGAGGCGGTGGACACCCGCGCGCTCCGAGCGTGGATGGGCGGGCGGCTCCCGAGCTACATGGTGCCGAGCGGGCTCGAGGTGCGGCCGGACCTGCCGCGGACGACCACCGGGAAGGCCGACCGCGCGCGGCTGCGCGTCGAGTGGGAAGGCGAGGGGGGGCGGAGATGGCGGACGGAACGGGGTGGCGGGGCGGGGACGACGGGATCGAGGGCGCGCTCCTCGCGTTCATCGCGCGGGAGGTGGCGAGCACGCCGGACGGCCTCACGACGGAGGAGCACCTCGTCGAGACCGGGCGCGTCGACTCGCTCGGCCTCCTCCAGATCGTGTCCTTCGTGAACACGAGCTGGCGCGTGGACCTGATGTCCTTCGGGGATCCCGGCGACCTGCGCTCGATCGCGACGCTCGCGGCCGCCGTCCGGCGCGAGCGTACGGCCCGGCACGCCGTGGCGGAGGGCGCGTGAGCGCCGCGCTGGCCGCGAACCCGGCGACGGGGGCGTGGGCGTCGTTCCGCGCGGACCTCGGGCGTTACTTCCGCTACGCGCGCGCCGAGACGTTCTGGGCGCGGCTGCGGATCGCGGTCCACACGGAGGCGCTCGCGGCGCTCGCGGTGTACCGCTTCGGGCGGTGGCTCCAGGACGAGGCGCCCGCGCTGGTGCGCGTGGCGATGAAGCTCCCGCACTCGCTCGCGCACGAGACCGTGCGCGTGGTGCTCGGCATCTGCCTCTCGCCGGGCGCGCGGATCGCCCCCGGCTTGTACATCGGCCACTCGGGAGGGATCTGGGTCGCCCCCGACGCCGTGATCGGCCGCGACTGCAACCTCTCCCAGGGCGTGACGCTCGGGGCGGGCGGCACCGTCCGCCGCGGCGCGCCGGTGCTCGGCGAGCGGGTCTGGATAGGTCCGAAGGCGACGGTGATCGGGCCGGTGAAGGTCGGCGCCGGCGCGGTGGTGGGGGCGAACTCGCTCGTCGTGACGAACGTGCCGGAGCAGGGCGTCGCGGTGGGAGTGCCGGCGCGGATCGTGGCGCTCTCCGGGTCGGGCGCCCTCATCGGGTGAGCGTCGCTTCTGCTGCTCCGCGGCGGCGCGGCGGACTATTCACTTTCGGTACGCCTTGTCGGGATCCACCCCGAGCCGCTGCAGGGTCTCGTGGTCCGGCACCCCCGTCGCGGCGAGGTGCTCGTCGGACTGGAACCTCCGCACGGCGCGGGTGGTCGGCTCGTCGAGCTCGCCCCGCCGGTGCGCCGCGAGGTAGCCGCGCTCGGCGAGCGCGCGCTGCAGCTCCCCGATCGCCCCCGGCGCGAGCAGCCCCTGTGGTGACGCGGGCACGCGCGGGCGCCCGGCGCGTGGCGGGATCCCGCGCGGCGCCGGCCCCGTGGTCTCCGGCGGCTGCTCCGCCGCGCGCTCCTTCGGATGGCGCTTGACGCAACCGGCGGCGAGCGCGCCGGCGAGGAGCGCGGCGACGGCGATCCGCCTCGTCATTGCTTCCCCCCGCTCGGCTGGGCCCGCGGCGGCCCGTGGCCCGGCGAGAGGCCGCGGCGCGCCTGCTCCAGGACCCCCTCCTTCTTCTTCGCCTTCGGCGGCGGGAGCGCGCTGAAGCTGGCCGTGAGGCCGCGCACGAAGGCGTTCCGGAGGATGCCGACGATCGTCGGGACCGCCTGGATCTGGGGGCCCGTCACGGTGCCCTGGATCGGGATGGTGGTGGCCACCGCGTCGCGGCCGCGCGTCTCGTCGGCGAAGATGTCGAGCGCCGCGTTCCCGACCAGGGCCTTGAGCGCGTTCCCGATCCCGGGCTTGGCCGCCTTCAGCTCGGCGCCCTTCAGCACCGGGCGGACGCCGCCGTCGAGCCGCCCGTCGAGGGCCTTGAACGCGACGGCCACCTCCAGCTCGCCCTTCTCCGGCTTCACCCCGCTCTTCGCGCCGATGAGCCCGGAGAGCTCGGCGACCTGGAGCCCCTGGAGCTTGCCCTCCCCGGCGAAGGTGAGCGACTTCGCGAGCGGATCGGCCGTCGCGAACACGGTCATCTTCCCCGAGCGCTGCACCGTGGCGCGCGCCGCGAGCACCGTCGGCTCGTGCTGCGCCAGAGCCGGGCGCGTGGCGAAGTTCTCGAGCGTCGCCTCGATCCCGTGGACGCGGACGCGAGGGCGCTCCTTCTCGCGCGCGTCGATCCACAGGATCTCGCCGCGGCGCACCTCGACGCGGTCCAGGCGGAAGGGCGCGAGCCGCTCGAGCCGCCGGCCGATCTTCGGCACCTCGCGCGGGGTCTGGCTCGCGCGCTTGTCCTCGCGCTCCGGGGCGAGGAGGAGGTTGAGGCGCGGGCGGTCGAGCTCGACGGCGGCGACCACGTGACCGCGGAGGAGCTGGCGCCCGTAGAGGCCGACCTCGACGCGATCCGCCGCGATGTACGGCAGCGCGGCGCCTCCGGCGGTCGTCTTCTCGATCCGCAGGTCGTGGATCTCGCACGAGAGCCCCCGGAGCTTGACGTTCACCCCCGAGAACGACCCGCGCATCCCCTCCAGCCCGGCGAGCGTCCGGCGCAGGTACCAGCCGACGAGCGGCGTCAGCGCGAAGTTCAGCGCGATCAGGAGAACGGCGATCGCGCCGAGCGCGATCGCGACCACCTTCGCCAGCCGGCGCACGACGAGAGTCCCTCCGTCTCCATCGTGCTCATCCTGCCCGCGGCGAGATCGGGAGACGCGCGCCCGCCCGCCCCGCCGCGGGGCGGCGACCGCGCCGCGCCCGCCCCGCCTCGGCCGCGTCGCGGCAAACCGCTCCGTGCGGTCACGCGCCGACGGCGGCGAGCGCCTGCTCGAGATCGGCCTCGAGGTCGCCCGCGTCCTCGATCCCCACCGCCAGCCGGAGCAGCGCCGGGGGCGCCTCCGGGTCCTGCTTCCGCCGCCACTCGACGAGCGACTCGACCCCGCCCAGCGACGTCGCGTCGCGGAACAGCCTGAGCTTGCCGGGCAACGCCCGCGCCGCCTCCTCGCTCGCGAGCTCGAACGACAGCATCGGCCCGGGCCCCTTCATCTGCCGCGCCGCGAGGGCGTGGCCTGGGTCGGTGGGCAGGGACGGGTGCCACACGCGCGCGACGCGGGGGGCGAGGAAGGCGGCGAGCCGCGTGGCGGTCGCGGTCTGCTGCCGGACGCGGAGCGAGAGGGTGCGGACGCCGCGGAGCGTGAGCCAGGTCTCGAGGGCGCCCGGCACCGCGCCCGAGGTCGTGCGCGCGGCGCGGAGCGCGTCGGCGAGGGCCGGGTCCCGCGTGACGAGCACGCCGCCCAGCGCGTCGGAGTGACCGGCGATGAACTTGGTCGTCGAGTGGTAGGAGAGGTCGGCCCCGAGGGCGAGCGCCTGCTGCAGGACCGGCGTGGCGAACGTCCCGTCCACGATCAGCCACGCGCCGGCGGCGCGCGCGCGGGCGGCGTGCGCGGCGATGTCCTGGAGCTCGCAGGTGGGGTTCTTCGGCGTCTCGAGCCAGATCGCGTCGCCCTTCCCGATGGGCGCGTCGAGCGGGACCTCCTGGATCCCGAAGCGCGCGAGCGAGGCGATGGCGTGGTGCGTGGCGTGGTATCCGCCGCGGGCGATGGCGACCCGCCTCGGCGCGAGGTGCAGCAGCGCGGCGTTCGCGGCGGCCTGGCCGGAGGGGTACGCCACCGCGTGCCCGCCCTCGAGCGCGCCGAGGACCGCCTCGAGGCGGCGGCGGGTCGGGTGCTCGGCCCGCGCGTACACGAGCCCCTCCGCGTTCCCGGCCTCGTAGGTGGTGGAGACGTGGATGGGCGGCGCGACGTCGGGCGCGGGCTCGAGGCCGTCGTCGGCGTGGAGGGCGAGGGTCTCGGGCGTGAGGGATGAGCTCATGATGGCGCATGGTCGCGTCGCGCCGGCGCGGACGCAAGCCGTCGGCGCGCCGGCCGGCGTGCGCCGCGGCGGCTCGAGCGCGGGCAGGCGTCATCCGTCACGAGCCGGCGTCCCTCACAGGGCGCGCGCTTCTGTTACGAGCGCGACCCGGTCCGCCGGATATAGGATGCGGCCATGGCGAGAAAGCGCGTCGGCATTCTCACGGGCGGCGGGGACGTCCCCGGCCTGAACTCGGTCATCAAGAGCGTCGTCTACCGCGGCGCGGAGCACGACATCGAGGTGGTGGGCCTCCGGCGCGGCTGGGAGGCGCTCACCCACCTCGACCTCGGGGACCCGGCCAGCCGGGCCCGGTACGTGCTGCCGCTGAACCGGGACAACACCCGCACGGTGGACCGGAGCGGCGGCACCTTCCTCCACTCCTCGCGGACGAACCCCGCGAAGATGAAGACCCTGCCGCGCCACCTCGCGGGCCAGACCTTCCCGTCCGCGCAGAGCACCAAGGGCGGCGTCACAACGACCACCTTCGACGTCTCGCGGCAGGTGCTCGCCAACCTCGAGGGGCTCGGCCTCGAGTACCTGCTCGCCATCGGCGGCGACGACACCCTCTCCTACGCGCAGAAGCTCCACGCGCAGGGGTTCAAGGTGATCGCGATCCCGAAGACGATGGACAACGACGTGCGCAACACCGAGTACTGCATCGGCTTCTCCACCGCGATCACCCGCGCGATGGACGCCATCGAGCGGCAGCGCACGACGGTCGGCTCGCACGAGCGGATCGGCATCTTCCGCGTGTTCGGCCGCGACGCGGGCTTCACCGCGCTGTACACCGCCTACGTCTCCTCGATCCGCTGCCTGATCCCCGAGTACAAGCCGAAGCTCGAGCTCCTCGTGGATCTGCTCCACCGCGACAAGCTGGAGAACCCGTCCTCGTACGCCCTGGTCGTCCTCTCCGAGGGCGCGCAGTGGGAGGGCTACAAGGTGCAGGAGTACGGCGAGCCCGACGCGTTCGGCCACCGGAAGAAGGCGAGCGTCGCCGAGTCGCTCTCCGACGAGATCAAGCGGCGCACCGGCGAGGAGACCATCGTCTCCGATCTCACCTACGACCTCCGCTCTGGCGAGCCCGACTTCATCGACAAGATGGTCGCGCTCACGTTCGGCACGATGGCGTTCGACGCCGTGCTCGAGAACAAGAGCGGGCTCATGTCGGCGCTGGTGGACGGGAAGTACGACCTCGTGCCGATCCCGGATCCGAAGCTCGGGCCCCGCAAGGTGGACGTGGACTCGATGTACAACAAGCAGCGGCTGCGGCCGATCTACGCGAACAAGCGCGGGCTGCCGATTTTCTTGAATAAGATCTAACGGGGCGTGCCGCCCCGCCCCGCCGAGCAGAGCTCGTCGGGGCCCCACCCCTGCTGCGCGGGGCCCGTGACCTCGCGCGCTTCGCTTCGCGATCGCGCGCGAGGTCCCCGCGCGGAGGGGCTGCGCCCCTCCCCCCGCCTGCGGCGGGGTCCCTCCACCCTGCGTGACGGCTGTAATCCGCTTCCACGCTCCGCACGCACGACGCGGCCCGCAGTCGCCCGTGGTCCGTGCCCGTCACCGTCACCGGTACTCTCCGTGACCCGTGAACCGGGTCGCGTGGCCTGTGGCCCGATCCCGTGATCCGACCGCGCCGTCGGATCACGGGCCAGGGGACACGGGAGGCGGGATGCGGGCACGGGAAACGGTTACGGTGACGGGCACGGTGACGGGTGCGGGTTCGCGTTCGGGTTCGCGCCGCGCACCGAGCCCGATGTCGTGAGCCATCCGACCCGCGCCCCCCTCGACCAACCTACCGTGAAGGTGCTTTAACGCCGTCGTTGGTCCATGGCACACCGCATGGATCTCCGGCGCGGCGCCCATCGGCGGACGCGTCCGGTGGGCGTGGTGCCGCGGTGCTCGACTGGTGCGCGGCTGCGCCTGCAACTCTCGTGGAGAACAACGACATGATCCGACTCCGACGCATCGTCCTGCTCGCCGCGTTCCTCACGGCGTGCAGCGGCGGCAGCGACAAGAAGTCCTGTGACCCCGTGGCCAAGACCGGCTGCGACAGCGGCCTGGTCTGCGAGTACGTGCAGGGCGGCGAGCCCGGGTGCTTCGCGCCCGTCGTCATCTCCGGCGCGGTCTCGAACCTCGTCACGACGGCCGATTCCACGCTGGTCAACCTGAACGACGCGCGGGTGGTGGCGCTCGACACGAACCAGGCGCCCCTCTCCAGGGTTGCGGTGACGTCGGGCACCGACTCCACCGGCGCGGCGCTGGGCAACTACTCCCTCAGCGTCCCCGCGCAGCGCGACTCGAGCGGCAAGCCCCTCCAGACCTTCTTCACCGTGCGAGCGGACAAGCAGGGCTACGAGACCTTCCCGAGCGGCCTGCGCTCGGCGCTGCCCATCGACCTCTCCCTCGCGAAGCTCGACACCAACAGCAACACCTGGGTGATCTCGACGGCCGAAGCCTCGACGCTGAACGTCAAGCTCCTCAAGCTCGACCCGACCACCGCGGCCAGCGCCACCGCCTTCATCCATGGCACCGTGGCCCGGCCGCCCTCCGGCGCCGGCGCGCTCGTCGTCGCCGAGCCGGCGCCCGGCGGCGCCGGTCCGCAGACCGGGGTCACCGGCGTGGCGGACGCGAATGGGAGCTACGCGATCTACAACCTGACCCCCGGGACGCAGTACGTCGTGACCGCCTACACCAAGGGCGCGAACTACGCTCCCGTGACCACCGCCGCCCTCGCCGACGGCGACAACCTCGTGGACCTCGCGCTCGCCGGCGGCGCAGGCGCGGCGGTGAGCGGCACCCTCATCTACAACAACGGCGCGGCCTCGCCGGTCGCGGTGACGCTCGTCGTCGAGTCCACCTACGTCCCGAACCTGGACCGCGGCGAGTCGCCTCCGGGGCTCACCGTCAGCGCCGGCGGCACCTATGACTTCGCCGGGATCCCCGACGGCCGGTACATCGCGCTCGCCGCGTTCGGCCTCGACGGCGACGTCCGCAACATCTCCGGCACCGGCAACACCGCCGCGCCCCAGATCGCCGTCCAGGGCGGCGTCGTGGGGACCTTCTCCGGCGGCACGTTCACGCCGGGCACGCCCCCGAACTTCAAGATCGTCCCTGCGGTCGATCTGCTGAAGATCGACGGGGTGGCCGTGAGCGGGACGCCGGCCGTCATCTCCACGCCGACCCCGGTGTTCGATTGGCAGAAGAGCAGCGTGGACTCCTCCGCTGCGACCTACCGCGTCCAGGTCTTCGACACCTATGGGAACCAGATCTGGACCTACGACATGACCGCCACCACGACGGACTCCTTGCAGTTCAACTCCGACGGCACCGCGACCGCCGCGCTGGAGCACGGGATGACCTACCAGCTCCGGATCCTCGCGATCAAGGAGGCCATCGGGACGTTCACGACGACGTTCACGCAGCTCTCCCAGACCGAGGACGTCGCCGGCGTCTTCACCTATCCGTAGCGGCGCAGAACAGTAATCACCGGACGCCCGGCTCGCGCGCACGCGCGGCCGGGCGTTCGTCTTTCCTGCGCGGGGTTCCGCCCGCCGCTAACAGCAGGCCATGGGCTCCGCGCCGCCGGATCCGTTCCCGCAGGCCGCCCAGATGGCGGACGAGTCGATGGTCCGCACGCTCGCCGCCCAGGCGGAGGCGATCTGGTCGCAGGAGGCGCCGCTGTTCGCACGCTACCGCCTGCCGCTCGACGCGCGGGTCCTCGACGCGGGTTGCGGCACCGGCGAGGCGACGGTGCGGCTGGCCGCGCTCCTGCCCGGGGCCGAGCTGCTCGGGGTGGACCTGCTGGAGCCGCACCTCGAGCGCGCGCGGACCCGCGCCGCCGCCGAGGGGCTCGGCGGCCGCGTGGCGTTCGAGCGACGCTCGATCCACGACCTCGGCCTGCCCCCGGCCTCGTTCGACCTCGCCGTCTGCCGCCACGTCCTCCAGGCGATCCGGAGCCCCGAACGCGCGGTCGCCGAGCTGGTGCGGGTGACGCGGCCGGGCGGCGTCGTGCACCTCCTCGCGGAGGACTACGCGATGATCCACTTCACGCCGGGGAGGCTCGACGCGGCCGCGCTCTGGCCCGCCGCGGCCCAGCGGCTCGGCGCCGCCACGGGGACGGACATGCTCGTCGGCCGCCGCGTCCCTGGGATGCTCCGGGGCCTGGGCCTCGAGCACGTCTCCGTGGACTACGTCGTCGTGGACAACCTCCGGGTGCCGCGGGAGACGTTCGCGGCGATCTGGAGCGCCTGGCGCGACGGCTACTCCGACCTCATCGCCCAGCAGCTCGGCTGGACCCGCGAGCGGGTCGCCGCGCACTTCGACGACCAGATCGCCACGATCCGCGATCCGCTCGGCTACGCGGTGTGGCTCGTGCCCGTGGTGGCGGGGCGGATCCCGTCCCGATGACGCGGGGGCGGGCGTTCACGACGGCGTTCGTGCTCGCGGCGCGCGCCCGCCGGGCGCGGGGGGCGCGGGGGGGGGGGGTTCCGCGCCGGCCCCGGGGCGCCGCGACGATCGTCGCGCGCGCCCGGGGCCGGGCGATGGTTCAGTCGTTCGTGTACACCTGCACCGTCCAGAACGAGCCCGTCCCGAAGCCCGGGAGCGGCCACGGCGTGAAGACGCTCGCGCTGGTGGCGATGCCGTTCACCACGCCCAGGGACGGCGACGGGTTCACGCGGAGCGTGCAGCCCGCGAGGAGGAGCGGCGCCGGGACGCCCTGGATCGGGAACGTGAGGCTGGTCAGGGTGCAGGTGCCGTTCGCCGTGAGCGTCCCGCCGCCGAACTCGAGCCGGAGCGAGAACGGGTTCTGCGCGTTCGGATCGAAGGGCGTGTAGCTCCTGGTCGTCCCGCAGCCGATCGCGGTGCCCACCGGCTCCCCTGCGTCCTTCATCACGAGCCCGTCGGACGCGCGGGTCCGCGGCGTGTACAGGAGCGCGCCGAGGATGATGTCCTCGCCCGGGGCGCAGTTGGCCTTGATCGACGAGACCTCCTGCGTGCGGAACAGGTAGACGTGCTCGCCCGCGGCGGCGGGCAGCGCGAAGACGGCGAGGAAGAGGCCGACCGCGAGACGCTTCGAGAGGGACATGGCGTTCTTCTCCTCCGAAATGACTTCGGGTGACTGCTCGCCGTCCATTCTACGTCACACGCGCACGATCTGGCCGCCGAAGTGGACGCCCGCGCCCACCGCGGCGAAGAGGACGGGCTCGCCGGAGCCCAGCTTCACCCGGCCGGCCTCCACGTCCTCGGAGAACAGGAGCAGCGTCGAGGCGGCGGACGTGTTGCCGTAGCGGTCCACGTTCACCGGGACGCGATCGAGCGGGATGCCCGCCTTCTCGGCGAACGACAGGAGAACCCGCTTGTTGGCCTGGTGCAGGTAGTACCGCTGGAGCTCCGGGACCACCCTGGGCACCGCGGTGCGTAGCTCGTTCACGGCGCGGGTCATGTACTCCGGGTAGGCGCGGGCCACCACGGGGCCGTCCACGAAGAACGCGTGGTCCGGCGTGCTGGCGCGGAACGTCGGGACCTGCGACCCGCCGACGGTGCGGATCACGAGCTGCTCGTGCTCGGTGCCTGCCGTCGAGGCGATCACGCCGAGGTCGGACCCCTCGTCGCCGCGGAGCACGATGGCGCCCGCGCCGTCGCCGAACATGTACATCGAGAGGAACGCGTTGATCCTGCGGTTGCTCGGCAGCGGCGAGGTGTAGACGTCGCGATCGAGGAAGCAGGACGCGAACGTGGAGGCCGCCACCACGATCGTCTTCGCCTGACCGGAGAGGATGAGCTTCTGCGCCATGTCCATGAGGTAGACGGCCCCGCCGCACCCCGAGTCGATGACCATCGCGCTCGCGTCGGAGCGGCACCCGAGCCGGCGGTGGAGCTCGACGGCGTCGTAGCAGAAGTTCATCCGGTCCGGCGTGCTGGTGACGAGGTAGATCCCGTCGATCTCGCGCGCGGGGAGCCCCGCCCGGTCGAGGGCCTGCCGCACCGCGATCTCCACCATGTCGGTGTTCCACCGCGGGCCCGCAGAGCCCTCCGGCGGCGCGATCGCCCGCCCCTGCTCCACGTCGAAGTCCCACAGGTACCGGCGCTCCCGGATCCCGGTGCGATCCTCGATCCGCTCGGCCGACCACCCCGGGATCGCCTGCGTGAGCCGGTCGTTCTTCACGACCAGCGGTGGGACGTACGAACCGACCCCGACGTAACGCACCGTCTTCATCACCCGATCTCCAGTTCCGGCGCGGCGTGCGCCGCGCTCGTTCCCCCCTGGGTGCAAGCGTGCACCCGGGGTCAACAGACACCCCTCCCCGGTCGCGGCGAAGGGCTCGACTTCGCTGGCCCGCAGCGCGCCGTCCGCCGCCCCGGTCGTTTCTGCCCCGAGTGCATGCGAGCCCGATGCCACTCATGGTAAACGACGCGTCACGTCACCCGGCTGGAGCCGAATAGCCGTGCGTTCACGCACGGTTGGAGAGCCCCACCGGGCCTGACGTTCACACAGGGTTTACTGAGCCGCCGCCCTGCGCGCCGCGAGCGCCGCCGCGAGCGCCGGCGGGGTCAGCGGGAGGGCGCCGGGGGTGCGTCGCAGGGCGCTCTCCGGCATGGACGGCACCACCGCGGTGGCCGGCGCCTGGCACAGCGCCGTCCCGCCCGCGCGGGCGATCTCGGCAAGCCCTGCCGCCCCGTCCTGCCCCATCCCCGAGAGCACGACGCCCGCCGCCCGCGACCCGAGCCCGCTCGCCGAGGCGAGCAGCCGATCGCCGCTCGGCACGAAGCGCGACGAGGACGGCGCGCCGCGCAGCACCGCCCCGTCCAGGACGAGATCGCGACCGCCCGCCGCGACGTACGCCGCCCCGGGCGCGAGCGGCACCGGGCCGTCCACGAGCACCGTGCGCCAGCCGGAGGCCCCCTCGAGCCACTCCGCGAAGAAGGGGACGAACTCGGCCTCCATGTGCTGCGCCACCAGGGCGGCGCGCCCCCGCGCCGGGAGCGCGCGGAGGAGCGCCGCGAGGACCCAGACGCCCCCCGTCGAGCTCGCGATCGCGATCACGTCGTCTGGAGCGCCGCCTCCGCCGGGGCCGGCCGCGGCCGCTGGAGGCTCGGCCCCGCGGACCCGCACCGGCGGCGTGGGCGCACCGGGCGCCGCCGCGGCCCCGGACGGCTCACCTCTCCGCTCCGGCCGCTCGGCGCCGGGGCGCGGCGCCCGCGCCGCCGACACCACCGGCACGGACGCCATCAGGATGATCCGCCCGGCGATGTCCGGCGCGTCCGCGGGCACGAGGTCCACCACCCCCGGGCCGCGCAGCTCCGGCGAGGCCGCGACGCCCGGCGGGAGGATGCCGATCACCGGCGCCGCGACGGACGCGGTCGCGCGCTCGAGCCGCGCGACGAGCCCCGCCCGATCCGGCCCGCCGATCACCGCCACGCCGCGGTACCGCCGGAGGAGGTTCGGGTTCGGCGAGCCCTGGAACGCGCGCATCACGAGCGCGCCCGCCCGCGCGAGCGCCGCGTCGAGCCCCGGCACGGCGGCGAGCGCGTGGTCGTCCAGGACCACCGCCACCGCGGTCATCCGGTCCTCACGCCCAGCCGGGCGAGCGTCTCGGCCAGCACGCCCGCGTTGAACTTGGACTTCACGAGGTACGCGTCCGCACCCGCGGCGGCGCCGGCGGCCCGGGTGGCCGCGTCGTCCTGCGAGGTGAGGAGGACGATGGGGAGCCGCTCCGTCTCGCGACGCGCGCGGAGCGCCCGCGCGAGCGAGAGGCCGTCGCGGCGCGGCATGTTCACGTCGGACACGACCACGTCCGGCGCGGCCTCCGCGATCCGCGCGAGCGCCTCCTCGCCGTCGGCGGCGAGCCGGACCCGGAACCCCTGCGCCTCCAGGAGGACGCGCAGGACCTCGCGCGTCGCGAGCGAGTCCTCCGCGAGGACCACCTCGAGGGCGCGGGCGCTCCGCGGCGAAGGCGCCGCCGCCG
>NZ_JALCZA010000030.1 GCF_022690765.1 Anaeromyxobacter oryzisoli | reverse complement strand
CGCGCGGCCCGCGCGAGGGCGGGCCGGGGGACGTGGGCGGCGGGCGCGCCGCCGCGGACGTCTGCATCCACTGCGGCTTCTGCCTGCCGGCGTGCCCGACGTGGCAGAGCTGGCAGGAGGAGATGGACTCCCCGCGCGGGCGCATCGACCTCTTCCGCGCCCTGGACGACGGGCGCGTCGCGCTCACGCCGGCGGTCGCCGAGCACTTCGACCGGTGCCTCGGGTGCATGGGCTGCGTCCCGGTCTGCCCGTCCGGGGTGCGCTACGACCACGTGATCGAGGACGCGCGCGAGCGGGTCGAGCGCGGGCTCCGGCGCCCGCTCGGCGGGCGGCTCTTCCGCGGGCTGGTGTTCGCGCTGTTCCCGTACCCGCGCCGCCTCCGGGCCGCGGCGGTGCTGCTCTGGGCGTGGCAGGCGAGCGGCCTCGCGCGACTGGCCCGGCGGCTCGGGCTCCTCCGCCTCGCGCCCCGGCTCGCCCGCCTCGAGGCGCTCGCGCCGCCGCTCTCGCTCCGCGAGGCGCTTGCGCGGGTGCCCGCGCGGACCCCGCCGCGCGGCGAGCGCCGGCTCCGCGCGGCCCTCCTCTGCGGCTGCGTGCAGCGCGTCTTCTTCCCGAACGTGAACGGCGCGACGGTGCGGGTCCTCGCCGCGGAGGGCGTGGAGGTCATCGCGCCGCCGGGGCTCGGCTGCTGCGGCGCGCTGTCGGTGCACGCGGGCCGGACGCGGGAGGCGCTCCGGCTGGCGCGCGCGCTGGTCGAGCGGCTGGAGCGCGAGGAGTTCGACGTGCTCGTGGTGAACGCGGCCGGGTGCGGCTCGCACCTGAAGGACCTCGGCCACCTCTTCGCCGGGGATCCTGCGTTCGCGCCGCGCGCCCGGGCGATCGCCGCGAAGGTCCGGGACGTGACCGAGCTGGTGGCCGGCCTCACGCCGCGCGCTCCGCGCGCGCCCCTGGCCGCCCGGGCCGCGTACCACGCCCCCTGCCACCTCGCGCACGCCCAGGGGGTGGTGGACGAGCCGCGCCGGATGCTCGCGACCATCCCCGGCCTCGAGCTCGTCGACGTCCCGGACGGCGATCAGTGCTGCGGCTCGGCCGGCGTCTACAACCTCGTCGAGCCGGAGAGCGCGGCGGAGGTCGGGCGCCGGAAGGCGGCGAACGTCCTCTCGACCGGCGCGCGCCTCGTGGTGAGCGCGAACCCCGGCTGCACGCTCCAGCTCCGCCGGCACCTCGCCGAGCGCGGCGCCACCGTCGAGGCGGCGCACCCCATCGAGCTGCTCGACCGCGCCATCGCGGCCGCCGGGGAGCGAAAGCCCTGACGGCGAGGCGGCCCACCGGGCGCGAGGGGCGCGGAGGGCGGTCAGGTCGGGCCGCCGCTGCCCCTGGAACCGTCACGCTACGTCACGGCGGCTCGGGCGCGAGGGCTTTCAGCCGGTCGGCGACGACGACGCAGAGGTTCTCCACGAGGTCCTGCCGCGCGTTGACGACGTAGAGGCCGGGCGCGATCCGGTGGTTCTCGCGGAGGAGCCGGACCGGGCGCGCGCCGGGGACGAGGGCGGCGAGGTCGGGGAGCACCTTGTCCCGGAGCCGGAGCGCGGTGTCCACCGCCAGGATCGCGAGGTGCGGCCGCAGCGCACGGATCCGCGCCATGAACGCGCGCAGCTCCTCGCGCGACACGTGCTTCGGCGGAGAGGACTTGAGCTCCACGTACAGGAGCTTCCCCTCGAGGGCGGCGACGAGGTCGAGATCTCCGCCGACCCCCGGTGCGCCGGACCGGACCCCCGTCGCCACCGCGACGTCGAGCCGTCGCGCCAGCTCGCGCCCGACCCACCACTCGAGCGTGCCGCCGAACGAGCGCGCCGGGTGGCGCAGCCGGAACCGCCCGTCGCCGGTCGGCTCCGCGAGCCCGAGCCGGAAGAGGTCCACCGCCATGCGCCCCGCCTGCGCCGGGGTCAGGTAGCGCGTCGCCTCGGCGGGGCGGAAGGGACCCCGCGCCAGGATCGCGCCGCGGAGGAAGAGCCGGAACGCGTAGTGCGAGAGCCGCTCCGCGATCCGGTCCGCCGCGGCGGGGGCGACCCCGGGCGGGAAGGGCAGGTCGGGGGCCGCGAGGCGCGGGTGGAGGCCGCGGCGGACGAGCATGGCGAGGGGCTCGCCCCCGGGGAGCGGCTCGATCGCGGGCGGCGCGCGGCGGCGGGCCGCGGCGCGCTCGAGCTCGCCGGCGGTGTGGCGGCGCGTCACGGCGGCCGCCCCATGCCGGGTCGGCACGCACCGCCGGCGCCCGATGTACGAGACGAACGGCTCACGCGGCGATGATAGGGCGAAGACCTACACGAGCGGACGGCGCGATGGGCGCGCGGCCACCCGTCGGTACCCGAGCCTGAAAAAACGGCGGTCTGGCGGCGCGCTCCCCCCCGGTGCGCCACCGCCGACCGCCTTGCCCCCCCGTCCCCCTCCGGCAACGTAGAGCGCCGGCATGGTGTCACGATGGCGTGGCGCCGGTAATCCCTTCATCCGGTGACTTGCAGTGGGTCGTCGCGCGTAGGACGCCCATCCGGGTCACGATCAGTCCGGCAACGTCCGGAGCAGGTTCATGAACGCCTGGGCGACGTCCACGAGGGTGACGATGCCGCAGAGCCGGTCGCCGGGATCGACCACCGCGAGCGCGCTCACCCGGTTCGCGATGAGCAGGTCGATGGCGACCTCGAGCGGATCGTCCTCCCGGACCGCGAGCACGGCCTGCGCCATGACCTCGCGCAGCGGCCTCCTGGCGAACGCCGCGGAGGCCGCGAGGAGCGCCGGGGTCGCGCCGGGCGGCGGCATCGCCGCGAGGAGGTCGCGATCGGAGACGATGCCGGCGAGGCGCCCCGAGGCCTCCACGACCGGCAGGTGGCGGAAGCCGCCCTCGACGAGGAGCTCCCACGCCTCGGCGAGGGTGGTGGACGGCAGGGCGGTCCGGGGCGCCCGGGCCATCACCTCCCGGACGATGCGCGGGCGGATCATGCCGATGCTGTATCCCGACCGGGGCGGAGCGTAAAGCGCGGGCGCGTCACGGCGCGGCGATCAGCGCCACGCGCCCGGGCGCGCGTACACGAGCACGAGCGGCACCTCGTCCACGAAGACGCCGGAGACCGGGCGCGAGGTGCGGAACGCGGCCCAGGTGCGGTACTCCGCGTCGCGCGAGCCGCCGTCGAGCACGGCCACCGCGAGATCCGCGTCCGCGGGATCGGCGACGGTCGAGAGGTCCGGGCGGAGCGCGCCGTCGGCGGCGTACACGGCGACGGCCTCGGGGGCGACGCCGAGCCAGACCACGCGCGCGCCCGGCCGCGCCCGTGCCTCGAGCTCCGGGAGGATCGCGTGGGCCGCCTCCCCGCGCTCCTGCCGCTGGAGGCCGAAGGACGCCGCGCCGGGCGCGCCGCCGGCGAGCTCGTTCCAGGTCCCGCCGAGCGCTGGCCAGCCTCGCGCGACCGCCCGCGCGGCCGGATACAGGACGAGCAGCGCGAGGGCGGCCGCGAGCGGGCGCGCGCGCGCGGGCCAGGCGGTGCGCGCCGCGGCGAGGATCGCGCGGGCGCCGAGCAGGGCGAGGAACGGGAACGCGAGGGCCCAGGCGCGCACGCCGCCGAGGAGCGGCGCGATCCCGGTCTGGGCCGCGGCCAGCGGGGCGATCGCGCCGGCGAGGAGGAGCAGCTCGTCGCCCGCGTCCAGCGCGGGGGGCCCGGGTCGGCGCGCGCGCCAGAGCCGCGCGACCGCGTGCACCAGCCCGCCGGCCTCCGCGAGCAGGATCCCGAGCGGGACCGAGAGCGCGGTCAGCAGGAGCGGGTAGCCGGGGGGCGGCCGCGGCGGGGCCAGCGGCGCGCCGAGGTAGGGGAGCCCGGCGCCGGAGGGAACGGCGGCGGCGAAGGTGCGGAGGGGGGGGACGAGGAGCGACGGCCAGATCGCGGCGAGCACGAGCGGCGCCACGAGGGCCATCGCGGCCACCGCGAGCGGCACGCCGTGGAGGCGCGCCTCCAGCGCCGCCGCCCTGGGATCGTCGCTCCCGTCCTCGCCGCCCGGCCCGTCGGGTGCGTCCGTGCTCCGCTCCGTGGAGCCGCGGCGCAGCGCGCGCTCGAGGAGGGCGTGGACCGCGACGACGGGGAGGATGATCCACGCGTCGAGGCGCGCCGCGACCGCGAGGCCGAGGAGGAGGCCCGCGGCGACGGACGCGCCGAGGCGGCGGCGCGTGCGCCCCGCGAGCCGGTAGGCCCAGATCGCCCCGAGGCCGAGCGCGGCCGAGAGGCCGTCCGCCGTCGCGGTCGCGGAGAGGACGAGCTCGCGCGGCACGAGCAGGCAGAGCGCCGGGGCGAGGAGCGCGCCCGCCGGGCCGGCGAGGTCGTGCCCGAGCAGGGCGAGGAGCGCGGCGAGCAGCGCCCCGGCGAGCAGCGCCGGGAGCCGGACCGCCACGCGGTGCGGGAGCCCGATCCGGCTGGCGGTGGCGTCCGCGGCGCGCGCGAGGAGCGGGGCGAGCGGCCCGCGGTCGAGGACGGGCGGCGCGGACGCGTCGCCCTCCGCGCCGCCGCGGGCCGCCGAGAGGACCGCGGCCTCGTCGGCGGTGATCCCCGCGCCGCCGGCGACGGCGGCGAGCCCGAGGAACGCGGCCGCCGCCCACGCGAGCGCGATGCGTCGGCGGCCGGGGCGGAGCGCCCGGGCGAGCTCCTCGAGGCGGCCCGCGCGCGACGACGGGGCCGGCGGCTGCGCGCCGGCGGTGAAGAGGGCGGACGTCATCGAAGGGTCATCGCGTCGAGGCAGAGCGCCCCGGTGGACGCGGTGGTGGTGACGGACAGGGCGAGCTCACGCATGCGCCCGGCGGACCGGGCGGTGTCGAGGGCGAACGACCGCCAGCCGTCCCCGGCGAGATCGACCGCGCCGGCCTCCTCGCCGTCCACGCGGAGCGCGATCCGGATCGCCGCGTCGCGCGCGCGCGGAGGATCGCCGGCGAGGCCGGCGTGACCGCGGAGCTGGCGCCCCATGGGTGCGGCGGGGAACGTGACGGTGAGGGCGGCGCCCGCGCCGGCCGGCACCGCGACGCACGGGCGCGGCGCGCCCCCGACCTGCCGGACCGTCCGGAGCACCTCGGCGGCGCCGCCGCCCTCGAGCGGGCAGCGGAACCCCGCGGCGTCGCGCGCGCACGGCGCGCCGCCGAGCCGGACCTCGGCGTGAGCGAGCCGGTCCGGGAGGAAGGCGAGGGGGCGCTCGGGCGTCGCGAGCGCGTGGCGGGTGACGGCGAGGCCGCCGAGCGGGATCGCCGGCTCGGGGCGGGCCGAGCGCGCGAGGAGCGCCCGCTCGACGCCGAAGCCGAACCCGGGCGCGCGCGGGAGCGACACCAGCCACACCCGCTTCACTCCGGGGAGATCCTCGTCCTTCCAGCTCGCGGGCGAGAGGAGCGGCACCGCGCCGGGCGCGGCGAGCCGCGCCCGCTCCGCCCACCCGGGCGACACCGCGACCGCGTCGCCGGGGAGCGCGTCGCGCTCGAGGAGCGCGCCGAGCGCGGCCCAGTCGATGGGGTCGGGGAGCCGGCCGGGGAGGCCGCCCTGGAAGACGACGCCGACGGCGCCCGCCAGGGCGAGGACGACGGCGAAGCCGCCGGCGACGGCCCGGGACGCGGACGGGCGCCGCGCCCACAGGAGCCGCGCGGCCGCGCCCGTGGCGTGCCACCGCTCGGCGGCGGACGCGCACGCGTGGCGCGCGAGGCGCGCGGCGAGCCCGGACCACGCGCGCCCGGGAGCGTCGCCTCGCTGGGGATCCACCGTCACGGGCTTACGTCTTCGCGAGCCGGATCTTCCGCTCGCTCTTGTCCCGGCAGAAGCTGCAGAGCTCCATCTCCGGGTTCGCGGGCAGGGACTGGGACCACGACGGGTGCATCGCGCACTTCGCGTCGTAGCAGTGGTGGAGATCCCAGAGGTGCCCGACGGCGTGGATCGCCTCGCGCGCGAGCCGACGGCGCCAGGCCTCGATGGACGCCTCGGTGACGCCGCGCGCCGGGAGGTTCGCGGTGGTGATCACCGCCCGCTCCTTGCCGTACTCGGCGAACCCCCAGCACGGCGGCTCGCCGAGCGGCCCCGGCGGGAGCGCGAGGGGCGCGCCGACGATGTAGAGCACCTTGTCGTCGGCGAACGTCCGCACCGGCGCGACCTCCTTCAGGAGCTTCACCGCGTCGAGGCGGCCGTCGGAGGTCTCCACGTCGCTCGGGACGGCCCGCTCGCCGGCGAGCTCGGTCCCGAGGCCGAACGCCTGGTACAGCGTGCGCGTGAGGAACGCCAGGTCCGCGGGATCGAGCTTCTCGAGCGTGACGATGCGGATCACTTCTTCTTCCCCCCGCGCCTCGGCGCCGCCCGGGCAGGCTTCTCCGCCGCCTTCTTCGTGGGACCCTTCTTCGCCGCCGCCTTGGCCGGCTTGGCTGCCTTGGCCTGGGGGGCCTTCGCCTTCTTCTCGGCGACCTTCGCGCCGGCCGGCTTCGCGGCCGCGGCCGGCCGCTCCTTCTTCTCGGCCGCCTTCCTCTCCTTCGGCGGCGCCTTCGGCTTCCGCTCGGGCCTCGGTGGCGGCGGCGGCGCTTCCTCCTCGCCGGCGGCCTCCGCGCCCTCGGCGCCGCCCTCGCCCGCCTCCTCGCCTTCGCGCTCGCCCTCGCCCTCGCCGTGGCCCTCCTCGCCGGCGACCGCCTCGCCCTCGAGCGCGCCGTCCAGCGCGCCGAGATCGATGCCGAGGTCGCCGAGCCCGAGGTCGGCGAGCGCGCCGCCCTCCTCCTCCTCGGCGACGGGGAGGCGCTTCTTCGGGCGGGACGGCAGGAGCACCGGCGCCGGCGGCGGCTTGAGGTCGAACTTCACGCCGGCCGGGGGCATGAGCGCGTAGTCGATGTAGTCCTCGGCGATGCCCGGCGGGACGCCGAGCGACACCGCGACCTCGTGGACGAGGAGGTGCCGCGCGTTGTCGTACTGCTCCCGCTCCTTCGTCGGCAGCGGACGCAGGCGAGACAGCGAGTGGAGCCCCTTCACCACCTCGGCGACGCCGAGCACCCCGCCGGCGATGAGCCGGTCGGCGTTGTCGCGGTGGCGGACCTTCCAGTCCAGCTCGGGATCGTCGTACACCGCGCCGAGGTAGTGGAAGACGCCCTCCATCTGGGCGCCCGTCGCGACGCGGCGCAGGCCGATGGAGGGGACCTTGTTCTTCGGGACGGAGATCGCGGACCCGTCCTCCTCGCGCGCCATCCGCACGAACTGCTGCTTCTGGCCGGCGATCTCCATCTCCTCGTCGCCGACGACGACGCAGACGCCCTGGCTCGGGTAGACGACGCGGTCGTTCGGCTTCAGCTCGGAGGCATCGGCGATCAGGCCCTCGGGAGCGGGGAGCTGCTCGCGGGCCTCGTCATGATGCCGGGCAGGGGGGCCTCTCACGTCTCCGGCTTTACCATGCGATCCGGGCACCGGCAATCGCCCCGCGGGCCGCGTCGCGGCGCCATCCGGCCCGCCCGGGACCTCGCCGGTCGCCGGCGGCGCCGAGCGGCGGCCGGCGCGCCGGAGGGGCGCTGCGCGCCCGGTCAGCGGGCGGCCTTGCGGCGCCGGGCGGCGTCGAGCCGGAAGACGTCGGCGAGCCGGAACGGCGGCCGCGACTCCGTGGCGGGCTCCAGGCCGCGGAGGGAGCGGTAGATCACCCAGGTGCGGCGGACGGCGGTCCCGGCGGCGAGGACCGCCAGCACCGCGAGCGCGCTCGCCACCACCGCGCGCCCGGTGCCGGGTCCCCAGCCCACGTCGAAGAGCGGCGACAGCGCGCACGAGACGCCGGTCACGACGATGCGCTCGGGGCGCTGCATCCCGCCGATCTTCGCGACGTCGCCGGCGCCGAGCGCCTCGCCGCGCGCCCGCGCGTAGGACACGACGAGCGACGCGCCCGCCGCCGCGAGCGGCGCGAGGAGGACGATGGAGCCGCGGTAGCAGATCGCGAGGCCGCCGAAGATCAGCAGCTCGCCCACCCGGTCGAGCGTGGAGTCGAGGAACGCGCCCGCCCGGCTGACGCGGCCGGTGGCCCGCGCGACGCGGCCGTCGATGAAGTCGAGGCTCGCGCCGAAGAGGAACGTCCACCCGCCGAGCGAGAGGTGGCCGAGCCCCATCAGCACCGCCGCCGCGCCCGCGACGAGCGCGCTCGCGACGGTGATCGCGTCGGGGGGGAGCCGCAGCCGGAGGCAGAGCCGCTCGACCGGGCCCCAGAGCCAGATCCACCACTCCTGGAAGAACTTCGCGAGGATGGTCCGCTGCCGCTTCACGATCTCCGGATCGTGCATCGGGCCGAAGAGGACCGCCCGCGCCGCGAAGACGGCCATCGTCGCGAGCAGGAAGGCGACGAGGCCGAGCAGCGGGAGGAGGGCCTCTGCCGTTCGCGGGCTCACGGCGCGAATCTAGCCACCTTCGCGGCGCGCCGACACGCGGCGCGTCGGGTGCCGCCCGGCCGGACGCGGTGCGGGCGGCCGGCCGCGCGCGAGCCCAGCGACGACCTACTCGGGATCGAGCAGGGTGGCGCGCAGCCGTCGCGCCGCGAGGTCCACGTACGCCGAATCGCGCTCCAGCCCGAGGAAGCGGCAGCCCGTGCGGAGCGCGGCGACGCCGGTGGTGCCGGAGCCCGCGAATGGGTCGAGCACCAGGTCGCCGGGCGCGGCGCTCGCGGCGAGGACCCGCTCGAGCAGGGCGAGCGGCTTCTGCGTCGGGTGGCGCCCGTGGACCTTCTCGCGCGGGCCCGGGGTCGGCACCGACCAGACCACCTGCTCGCCCTCCGGCTCCGGGCGCTCGCAGATCGCCCACAGGTCGCGCATCTGCTTGCCGCCGTTCGCCTCCTTCATCGCGCGGTAGTTGAACCGGTGCGCGAGGGGGCGGGACCTCGACGGGCTCGCCCACAGGAGCAGCTCGGTCGAGTGGGTGAAGAAGCGGCAGGCGAGGTTCGGCGAGGCGTTCGGCTTGTACCAGGTCACCGTGTTCAGGAGGTGGTAGCCCATCTCCTGCATCGCGTAGCCGATGGAGAAGATCACGTGCTGCGTGCCGGACACCCAGAGGGTGCCCGACGGCTTGAGCGCCCGGCGGACGGCCGCGAGCCAGCGTGACTGGAAGGCCGTGTCCGTCGAGAGGCCGCGGGACGCGTCCCAATTGCCCTTGTTCACGCTCGCGCGCCGGCCGCTCTGGCACGTGGTGCCGCCGTTCGAGAGCATGTACGGCGGGTCCGCGAAGGCGACGTCCACGGAGTGCGGAGGCAGCTTCTCGAGCGCCTCCAGGCAGTCACCCTGGACGAGGGCCCAGCCCGGGCCCCGCTCGGCGGTGCCGGGGAGCTCGTCCCAGGCGTGGAGTTCGAGGCATCGCGCCATATCGTGCCATCGTAGAGGCGATATCGATCGCGTCCATTTTTTCGCCGGGTTCGCCACACGGAGGGTGATTCGCGGCGCGACGGGCGCGCAGGTGTTAGACCCGCGCCGTGCCCGGTCTCCTCGACACCGCCGCCGTGAAGGCGATCGCGCGCCGCGTCGGCTTCTCGAAGTGCGGCGTCGCGCGCGCGGAGCCGCTCGATCCGGCGCCGCTCGACCGCATGCTCGCCCTCGGGGGGGAGGCGGACATGGCGTGGCTCGGGGCCCACCGCGCGGAGCGGCTCGATCCCGCGCGGCTCCTGCCCGGCGCGCGGAGCGTGGTCGCCCTCGCCCTGGCGTACGGCGCGCCGGCGCGCGGGCGCGGGGACGGGCCGCCGCCCGGCACCGGCGAGGTGGCCCGGTACGCGCGCGGCCGCGACTACCACGCGGTGATGCGGCGGAAGCTCAAGGAGCTCGCCGCCGGGATCGCCGAGGTGGATCCCGGCGCGCGGGTGCTCGCCACCGCCGACGTGGCGCCGGTCATGGAGAAGGCGTGGGCGCAGCGGGCCGGGATCGGGTGGGTCGGGAAGAACGGCTGCCTGATCACGATCGAGCACGGGAGCTGGGTCGTGCTCGCGACCGCGCTCGTCGATCGCGACCTCGAGCCGGACGCCCCGCACCCGATGCGCTGCGGGACCTGCGAGGCGTGCCTCCCCGCCTGCCCCACCGGCGCGATCCCCGCGCCCGGGCTGGTGGACGCGCGCCGCTGCATCTCGTTCTGGACCATCGAGCGGCGCGGGCCGATCCCGAAGGACGTGGCGGGCGAGCTGGGGAGCTGGATGTTCGGGTGCGACGACTGCCAGACGGTCTGCCCCTGGAACCGCCGCGGGGCCGAGGCCGCCGACCCGGGGCTCGCGCCGCGGCCGGAGCAGGCCGCCCTCGGGATCGACGACCTCCTCGCGCTCGGGGAGGAGGAGTACGGGCGCCGGTTCCACGGGACGGCGCTGGCGCGGGCGCGGTACGACGGGCTGGTGCGCAACGCCCTGCTCGCGGCGGGGCGCTCGGGGGACCGGCGCTACCGGGCGGCGGTGGAGGCGCACCTCGGGAGCCCGCACGAGGGGGTGCGGGAGGCGGCGCGGTGGGCGATGGGGCGGCTCGCCTGAAGGCGCGCGCCGCGGCAGCGTGCTATCCAGCGGTGATGACCTCGCCCGCGAAGCTCGATCCGATCGCCGCGGCCCGCACCGGCCTCGCCGTGGGGCCGGCGCTGGCGCGGACGTTCCTGCGCGCCACCGGCAAGGACGCCCGCGATTACCTGCACCGGATGTGCACCCAGGACGTGCTCCGCCTCGCGCCGGGCCAGTCGGCCTACGCGGCCGTCCTGAACGCGAAGGGGCACCTCCTCGGCGAGGGGCACCTCCTCGTCGAGCCGGACGCCGTGCTCCTCGAGGTCGATCCCGCGGCGGGCGCGGAGGTGCGCGCGCACCTCGAGAAGTTCGTGATCATGGACGAGGTCACCTTCGAGGACGTCTCGGGGGCGCTCCGGGTCCTGCCGGTGCTCGGCCCCGAGGCCGCGTCCCGCGTCGGCGCGCGCGCTCCCCGCCTGATCCCCACCGATCGGCGCGGCGCGGCCGGCGTGGACGCCTGGGTCGCGCCCGCCGAGGCCGACGCGCTCCGGGACGCGCTGCTCGCCGAGGGCGCCGCCGCGCTCTCCGCCGGCGACCTCGAGGTGCTGCGGGTCCTCGGGGGGGTCGCGCGGTTCGGGGCCGACCTGGACTCCACCCGGCTGCCCATGGAGGCGGGCCTCACCCGCGCGGCGATCTCGTTCTCGAAGGGCTGCTACGTCGGGCAGGAGGTGGTGCTCCGGGCCACCGCCCGCGGCCACCTCCAGCGCGGCCTCGTCCAGCTCTCGCTCCCGGCCGGCGCGGGGCCCGGGACGCCGCTCGCGGCCGGTGGTCAGGAGGTCGGCGTCGTCACGAGCGCGGTGGACGCCCCGGAGGGGCGGATCGGCCTCGGGTACGTGCGGCGCGCCCACTGGAAGGAGGGCGAGCGGCTCGCCGCCGGGGGAGGAGAGGCGGTGGTCCGGAGGGTGATCGTGGAGGACGGGCTCGCCGGCGCCGCGGGGATCTGATGATGACGATCAGGCCTCGGCGACCGGGGTCTCGGGGCCCTGCGGGCGGTCCTGCCGCTCGGGGAGCGCGTCGAGCTCGCGGCGCACCTGGGCGATCTCCGCCTCGAGCTCCGCCCGCAGGGCGCGCAGCTCGCCGCGCACGTCCTCGAACGTGTACCGGATCTCCTCCGGCGAGATCCCGAGCAGACGTCGCCGCGCCCCGGCGATCAGCGTGTCGAGCAGCCACATGACCTCGTCCTCCTTCAGTGCACGGGGCAGGAGGTGATCGCCCCCGCCGGATCGATCGCCGCGCTCCCGGTGATGATCTGCTTCACGGTCCCATCCTGGTCGATGACGAAGGTCGCGCGCCAGGCCAGGCCGAGGAGCGGGATGGTCCCGGCGTAGCGGCGCGCCACCTCGCCGCCGGCGTCGGAGAGGAGCGGGAACGGCAGCCCGTGCTCCTCCCGGAACCGGCGCTGCGTCGCCACGTCGTCCACCGAGATGCCGACCACCTGCGCCCCCTTCGCGACCACGCTCGCGTACCGGTCCCGGTACGCCTGGACCTCGCGGGTTCAACCAGGCGTGAACGCCTTCACGTAGAAGGCCAGGATCACCGGGCCCCGCGCGAGCAGCCCCGACAGCGAGACCGGCTGGCCGTCGGTGTCGGGGAGCGTGAAGTCGGGCGCCCGGTCGCCGATCCGGAGCGGCGCGGCGCCCGCGGCCCCGAGCAGGGCGGCGATGAGCGGCAGCATCATGGGCGATGCCTCCGCGCGCTTCCTTAGCCGGGGGGCGGGGGTCCGGCAACGGGGACCCCGGGGCCGTTCACGCCCGCAGCCGCTCGTAGCGCGA
This sequence comes from Anaeromyxobacter oryzisoli, assembly GCF_022690765.1. Lineage (GTDB taxonomy): Bacteria > Myxococcota > Myxococcia > Myxococcales > Anaeromyxobacteraceae > Anaeromyxobacter > Anaeromyxobacter oryzisoli. The sequence continues at coordinate 42,965 of NZ_JALCZA010000030.1, read as the reverse complement.
CACGAGCACCTCCACGACGTCGCGGTGGTAGAAGCCGAGCTGGTCCGGCAGCTCGGCCAGGGTGCGCGCCGAGAAGCCGCTCACCGGCGGTCCCGGCGCGGGCTCGCCCCCCGAGACGGCGCCCGCGAAGACGAGCGCCAGGTGGTCCTCGTCGCCGACCCGCTCCGCCCGCGTCCCGACGACGACCACGCCCTCGAGGTCGAGGCCGAGCTGCGCCTTGACGATCTCCGCGGCCCGTTCCCCGGGCTGCTCGCCGGGGCCGAGCACGCCGGAGGGGAACCAGAACCGCCCGAGCTGGGCCTGGCCGTGGAAGCCGCCGATCACCTCGGCGACCACGATCCGCCGGGCCTCCAGGACGATCGGGACCACGTCGATCCGCACGATCATGGCAGGTTCACCTCGCGCCGCCCCGGGCGAGGTCTATCCGCCCGGCCGGGCCCCTGGCAAGGTCGGCGGTGCGGTGGTATCGCCCGTCGGCGTCGATCGTGGAGGAGGCGAACGCCATGAAGCTCGCAGTGTTCGGGATCGGGATCGCCGCGCTCGCCGCGGCCGGGTGCGGGTCGAGCAGCTGTCCGACCGAGGTGCCGAAGGTGGAGCAGGTCGCGAGCTGCACCGTGAGGCCGGGCACGCAGGTCAACGTGAAGGTCAAGCTGTGCCCGACCTGCAACCAGAACCCGACCTCCTGCCAGGTCGATCTGAGCGGCCTCTCGCAGGGGCAGATCTTCCTCGACCCGATCGTCGAGACGTGCGAGTCGTCCTGCACGCCCGAGAGCGCGCCCACGTGCGCGGTGAGCGGCCCGTCGTGCACGTTCACGGCTCCGACCGCCGAGGGCACGTACACTCTGAGCGCGATCAGCCTGACCGGTCCGGTGAACGGGACGCTCACCGTGAGCAGCACGGTGACCCCGAGCTGCACGCTCTGACGCGATCCGCTACGCGAACCGCACGCCCGGCCGCATCTCGCGGAGGCGGCGGACGCGCTCCTCGATGGGCGGGTGGGTGGAGAAGAGGCTCATCACCCGCTCTGCCGCGCCGTGCAGCGGGTTCACGATGAACAGGTGGGCCGTCGCGGGGCCGCTGTACTGGTACGGGATCGCCTCGTTCCCGCGCTCGAGGGCGAGGAGCGCCTCCGCGAGCGGCTCGGGGTCGCCGACCAGCTCGGCGCCGGACGCGTCCGCGCCGTACTCGCGCGACCGGGAGACGGCGAGCTGGATCACCAGCGCCAGGATGGGGGCGAGCACCGCCCAGGCCAGCATCTCCAGCGCCGAGCCTCCCCGATCGTCCTCGCGCCGCATCCCGCCCAGGAGCGCGCCCCAGCGCACCATGTAGCCCAGGGTCGAGATGAGGCCCGCGATGGCGGCGGCCATGGTCGAGATGAGGATGTCGCGGTTCCGGACGTGGGAGAGCTCGTGGGCGAGCACGCCCTCGAGCTGGCGCCGGTTCAGGATCCGGAGGATGCCCTCCGTGACCGCCACCGCGGCGTGCGACGGGTTCCTGCCCGTCGCGAACGCGTTGGGCGTCTCGGTGGGGATGACGTACAGGCGGGGCATCGGCATGCCCGCCCGGCGGGTGAGCCGCTCGACGATCTCGTAGACCTCCGGGAGCTGCTCGCGCGTCACCGGCTGGGCCCGGTTCGCCATGAGGGCGAGCCGGTCCGAGAACCAGTAGGACAGGAAGTTGAAGACCAGCCCGAGGCCGCCGAAGAGGAGCATCCCCTGCGCGCCGCCGATCGCGTTCCCGCCGATGGCGAGCAGCGCGATGAGGAACGCCATGAGCATGGCGGTCTTGGCGTAGTTGCGACCGACGCCGGGCAACGACGACGAGGTGGGCATCCCGCGGGGCTGGGCCGGATCGTTCCAGGGCATGGCCTCCTTCTAACCACCGGTCCGCGCACGTCAATCCGGGCGGACGCCCGGACGGCCGCCCGGCGTCGGTTTCTCGCGAACCGACCGGGGGCGTGCTATGGGGCGATGGGCAGGCGATATCGCGAGGTTACGCGTGATGGCGGGTCGAAAGGTGGTGGCGGCGAAGGTGGGGAAGCTCGGGAAGGGCAAGCCGTCCGGTCGCCGCGGGGGTCAGCTCGAGCTCGTGGCGGCCGAGGCGCCGAGGGTGAAGGGGCGCTCGCTGGTGGCGAGGCCAGCCCGCGGCGCGCGGGGGAGCACGCCGCCGACGGTCGCGGCGCCGGCCGCCGGCGAGGATCCGGCCGCCGCCGCCGAGGCCGCCCCGCAGGCGCCGCGCCGCCGCGCCACCGCCGAGCAGATGGCGTCGCGGCAGCGCGAGATCTCCATCTCGGAGTTCTTCACCAAGAACCGCCACCTCCTCGGGTTCGACAACGCCTCGAAGGCGCTCCTCACCACGATCAAGGAGGCGGTGGACAACTCCCTCGACGCCTGCGAGGAGGCGGGCATCCTCCCCGAGATCACCGTCGAGGTCCTCGACCTCGCGCTCGACGCGAAGGGCGAGGGCGAGCCCACCAAGGGCGAGGGGCGGTTCGTCGTCGTGGTCGAGGACAACGGCCCCGGCATCGTGAAGGCCCAGGCGCCGAAGATCTTCGGCAAGCTCCTCTACGGCTCCAAGTTCCACCGCCTGAAGCAGTCGCGCGGCCAGCAGGGGATCGGCATCAGCGCCGCCGCGATGTACGGCCAGCTCACCACCGGGCGCCCCATCCGCATGACGACGCGGATCGGCAAGGGCAAGCCCGCGCTCTTCATGGAGATCCAGATCGACACCCGGCGGAACGAGCCGGTGGTCACCGAGGAGCGCCAGCTCCCCGACTGGCCCTCGGAGCACGGGACGCGCATCGAGCTGGAGATCGTCGCGAACTGGCAGCAGGGGCAGCGGTTCGTGAACCGCTACGTCGAGCACACCGCGCTCTCGAACCCGCACGCGACGTTCCGCTACCTCCGCCCGCGCCAGGAGGCGCTCACCTTCCCCCGCGCGGTGGAGGAGCTGCCCCGCGAGGCCCTCGAGATCAAGCCGCACCCGCACGGCGTCGAGCTCGGCGCGCTGATGCTCATGGCGCAGGACTCGAAGAGCCACGACGTGAGGGGGTTCCTGCAGTCCGCCTTCTCGCGCGTGTCGCCCGCCGTGGCCGACGAGATCGTGAAGCGCGCCGGGCTCAACGGGAGGGTCCGCCCGCGCGACCTCGCCGAGGACCGCGAGCTGGCGGAGCGGCTCCACGACGCCATCGGCGCCACCAAGATCATGGCGCCGCCGACCCAGGTGCTCTCCCCGATCGGCGACGCGCTCATGAAGAAGGGGCTCGTCTCCTTCCTGAACGTCATCGAGACGGAGGGGCCGGAGGAGGAGGAGCAGCTCGACCTCGACGCCGCGCGGAAGAAGAAGGCGTCGAAGAAGGAGAAGGTCGCGAAGGCGGAGGCGCCCGCCGTGCCCGACGCGCCGCCCGAGGAGGGCGTCGAGAAGATCAAGGGGCACAACTACTTCATCGCGACGGTCACCCGCCCGCCCAAGGTCTACCGCGGCAACCCCTTCCAGGTGGAGGTCGGGCTCGCCTACGGCGGCTCGTGGCCGGCGGACAAGCCCATCGAGCTCTTCCGCTTCGCGAACCGGGTGCCGCTCCTGTTCCAGCGCGGCGCCTGCGGGATGACCGAGGCGATCGTCAAGACCGACTGGCGGAACTACCTCCTCTCGCAGCCGAAGGGCGCGCTGCCGGTCGGCCCGATGGCGCTCCTCGTCCACATCGCGAGCGTCTGGGTCCCGTTCACCAGCGAGGCCAAGGAGGCGGTCGCCCACTACCCGGAGATCACGCGCGAGATCCAGCTCGCCGCCCAGGAGTGCGGCCGCAAGCTCGCCGCGCACATCCGGAAGAAGCAGCACGCCGACTACCAGCTCCAGCGCCGCAGCCTCTTCGAGCTCTACATCCAGGAGGTCGCGACGGCGATCGGCAAGATCACGAAGAAGAGCCCCGACCCCATCAGGCGCGAGTTCCTCCGCCTCGCCGACCGCGTGACCGAGCAGGAGCTGGCCGAGCAGGACGCGGCGCTGGAGGAGCAGTCGAGGAAGATCACCCGGCGGCCGCGGCGCGCCGAGGAGGAGCAGGAGTAAGCCATGGCGCGCCTCGACCAGATCGACAAGAAGACCGTCCAGAAGATCGAGCACCTCGCGGACACGGTCCTGAAGAGCGTGAAGGGCGGGAAGAGCCCCTTCGTGGAGATCCCGATCCGCTCGCTCGCGAACGTGAAGTTCAACCCGCGGCGGCGGCTCATCGAGCTCGGCGGGCAGAAGCAGAAGCGCTACTTCTTCAACGTCAGCATGGCGAAGAAGTTCATGCAGACGTTCCTCGTCTCGGAGGCCTGCAAGGAGCTGATCGACTCGGGCAAGACCACGAGCATCCGCGACCTCTACTACATGACGAAGCACGGCCTCGGCGAGACGAAGCAGAACACCTTCGAGGAGCAGGAGGAGTCCGACCCGATCATCGAGGATCTCGAGGTCGCCATCGACTCGCTCCGCGAGGAACTGCACCTCTTCGCGACCGGGCGCGGCTCCATGGTCGGCCCGATGACCATCCGCGACTCCGGCGACACCATCGACCTCCGCCGGATGGGCTCGGGCGGCTGGTCGGTGCCGTCCATCGTCGAGGAGCACGTCGTCCAGTTCGGGAAGAGCGAGGCGAAGTACGTCCTCCTCGTCGAGAAGGACGCCGTCTGGCGGCGCTTCAACGAGGACCGGTTCTGGGCGCGCGAGAAGTGCGTCATCGTCACCGGGCAGGGGCAGCCGCCCCGCGGCGTCCGGCGGCTGGTCCAGCGGCTCCACACCGAGCTCCGGCTCCCGGTCTACGTCCTCGTCGACAACGATCCGTGGGGCTTCTACATCTACTCGGTGATGAAGCAGGGCTCGATCAACCTCGCCTACGAGTCGATGCGCATGGCGGTGCCGGACGCGCGCTTCATCGGCCTCTCGTCGTTCGACAAGGGCAAGTACAAGCTGCCCGCCAACGTGTCGATCCCGATGAACGACCAGGACCACTCGCGCGCCCGGCAGATGCTCGCGTATCCGTGGTTCCAGAACCCGAAGTGGCAGCGCGAGATCCAGGAGATGGTGCGGTCGGGGCAGAAGTTCGAGCTCGAGGCCCTCTCCCGGCGCGGCATCAGCTTCATCACGGAGGAGTACCTGCCCCGGAAGCTGCGCGATCGCGACTGGCTCGAGTAGCGCGGTCCGGTGTAGAACGCCTCCGTCAACCCGGAAGCCCTCTGGAGGTCGGATGCCCGTCAAGCTTGGAAACCGCAGCAAGCGGAAGCTGTCGAACCGGTCGAAGACGAAGCGCGTCGCCGCGAAGGGGAAGCGCGGCCTCTCGGTCAAGCGGAAGCGCCGCGCGAAGCGGTCGACGAAGTAGGCGCGCGCTCCCCGGGCCCGGCCCCGCGCCAGACCGCGCGGGGGCCGGCGCCGCGCTTCGGGCGGCGAGGCCTCACGCGTCCCTGGACGAGGCTCGCGTCGCCTCCGCCGCGGTCTCCCCGTGGTGCAGGGCGAGGCAGCGCGGGCAGCACCCGAACTGCGTGTCGCGCGGCGGCGCCGCCACGAGCCCCGGGACGAGGTCCCACTCGTCCGGCACGTCCGGTCGCCGGGTGCGGCGACAGGTGCTGCACTGCTCGAGCCCCGCGGGGCCGCGCCAACTCCGCGAGGTCGCGTCCTCGAGCGGGTAGACGTCCCCGATCGGCCGCTCGCGCACGACCCGGTACACCACGGCGATCCCGACCGGCGCGCCGCCCCCCGTCGTGACGGGCTCGAGCTGCGCCGCGACGAGGCGCGCGACGTCCGGTCCGTTGCACTCGGAGGTCTGCGTCACGTGCGCGCGCAGCGCGCGCTCGAGGAGCTGCCGCAGCATCCGCCGGGGGGCGTCCCCCGTCACGTGATCGAGCATCCGCGTCCCGATCAGCGCCGACGCGGTGCATCGGGAGCCGCCGCCGTTCGTCAGCGCGAACCGCTCCCACGCGTCGTTCACGAACAGGAAAGCGCCGTCGGTGTCGAGGAGACAGCCGGGATCGCGATCGGCGGCGAGCCGGTGCAAGGCTGCGGTGAACGGCCTCGATCTGCGCGGAGCGGAGAGCGGCATCGGCGCCGGACCATGCACCGGCGGTGCCACCGGAACCCCGCGAACGCCGGACGGTGACGGCCGGGGTGAGCGGCACCCGGAGTGACGCGGGCGCCCCGGACCTAGCCGACCCGGGCGCGCGCGGGCTCGCCGGTGGCCACGAAGAACCGCGCGCAGCGGTCGAGGAAGCCGTCGAGGGCGGTCCGCTCGGCGGGGCGGAGCCTGCGCGCGAACAGCCGCGGCAGCGCCTGGCGGGCCCCCGCGGCGCTCTCGGCGTAGCCGTCGGGCGTGAGCGATCCCTCGACGAGGCGCAGGCGGAGGAAGAGCAGGAACGTCTGCACGACGTCGGTCATGCAGTACGCGGCGATCCGGTCGAGCGCGCCGGTGGCGTAGAGGGCCTGCACGTCCCCGCCCGCGACGTCCTCCTTGCCGGGCAGCCCGACCAGCTTGGCGTAGAGGTCCAGGGGGGCCGGCGTCGCGCACCCGGCGAGCAGCTCCTTCACGTCGTGGTGGCCGGCGCCGGTCCGGCGCGCCGGGGCGAACCACGCCGGCGTGGGCACGCCGTGCTTGAGGGAGCGGAGCTCGAGGACCGGGAGATCGAAGCCCTTCCCGTGGAAGGTGACGAGCGACGCCCCCTCGAGCCGCTGCCAGATCCGCTCGAGGAAGTCGGCCTCGGGCGCGCGCGCCTCGGTCCACGCGTCGGCGTCGGTCACGTGGAGCACGCCGTCGTCCTCGATCGCCTCGAGGAGGCAGGCGGCGATCGGGCGGTGATAGGGCAGGGGGAGGAAGTCGCTGCGGCCGCCGGTCCGCGCGCGGCGGGCGTCTACCACGCGCCGGAGCTGCTCCGCGTACGGGCGGGTCGGCTCGCCGTCCACCGCCGAGACGAGCGCCTCGTCGGGGACGGTCTCCAGGTCGAGCGTGACGAACCTGCGCACGCGAACACTGTCGCAGGCTGGTCTGACATGACAGCGAGAGCCCCCATCAGAGCGACCCGCCGCCCGGACCACACCCCTTTGAACGCGCCGCGTCACGGCGCGGAGCCTCTACGATCGCCGCGTCTCATCATTCACCATCAGCGACGCCTCGCGGCGGCCCAAGGGCTCTCGATCCTGGGACCACCCTGGCGCGACGCGAGCGGAGGAACATCATGGCCGAGATCCCGATCCACGACGTCGCGCGCGAAGCCACCGCCACGGCCGCCGCCGCCAGCCGCACGGCGCTCGAGCAGCTCCAGACGCGCCTGGGGACGCTGGAGGCGAACGCGAGGGAGCGCCTCGGCCGGGCGCTGGGCGCGGGGAACGGCGCGCTGCGCGAGCTCGACGAGGCGCTGGCGCGCGTCTCGAGCGAGGACTGGACGGTCGAGGGGGTGCGGCGGCGGCTCGGGCTGCTGCGGGCGCGCGCCGAGAACCTCCGGGCGGCGGCGCTCCGGCGCGTCGCGGAGCTGCCGGGCAGCGCCGTCTCCGCGCTGGCGAGCGGCTCGCGCGCCCCGGTCCAGGGCCTCGCGCGCGAGCTCGATCGGCTGGCGAAGCGGCTCGAGCGGAACGGCGCCACGAAGGCCTGATCGCCCGGCGACGTCGGTCACGGCGCGGAGCCGCGGCGCGCCCCCCCGGCGACCGCCTCGACGGCGCGCCGGGGACCCGCGGCGAGCCGTGCGCGCAGCCACCGCCGCGCCGGCCGCTCGACCGCGAGCGACACCGCGACCGCGATCCCCGTCGCGGCGACGCAGAACCCCGCGACGAACGCCGGCGAGGCCGGGGCGCGATCGCCGCCGACGAGGCGCGCCCAGCGCCAGAGCGGCTCCTGGAGCGCGTACAGCGCGAACGCCGCGTCCCCGAGGACGCGCGCCGGCGCCGACGCGAGCGCACGCCCGGCGAGGCCGTCGCCCCGGGCGAGGCCGAGGAGGGCGACGGCGTACAGCGGCACGAGCAGCCCGTTGTGGAGGAGCACGTACGGCGCGCGCCCCGACGCGATCACCGCGACCGCAACGGCGAGCGCGGCGATCGCGGCGGCGCCGCCGGCGCGCGGCAGGGCCAGGCCGCGGCGGTGGAGGAGCCCCAGCGCGACGCCGGCGACGAACTCGCCGGCGCGGGGCACCGGGTGGAACTTGAGGGCGAGCAGCCAGGGCGGCTCGTGCGCCAGGTCGGCGGCGCCCGGGCCGTCCGGCGCGAGGGCGAGGTACGCGAGCGGGAACGCGAGCGAGAGCGCCCACGCGCCGGCGAGCGCGGCGAGGAGGCCGCGCCGGCGGAGCCGGCCGAGGCGCGCGGCGAGCGGCGGGAACGCGGCGTAGAACGACGCGATCACCGACGTGGACCAACCCGGCGCGTTCCAGAGGCGCGCGAGGGGAGGCGCCCAGGCGTGGACCAGCAGCAGGGTCGCGGTCGCGACGACCGCCATCTTCACCGCGGCCGCGGGGCCGCCGTCCCACCAGCGCTGCACGGCGAAGGGCGCGGCGAGCGCGAAGGCGACGAGGTAGGCGGGGTAGAGCCGCGCGAGGCGGGCGGAGAGGAAGGCGCGGCGCTCGGCCGGGCCCATCGGCTCCGGGTTCGCGTGCGCGAGGACGAACCCGGAGAGGACGTAGAACAGCCCCACCCAGGCGTAGCCGCCGCGCTGGAGACGCCCGAGCCACCCGGGGGCGCCCGCCACGAGCGGCCCCCCGTAGTGGAACAGCAGGATCCCGACCGCCGCCCCGAAGCGGAGGCCGGTCAGGGCGCCGAGCCGCGGCGAGGTGGGCTGCACCGCTGCAAGGTGCGCCCCCGGCCGCGTGCGCGGTACGGCCCCGGGCGGCGGCGCCCCGCGGTGGTCGGAGGGCCCGGCGTCCATTCGCTCAATGGCTCGATGATCTTCGCTTGCCGGGAGCTTCGGGCGTAGCCCGAAGCCATCACGCAGGGTGGGGGGACCACGCCGTAGGCGGGGGGAGGGGCGCAGCCCCTCCGCGCGGGGACCTCGCGCGCCATCGCGAAGCGAAGCGCGCGAGGTCACGGGCCCCGCGCAGCCGGGGTGGGGCCCCGACGAGCTTCGCTCGGCGGGGCGGGGGCGCAGCCCCCGTGTGAACATCAGGCCGGCAGCACGTACCACTGCCCCTTGGCGCCCTGCTCGCGCCGGAGGAGCCCGTCCGCCTCCATCGCCTCGAGGAGCCGGGTGAACGACGAGAAGCCGTGGTCGCGCTCGTCGAAATCCGGCTCCTTGCGGACGATGGCGGCCTTGATCGCGGAGGGGTTCACCGGGCCGGCGGCGCGGGAGAGGATCGACGCCACCGCGTCGCGGGCGAGCTCGGGGATGACCTTGTCCTTCGGCCGCTCCTTCTCCTTCTCCCGGTCCCTCTCCTTCGCCGCGCTCGCGCCGGCCCCGTCGCGGCGCTTGGCCGCGCCGGGCCGCAGGTAGATGAACTCGTCGCAGGCCTTCACGAAGAGCGGGCTGGTCGCGTCCTTCACCGCCATCCCGATCACGGTCCGATCGTTCTCGCGCAGCTTGTAGGCGAGGGGGCAGAAGTCGGAGTCGCCGGAGGCGATGACGAACGTGTCGATGTGCTCGCGCAGGTAGCAGAGCTCGAGGGCGTCCACCACCAGCCGCACGTCGGCGCCGTTCTTCCCGGCCTGCGTGGAGGGCGGGACGTCCACCAGCTCGACGCCCTTGTCGTGCAGCCGCTTCGTCGCCGGCGCGAACCGGGTCCAGTCGGCGTAGGCGCGGCGGAAGACGACCTTGCCCTTCTCGAGCAGGGTGTCGAGGGCGGGCTGCAGGTCGAAGGTCTCGGCCGCGATGCCAGTGCGGGTGACCAGGTTCTCGAAGTCGATGAAGAGGGCGATGCGAAGATCGCCGGATTCGTGCCTCATGCGGCGCAACGTGGCAGGCCCGGGGGGCGGGCGCAAGGAAAACGTCTCCCCCGGCGGGGCGCGAGGCGGGCGCGCGGGGGCCGGAAAAAAAGAGAAGAGGCCGGGGGAGCGGGCCCCCGGCCTCTGCGGATCAACGCCTTGCCAGACGCTACGGACCGGTAACGGTGGTCCAGTCGTGGGCGAGGTCGGCTCCGTGGCACCCTGCGGTGGAGCAGGTGTGCGTCGTGGTGCTGTAGCCGTAGTTCTTGATCGCGTTGTCGATGTTCAGTGTGCCGTCCGCGTGCGTCGGGGCGTTCACGAGGGACGTGTTCGTCGTCGAGCCGTAGCCGTTCAGATGACAGGGGGCGCACCCGAGGATCGCGATGTGCGCGGACTTGAGATGCCCCCAGGTCGCGTCATTTCCGGTCTGGGACGCGTGGCAGACGCCGCAGTCGCTCTGGCCGGCCGTCGCCGTCCAGACCGGCTTGTTCGGCGTCGCGGTGGTGGTCTGCGCCTTCCCGTTCGTGAAGTTGCCGTGGCAGTAGACGTTCGAGCAGGAGCCGTCGGACGAGTTGAAGGTTCCGACCGTGTTGGTGGTCCCCGGTTGCTTCAGGACGACCTTGTCGGGGTTGGTGCCCGGGGCAGTGACGTGGGCGATGTCGGTCGGCACGGTGTGGCAGCGATCGCAGGTCACGCCGCTCGAGATCGCCTTGCCGGCCAGGTGGGCCTGGTGCGCGCCCACCGCGCCCGTGCCCGCGGCGGTGTTGCCCGCGGTGTCCATCGGCGGCGCGGCCAAGAGGTTCGCGTCGTTCGCGTTGACACCCGTGGTGGGCACCGTCCGGTTCGCGTCACCGTGGCAGAAGGTGCAGCCCGTCCAGTAGGCCCCGCCGCTGCCGGGGTGGCATTTGGTGCACGCCGAGGCCGCGCCGGAGCCCTCGAGGTTCTGGCCGTGGCAGCCCGTGCAGTTGGCGACGCCCTTCGGGTACGCCGGGTCGTGGAAGTTCACCGCGAGGCCGTGCGGGGTGGTCACCCCGTTCGCGTTGCTCGTCTGGGTCACCCAGCCGGCCGGGTGAACCGCGCCGCCGCCGGACCCGACGTCGATCGTGCCGTTCAGGTGGGTGCCGCCGGCCTTGAGGCTGTTGTCCGTGTTCACCGTGGTCGGGTGGCAGCCCACGCAGTTCGAGTCCGTCGGGTGCCCGCCGCCCGGCGGGTAGCCGTGGCAGGACTGGCAGCCCTGGAGGATCTGCCCGTCCCAGGTCTGCGTGGTCTCCTTGCCGCCGTTCAGCGTGGCGCCGTGGCAGTAGGTGGAGGAGCACGTCATGGTGGCGGGGTCGTAGCTCGGCGTCGCGCCGTTCGCGGTCGCGAGCCCGCCGAAGACCACCCGGGCCGGCTTCCCCTCGATGTGGCCGGGGGTGTTCGCGCTGTCCGGCACGACGTGGCACGAGTTGCAGGCGACGCCGAACTGGACGTGCTTGGTGTGCGCGCCGACGGCCGGCGAGGTGGCGCTCCCGTTCCGGTCGAACGGCGGCGCGCCGGTCTGGTTGTCCTTGCCGCCGTGACAGCCGGTGCAGTTACCCCCGGTCTTCGCGAGCGGCCGCGTGTTGTCACAGGCCGAGAGGGCGGCGGCGGCGGTCAGCACCGCCAGTGATGCGAGTCGTTCGATGCGCATGTCGTGGGTTCCTCGCTCCCTCGGCGGGTCGTCGATGACCCCCGGGACGGCGGAAATACCGTCGGAGAATGCCCTGCTCGGCCCGTCCGTGGATTGACCGCGCTCAAAATGGCGCGGCTCGGCGGGGGCTGTGTCGCTGCGGGCAGCAGCGCGCACGGCACGCCGACTCTACACCAGGCCTCCTCCTCGAAGGGAGGACCTCGCGGGCTGGTCGGGCGACCCACCCAGGGTGACCGTCACGTTCGGTCTTCTCGCCGTTGCGACGGCTGCTCGCCCTTCGACTCCGGCGCGTTGCACGCGCCTATAGGGCGAACGGCGTACCCGGTCCCGGCCGCCGGGACGCTCACGTTCGCGGCGTCGAGCTCTCGCCGCGCCTCGTCCACGGCCGGAACGCGCGTCTACCTGACGAAGCGGAGGTACTGCTGGAGCTCCTCGGACTCGCAGGCCGGCTCGGCCTTCTTGCCCTCGGCGCGGATGCCGAGGCAGTGGGCGAGGACCGCGGTCTGGGGCTCGGAGCAGCGGGCGAGGCCGTCCGGGAGCTCCCGCGCCGCCTCGCGGCTCCGCGCGAGCACCTCGTCGGACTGCCGCAGGTCGGAGCGGAGCACGTAGAGCCGGGTCCGGTCGCCGCCGCCCACCTTCGCGAGGCTCTCCTCGTGCGCGATCTCAAGCTCCAGCGCGGCGCGGCGCTCGCCGTGGTAGCAGGCGAGGGCGGAGTGGACCTGGCGCATGAAGCGCGGGTCGCGGGCGTGGGTGGTGTCGAGCGTCCGGTGGGTCGCCGCGAGCTCCTCCTGCGTGCCCGCCTGCAGCTCCGCCCGCTCGTCGGCCGTGAGCGCGGAGGCGGGCTTCACGGCGAGCCGCTCGCGGCGGAGCTGCCGCCACGCCCGCTGCCGCTCGAGCTCGGTCGCGTCCGGCCCGACGCGGCGCTCCAGCTCGGCGAGGTCCGCCTGCTTCTCCGCGGCGCGGCGCTGCTCCGCGCCGAAGCGCTGCCGGCACTCGGCCACGTTCTGCTGCACCCCCTCGTTGCGCCGGTCGATCTCGGCGGCGGAGAGCCCCTGCGCCTGGAAGAGCCGGGCCCGCCGTTCCACCACCCCGAGCTCGTCCGCGCAGAACGCCTTCTCCTCGGCGCTCATGGGGACGTCGCGGTGGGGGGGCGGCGCCTTGGAAGCGACGGGGGAGAGACCCAGGGCGGCGGCGAGGGCCAGGGGGGCCACGGTCATGGCGTGCGTGCTCCGGAGCAGTCGATGGCCAAGGTCTTACCACGGGTCGCTGGCGCAAAGGCGAGCCGGTGAGGCCGGCGGCCGGGCCGGCGGAACGCCGTGGAAGGAAGAGGGGATGTCGGGCGGATCGCGTTCTGTTAAGAGAAGCCGCTGCGGCGCGCGTGCGCCGGCGACTCCGGAGGCAACCGATGGCCACCCTCTCCCCGTTCCGCGCCCTGCGCCCGCCCGCGACCCTCGCAGCCCAGGTCGCCTCCCCGCCGTACGACGTCGTCTCCACCAAGGAGGCGCGGGCGCTCGCCGCCGGGAACGCCGACAGCTTCCTCCGGGTCTCCCGGCCCGAGATCGACCTCCCCGAGGGGACCGACGAGCACTCCGCCGCCGTCTACGCGAAGGGGGCGGAGAACCTCGCGGACCTCGTGCGCCGCGGCGTGCTCCGGCAGGACCCCGAGCCGCGCCTCTACGTCTATGCCCAGCGGATGGGCGAGCACCGGCAGACCGGGCTCGTGGCCTGCGCCTCGGTGGACGAGTACGACCGCGACGTCATCAAGAAGCACGAGAAGACGCGGGCGGACAAGGAGGACGATCGCGTCCGCCACATCGACACGCTCTCGGCGCACGACGAGCCGGTGTTCCTCACGTACCGGGCGGTGGCCGACATCGACCGCGCGGTGGAGGAGGTGAAGCGCGCGGCGCCGGAGTACGACCTCGTGACGCCGGACGGGGTGGGCCACCAGCTCTGGGTGGTGCCGCCGGCGATCGGCGCGCGGATCGAGGCGCTCTTCCGCGCCGTCCCCGCCCTCTACGTGGCCGACGGCCACCACCGCTCGGCGGCCGCGTCGCGCGTCCACGCGCGGCGGCGCGGGCAGCCGGGCGACCACGGCGCCTTCCTCGCGGTCGTGTTCCCGCACGACCAGATGCAGATCCTCGCCTACAACCGGCTCGTCCGCGATCCCCAGCGCCGGACGCCGGAGGCGCTCCTCGCCGCGCTCCGCCGCGTCATGGACCTCGAGCCCGCGAGCGATCCGCGCCCCGAGTCGCCGCTCTCGTTCGGGGTGTACCTCGGCGGCCGCTGGTGGCGCGCCCGCGTCCGGCCCGGCACCTACGACGCGAAGGATCCCGTCGCCGCCCTCGACTGCTCCATCGCGCAGGAGCAGCTCCTCGCGCCGCTGTTCGGCATCCAGGACCCGCGCACCTCGAAGGACGTGGACTTCGTCGGCGGGATCCGCGGCGCGGCCGAGCTGGAGCGGCGGGTGAAGGAGGAGGGCTGGTCCCTCGCGCTCCACCTGTACCCGACCCGCATCGAACAGCTCATCGCCGTGTCCGACGCCGGCAAGCTCATGCCGCCGAAGAGCACCTGGTTCGAGCCGAAGCTGCGCTCCGGGCTGTTCGTGCACGCGTTCTAGGCGGGGGAGGGGGAGCGTCCGGCGCGACGGGACTGACGCTCGCCGCCGCCGTTCGGCCCCTGGGAGGCGGGTCCACGAGCGGCCTCACGGGCGTGGTGCAGTCCACCAGATGTGCACGCCGCCATGAACGACGAAGGCCCAGCGCTCACCATGAGCGAGGGCGTCGTCGAGTCGATCTCAGCCGTGGTCCGGGGTAGTACGCGCCCCCGCCGTCTCCGTCGCCGCCGGCGGCGTCGTTCAGGAGCGATCGCGTGATAGGGTCGGCCACGTCACATGACGAGCCGCCCGCCTGCCATCTACGTCGACGTCGACGACACCCTGATTCGCACCTTCGGGACGAAGCGCATCCCGATTCCGGCAACCGTCGCTCTCGTGAAGGCGCTGCGGCAGAAGGGCGCCATGCTCTACTGCTGGAGCCGAGGCGGGGCCGCGTACGCGCGGGAAGTCGCCGACCAACTCGGGATCGCCGCCTGCTTCGAGCCTTTCTCCCGAAACCGCAGCTTCTTCTCGACGACGCGGGGGTCGGAGACTGGAGCGCCGTGGAACTCCATCCGGCGCAGTGCGCGTCGATGACGGTGGACGAAGTTCTGTCGCGCGCCGCGTCGTAGGTTCCGGTCGATGAACACGTGTTGCGAGTGGCTGAAGAACATGATCGCGAGGGCCGGCGAACAAGGGACGGCTGCTGTCGCCATCCGAGACGGCGAGAGCCGTGGCTTCTACATCCAGGCGCGCGCACTCACTCGGCAGCAGGAACGGACTTGGGACATTTTGCTACACGCTGAGCCGAAGCAGATTCAGCTGGCCCCACTGTTCCGCAACGAGGCCGGAGGACTACAAGCGGTGGTCGTGGAAATGCGCATTCCCATCCACTTCTGCCCGCATTGCGGGACCAACCTCGAGAAGTTTGTACGGCGGCACCGAAACGAGTTTGACATGCTGGCTGAGGCACACCAGCCGTTTGCCAAGGCGTGGTAGTTCGCCTGGCACCGCCGTCACTGCGCGCATTTGCTCTCGTGTACGCGCTGCATGCCGGGCGGCTGATGGTGAGTCATGCTGAGCGACCCGACGGTCAGACCTCCGGCCCGAACAGGGCCAGCGCGCTCCCGTCGCGACGCACCCCGAGCTCCCACCGGAGCGCGTCCGGCGCCCGGCCGCGGACCCGGATCCATCCCCGGTGGAGGGCGTGGAGGTGGTGCGCGGCGCACAGGGCGATCTGGTTCTCTTCCGAATCGTCGCCGCCGTGCGAACGGTAGCAGCCGTGGTGCACGTGCGCGGCGGGGCGGCTGCACCCGGGGACCTGGCACCGGCCCCGATCGCGCGCCAGGACCTTCCGCTGCCGCGGAGGGCGCGAGCGCTCCGCCTGCTTCACGGCTTCCTGCCAGGTCTCGATGAACTCGTCCGCGATCCGGACGACGCACTCCTCCGGGGTGAGCCAGTGACCTGCAGCAGCCCGAGCGGCGCGGAACGAAGCGTCGATGAGGAGGGCCACCCGGCGCGGGACGTGGAGGGTCAGCCAGGCGCGCGCACACATCTGCGCGGAGAAGGAATCCGCCGGCTTGCTCGGCGCGCTCGCCTCCGCCCTGGAGTCGTCGGTCCGGCCCGACGGCGCACACATCTGCGCTGGCTCCGCCGCGGAGTCGTCGGTCCGCCCGGACGGCGCACACATCTGCGCCGCGGCCCGCGCCTCGAAATCTGCCCGAGCGGCGAGCTCGTCCTCGAGCTCACGCCGGAACGCGATGCAGGTCGAGGCCTCGGCGTGGGCAATCAGCGCCTCGACCGTGTCTTCGTCCGTGCTCGCTCCCGCCGCGCGAACGACGAGCCGTGCCTGCTCGTAGCTGACCCGGCCGTCCCGGAGCGCCTGCCGGAGCGCCGGCAGCGCGTAGAGCCGGCGCTCCAGCGCGGCGCGCTGCGCGACGGTCCGCTCCGCCATTCCCAGGCGCTCGGCGCAGTAGTGGCCGAAGGTCGCGAAGCCCATGTCGCGCCAGAGCCCGACGTTCAGGACCAGCATGGCGAGGTGGCCGACCAGCTCGTCCCAGCGCTCGCGCATGGAGGCGAGGTGCCGAAGCTGCTCGTCGAGGAGCTCCGCGGGGGCCGTTGCGGGCTCCCTCGGGGGAGCATGGCCTGCATCATCCGGGTCCGCGTCGTCCAGGCCCACGCCGTCCGTCACGACGCCGATCACCGGCGCCGGCACCGGCTCGACCTGGTCGAGCGCGGCCCAGCACGCCGTCTCTTCCTCGAGCGCCTCTCGCGCGGCGTCGAACCACTCCGCGCGCGATGCCTCCACGCTCCGCTCGTCCGCCTCCTCGGCCGCGTCCACCGGGTGCGCGCCGAGAAACTCCTGACAGATCGACTCGAGCCGCGCCCACCGGGGCGACGTCGCCCCGAGGAGCTTCCCTGCCAGGGCGAGCGCCTCGTCGAGCCGGGCCCGCGCCTCCGGGCCGAGGGCGACGTCCACTCGATCGAACCGCTCCTCCTCGGATTCGGCGCCAGCCGTCGCGCTGGGCGCGCCCATTGCGTCAATCACTTCGGTCGCGCCCTCCTGGCGATCCCTGGTACCCGCCGCCCGTACCGCCACCTCGAGCGCCCGCACCGTCGCGGTCCGCGCACGCTCGACCCACTCCACCTCCGCTTCGCCGAGCGCCACCCGCAAGATCGTGGTCGCCTTCCGCGCGCTCACCGCGCCGGAGCGGACCGCCTCGCGGAGTCGTGGGCGCGCGTGCAATGCGCGCGCGAGCTGGGCCATCACCTGCGCGGTCCGGCCGGCGATCCCGAGCCGCTCGCGGGCGTAGTCGGCGATCCCCGAGTACCCGAGTCGCAGCGTCCGGTCGCCCTGGGCCAGGGCCAACATCCCTTCCCCGAGCGCGACGTCCAGCGCACCCCGCCCCCGCGCCGCCCGGGCGAGGAGGCCGTCTACGAGCAGGGCCGCCTCCTCGCGAAGGACGTGCGGCCGCTCGTGCGGCATGGGCGGGTCGAGCTGCCACGCGGCGCGCGCGAGCGCCTCGGGCGGCGGCACCGCCGAGGTTGCGCTCGAGCTGGAAGCGGCCTCGC
Organism: Anaeromyxobacter oryzisoli; assembly: GCF_022690765.1. Lineage (GTDB taxonomy): Bacteria > Myxococcota > Myxococcia > Myxococcales > Anaeromyxobacteraceae > Anaeromyxobacter > Anaeromyxobacter oryzisoli. The sequence continues at coordinate 25,767 of NZ_JALCZA010000030.1, read as the reverse complement.
ACATCGTCCGGACGATTGCACGAGGGTCTGACATTCGATCGGTTCGTGAATTGCGCGATTGGTGCGGTGAATTGCCGCCTGTCGGTATCTCGGAGCGCGCGGCGCTCGTCGCTGCCGCAGAAGCCGGGATCTCGCAAGCCATTGGTAGAGGAGTTCACTCAGACCGACGGTGGAGGTCGATCCGGGGCTTCTCCCGCCGGTGCGGAAACCGCTCTCGCCCCGCCCCAGTCGCTAGCCCGAATCCGGGTCCCCGGCAGCCCCAGACCGCGGCCTATCTCACGCCGGCTCGCTCGTCGCGGCCTACTTCGCGCCGTCGGCGCCGACGCGAGACGGGTGCCGCCGGAGCGAGACCGCCGCGAGCAGGGCGGTCGCCGACACGACGAACAGGAAGTGGGTCCCCGCCCAGCGCGAGAGGTTGTCGAGCCGTTTCCCGACGACGTCGCGGGTGAGCACCACCTGGAAGAGGAGGCCCATCCCGATGACGGCGGCGACGGCGGTCCTCCAGTGGCCGCAGAGGGCCGGGGCGGGCTCGCCGCCGTCGCGCGCGAGCAGGTTCGTCCGCACCGCGAGGACGGCGAGGGCGGTGAACGGAGCGATGAGCTGCATCTGGTGCGCCCAGCGCGAGTCGGGGGAACAGAGGTACATCACGAGGCACACGAACGCGAACTCGGTGCGCGGGAGCGCCTGCCGGAACCGGTCGCGCCACGCGAGGGCGGCGAGCACGGCGAAGAGGAGCGCCGCGGCGGGCACCCAGAGGACCCGGTAGAGCGGCACCCCCAGGAGCGGATCGAGGAGCGCCGGGTGGACCGTCGCGAGGCGGGCCGACACGCCCTGGAGCGACTGGTTCTCGAAGTACGCCACGGACGCGAGGCCGAGCTTCTGGGTGCGCGACACGGTCTCCCACGACCGGAGGGTCTCCCCGATCCGGGTGGGCCCGAACCACGCCGCGAGCAGCGCGACCCAGCCCACGCCGACCGCGGCGAGGGCGCCGAGCAGCTTCCACTGACGGCGGAAGATGAACCAGGGGACGAAGACCCAGGGCGTCACCTTGACGAGCGCGACCGAGAACAGCGCGGCAGCCCGCCAGGGCCGCCCCGACCGCGCAGCCTCGAACGCGAGCAGGGAGAACAGGAAGACGAACAGGTTCACCTGCCCGAGCTTGAGCTCGCCGAGGATCGGGTTCGCGGCGAGCAGGAACGGGAGCGCGAGGTGCGCCGGCCAGCCTCGGGGGAGCGGTCCACCGCGTGTCGCCCGCCGGATCTCGCCCGACGCCTCGCGCACGATCCAGGCGAGCCCCCACGCCTTGAGGGCGAACCAGACGTAACCGGCGACGATCGGCGGCAGGACCGCGAACGGCATCATGAGCAGCGCGAAGTGGGGCGCGTAGAAGACGTACATCCCGTTCTTCGCGGAGGGCGCGTAGATGTCGCCGTGCTGCAAGGCGCGGGCGCCCACGTCGTAGAAGGCGAGGAAGTCGTCGCCGCCGGCGCACCGGATCCCGAAGAGGGCGACCGCGGCGGCTCCGATCGCGGCGAGGACCCGGAGCGCGAGCGCGCGACGCCAGGCACGATCCGTCGGTTGCGTCTCCGCGACCCGGGCCGCCACACCCGGCAGCATACTCCGGCGGCGGGCGCCGTTAGCGTGCGGCGACTACCCGACTGCGCCGGGCACCGCCCGCGTCACTTCCCCTCGAACGCCCCCGCGCCCGGCTCGTAGCGCGCCCCGGGCGCGGCCGGAACGGCGCCTCGATTCGCACCGGGCGCCGCCGGCGGCGCGAGCGCGGGCTGGGCCGTACCGGCCAGCGCGTCGAACAGCTCACCGAGGCGGTCCTCGCGGAGGAGCTTCAGCAGGTCGTCGTGGCGGCCGGCCGCGACCTCGCGCAGGAGCTCGTACTTCCGGACGTGGTACCTGGCGAACGCCACCGCGAGGCGCCACGCGTCGGTCCGGCCGGAGAGCAGGACGCCCTTCATCACCAGCTCCCGGAACAGGTGCGCGATCCACTGGGCGGGTGGCCACTTGGCACGGCGCCCGTCGAGGTGGTGGCGCAGCGCCCACAGGAGCGCGTATCGGTCCACCTTGGTTCGCATCCCGTCCAGCGACGTCGCGAACAGGTGCTCGACCGAGGCGCCGATCGACGCGGTGCGCCCCGGCGGCAGCGACTCGTGGACGATCATCGAGCGGTCCCAGCGGGCGTGGTCGCGCCGCACGAGCCGGATGGGGTGCTCGCGCCGGTACAGGAAGCGCTTCCCGCCGAGCTCCGCCCAGTTCCGTCGGATCAGCTCCACGTACGGCGCGTCGGGCGGCGCCGCCTTCAAGCGCCGGATGGCCTCGAGCGCGGGCTCCTCCAGCCACTCGTCGGAGTCGAGGAAGAGGATCCAGTCGCAGGGAGCGAGCGCGGCGACAGCCTGGGCGCGCGCCGCGCCGTACCCCTCCCAGCGGCAGCGCACGACGCGGAAGCCGCGGGCCGTCGCGAGCGCGTCCGACCCGTCGGTCGAGCCGGTGTCCACCGCGACGAGGTCGTCGCAGACCGCCGCGAGCGAGTCGAGGCAGGGGCGGAGCGTTCCGGCGTTGCTGCTATGGATGACGTACCCGCCGAGACGCATGTCGATCCCCCATCGAGCCGCCGAGGCTTATCCCGAGAGGGCGCGTGCGCGCAAGCGCCCGGCGGCTCGTCGTCCGTGCCCCGGTCCGGGTACACTGCGCGGCCCGGGAGATCCCATGCTCGTCGCCGTCATCCCAGCGTTCCTCTCGCGTCCCCGCGAGCCCGACCAGCTCTCCCGCTGCGTGGCGGCGGTCCTCGCGCAGCCCCGGGTGCAGCGCGTCGTCGTCGTGGACGACGGGAGCCCTCTCCCGATCCCGGCGCTCCCCCCCGGCGCCGAGGTGCTGCGCCAGCTCGCCAACGCCGGCCCCGCGGCCGCGCGCAACCGCGGCGTCGCGCGGGCGCTCGAGCTCGGCGCCAAGGTAATCCTCTTCACGGACGTGGACTGCGTCCCCGATCCGGGCTGGAGCGATGCCATGGCGGCGTTCCTGGACTCGACCGATCACGTCGCGGCCGGCGGCGTCACCTGCGCCCTCGGGGAGACGCTGCTCGACCGGTACCACGACTTCGCGGGCTCCCTGAACGGGCGCTGGATCGTCCCCGGCCACGCCTCGCTCCTGTACGCGAACACCTGCAACATGGCGGTGCGCGCGCCGGCGCTCGCCAGGGTCCGCTTCGACGAGCGGTTCCCGGGCGCCGCGGGCGAGGACTTCGACTTCAGCCATCGCCTCCGCGCGCTCGGCACCATCGGGCTCGCGACGGCGGCGGTCGTCCGCCACGACTTCGGCTACGCGAGCACGCTGCGGGGGCTGCCCGCGTTCGCGCGCCTCTTCCGCCGGTACGGCGAGGCCGACCCGCTCCTGTGGGAGAAGCACCCCGAGCTCCGCGGCGTGCCCTCCGAGGCGTGCGCGGCGGCGGACGTGCTCGCGCCGTGCCCGCCCCGGGACCCGGCGGCGTACCGGCGGGCCGCCACGCGGCGGCTCCGGCCGCGCCGCCTCGTGCCCGCGGTGGTCGTGCTGAAGAAGGTGGCCCGCTGGGCCTTCCTGCGCGGTCAGGCCGCCCCCCGCCCGTGGCGGGCCCCCGCGGTGACGGGCCTCGCCTCGCCGCCGCCGTCGCGGTAAAGGGAACCCCCTCGTGCGCACCTACCTCCGCCTCTTCCGCTTCGGCTGGCCGTACCGCTGGCACTTCGTCGTCGCGCTCGTCTGCATGATCGTCCTCGCGAGCGCGACGTCCGCCTACGTGAACCTGCTCGGCCCGGCGCTCGACTTCCTCTTCACGGGCCGGACCTCCTCGATGCAGGCCGTCGCGCGGATGCTCCCGGCCCGGTTCGACCTCGCCGCGAAGCTCGCTGCCGTGGATCGGCACCAGCTCCTCGCGATCCTGCCGTTCGTGATCCTCGGCGTGGCCCTGGTGAAGGGGCTCGCCTACTTCGGGCAGTTCTTCCTGATGGGCGTGATCTCGCAGCGGTTGGTCGCCGACGTCCGGCGCGCGCTGTTCGACCGGCTCGTCGGGCTGCCCCCCGCCTTCCACTCGAAGCACCACTCCGGCGACCTCCTCTCGCGCTTCTCCACCGACGTGCAGATGGTGCAGATCGCGGTGACGGACGCGGTCTCCTCCTACCTCCGCGACGGCATCACCGTCGTCGTCATGCTGGTGAACTGCTTCCTGCTCGACTGGAAGCTCTCCATCATGGCGTTCGGGGCGGTGCCGCTGACGCTCCTCCCGGTCGTCCGGATCGCCAAGCGGATGCGCCACTCGACCGGCGACTCCATGGCGAGCCTCGGGATCATCTCGGAGATCGCCCTCGAGGCCCTCGCTGGGATCCGGGTCGTGCAGGCGTTCGGGATGGAGAGGTGGGAGCGGAAGCGCTTCGCCAAGGCCAACTCGAACCTGCTCCGGTTCGAGCGCCGGATCACCGCGCTCCGGGCGTTCTCTTCGCCGCTCATGGAGGTGATGGCGGCGGCGGGGATGGCGTTCACGATCTGGTGGGTGGGCGGCAAGATCCTCTCCGGGCAGCTCGAGGCCGGGAAGTTCTTCTCGTTCGTGGCGGCGGTGATGCTCCTGTACCAGCCGGTGAAGCAGCTCGGGCGGGTCGGCCAGCTCGCCATGATGGGCGCCGCCTCGGGCGCCCGCGTCTTCGAGATCCTCGACGCGGAGTCCTCCGTGCCCGACGCGGGGAAGGTCGAGCTCGCGCCGTTCCACGACGTCATCCGGTTCGAGGGCGTGGGGTTCACCTATGGGGATCGCCCGGTCCTGCACGATCTCGACCTCACCATCGCGAAGGGCGAGGTCGTCGCGCTCGTCGGCCCGTCCGGCGGCGGCAAGACCACCATCTCGAACCTGCTCCCGCGCTTCTGGGACGTGACCCAGGGGCGCATCACCATCGACGGCGTGGACGTGCGGGACGCGACGCTCGCGAGCCTCCGGTCGCAGCTCGCGGTCGTGACGCAGGAGACGGTGCTCTTCAACGACTCGGTCCGGGCGAACATCGCCTACGGCCGCCCCGAGCTGCCGCAGGAGGTGGTGGAGCGGGCGGCCCGGATGGCGCAGGCCCACGACTTCATCATGCAGCTCCCGCAGGGGTACGACACGCGGGTGGGCGAGCGCGCCGTGCTCCTCTCCGGCGGCCAGCGCCAGCGCATCGCCATCGCCCGGGCGTTCCTCAAGGACGCGCCCATCCTGATCCTCGACGAGGCGACGAGCGCGCTCGACGCCGAGAGCGAGCGCGAGGTGCAGCGCGCGCTCGACTCGCTGATGGAGCTCGAGGGCGGGGGGCACCGCACCACCCTCGTCATCGCCCACCGCCTCTCGACGATCCGCAACGCCGACAAGATCGTCGTCCTGATGGAGGGCGGGATCGTCGAGGTCGGCCGCCACGAGGAGCTGCTCGACCGCGGCGGCGAGTACGCGCGCCTGTGGCGGATCTTCGAGGGGGAGGCCCGCCAGCGCGGCGAGGTGGCGGCCTGACCTGACGCGACCGTCAGCGAGGCGAGGCGGCCCGGGCCGCCTCCTCGCGCAGGTCCGGGAGCGGTCCAGCGAGCTCGGCCAGGTGGGCGTCCAGGCCGTGCTCGCAGCGCACGCGCCCGGACGCGAGGGTGGCGTCGTAGATCCGCCGGTTCGGGTTGTCGGCGGAGAGCACGCTCGGCGGGCCGTGCCAGAGGTGGATCACCCCGCCGCCTAGCCGGAGATCGCGCCGCCACAGGCCGAGGTGGTAGCCGCGCTCGGCGAGCTCGCCGTCCTCGAGGCCCCAGCCGATCATGTCCTCGTCGAAGCCGTTCATCCGCACGAGGTCGTCGCGCCAGAACGCGAAGTTGCAGCTCTTCAGCCCCCGGCGGCTCCGCCGGCGCCACCCGAACAGCCACCAGAGCGCCGGCGCCCGGAGGGCGTGGCGTCGCCGCTCGAGCCCGGGCTCGAAGGGGCTCACGTCGAGGCCCCCGACGGCGAGGAGCCGCGCGGTCGTCTCCGCCGACGCGAGGATCCGGGAGCCCTGAACGAAGCTGCCGGGGCGGGCGAAGGCGACGTGGTCGGCGACGAAGTCGCGCGCCGGCACCTGATCGCCGTCGAGGAAGATCACGTAGTCGCCGCGCGCCGCGGCGATTCCGCGGTTCCGCGCGCGGGACATCCGGGCGCCCCGCTTCTCCTGGGTCAGGAAGACGACCGGGCAGGGGAAGTCGCGCGCCTCGTGCACGGCGCACGCGCGGGTCGAGGGCGACGAGCCGTCGTCGGTGACGATCACCTCGTCGGGCGCGAGGCGCTGGCGGGCGAGCCCGCGGAGGGCGAGGGCGAGGGCGTCGGGGCGCTCGTAGGTGAGGAGGACGACCGAGGTGCGCATGCCGGGCAGGAAGGTCGCGCATCTTACACGCGGCGGCCCCCGCGAAGGAACCGCTTCAGCCGACCCCGCAGCTCCTTCCACGCGCCGCGCGTCCGGCCCACCTCCAGGAGCAGCGCCGCGGCCGAGAGCCTGGGCAGCTCGAGGCGCCGGAGCTCGGCCCGGATCGCCTCGAAGCCCGCGGCGACCGCCGCCGGATGATCGGTGTGCGCGAGCGCCACGCGGAGGCGTTCGGCGAGGCGGCGCTCGCGTCGACGTCGCGAGGGGGCGTCGGGCTTGCAGACCGCCAGGACCGCCACGGAGTGGTGCACCCGCGCGCCGCCGGCGGCGAGGCGGTGCAGCAGGTCGTCGTGCGCCGCGCCGCCGAGGGCGGGGCCGGACCGGTTCGCGCGGAGCCACTCCGTCCGGAGGAGCGTCGCCTGCCGGGCCGGGATCCCCTGGAGCCAGCGGAGGTCCACGCGCCCCTCGCGGAGCCGCGCGCAGGCGTCGCCGAGGTCGGCCGCGACGCGGAGCGCCTCGTCGCCGCGGGCGTGCCGCTCGAGGTGGTGGCCGAGGATGGCGTCCGCGTCGGGCGGCGCGCCCTCGAGGGCGCGAGAGAGGGCCTCCGTCGAGGCGAGCGTGTCGCCGGCGTCGAGGAGGAGCACCCAGCGGCCCCGGGCGGCGGCCGCCGCTGCGGTCAGCGCGCCGGCGCGATCGGCACCGGGCGCGCCGTCGATCTGGATCGCCTCGCGGCGCGCGAGGTCCTGGCGCTCGACGCTCTCGAGCGTGGCCGCGAGCGCCGCCGCGTCGTCGCCTCGCCTGGAGACGACCACCGCGACGGTGACGAGCGGCTCGGCTCCCGGCTGCGCGACTGCGTCGGCCGCGGCGGAGGTGGTCGCGCCGGGGACGGCCACGATGGGTACGGTCGCGGCGGGGGCGGGCGCGGCAGCGGACGAAGCCGCGCTGCCGGCCGGGAGCGCGCCCGGCGCCGCGCGTGCGGCTCGCGGCGCGGCGGGGATCGCGAGCGGATCGAAGGCGTCGAGCGGCGCGGTCGGCTGCACGTCGGCGGTCGGGGCGCAGACGAAGTCGAGGAGCGCGGGCGCGCAGCGCGTCCACTTCCGCCAGGCGTGCAGGGCTTCCCACCGCGCGCGGGCGCCCAGCTCGGCGCGCCGGGAGAAGTCCAGCGGCCGCGGACGGGCCGGGTCGTAGAGGAGGCCGTTGACGCCGGACACGATGTACTCGCTCATCGTCGGGCGATCCGGCGCCACCACCAGGAACCCCATCGCGAGCGCCTCGAGGAAGGACAGCCCGATGCCCTCCCGAAGTCGCGGGGCGAAGTAGACGTTGTGCCGGACGAGATCGGCCACTGCCTCGGCGCGGGAGGGGAACCACGCCGTGGTCCGGATCGCGTAGCGCTCGACGTCCTCCGGCGACGGCGCGACGAAGGCGCCGGCGGAGGGATCGATCGCGCGATGGATCGTGAACGGGCGGAACGGGGCGTCGCCGAGGAGCGGCCGGATCGTCTCCCAGGTCACGTCCTGCTGCCGCTGCCAGAAGTAGCCGGCCAGCTCCGGCGCCGTGCTCGCCCGGCCGAGCCGCGACGGGTCCGGGGCGTAGCGCGCGAAGCGGGCGCGCGCGCCGAGGCGCTGCAGCCGCTCGTGCAGCGTGCTGCTGAAGGAGACGATCTTGACGCCGTCGAGGGCGCGCCAGAAGGAGTCCGGCATCGCGTGACAGCCGTCGTACATCGGGAAGAAGGTGACGTTCCGGAGCCTCGCCGCGGCGAGCTGGCGAGCCACCGGCTCCGCCTGCCACACGACGACCGCGTCGAGCTCGCTCGACGTCAACGGCGCCGCGTCGAACGGCTCCCCCGTGCGCCACCCGTCGTACCAGAAGTCCACGAGCTCGGCCCGCTCGCGCAGCAGGTCGCGGAAGAAGGCCGAGGAGCCGGTGGTCCGGTGGTACGAGTGGCCGCAGAAGGCGATCTTCATCGGAGTGGTGGCCGTGAACCTTCGCAGGCGGTCCGACCGCGCGCAACCGGTATCGCGACGACCGGGCCGGCGCGCGCGGCGTTCGCGCCCGCGCTCCGGCACGCGATGGCCGTGCACGCGCGATCCCATTGTCGCGGGTTCGAGCGTGCGGGTAGGATGGCGGCCCGTCCTCGGAGAACCATGTCCCCCGGCACGCTCCTCGATGCTCGCGCCTCCGTCCGTCCGAGGCGAGGCGCGCTCGACGCGCGCCGCGGCGGGCCCGCGCCGATGTCCGCGGGCCCCTCAGGTCGCAGTCGCTCGGTGCTCGAGCCCGGGTGGCCGACCCTGTGAGCGTCCGGTCCAGGCTCGGAGCCCTGGCGAGGTCGCTCCGGGGCGAACGGGACGGCAGGCTGGCCGTCGTGCTGCAGGCGACGGGCAGCCACGCGTGGGCGGTCTCCGGCGGGTGGGTGGCCGCGGGCCGCGCGCTCCACGTCCTCGGGACGGCGTTCCGGCCGAGGGCGAGGTGGGGCGCCGAGGACGTGGACGACGACGACGGGCTCGCCGACTTCCTCGCGTGCGCTGGACCGGATCGGGTGCTCCTGCTGCTCGGGTTCGACTGGCACTCCCAGATGCTGCACCGATCGGAGCGGTGGCGCTCGCTGTGGAGAGGGACCCGGGCGAGGCGGGTGCTCTACGTCCAGGAGTCCATCTCGAACGCCGGCCGCCTCACCGGGACGAACGCGATGGCGCAGGCCTTCCAGTCGGCCGCGTCGCTCTGCGATGGGATCGTGTTCACCGACGTGGCGGACCGACCGCTGATCGAGGCCGCCGGTCGGCCCAGCCTCTGGCAACCGTTCGGCGCCGACGCGAACCTCTTCCGCCCCGTGGTGCCGTACGAGGAGCGCGTCGCCGGCGCGTTCTTCCGGGGGAAGACCGAGGCGTTCGCGCACGACGCCGAGTACTCGGACCGGCGCCGGATCCTGGACCACCTCCTGCGCCGGGACCTCGTCACCTTCATCCCGTACGCCCCGAAGCCGGTGAAGCCGTCGGCGCTCGCGCGGGACTTCAACCGCTATCAGCTCGCGGTGAACCTCCCGTCCGTGTTCGGCAGCCACCCCACGCGCGTGCTCGAGGGGCTCGCCTGCGGCTGCTGCGTCCTCACGAACCGGACCGGGGTGCCCGCGCTGGACGCGCTGTTCCGGGAGGGCGTGGAGCTCGTCTATTACCGGGACGAGCTGGATCTCGCCGAGGCCATCGCGCGGCTCCGGAGAGATCCGGCGCAGGGCCGAGTCATCGCCGCGAGTGGACGGAGCGCGGTCCTGGAGCGGTTCGCGTTGCCCCGGCTCCTCCAGCAGATCCTCGCGTGGTCGGACGACCTCGCGCGGCGGTGAGGGCGGGGGTGCGGGGGCGTTCGCCCGCTCAGCACCGGCCGATGGGGCGAGGATCCGAGATGGCGAGCGAGAGCTCGTGCGCGAGCTGCTCCGTGAACGTGTCCTGGTTGTAGCGGCGCTCGGCGAGTTCGCGGGCCCGCCGCCCCATCTCGCGACAGCGCGGCTCGTCCGACGCGAGCGTGCGCAATGCGTCTCGCCACCCCGCGACGTCGCCGGGCTCGACCCACAGGCCGATCCCCTCCGCCTCGACGTCGATGTCCACGAGCCTGTTCCGGGTCATGATCACGGGCTTGCCGAGCCCGAGCGCGTCCACGAGGCTCGTCAGCCCCGCGAGGCCAGGGGTGTTCACGAGCGGGATCGCGAGGACGCGTGCGCCACGGCAGAGCCTCAGGACCTCCGGGTACGGGATGTGGGGGCCGGCCTCGTAGACGGGCATGACCCGGACGTGCTTCGAGGCGAACGGTGGGCGAGGTGGCGTTCCGGCGACGAGGGTCGAGAGCCCCTCGGCGTCCGCCGCCGAGGCCAGCGTGTCGTGATCCCTGAAGCTCTTCCCGACGCTGACGATCAGCGGCTCCGCCGGGAGCTCGTCGTTCCCCTGGGTGGGCTCACCGTAGAAGCGAAGCTCCGGCCCCCAGTCCAGCACGCGCGTCCGCTCCTCGGGGACGGCGAACCGTCCCGCGAGCAGCGCTTGCACCTCGCGGCTGAGGCACAGCAGGCGCGTGTGGCCGGCGACGAACGCCTCGCCGGCGCGATCGTGCGCGATCTCGTGATGCGCGAGAGCGACGACGGGCGTCCGGAGCAGCCGGCGCGTGTGGAGCCGCGCGAGCAGCCCGCTCGTGTACTGGCACGCCGAGTAGATGACGTCGCAGTCGATTTGGAGCCAGGCGCGGAGCTGCTGATCGAGGTCACCCCAGGTCTTCGGCGTGTGCGGCTCGAGGAAGCGCGTGAGCCTCGGCAGCCCCGTGTACGGCGGGATGACGACGTCGAAGCCGTGCTCGTCGAGCCCGGCCGCGCCCCAGAGGTGATGCCCAGGGTAGGTCCCGGCGCGCCATCCGCGCAGGGCGCTCTCCATCGGGTAGTTGTTGAGCAGCAGGACTCTCGGACGCGCTCTCATTTCGCTTCTCCTGTGACCGCCCCTTGCGCATGCGCGATGCGCAGGGCGGTCCAGTATCCTCGGTGCAGCAGCGCCACATCCCACGGCTCCATCGGGAGCCCGGCCGCGCTTCGCAGCCGCGCCAGGCGGTCGAGCTCCAGCGCGGAGCGCACGAGCTGGCGGTGCACATCCTTCACCTTCGCCCAGAGATCTTCGGAGGCCGCGATCCCCGCCCAGCGGCGGAGCGCCTCCGCGCCGCCGCGATCCGTCAGCGCACGACGCGCGGCGCCGTGGCGGCGCCGCCGCGCGAGCTCGGCCTCGAGGAGCATCGGGCCTGTGCGCCTCGTGATCGCGCCGGCGTAGTAGCGGAGGTCCAGCCCCCGCTCCGCGAGCCGGTACCCGAGCTCGACGTCCTCGCAGCCATCGTGCAGCGACGGGTCGAACAGCCCGCCCTCGACGAGGAAGCCGCGCTTGCAGGAGCACCGTGCGCCCCAGAAGGACGTGAAGTCGAGCGGGGCTCCGTCCTGCAGGCTGGCGTACGAGACGGGGAAGCCTTCGACGTGCGTGACGAAGTGGGCGAGCGGCTCCGTCGCCTGCGCGGGGGCGACCGCGGTCGCTCCGAGGACGGCGTGGGTCACCGCCGGCGCGGCGCGGTGCGAGCGGACGTGGACCTCGAGCAGGCCCGGATCGGCGACGCCCTCGTCGTCGAAGAAGAGCACGACCTCGCCACGCGCCGCGAGCGTCGCGTGGTTGCGGGCGGCGGCCCGCCCAGGGGAGGGGGGGCGCTCGACGCGGAGCGGCAGCGCGCGTTCGAACGAGCGCGCGAGCTGCCGGCCCTCGTCCCCGCGCGCGTCCATGATCAGGATCTCGAACGCCCGAGGATCCAGCGTCTGGTCGCGCAGGCTCTCGAGCTTGCTCCGGAGGAGCTCGGCGCCCACATCGGCGGAGATCACGACGCTGAGCGATGGAGTCGTCTTCGACATGCTTGCTCCGTGGCCCGATGGTCCGATCAGACGATTGGTCCGATCAGACGATGTATTCCGCAGGGGCGCCCGCGACGGTTCCGGCGGGCGTCTCGGCGACGGTGAACAGCGCGGCGAGCGCGTCCCGGACGGCGTGTTCCGAGAAGCGCCGCTGCAGGTGCTGAAGCGAGCTCTTCGCGATGCGAGCCCACAGGAGCTCGTCCTGGTACAGCCGAACGACCGCCTCGGCGAACGCCTCGGCGTCCCCGGCGACGAGGGCGTTCTCGCCATGCGCGAGCTGCATCCCTTCCGCGCCGATAGGGGTCGTCACCAGCGGCACCCCATGGCTCATCGCCTGCCCGATCTTCCCCTTCATGCCCGCGCCGAAGCGCAGGGGGGCGACGAAGACGCGCGTCGCATCGAACCAGGGCTCGACGTCCGGCACGTAGCCGAGGACGTCCACGCATGGAGAGGCGAGCGCCAGCAACTTGGCCGGCGGCTTGCTCCCGATGACGTGCAGGACGACCTCGGGGAGGCGCTGCCGCACGCGCGGCAGGATCTCGGAGACGAACCACTCCACCGCGTCCACGTTGGGGGTGTGATCGTATCCGCCGATGAACATCAGGTCCTTGCGATCCGCCCACGAGCGGCTCGTCGGGCGGCATTCGTGGATGTTCGGGAGGACGTCCACCTGGACGCCCGGGCATTCGGCGCGAAGCGTCTGCTGCTCCTCCGCCGAGATGGCGAGGACACGATCGGCGGTGCTCGCGGCGAGCCGCTCGATCGCGCGAAAGCGCGCCGCCTCGGCGCGCTGCGAGGGGTCGCCGCTCAGCGCGGCGGCGCGCTCCAGGCGCACCCAGTGGAGATCCACCGTGTCGTAGATGACCGTCGCGTGCACGGCGAACGCCCGCACCGCGGGCAGGAAGCAAAGGTACACATCCGGGCGGGAGAGCACCGCGAACCGGTACCGGTGCCCCTCGGCGGAGAGGTGGGCGAAGGCATCGGCGAGCCCCTGGATGACCTCGATCCCGAGATCGCGGATGTCGTTCGCGTAGCGCGGCCTCGGCTCCGTGCTCATCGAGACGAACGTCACCTCGTGACCGAGCGCCCGCAGCAGCTTCAGGGTCGCGAACATTCGCACCGACCCCGAGTCCTGGTCGGGCGTCAGCACCCAGACGTCACAGACGAGCACGCGCCCCGGGCCGGGGTCCGGCACGAGCTGGGGCGCACGCCCTACGAGCTCGTTCGAGAGAGCGAGCGCGCGCGAGGGCTGTGGGAGCGGGGTGGTGATCCGACCCTGCTGCACGCCGTGAGCGAGGTGATGGGCGAGGGGGCTCGCCCCGGAGGCGGCGACGTCCGGATAGCGATCGAGGTAGTACTTGGTGTCGAACCCCGGGCCCGGATCCGTCCACCGCTGGTTCCGGATATAGTGGACGAGCGGGTTCTTCCCCGGCGCGCCCGCCTCGGGGTGACGTGCCACGTACCAGGCGGTGTCGAAGAACGGGTTCGGCTCGACGCCTGCAGCCGCGCCATGCACGAGGTAGTGCCGGACGGGATCCTTTCGCGCGCGGCCGCGGTCGCCAAGCTGGAGCTGCGCGATGTAGTGATCGGCTTGGAACAGGCCCGACGAGCGGATCAGGGCCGAGTACTTCCGGAGTCGGACCATGCGCAGCGGCCCGTGCGAGGCGAGGGCCTGCGCGGCGCGCTCGAGCGCGGTGCGCCATCGCGGTCGCCCGCGGACCGGGTGGAGCGCCTCGGTGCGCTCCCGCAGCGAATCGAGCCCCGTGTTCACCCGGGCGAGATCCCGCCGCGTCTCGGCGAGCGCCTGCTGGCACGCCTTGATGCGGTCCCGCGCAGCGGCGGACTGCCGTGCGTGCTCGGCGTGCGCCCGGGCGCACGAGTCCACGCAGTGTTCCGACGCGGCAGACTGCTGCTCGACCGTCCGCCGGAGTGCCGCGAACTCCAGCGCGAGCCGACGGCGCTCCGCGATGTCCGTCATCCGGCCACCGAGCTGCGCGAACGTCGCGCGGATCCGGGCCGCGTCCTCTGGCGACGCCGACGCCAGCCGGAGCGCGCTCTCCGGAGGCGCCCCTCCCACGAGCAGCACGCCGAGGCCGTGCGAGTGCGGAAAGGCGAAGTGCGGGTAGCGGCCGCTGATCTCGTCCCAGAACCGCCACACCCCGAACTCGGGGAGGCGGACGTTCGTGTCGTGGAAGAGCACCACCGCCGACGGGCTGAGCTTGGGGAGCCAGGTCTCGAAGTCGTGCTTCACTCCGTCGTAGGTGTGCAATCCGTCCACGTGGAGGAGGTCGATCGACCCGTCCGCGAAGCTCGAGACCGCCTGGTCGAAGGTGGAGCGGATGAGACTCGAGAAGGACCCGAACCGTTCGTCGTGGTACCGACGGACCTCCTTGTAAATCTCCTCACCGTAGAACCCGGCATGGGGGTCGCCGGCCCAGGTGTCCACCGCGAAGCAGGAGGTGGGCAGCGAAAGGCGCTGCACGGCCTGGCAGAACGCGGAGTAGCTGTCGCCGCGGTGCGTGCCGAGCTCCACCAGCACCCGGGGGCGCAGCGCCTCGACGCACCAGAAGGCGAACGGTATGTGGCCGTGCCACGACGTGACGTCGGAGAGACGCTCCGGCACGTCCAGCACGATGCTCTCGACTGGAAAGCTCGACGAATCCTTCATTGTCCCCCCCCCAACGTCTTCACGGGCGTCGGGCTGGCCCCGCCTGGCCCGCGCCCTGTCCTCAGCTTGCCGCCGTGCCGGCACCGCCTTTCTCGACGGATCGCGCGGGCGGTCTCGCCGTCGCGCCGGACATCTCTCGCGCGCGGTACTCGGCGAGATATCGCTCGGCGATCCGTGACCAGTCGAGCGCCGCGACATGCTTGCGCCCCGCTTCGGCGAGCGCGGCACGTCGCGCCGGCGAGCCGAGCAGCTCCGCGACGGCCGCGGCGAACGCGTCGGGATCGTCGCGGATGAGCGCCTGCTCGCCGTCCACGAGCGCGAGCCCCTCGAGCCCCTTCGACGAGCCGACCACGGGGACGCGAGCGGCGAAGTAGTCGAGCACCTTCATGCGGGTTCCCCCGCCGCTGCGGAGCGGCACCACCGCGACGTCCGCGTCGAGCAGGTAGGGTGCCACCTCGGGCACCGAGCCGGTGAACACGATGTCCGCGTGCGGCGACGAGGCGGGCGGGAACGGACCCACGGCGAGCACCTTCGGACGGATCCCCCGCTGGTGCAGGCGCGGCAGGATCTCGTCGGCGAGGACCTGCACGGCGTCGAGGTTCGGCGGGTACTGATACGTACCGTGGTAGACGAGGAGCGGGCAGTCCGGCGGGAGCCCAAGGAGGCGCCGCGTGTCGAGGCGCGCCGCGCGCTCGAACGCGGCGAGATCGACGCCGTGAGGGATGACGCGGACCTTCTCCGGCGGTACGCCGTCGCGGACCAGGGCGTCCCGGTCATCGTTCGAGACCGCCACCACCACGTCGACGCGGTCACAGAGCCGGAGCTCGAGCCCCCGGAGCCAACGACGAACGCTCTCCGGGAGATCCGGGTGTTGCGCCGCGATCCGCTGGTACTCGACGTTGTGCTCGACGATCGCGGCGACGCCCCCGAGGAGGCGTCGCGCGCGCAGGCAGGGCTTCGCGTACGCAGGGAACTCCGCCTGGTACCGCCGCACGCCGTGGCGAACGGCGATGTAGAGCGCGCGGACCACGAAGCCCCAGTCCACCGCCGCGTGATAGAGGAAGGCGTCGTCCGATGGGAGGCCCGCCGCGAGGAGGCGCTTGCGTACCCGTTCCCGACGCGGCGTGACCTTCCGGATGAGCCACGGGTAACGCAGCTCGTCGTGACGCCCGCCTTGGTAGCGGTGGTACCGCTTCGGATCGTCGGTCACCAGATACACGGCCGAGGCGCTCTCGGCGAGCCCACGGGCGGTCCGATCGATCTTGACCGCTGCACCGTGATCGGCCGGGAAGACGTCGCTCCGCGTGACCATCAGGATGGCGTCGCTCCGTGTCGGAAGGAGCGCGCGCAAGAAGGACGCGGTCGCGCCGCGCAGGCGGCGACGGAGCGGGACAGAGGGGAAGGCAGGCAACGTCGGAGCATGGCGCTCGGGAGCCGAAAGCGAGGCCGTGAGCAGCGGGCGCAGCCCGCGCTCCGGTCGCCGCGGCTCGCGCAGGAACGCGTGGACCGGCTCGATCGTCCGCGCATAGTGGAGCCGCTCCTCCACGAGGCGGCGAGCGTTCCGGGACTTCGTGGTCCACTCCTCGCGCGAAGTGAAGATGCGGCGCATCACCTCCGGTATCTGCCCGGGATCGTCCACTACCCAGCCCGCGTCGTACGCCTCGATCCAGCCGGCGAGCTCCGTGTACCTGTTGCAGAGCACCGGGAGCCCGTTGCGCAGGAAGTCGGCCGAACGGAACGACTGGCTGAACTCCCGCTCGAGGTTGTAGTCGGCGAGCTCGACCCCGACGTGGCCGGTCGTGGCGAGGAACGTCTGCATCTCGCCGTACGGGAGGAGGTCGTGCGAGGTGACCCGCTCCGAGCTCCAGCGCCGCGGCTGTGCGTCGGCGCCGCCGTACACGTATCGCCCCTCGAAGAGATCCAGCCGCGCCGGTCCTTGTGGGAGCGCGGCGACGAGCGGCTCGAAGTAGGCCTCGGTGCGTCGCCACGGCCAGCTCACGCCGCCGGTGACGAAGCGCCATTCGCCGTCCCCGGGCGCGCGCGGCTCCGCCGCCCTCGGCTCGGTGGAGATGGGCACGACCGCCACGGGCGCGCCGGTCGCGCACCGAAAGCCGGCGAGGATGAGCCAGGGCAGGAGGAAGTGGCGCTGGCGCTCGTTGCCGGCGAGGAACAGGTCGGCGCGGCGATACAGCCGTACGAGGCGATCGGCCTCCGCCGTGAGATCGCGGTCCTCGAACAGGTTCTCCAGGATCCGCGGCGCCACCACGTCCACGATGATGGGGAACGCGTACCGCTCGGGGAAATGCTCCAGCAGCTCCCAGTACCCGACGAGGACCGCGGCGGGCCGCTCCCGCTCGATCTCGGCGAGCAGGTCCGGACCGTCCCGGTAGGTCCGCACGCGGATCCCCGCCGGCACCGCCGCATCGGCCCGGGCGTGCCGCGCGAGCACGTCGGGGTAGAGGTGGACGACCTCGACGCCGCGCTCCACGAGCGCCCGAGCGAGGTAGTACGCGCGGACGCTGTTGCCGGCGACGACGGCGGCAGGATCGAAGAACGTGCCGTAGGTGACGAGGCAGACCTTCATGCGCTTGCCGAGCCTGTGCGTTCGAGCGGCGCGAGGGGCCGCGGCCGAGCGCCCGGAGGCCGCGCTCGCGATCGGGGAGCGGGGTTCACCATCGATGCGTTCATTCTAGGTTGCTCTCCCTTGCGGCCCGCCCCGCCTCCGGGGCCGCGGATGCGAGCAGTCCCAGCAGCAGGACGGGCCAGGGCTGCATGGCGAGCCGATCCGCGGCCGTCGCGAGGTGCCACGCGAGCGGTTTCGGCGTCACCAGGAACCCGGCGACGACGGCCGCATAGAGCAGCGCGGCCGAGACGAATGCCGGGGACCGGAGGACGCCGCGGGGGCGGGCCCCGAGCAGGATCGCGAGGCCCGCGGCCACGGCGAGGAGGTGGAGCTCCGCGCCGGGGAGGACCTTCGCGACCCCACTCAGGATGAGGCTCCATCGGTCACCGTCCATGAGGTGCTGCGCTAGTGCCGTGCGGTTCTGGCCGATGAACTCCTCCGCCCATGGTGGCGCGACGCTCCAGTGAAAGGCGAGCCACGCCGCGGCGGGAAGCGCCGCGCCGGCCGCGAGGGGAACGAGCTCCCGGAGCGAGGCCGCGAGCCCGCGGACGCGCCAGGACAGCAGGGTCCGCGCCAGCACCACGATCGCCGCGGCCGTGAGCCCCTCGTTCTTGGTCCAGCCGGCGAAGCCCAGGAAGAGCCCGCCCAGCACGAGGGCCCGCGCTCGCCCGGGGAAACCGGTCCGCTCGGCCTCGAGCAAAGCCACCAGCGCGACGACGAGGAGCGCCCCGAGTGGAACGTCGGCGTACTGGGAAGCGCCCATGTGGACGTAGCCGGGGGTGCCGAGGAGGAGGATGGCCGCGGTGGCGCCGGCGACCGGTCCCGCGGACGCCGCCACCCCCGCGGCGAGCGTGGCGGCCGCCGCGAGCGTGAAAAGGGCCGCGACGACTGCAGGCGCGAGCGTCGTCTCGCCGGCATATGCCCAGATCCGTGCGACGGAGAGCGGAAGGAGAAGCGGATAGTCGACGTGGCTCCAAGACAGCTCGGGGACGAACGCTTCGCGCCAATCCTCGCCGGCCCGGAAGATGAAGCGGGCACGGTGGTTCCAGATGGCCCACGCGTCCCACCCACCGTGCGGGTGGTCCGCCCCGATGCGGATCAGGCGCCAGAGCGCGAACGCGAGGGCGACTCCGACCAGCGCGGTCGCGAGGACGTTCCAGACCACGCTGCCGGAGGGCAGCACGGGCTCTCGTGCCGCGGAGGCCTGCGATTGCTCTCGTCGCGTCACCCGCCGGCGCCAGGCGGTGAGCGCCAGCCAGAGCAGCATGAGGAGTGGCACCTCGGCGGCCACGTAGCTGCGGCCGAGGGTCCCGCCCGCGAGGAGCCAGAAGAACGACGCCAGCGACACGATCCCGAGTCCCGCCATCGCCGCGGCGGCGACCTTGCCCAGGCGCTGCAGCGCGCAAGGCCGGCCGGCAGCCCAGAGCCCAGAGACGAGCGGCCAGGCCGCAACAGTGGGCAGCGCCACGGCCGCCGCCACTGCAAGGACGCGGGTCATGGCTGCCTCCGACTGAGGGAAAGCCCTTCCGTCACCGCCACCGGACCGAGTCGGAGCTGCGTCTTCAGCCCGGCAACCTCTGGTTGCCGTGGGCCGCCGAGGCCCTCGACTAGGAAGTCGAGTCGGTCGGCACCGCACGCCTTCGCCCCGTCCCTCACGCAATCGCCGACGATGACGCGATGAACGAGGAGCGGCGCGAGCCCGTACTGCGCGAGATAGTAGGGCGCTGGGTCCCCCGCGATCGAGGAGATCGTGTCCGTCGGCAAGAGGACCCCCACGCGTGCGTGGTCGGGCAGCGCCTTGCGAAGGAGCTCGAACTTCGGATCGAGGCCATCTGCCAGGTCCGGGCCGCGCGGCGGAAGAGGATCCCTGACCGCGCGGAGCCACAAGACGCTGGCGATGGTCAGGGCGAGCGCGCTGGCGATGCCGGAGCGATTGAGCACGGAGTGAATACTGCCATGGGATCCGTCGGCACGTGCTGGGAAACCCGTGGCTTGGGGGGAGGCGGGACGAGCTTCGTGAGCTCCATGGCGCCGGTGGATCTCGACAGGGGTGCGGCCTGGCATCGGATGAGAGCTCATCGCAGCGCGCGCGATGCTCCTCGAGCTCGTGTCCCGCGGTGCGCTCCTTGAGCGCCCACGGGCAGGCTGGTACGTTCCAGCGCCGCGCGAGCCCCGGGCGCCCGCGCCGATCCATGACCCACCCATCCACCGAAACAGTCCGCATCGCAGGCGCGCCGCTGGCGGCGCTCCGTCGGAGGCTGACGTCGCTCCTGGGGTTCGGCGGCGCCGACCGCCTGCGTGACGCCACCCCTCAGCTCGACGCGATCGTCAGCCACTGCGAGGTGAACGACCGCCACGGCGTGGGCGTGCTGCTCCGGACCCTGTTCGACTCGTGCGATGACGTGGACGCTCGGTCACAGGCCTCCGGATCGAGGCCAGCGCGACCGGGAATATCGGTGCCGATGCTCGGATCTGGCGGGCCGCGAGCGGTCAGGCGACCGCGTGGAACAGGATCTGGTTCCCGCCCAAGATGCCATGGAAGTACGACCAGACGAGGAGCGCCCGCGCGCTACGAAAGCCGGCTGCGCGGAGATCCTCCATGATCTTCCAGCCGAAGTGCTGGTAACAGAGGATGCCGGCGGCGGGGTTCACCGGGTCGCCGTGGTATTCGGGGGGCTCGAGGTGCTCGATATCCCCCGACCGCGAATGCCGAGCGCGGATGAGGTGGTCGTGTCGGTCCGCGCGGAATGGGGCCGTGGCGAGGAGGAACCCGCCCGGTACGAGGACACGCCTGAACTCATGCAGCGCGTCCTCGTAGGCGGGGACGTGCTCGAGCACGTCACACGTGACGACCGCGTCGAATGACGCATCGGCGAACGTCAGGCGCGTCACGTCCTCGTGCCGCACGCCGTCCCGGATGCTCCCCGACGGAACGTCTGCGCCGAGGTACTCGCTCCCCGTGAGCTTCGGGTAAACGCGCTGGAGGAAACCGAAGACCGGCGTCGTCGCCTCGGTGGCGTAGATCGCGATCGTGGAAGGATCTCGCTCCTCGAGCAGGTGGCGCAACGCAAGCACCGTCGCCCTCTGTCTGCAGTTGAGGCTCGTGAGGGGACTCAGCAGGCGCTCGCGGTAGTTCGGGAGAAGCAGCCCGTCGTCGTCGCGCTGCCACGCATAGTCGAAATCGACGGGGTACTCCACGAACTGTCCTACGCAAGCGTCGTACCCGAGATACTCGAACGGGACGCCGGGGGCGGCGAGGAGACGCTCGAGCGTGGCACGGTTCCGGAGCGCCGGGCCCGCCTTGCCGAGATATTCCTGATATTCGGCGAGACTCGACACCTCCACGAACGCGAGGCGATCGGGCTGCGCGGACGCGTCGACCTGCATGCGCTCGAGCAGCGCCTCACCGAGCCTGCGAGCAACGTCATCCGGGCCGGGCGCTGGCGTCGGCGCGGGACGCTTCGACGGGAAGAATCGTTTCAGAGCACCGACAACGGTCGAAGACATTCGGTCACTATACCGTCGGTACGCTCGCGGTTGCGCTCTTCTCGGGGGGATGCAAGTCACGCGCGCGCACGCAGGAGAATCTCGACGGCGGAGTCGCCGATCGCCGCGTCGCGTTTAGGGGCGCTCCGTCCCGGAAGCTCCTTGAGTGCCTCGGGCATGGACTGGTACGCTTCAGCTCCGCGTGAGCCCGGGCCGCACTCATGACTCGCCGAATCACCACCGAAATCCACACTCAGGGTGCGCCGCGACACCCAGTTCTCCGTCGCCTCGCCGCCCTCTTCGGCCTCGGTCCGGCGCGCGGTCCCGGCCGGCCGCTCGACGCGATCGTCAGCCACTGCGAGGTGAACGACCGCCACGGCGTGGGCGTGCTGCTCCGGACCCTGTTCGGCGCGGGCGAGGACGTGGTCGCGGTCCGGTCCCGGGACGACTACGGCGGCCGCCAGGAGTTCGGCGCGCGCGCGGTGCGGGTGCGGCACCGCCGCGGCTCCCGCGGCGCAGCGCGCCGACGGGTGGCGCGGGCCCTCCGCGGCGTCGGGATCCGCCGCGTCCTCTGCGTGCCGTACTACCCCGACGACGTGATGACGGCGATCGCGCTGCACGACGCGCGCGGCGCCCCGCTCGTCACGTGGATCATGGACGACCAGAACATCCTCGAGCCGTCCATCCCCGACGACCTGATGGCCGAGCTGCTCGCCAAGAGCGGCGTGGCGTTCGCCATCTCGCCCGAGCTCCGGGACGCGTACGCCGAGAAGTACCGCCGCCCGGTCTGGCTCGCCCCGCCGCTGGTCGCCGCCGACCGCGTGCGCCCGCCCGGCGCCGAGGACGTGCCGGTCACGGGCCGGCCGATGGTCATCGGCAACATCTGGGGCGCGCGCTGGTATCAGGACCTCCGGCGCACGGTGCGCGGCACCGGCGTCCGGCTCGACTGGTCGAGCCCGGCGGGGCTCGCGACCTTCTGGGAGGGGTTCGACCGGGACGCGCTCGCCGCGGACGGCGTCGAGGCGGTCGGAGCGCTCCCCGAGCCGGAGTTCGTCGAGCGCCTCCGCGCGGCGCCGTTCGTCGTGGTCCCGTCGGGGACGCTCGACGAGGTGGACGACCGGCCGGGGATCTCGCGCTTCAGCCTGCCGAGCCGGATCGTCTTCGCCGTCGCGGCGGCGCACGCGCCGGTGATCGTCCTCGGCAGCCCGAAGACCGCGGCGGCCCGCTTCGTCGCCGCGCACGGGATCGGCGCGGTGGTCCCGTACGACCCGGAGGCGTTCCGGGCCACGGTCGCCGAGCTCACCACCCCGGAGGCGCAGCGGCGCGTCCGGCTGCGGGCGTCGGGGATCGCCGGCCGCTTCTCGGCGGAGGGCGCCGTCGAGTGGCTGTGGCGCTCGCTCGAGGCCGGGGCGCCGGCGGACGACCGCTTCGAGCGCATCGCGCCGACCATCGCTGCGCCGCCGATCGTGCCGCCGCGGCCTCGCGATCCCCGGCCGGGGGAGTGAACGCGGTCATCGGGACCGCTGGCGGCGCGTTCACGCGACGTCGTCGCCCAGGTGCGGCTCCGTCCCCACCGCCGCGCGTCGCCGGCGGAGCCGGCTCCGCAGGAGCATGCCGACGATCTCGATCGCAGCCAGGACCATCGCGCGGATCCCGAGCTTCGAGCCGCGGGCGTCGCGCCAGGCGCGGAGCGGGACCTCGCGGAAGTCGCTCGCCTGGAGCGGCGGGGCGGAGCCCGAGCCGGAGAGGAGCCGGTCGAGGAGCTCCACGTCGAACACCCACCGCGAGCGGAACGGTGCCGCGATCGCCAGAGCCAGCGCCTCCGTCCGGCGGAACAGCTTCGCGCCGCACTGGGTGTCGTACACGGGCAGGCGGAGCGCGAGCGACGCGACCGTCGCGAAGACGCGTCCCAGGTAGTGCCGCCAAGGCCGGCGTTCGACCGCGGTCCCGAGCAGGCGGACGCGCGAGCCCAGCACGACGGCGGCGCCGCTCTCCTCCATGGAGCGCACGAGCCTGAGGAGCTCCTCCACCGGCGTCGCGAGGTCCGCGTCGGCGTACCCGACGACCTCGGCGCCGCGCTCGAGCGCGGCGGCGAGCCCCTGCCGGACCGCCTCGGCCTTGCCGCGGTTGTGCTCGAGCCGGTGCAGCGCGACGCGCGCCTCGAGTGCCCGCATCGACTCGATCACCTCGGCGGTGCCGTCGCGGGATCCGTCGTCCACGAACAGGAGCCCGAGATCGCGGCGAGCGCGGACGAGCCGCAGGAACTCGGCCCGATCCAGCCGCGCCGCCTCGTCGTAGCAGGGGACGATCAGGACGATCTTCGGCATAGCGCCCACCAGCTCAGGCCGGGAACTTCCCATCCGCGAGCGCTGGCGGCGAGGGAGAAGGCAGTGTCCCACTCCAGGAGACGCTCGACAAGGCGGGTGAGCCTCGGCGGGGCGCTCCACTCGCCGGCATGGCGCTGGCGACGCGCGACCTTGACACGCTCGGCCGACGCCAGGAGCGCGCGAGCGGGGAGGAGGGAGTGGAACAGTCCCCCAGCTCGCTCGATCTCCACGCCGGCGGACGCGAGGAGTCGCCGGCAATCGCCCGGTGTATAGCGCCGGTGGTGCCGGAGCCTCTCGTCATGTGACGAGAAGAGGCAACGCCAGGCGGGGACGCTCAACAGGAGCCGTCCACCGGGGCGCAGGTTGGTGGCCACGAGATCCGTCAGGAACGCACGGTCTTCGGGGACGTGCTCCAGCACGTCGAGGAGGAGCACCACGTCGAACAGCCCGTCCGGGCGCGCCGGCGTGAAGCGGACCGCACCGCCCGCGCCCATGGCGGGGGCGAGCTCCGCGGCGTCGTAGCCGATGTCCCAGCACAGCACCGCGACCCCGGGAGCGGTGGCCGCCACCTGCCGCGCGAACCACCCATCCCCCGCGCCCACGTCGAGGAAGGTCATCCCGTCCGCGTCGAGCCGCGCGCTTCCGAGCACCTCGCGAAAGAAGGCGAACCGCGCCCGCTCCCACGGGTGGCGGCGCTCCGGGGCCCGCGTGCTCTCGATCAGGTCCACCAAGAGCATGCCTACCACGGATCGTCGCACCCCCGCGACAACGCGCCGCAGCAGGCGCTCGGAGGTCACCGGCTCTTCACTCCGGCCGCGAGCACCTCCCGCGTGGTCTCGACGAACGCGCGCGCGGCCTGCGAGGCGGGGGCGCCGCGCCGGCGGATGAGCGCGAGGTTCCAGCCGATGGTGGGGTCGGTGAGCTCGACGCTCCGCACCAGGCCGGGATCGAGCCGCCGGCACATCGTCCAGGGGAGGAGCGCGGCGCCCATGTCCGCGGCGACCATGGCGGCGATGAAGTCCCACTGCCCGCTCTCGCTCGCGACGCGCGGCGAGAACCCCCGCGCGCGGCACGCGTCGAGGATGCGCGGGTGCAGGGCGAAGTCGCGGCTGTACAGGACGAGGGGCGTCGTCGCGAGCTCCGCGAGCCGGAGCCGCTTCCGGTGGGCGAGGGGGTGGGTCGGGGGGAGCACCGCGGCGAGCGCGTCGTGCACGAAGGGGAGGGGATCGAACAGCTCCTCGTCGCACGGGAGCACCGTCACGCCGAGATCGAGGTCGCGCCGCTCCAGCGCGGCCTCGATCTCGCGCGCCCCCTGCTCGCGCAGCTCGAGCGTGATCCCGGGGTGACGGTCGCGGAACGCCCGCAGGACCCCGGGGAAGAAGGCGGCGCCCACCATCGGCGGCAGCCCGACTCGGACCCGTCCCCGGCGCAGCGCCGAGAGGTCCGCCACCTCCTCGTCCATTGCCCGCACCGACCGGAGCACCGCCTCGGAGCGCTCGAACACCACGCGCCCCGCGTCGGTGGGCTCGACCCGCCGGCCCTCCCGGACCAGCAGCGGCACCCCGACCTCGTCCTCGAGGGCCCGCACCGCCTTGCTCACCGCGGACTGCGATCGGTGCAGGACCGCCCCCGCGCGCGTGAAGCCGCGCTGGCGCACCACCTCGACGAAGACCTCCATGTTCCGCAGCTCCACGGGCTCGCTCCCTCTCATTCCAGATCGAGATGGATTCTATCCATAGAATTCATTTCATTCATGCGGCCGGCCGAATTAGGTTCCTCCGCCGTGCCATCCGCTCTCCGCATCGCGCTCGAGGTCTCCGCGCTGGCCGCCTTCTGGGGCGCAGGGACCGTCCTCTCCGCCCTCCTCCACGTCCCGATCCCGGGGCCGGTGTCGGGGATGGCGCTGCTGCTCCTCGCGCTGGAGCTCCGCGTCGTGCGCGCGGAGTGGCTCGAGGCGGGCACGGACTGGCTCCTCCGCCACATGCTGCTGTTCTTCGTCCCCGCGGCGGTCGGGGCGGTCCAGTACCCCGAGCTGCTCGGCGCCGAGGGGCTGCGGGTGCTCGCGGTGGTGACCGCGAGCACCGTGGCCGTGATGGTGGCGACGGGGTACGCGGTCGAGTGCGCGGTCTCGTGCCGGCGCGGAGGTGACCGGTGAGGGCGCTCGCCTGGTTGCTCGCGACCAGCGCGCTCTACGCGGCGGCCCGCGCGCTGTACCGCCGCCGGCCGGCCGTGTGGCTGTCGCCGCTCCTCGTCGTGCCCGCCGCGGTGGTGATGCTGCTGGTCGTCACCGGGGTGCCGTACGCCGCGTACATGGCCGGCGGGAGGTGGCTCGTGGCCCTGCTCGGGCCGACCACCGTGGCCTTCGCGATCCCGCTCCACCGGAACGCCTCGCTCCTCCGGCGGCACGCGGTGGAGCTCGCGGCCGGCGTCGGGACCGGCTCCGCGGTGGCGGTGGTGAGCTCGGCGCTGCTGTCCCGCGCGCTCGGGCTGGGAGCCGTCGAGGCGGCGAGCATGGTGCCGCGCTCGATCACCACGCCGTTCGCGATGACCGTGGCGAGCGCGCTCGGCGGCTCCCCGGTCCTGGCCGCGGTCTTCGTGATCGTCACCGCGCTGGTCGGAATCGTGGTGGGCCGGGTGCTGGTCCGGCGGCTCCCGCTCCGCTCCCCGCTCTCGCGCGGGGCGCTGCTCGGGATGGGCGCGCACGGCGCGGGCACCGCCACCGCCCTCGAGCTGGGCGCCGTCGAGGGGACGGTCGCGGGCCTCGTCATGATCGCGGCGGGGCTGCTCCTCCTCGCGGCGACCCCCGCGCTCCGCCTGGCGCTGCGCGGGGGATAGGCATCGCTCGCCGGCCCGGCGGCCGCCTGCCCGGCGGCGGGCGCGCC
>NZ_JALCZA010000003.1 GCF_022690765.1 Anaeromyxobacter oryzisoli | reverse complement strand
TCCTCCCTGCGCTGCTCGACGTGCCAACAGGCACGCCTGCGCTGCTCGGTCGTCGTGTGCCCCGCTCGGCGACGGCATCGTGTGCCTCGCGACGCTCAACGCAAGCGGGTGGCGCCCCGAGAGCTCGCCGAATTCTTCGAAAAGCTCTCAGCGATCCCCGATCCCGAACTTGGCGAGCCGGTAGCGGAGCGAGCGGAAGGTGATCCGGAGGAGCTGGGCGGCGGCGGTCTTGACCCCGCCGCTCCGCTCCAGCGCCTGATCGAGCAGCCGCCGCTCGATCGCGTCGAGGTGCGCCTGCAGGTCGATCCCGCCCGCGGGCAGGACGGCGGGGGTCGCCGGCTCCGCGGCGGCGGCGAGCCGGGCGACCGCCGGCGGGAGGTCCGCGGCGCGGATCTCGGCGCCGTCGGCGAGCGTCACCGCGCGCTCCAGCACGTTCGCCAGCTCCCGGACGTTCCCGGGGTAGTCGTACTCGCAGAGCCGCTGCCGAGCGTCGGGCGCCAGGCGGACGGCGCCGCGCCCCGCCTCGACCGCGAAGCGCGCGAGGAAGTGATCGAGGAGCGCCGGGATGTCCTCCCGGTGCTCCCGGAGCGGCGGCACGCGGATCTGGATGACGTTGAGGCGGTAGAAGAGATCCTCCCGGAACCGCCCCTCCGCCACGTCGCGCTGGAGATCGCGGTTCGTCGCCGCCACGATGCGCGCGGCGAACGGCAGGTCGACCGTCCCCCCCACCCGGCGGATCCGGCGCTCCTGGACGGCGCGCAGGAGCTTCACCTGGACGGCGGGTGGCAGCTCGCCGACCTCGTCGAGGAAGAGCGTGCCCGAGCCGGCGACCTCGAAGAGGCCGGTGCGCCGGTCGGCGGCGCCCGTGAAGCTGCCGCGCTCGTGCCCGAAGAGCTCGCTCTCGATCAGCCCCTCCGGGATGGCGCCGCAGTTGATGGCGACGAACGGCCGATCGCGCCGGGGCCCGCGCGCGTGGATCGACCGGGCCACGACCTCCTTGCCGCTCCCGCTCTCGCCCGTCACGAGCACCGTGCTCGACGCGGGCGCGACCTTCTCCACGAGGGCGCGGACCTCCGCCATCGCCGGCCCGGCGCCGATGAGCGTCGGCACGCCGCTCGCCGTCGCGCCGACGCGGTGGCGGAGGACGCGGTTCTCCTGCACGAGGCTCCGCCGCTCCAGCGCCTTCTCCAGCGTGAGGCGGAGCTCGTCCACCTTGAACGGCTTGAGGACGTAGTCGTAGGCGCCGAGCTGGAGCGCCCGGATCGCCGTCTCCGTCGTCGCGAAGGCGGTCATCACGACGACCTCGGTCCCCGGGGACCGGTCGCGCACCTCCTCGAGGACGGTGAGCCCGGAGCCCTCGCCGAGCTTGAGATCGGTGATCACGAGGTCGAGGTCGCCCTCGGAGATCCGGCGCAGCGCCGCCGGCACGTCCGCCGCCGTCGCGACGTCGTGCCCTTGCTTCCGCAGCAGGATCTCCAGGAACTCCCGGAGCGAGAGCTCGTCGTCCACGATGAGGATCGAGGCCATCGGTCTCCTCTAGCGCGCCTGCGCCGCCGGCGGCGGCGCGAGCGGGACCTCGACCACGAACCGGGCGCCGCGCCCCGGCTCGGACTCGACCGCGATCCTCCCGCCGTGCGCCTCCACGATGCGATGCACCGTCGCGAGCCCGAGCCCGGTCCCGTTCGGCTTCGTGGTGAAGAAGGGGGTGAACAGCTTCTCGCGATCGCCCGGCGCGACCCCCGGGCCGTCGTCCTCCACCGAGAACCAGGCGCGCTCGCCCGCCAGCCCCGACGCGACCCGGACCACGCCCGACCGCCCCGCCGCCCCGAGCGCCTGGGCGGCGTTGAGGAGCAGGTTCCAGGCGACCTGCCGGAGCTGGTCCGGGTCGCACGCCGCCGGCGCGTGCGCCAGGGCGCGCTCGACGCGGACGTTCGCCGCGCCCGGGTCCCGCGCGAAGACCTCGCACACCTCGCGCAGCACCGCCGCGAGATCGGTCGGTACGCGGCGCGGCTCGGGCGGCCGCGAGTACGCGAGGAAGCGCTCGACGAGCGCCTCGAGGCGGCTCGCCTCGCGCAGCACGATGTCCATGAGCCGCCGCTCGTCGGGCCGGAGCGCGTCGCCGCTCCGGAGGAGCTCGACGCAGCCCGACATCGAGGCGAGCGGGTTGCGGATCTCGTGCGCGAGGCCGGCGGCGAGCCGGCCGACGTCGGCGAGCCGCTCGTTCCGGCGGACCGCGTCCTCCATCTCGCGCAGCCGGGTGAGGTCCTGGAAGATCACGGCGGACCCGAGCCGCTCGCCGCCTCCACCCGCGAGCGGGAAGGCGGTGAAGCCGACCCGGAGCACGTCGCCCCGCGCGTTCGTGAAGCGGGTCTCCTCGCGCGCCGGACCGATCGACGCGCGGGGCTGCTCCCGGCCGTCGGCCGCCGCGAACGGCGGGAGGATCGAGGCGACCGGGAGACCGGCGACGTCGCGGAGCCGGAGGCCGGTGATCTCCTCGGCGGCCCGGTTCAGGAACGTGATCCGACCCCCGATGTCGAGCGTCACGATGCCGCTCGAGACGGAGTGAACGACCGCCTCGTGCAGGGCGGTGATCGCGGCGAGATCGCCCTCGCGCTCCTCGAGCCGCGCCCCGGTGCGACGGAGCTGCTCGGCGAGGTAGCCGGCGAGCGCGGCGGTCGCGGCGAACGCGCCGAGGTGCGCGACGAGGATGCCGGCGCGGGGCGCCGTCGCGGGCTCGAGGGCGACGACGAGGTAGCCGGCCGCGGAGAGGGCGAGCCCGAGCAGCGCGCCGCGGCGGAAGAGCAGGATGCTCGCGTTCACGATCGCGATGGAGAACATGAACACGAACACGCTGTCCGCGCGGCCGGTGAGCGCGACCACCGCCGCCGCGACCCCCGCGTCGGTGAGGATCTGCCCGACGGCGACGAAGCCGTCGCCGCGACCGGTGCGCAGGAGCAGCGCGAAGCCCAGCGAGGCGAGGTAGGTGAGGCCGACCAGCGCGTAGAGGGGCGCCGCGGCCCGGCGAAGCCCGGGATCGGCCGCCCAGGTCACCGTGGCGGTGCCCCCGAGCAGCACGGTCACGGTGACGATGCGGAAGAAGGTGAGCCAGACGAGCTTCCGGTGGAGGCCGTCCCGGCGGAGCCTCGCGGACGGGTCGCCGCCCCGGGTAGCGGACTCCGCCGCCGTGACGCCGCCGTCCATCCTGCGCTCGGACGCCGGCACCCGCGCGCCTACTTCACCGCGCTCGCCATGGTGAAGATCGGCAGGTACATGGCGATCATGAAGTAGCCGACGACGCCGCCCAGGAACACCATCATGAGCGGCTCGAGCATGCTCGTGAGCGCGGCGACCTGCACGTCCACCTCGTCGTCGTAGAAGTCGGCGATCTTGTTGAGCATGGCGTCCATCGCGCCGGTCGCCTCGCCCACGCCGATCATCTGCACCACCATCGGCGGGAAGACCTCCGTCTCACCGAGGGGCGCGGCCATGTTCTTCCCCTCGGAGATCTTGGCGCGCACGTAGTAGATCGCCTTCTCGATGGTGCGATTCCCGGCGGTCTTCGCCACGATCTCGAGGGCGTCGAGGATGGGGACGCCCGAGGAGATCATCGTCCCGAGCGTGCGCGTGAACCGGGCCACCGCGACCTTGCGGACGAGCGGGCCGAACAGCGGCGTCTTGAGCACGGTGTCGTGCCAGATCTCCTGCCCGCGCCCCTTCCGGATCGCCATCTTGAACGCGACGAAGAGCGCGATGGGAACGCCGAGGTAGAGGTACCAGCTCCCGCGGAAGTTCCTGGAGAGGTCCACGAGGAACTGCGTCGGCCCCGGGAGCGCGCCCCCCATGTCCTTGAACATCTTCTCGAACGTGGGGACGACGAAGGCGATCAGGACGCCGACCACGCCGATGGCGACGGTGAGGACGACGGCCGGGTAGACCATGGCGCCCTTCACGCGGCGCTGGAGCTTGTCGTTCTTCTCGATGTACGCGCCGAGGCGCTGGAGGATGGTGTCGAGGATGCCGCCGATCTCGCCGGCGCGGACGAGCTGGACGAAGAGCTCGTCGAAGACCTTGGGGTGGTTGGCGAGCGCGTCGGCGAAGGTGGAGCCCGACTCGACCTTCGACTTCACGTCCAGGAGCACCTTCCCGAACGCGGGGTTGTCCACCTGCCCGCCGATGATGTCGAGGGCCTGCACCAGCGGGAGGCCCGCGTCGATCATCACGGAGAACTGGCGGGTGAAGACGAGGATGTCCTTCGTCGTCACGCCGTTGCCGAAGGACAGGTGGAGCTCCTTCGGCTTCTTCTTCACCTTCGTCGGCTCGATGCCCATCTGCCGGAGCCGGGCCTCGACCGCGCCCGAGTCCTGGGCCTCCATCTCGCCGGAGCGGAGCTCGCCCTGCTTCGTCTTGCCGGACCACTTCCAGACCGCCGCCTTGGGCGCGGCGACCGGCCTGGTCTTCACGTTCGCGGCTGCGGCCTGGGCCATTCCGTTCCTCGCGATGGAGACGCCGCGTCGATCCTAGCGCAACGTTTCCGATGGGTCGAATCCGCCGCCTACCGCGGCTACCGTGGCTACCGCGGCTACCGTGGCTACCGTGGCTACCGTGGCTACCGTGGCTACCGTGGCTACCGTGGCTACCGAGCCATCGGCGGCGGCCGCATCCCTCCCCCGCTGGCGATCAGGTTCTTGAGCTCGTCGGCGTCGGAGGAGCGCCCCATGGCGTCCTCGAGCGTGATGAGCCGCTTCGCGTACGCCGCCGCCAGGCTCTGGTTGAAGGTCTGCATCCCGAACTTCGCCTGCCCGACCTGCATCTGCGAGTAGATCTGGTGGACCTTGTCCTCGCGGATGAGGTTCCGGATCGCGGGGTTCGGGACCATCACCTCGATGATGAGGACGCGCCCCGGCCCGCCCGCCCTGGGGAGGAGGTTCTGGGTGAGCACCCCCTCGAGCACGAACGAGAGCTGCGCGCGGACCTGCGGCTGCTGGTACGGCGGGAAGACGTCCAGCACGCGGTTGATGGTCTGGACCGCCGAGTTGGTGTGGAGGGTCCCGAAGGCGAGGTGGCCGGTCTCGGACACGACGAGGGCCGCCTCGATGGTCTCGAGGTCGCGCATCTCGCCGATGAGCACGACGTCCGGGTCCTGCCGGAGGATGTACTTGAGCGCCTTCTTGAACGAGGCCGTGTCCGCGCCGACCTCGCGCTGGTTCACCACGCAGTTCTTGTGCGGGTGCAGGTACTCGATCGGATCCTCGACCGTGATGATGTGCTCGTGACGGTCGGTGTTGATCTTGTCGATGATCGACGCGAGCGTCGTGGACTTGCCGGAGCCGGTCGGGCCGGTCACCAGGATGAGCCCGCGCGGCTTCTTCGCGAGCTCGGAGACGATGGGCGGGAGCCCCAGCTCGGCGAAGGTGAGGATCTTGAAGGGGATGGTCCGGAACGCGCCGGCGACCGCCCCGCGCTGCAGGAAGACGTTGGCGCGGAAGCGCGAGAGCGCCTTCACGCCGAAGGAGAGGTCGAGCTCGTTCTCCTCCTCGAACCGGTGCTTCTGCGCGTCCGTGAGGATCGAGTAGCAGAGCTGCTTCGTCTCCACGGGCGAGAGCGGCGGCGTCTTCAGGGGGACGAGCTTGCCGTCGATCCGGAGCTGCGGCGGCGAGCCGGTCGTGATGTGGAGGTCGGACGCCCCCTTCTCGACCATCGCCTTGAGGAGCTGGTGCAGGTTCACCTTCGGGTCTCCATTCTCATCGCGCCGGGAACGCACGCGCCGACGCGGCGCTCTCCTGAAGCCGAGGCCTGAAGCAGGCCTCCCTAGAACCGATCCGGCGCGGTGTTGCCCACGGCCTCCGCGAGCGTGGTGACGCCCGCCTTCACCTTCTTGAGCGCGCTCATGCGCAGCGTCTGGAACCCGAGCCGGATCGCCTCGGCCTTGAGCTCCGCCGCCGAGCTGCCCTGGATGACGAGCTCCTTCAGCGGGTCCCAGAGCGGCATCACCTCGTACACCGCGACGCGCCCCTTGTAGCCTCGGTCGTTGCAGGCCTTGCAGCCGCCCGGCTCGAACACCTGGAACGTACCGATCTCCTCGGCGGGGAAGCCGGCGTCGAGCAGCGCCTGGTCCTCGACCTGCGCCGGCTTCCTGCACTCGGGGCAGAGGCGGCGGCAGAGGCGCTGGGCCACGATGGCGTTCAGCGACGCGGTGACGAGGAAGGGCTCGATGCCCATGTTCAGGAGGCGCGAGACCGTGCCCGGCGCGTCGTTGGTGTGGAGGGTCGAGAGCACGAGGTGCCCGGTGAGGGCGGCCTTCACGCCGATCTCGGCGGTCTCGAAGTCGCGGATCTCGCCGACCATGATGATGTCCGGGTCCTGGCGGAGGAAGCTCCGGAGCGCGGCCGCGAAGTTGAGGCCGATGTCCTCGTGCATCTGGACCTGGTTGATGCCGAAGAAGTTGAACTCCACCGGGTCCTCGGCGGTGGAGATGTTCCAGCTCACCTCGTTCAGCTTGGAGAGCGCCGAGTAGAGGGTGGTGGTCTTGCCCGAGCCGGTCGGGCCGGTGACGAGGACCATGCCGTAGGGCCGGTCGATCGCCTCCATGAAGTCCTTGAGCTGCCCCTCGTCGAAGCCCAGCTTCGTCATGTCGAGCTGGAGGTTCGACTTGTCGAGGAGCCGCATCACCACCTTCTCGCCGAAGAGCGTCGGGCAGATGGAGACGCGGAAGTCCATCTCCTTGCCCTTGCCGAGCTTCAGCTTGATGCGGCCGTCCTGCGGGAGCCGGCGCTCGGAGATGTCGAGCTCGGCCATGATCTTGATGCGCGAGATGATCGCGTTCCGCAGCTTCATCGGCGGCTTCATCACCTCGTACAGCACGCCGTCGATGCGGAACCGGACGCGGAAGTCCTTCTCGTAGGGCTCGACGTGGATGTCCGAGGCGCCCTTCTTGATCGCGTCGAGGAGGATGAGGTTCACCAGCTTGACGACCGGCGCCTCCTCCGCGCTCTTCTCGAGGTCCACCGCGTTCGCGCCGTCGTCGTCCGACTCGACGATGGCGACCTCGGAGTCGTCGAAGCCCTGCATCACCTCGTCGAGATCGGGCCCCTTCTCCGCGTAGTAGCTGTCGATCGCCTCGCGGATCGCCTGCTCGGACGCGACGACCACCTCGACGTTGTAGCCGGTGAGGAACTTCACGTCGTCGATGGCGAAGATGTTCGACGGATCGCTCATCGCGACGATGAGCGACGAGCCGGCGCGGTTCACCGGGATGACCTGGTGCTTCTCCGCGGTCGCCTTCGGGATGAGCTTCAGCACCTCGGGGTCGATCTCGAAGTCCTTCAGCGAGATCGCCGGGACGCCGTACTGCTTGGAGAGGAAGTTGGTGAGGTCGCCCTCGTCGAGGGCGCCCTGCTTCACGAGGAGCGATCCGATGCGGCCGCCGGTCTTGCGCTGCTCGTCCTGGGCCTTCTGGAGCTGCTGAAGGGAGATGAGGTTCTCCCGGACCAGGAGTTCGCCGAGCCGTCCGGACATGTGTGCCTTCCTCGGGGAGCGGGTGCGAAGACGGATGCGGGGGAGCCCCGCAGAGGCCCTCGACCTTAGCAGCCGGCTCGTCGGGGGGTCAAGGAAGCGACCGGTCGGAAGCCCGTGATTTCGCTAACGGAAATGGCGACCTCGCCCTACATTCGCTCCGATCACGCAGGCGTGGCCACGGCAGAGAATGCGCTCTCCATCGCAGGAGAGGATCGTCGCACCAGGCGGAGAACACCACGTCGTTGTACCGCGGCCGGTTTCCGGCGCCTGAACCGACGACGGTAGGCACACCTGCGCGACCAAGATGTCGGTTCAACATGGGACAAGCGGTTCACGTTGGACCCCGATTCAGCAACGCGGTATCCAACAATGGGAATGACTGCACGCACCGTGATCTTGGGCGCGGGACCGGCCGGCCTGGCCGCAGCCTACGCGCTCTCGAAGCATCGTCGCAACGTCGTCGTGGCCGAGGCGACCGACGCGCTGGGCGGCATCAGCCGGACCGTGGAATACAGAGGCTACCGGTTCGACATCGGTGGCCACCGCTTCTTCACGAAATTCGATGAGGTGCAGCAGCTCTGGCACGAGGTGCTCGGGGACGAGTTCCTCGTGCGGCCTCGGCTGAGCCGCATCTACTATCGAAATCGCTTGTTCGAATATCCGCTGCGGGTCACGAACGCCCTCCGAAACCTCGGCCTCCTCGAGGCAGCGCGGTGCGTGGCGAGCTACGGCCGCGCGCGCGCAATGGGCGACGCGGACGACAACTTCGAGGAATGGGTGAGCTCGCGGTTCGGGCGCCGTCTCTTCGAGATCTTCTTCAAGGCCTACACCGAGAAGGTCTGGGGAATCCCCTGCTCCGAGATCGGCGCGGAGTGGGCGAGCCAAAGGATCAAGAACCTCTCGCTCGGCGTGGCCATCCGGAATGCATTCCTCGGCTCTCGCGGTCAGGATGTCGCGAGCCTCATCGAGCATTTCCGTTACCCGCGACTCGGCCCTGGGATGATGTACGAGCGGATGGCCATCCTCGCCGCAGGCATGGGCGCGGAGATCCGCATGCGGCACCGCGCGGTCGCCATCCACCGGAACGGCACTCGCGTCGTCGCGGTCGACGTCGAGACGCCCGAGGGGCTGGTGCGACTGGACGGCGAGGAGTTCCTCTCCTCCATCCCGCTCACGATGCTCATCGAGCGGCTCCGGCCCGCTCCTCCACCGAGCGTGCTCGCCGCCGCACGCGCCCTGACGTACCGCCACCTCCTCACGATCGACCTCATCGTGGACGCGCCCGACCTCTTCCCGGACACATGGATCTACGTGCACTCGCCCGACCTCCAAGTCGGCCGCATCCAGAACTTCGGCAACTGGTCCCCCGAGATGGTCCCGGACGCCCGTACGAGCGCGCTCGGGCTCGAGTACTTCGTTTCCGATGGCGACGCACTCTGGACCGCCTCGGACGCGCAGCTGGTCGCGTTCGGAACCGAGGAGCTCCGGCGGACCGGGTTACTCGGGCGCGCCCGGGTGACCGACGGGACGGTGGTTCGCGCCCCACTCGCGTACCCGGTGTACCGTATCGGCTACCGTCATCACCTCGACCAGGTCGTCGAGTTCGTCCGGAGCCTGGAGAACCTCCAGGCCATAGGCCGGTACGGCATGTTCAAGTACAACAACGCCGACCACTCGATCCTCACGGCGCTGCTGGCTGTCGAGAACATCGAGGGCGCCGATCACGATCTCTGGGCCGTGAACACGGACACCGACTATCACGAGATCCGCACCGGGCGCGAGAGCGCGGCTTAGTGCGATGAACGCGCCGACCGTCCCGCTGCCCGCCGGCTTGTGCCGAAGGCACGCGTTCGCAGCGCTCGGGCTCGGGTTGGGGCTCACCGCCCTCGCCTTCGCGGCGCTCGCCTCGATCCCTCGCGGGCTCCACGAGTTCGTCTACTACTCGTTCCCGAGCTACGACGCTACCCTCGAGCCGCTCCCGTTCGCGCCGATGAACGGCTTCACCCCGGAACAGCTCTCGAGCCACCTCGCGCGTCTGGTCCTTCTTGCACCGGGGTGCATCCTGGTCGGCGTCGGGATCGCGCCGCTGCTCGCGGGGCGCAAAACCCGGCCGTCCTTCTCCTGGCGACCGATCGCGCTGACCAGCTGCTTGCTGGTGGCGACGGCCGCAGCCTGGGTCTTCCGCGGAACGCCGGTGCAGGACGACGAGCCGACGTACCTCATGCAGGCGAGCGCACTCGCCGAGGGCCGGTTGTTCGACCCGCCGGTCCCGATAGGGAACCGCTGGAGCGAGAACTTCACCGTGTTCACGGGCTCCGGCACCACCGGAAAGTACCTGTTCGGTACGCCGTTCGTGCTGAGCCTCGGACTCCGCCTCGAGGTTCCGCTACTCCCGCACGTGCTGCTCGTATTCGCCACGCTGTACTTCATGTTCAAGGCCGCGCACGCGGCAGGCGCGACGCTCACGGCGACTATTGGTGTCGCCCTCCTCGCCGTCAGTCCGCAGTTCGTGTTCACGTCGGCGACGCCGACCAGTCAGGCGCCGGCTCTCGCGGCCATCGCTGTCGCGGTGTGGGCCGCCGGGCGCGGCGGCGACTTCTCCGGGTTCATCGCGGGCAGCGCGCTAGGCGCCGCCTTCACGTGCCGGCCGCAGATGGCGGTCCCCTGCGGGCTGGCCATCATCCTCCCTGCGTTGTGGCGCGATCGGCGCTTCGTGCTCGCGACGATCATGGCAGGCGTCCCGTGGCTGCTCATGGTGCTGCTCTACGACGCGGCGCTGACCGCGCACGCACTGCGGCTACCGTGGGATGCGTTCAGCGTCGAGAGATACGGGTTCGGGTGGTGGAGCCTTCGAGAGACCGGCTACTACTTCCACCCCGTCAAGGCCGTGCTGAACGTCGGCTCCGTGCTCATCCGGCTGAACGGATGGGGCCTCGGATGGCCGCTCTCGCTCGCCGGACCCGTGGCGTGGTTTGCCTTCGGGCGGCCGGCGCGCGCGGCGGTTGCGCCGTGGGCGTGGATCGCGGTCGCGACGTTCGCGTTCCAGTTCGCGTACTACTCCGTGGGAACAAGCGAGACCGGCGCCATCTATCACCACGCGGTCCTGCCGTTCATCGCGCTCTCGACCGCTGCCGTCCTCGAGCACCTCGGCAGCGGCCGTTATCGGTACCTCGCCGCCGGTGTCGCGGTCTCGTGTGCGGCGCTCGGCACGGGCAGCTTCCTCGTCGAGCACGCGGCGCGGCTGCGCCGCCTCGCGGAGTTCATCTCGGAGCCCGTCCGCGTCGCGAAGGCCGAGGCACAGATCCCGGCCCTCGTGTTCCTGGAGCCTCACTTCGCCGGACGTCTTCCAGTCGGATGGGTGTTTGGACCGCCTGAGCGCCTCCGCGGGCCCTACGAGCCGATCGTCATCTATCCGGCGGGTCGGGAGAAGGCGAGCGACGCCCTCAGGGAGTCCATGTCGCATCGACAGTGCTACTACGAGTACTACGACTACGCTCAGGCCAGGTACGTCCTCACGAGCTGCACGAAGATGAAGCGGCTGCACGAGGGCTTCCTCGAGGATTCGACCCTGCTCCGGTATCCGCACCCTGAGTCCGCTGACGGGCGATTCCCGCGCTGGATCGAGGGAGGATGGCGCTCCGCCTTCCGCTGGGTGCCGCTCCTGTCGCGATGATCCGGGCGCGGTGCCCGACACCATCTACGGGCTCACCGGCGTCGCACCGCTGCCCGTGAGAATCCGCCGCGCCGCCTCCACGTCCCGCGCGATCTGCGCCCGGAGCGCCGCGACGGACGGGAACCGGTGCTCGTCGCGCAGCCGCGCGAGGAACGCCAGGCGGATCGGCTCGCCGTAGAGATCGCGGCCGTCGTAGTCGAGCAGGTGCGCCTCCGGCACGACGCGGGCGGCCGCCTCCACGGTGGGCTTCGCCCCGACGTTGCACACCCCGCCGTGGACCGAGCCGCCCTCGGGCCCGGTGGGGCCGGGCCGGCCGCCGACGATCGCCCGCACCACGTACACGCCGTTCGCGGGGAGCAGGGCGCGCGTCTCGACGTTCGCGGTGGGGAACCCGAAGCCGCGCCCGCGCCCGGCCCCGCGCGCGATCACGCCGTCGAGGTCGTACGGGCGCGTGAGCAGGATCGCCGCCGCCTCCACGTTCCCCTCGAGGAGGAACTCGCGGATCTTGGTGGACGAGACGACGAGGCCGTCCGAGGTCACGGGCTCGACCACGTGCAGCGAGATCCCGTGGCGGTCGAGGAGCGGACGGAGGCCGTCCACCCGGGTGCGATCGCGGCCGGCCGTGAAGTCGTGGCCGACGATCACGTCGCGCACGCCGAGGCGCGCGGCGAGGTCCCGCGCGGCGAACTCCGCCGCCGAGGTGCCGGCGTAGGCGAGATCGAACGGCTGCACCACCGCGACGTCCATCCCGGCCCCGGCGAGGAGCTCGAGCTTCCGCGGGAGCGGCGTCACGAGCGGCGGCGCGAGCTGCGGGCGGAGGACGCGGACTGGGTGCGGCTCGAACGTGAGGACGCCGGCGCGGGTCCCGCGGGAGGCCGCCCAGGCGCGGGCCGCCTCGAGGAGCCGCTGGTGGCCGAGGTGCACGCCGTCGAAGTTGCCGATGGCGACCGCGCCCCCGCGGAGCGCCCCGGCGGCGTGAGCCTCGTCGAGGGACCGGAGGACCTGCATCGCGCGTACATAGGTCCGCGCGGGTTCCGCGTCAATCGCGCTCCTGGGCGAGGGCGCGGCCGGATTCGGACCGTCACCGTGCCCGTGACCGTCACCGTTCCCCGTGCCCGCTTCCCGCTTCCCGCGTCCCGCGTCCCGCGTCCCGCGTCCCCTGGCCCGTGATCCGAGGGCGTCGGAACACGGAAATCCGGGCCACGGGCCACGCGACCCGGTCCACGGGTCACGGAGAGGCCGGTGACGGTGACGGAGCACGGATCACGGGACACCGCGCCCCGTCGTGCGATCCCGTCGCGCAGGCGCGGGGCGGGGCGGCACGCCCCGTGGAGAATGAGCGCAGCCGCCGCTCAAAGGAACCGCTTCCCGAACGCGCTCGGCAGGAGCGCGCCGAGCGTGGTCTCGACGCGCGCGCCGCGCGCGCCGACGAGCACGATGGGCAGCTCGGGGCCGGCGAACTCCGCGAGCGTCTGGAGGCACATGCCGCAGGGCGGCGTCGGCGGCGTGGTGCCGCTCGCCACCGCCACCGCCTCGATCCGCCGCGCGCCGTCCCCGACCGCGCCGGCCACGGCCACCCGCTCGGCGC
This sequence comes from Anaeromyxobacter oryzisoli, assembly GCF_022690765.1. Taxonomy (GTDB): domain Bacteria; phylum Myxococcota; class Myxococcia; order Myxococcales; family Anaeromyxobacteraceae; genus Anaeromyxobacter; species Anaeromyxobacter oryzisoli. The sequence goes on along the minus strand of NZ_JALCZA010000003.1, from coordinate 143,724 downwards.
AGACCGTGAGGCCGTAGCTCGCGTTCTCGATGTTGCACCCTGCGTACACGTCCCCGGCGGCGCGCACCGCCGCGCCGACCCGGAAGCCCGAGTACGGCGCGTACGCCCGCTTCCGGGCGGACCGCGCAGCCGCGACCAGCGCGGCCTCCACCTCGTCGCGCGCGGCGCTCATGCCGACTGGAGGTGCCGCGCGATCGCCATCTCGGCCTCGAGGGGGATCTCGACGAAGCGCAGGTGCGCCCCGAACCGCTCCCCCTCGTGCGAGACGCGGAGGACCTCGGCCACGGCGTGGACCTCGCCCTGGACGCCGGGGAGGAGGAACCGCACCTCGAGCCGGCTGCCGGCCGGCGGGTGGAGGGCCTCGAAGTAGACGCCGCCGAGCGCGAGGTTCCCGGCGTAGGGCTCGAACGAGCCGCCCAGCGCGAGGTCGCGGACGAGCAGCGCGACCGGGATGCGCCGGCTGTCGCGCCGGTCCGCCACCGCGCTCGGCGCGGCCTGCGGCTCGTCCACGATCGCCCGCGCCGTCGCCCCGTGCCCCTCGATCCGATCCCCCATGCGCACCTCCTGCAGCAGGCTAGCAGCGCCGGGCGCGCGGTTTCAACGACCAGCCCGGGAGAGGAACGCGCTCACCAGCGCGCCGAGGCGGTCCCGCGCCTGCTCGGCGACCCGCCCGACCTCCTCGTGTGACAGGGGGTGCCGGGAGAGCCCCGCGGCGTGGTTCGTCACCACCGAGAGCCCGGCGACCGGCACGCCCATGTGCCGCGCCGCGATCACCTCGGGGACCGTGGACATCCCCACCAGATCCGCGCCGAGCGCGCGGAGCATCCGGATCTCCGCGGGGGTCTCGTACGAGGGGCCGAGCAGGCAGGCGTAGACGCCGGCGGGCACCGCGAGCCCGAGCTCGCGCGCCGCGTCGTCGATCAGCGCGGCGAGGCGCGGGTCGTAGGGCGCGCTCATGTCCGGAAAGCGCGGCCCGAGCCGGTCGTCGTTCTCGCCGACGAGCGGGTTCACGCCGGACAGGTTCAGGTGATCCGAGATCCGCACGATCGCGCCGGGCGCGTACGCAGGGTTCACGCCCCCCGCCGCGTTCGTCACCAGCAGCGCGCGGACGCCGAGGCCGCACAGCACGCGCGCCCCGAACGCGACGTCCTCCGCCGACCAGCCCTCGTACGCGTGGACGCGCCCCTGCATCGCGACCACGGGCACCGCGCCGCCCTCGGCGGGGAGCTCGCCCACCACCAGCCGGCCCGGGTGCCCCGCCACCCGCGAGAGCGGGAAGCCGGGGATCTGCTCGTAGGGGATCGCCGCGCGGGCCTCGAGCCGGTCCGCGAACCCCGAGAGGCCCGAGCCGAGGATCACGCCCACGGCGGGGACGAGGTCCGTCTGACCGCGGATCCACGCGAGCGCGTAGGAGAGGCGGGTCGAGAGGTCGGCGCGCTTCGTCATGCGATCCGCTCCAGGACGAGGGGCCGCGCCGGCGGGGGCGCGGCCTCGAGGCGATACGCCCGGACGACGCGCGCCGCGACGGCGGCGCGCGGCTCGCTCCGGGGGCCATGATGCACGACGCAGAGCGGCTCGCCGGCCTCCACCCGATCCCCGAGCTTCTTCCGGACGAGGAGCCCCACGGCGGGATCGACCGGATCCTCGACGCGGGCGCGGCCCGCCCCCAGCGCGACCGCGGCGAGGCCGAGCGCCTCGGTGTCGATCGCGACGACGTGGCCGGACGCCGGGGCGAGCACCGGGTAGGTCCCGGCGGCGCGCGGCAGCCGCTCCGGATCCCGGATCGCGGCCGGGTCACCCCCCTGGGCCGCGACGATCTCCTCGAGCTTCGCGAGCCCCCGGCCGTCGGCGATGGCCCGCTCCACCGCGGCCCGCCCGGCGGGGAGATCCGCGGCGACGCCGCCGAGCAGGAGCGCCTCGGCCGTCAGCTCCACGGTGACCGCGCGGAGGTCGGCGGGGCCGCCGCCGCGGAGCAGCTCGACGGCCTCGACCACCTCGAGGGCGTTCCCGACCGCCTCCCCGAGCGGCTCGTCCATCCGCGTGAGGAGCGCGGTCACCCGCTTCCCCATCGCGCGGCCGATCCCCGCGAGCGTCCCGGCGAGCGCCCGCGCGTCGTCCAGCGACTTCATGAAGGCGCCGGAGCCGACCTTCACGTCGAGCACCAGGCCGTCGATCCCCTCGGCGAGCTTCTTCGACATGATCGACGCGGCGATGAGCGGGATCGACTCGACCGTCGCGGTGACGTCCCGGAGGGCGTACAGCTTCCGGTCCGCCGGCGCGAGCCGGGCGGTCTGGCCGACGAGGCAGGCGCCCACGTCGCGGACGAGGGCGCGGAAGCGCTCCACCGGGAGGTCCACGCGGAAGCCGGGGATCGCCTCGAGCTTGTCGAGGGTGCCGCCCGTGTGCCCGAGCCCGCGGCCGGAGATCATCGGCACCTTCACGCCGCAGGCGGCGGCGAGGGGCGCGAGCGCGAGGGAGACCTTGTCGCCGACGCCGCCCGTCGAGTGCTTGTCGATCTTCGGGCCGGGGACGTCGGAGAGATCCAGGACGTCACCCGAGCGGAGCATCGCGTCGGTGAGGGCGCGCACCTCGGCGCCGTCCATCCCGCGGAAGAAGACCGCCATGCAGAAGGCGGCCATCTGGTAGTCGGGGACCTCTCCCCGCGTGAACCCCTCCACGAGCGCCGCGAGCTCCGCCGGCGGGATCGCCCGCCCGTCGCGCTTCGCGTGGATGATCTCGTACGCGCGCATCCTCTCACCCGCTCCCCCCGAGCGCAGCGCGCGTCGGGGCGGAGTCGAAGGGGCCGCTCGCCCCCAGCCTAGCGCCCGGAGGGCGCGGAGTCGAAGTGGAGTGGGCGAGCTCGCGAGCGCGCATCCTCTCCCCGTGAGCGTGGCGCGCGCCGGCGCGCGGGGTCGAGGGGGTCGCTACGCGAGCTGGTCCATCAGCCGGTCGTCGATCTCGAAGTTCGCGTGGACGTGCTGCACGTCGTCGAGATCCTCGAGCAGGTCCACGAGCTTCAACATCTGCCGCGCCTTGTCGGGATCCTGGAGCTTCACCGTGTCCTTCGGGACGAAGGTGATCTTGCGGGCGCCGAGCTTGAACCGCTTCGCGTCGAGCGCGGCGACGACCGGCTGCAGATCGCCCGGGAGGGTGCGGACCTCGAACCCGTCGGCGCCCTGGCTCACCACGTCCTCGGCGCCGCCCTCGATCGCCGCCTCCATCACCTGCTCCTCGGACGGACCGGGCTTCACCTCGATGATCCCGCGCCGCTCGAAGTTCCAGGCGACCGCCCCCTCGGCCGCGAGGTTGCCGCCCGCCTTGGTGAAGGTCGATCGGACGTCGCCGGCGGTCCGGTTCTTGTTGTCCGTGAGGCACTCGACGATGAGGGCGACGCCGCCCGGGCCGTAGCCCTCGTAGACGGCCTCCTCGTAGCTCACGCCCTCGAGCTCGCCCGTCCCCTTCTTGAGGGCGCGGGCGATGTTGTCGGCGGGCATGTTCGCCTCCTTCGCCGCGTCGATCGCGGCGCGCAGGCGCGCGTTGCCGTTGGGATCGCCGCCGCCCATCCGGGCCGAGACGGTGATCTCCTTGATGAGCTTGGTGAAGAGGTTGCCCTTGGCAGCCCCCTGCGCCTCCTTCTTGCGCTTGATCTTGCTCCAGCGGTTGTGGCCGGACATGGGCGGCTCCTCGGGCGAGGTGAGGCGAGCGTCTCGTGGGGCGGAGGTAGCATGCGCCCCCGGGATCCTTCAAGGAATTCGCGAGCGGGGGCGGTCCCGCCGGTGCGCGCCCGGCGACCGCCCTACCAGATGATCGCGTCCACCAGCTCGTCCACCATGTCGCCCAGCCGATCGATGCCGTGCGACTTCGAGAGGAAGCCGTCGGCGCCGGCCTGCTCGGCGATCGGCGCGAGCTCCTCGTCGGTCTTGGAGCTGAAGAGGATGATCGGGATCTTCTCGGTGTGGAAGTCCTGCTTCAGGACCCGCACGATGTCCTTGCCGGAGATGTCCGGCATCATCAGGTCGGTGAGGATGACCTCGGGCTGGAACTCGTCGAGCTGGGCCTGGAACTCGAGCAGGTTCGAGGCGACCGCGACCTTGTAGCCGCGGTCCTCGAGGACGGCCTTCTCCATCTCGAGCGTGATCGCCGAGTCGTCGAGCAGGAGGATGCGCTTCTTCTCGGCCATGTCCTCGCGTCCGTCTCCCGTTCGTCCGCGCCGGGCGCGGCGCCCCTAGAGCGCCGCGAGCGCGTACTCCGCCGCGCGGGCGAAGGCGTCCCCGTCCTCGGGGACGTCGGGATAGTACCCCAGAAACGCCTGCCGCTTCCCGTCCGGGCGCCGGCGATGGGCCTCGATCGCGTTCCGGTACGCCAGCCGGGCCCGCACCACGTCGCGCTCGGCCTCGCGGCAGCGGCCGAGGTAGTAGTGCGCGAGCGCGAGGTCCGGGTCGAGGAACAGCGCGCGCGAGAGCTCGAGCGCCGCCTCCTCCGCGTTCCCGGCCGCGAGCAGGTGGATCCCGTAGAAGAGGTGCGCCTCGGCGCAGAGGGGCTCCAGCGCGAGCGCGGCGACGTAGCTCTCCCGCGCCCGATCGGGCTGCCGCAGGATGCCGTACAGGTTCGCGAGGGTGAGCCGGACGGCGAGATCCTCGCCGCCCTTCTCCAGCAACCGCTCGAGCAGCTCGCGGGCGGCGCCGAAGCGGCCGTCCGCGAACAGCGCCACCGCGCCGTCGAGGTACTCCTGCGGCGCGAGCGGCGGCTCCGCACCGGCGCCGCCGCGGAGGCTGGACGGGAGCGGGACGGGCGTGTGCGCGCGCTCGGGCGGCGCGAACGCCACGTGACGGACCGCGGGCGGCTGCGCCGGCATGGGCACGAGGTGCGGCCGCGCCGGACCGACCGGGCCTGCCAGGGCCGCCGCCGGCGCCCCGACCCGGCCGGACGTCTCGGGCCGGCGGTAGACGAACGCGCCGGCGACCTCGGTCAGCTCGAAGCCCTCGAACAGCCGGAACAGCGACTCGGAGTACCCGAGGAACAGGTACCCGCCGGGCGCGAGCGCGTTGTGGAACTGGGTGAGCACGCCCTGCGTGGTGGGCGTGTCGAAGTAGATGATGACGTTCCGGCAGAAGATGACGTCCCAGCCGCCGCTGACCGGGCGCGGGAAGATCGACGAGACCAGGTTGTGCGGCCGGATCGCGGCGATGAAGCGGCGGAGCCCGGGCCGGACGTGGTAGCGGTCGCCGTCGCGGTCGAAGTGGCGCGAGAGGAACGGCTCGGGGATGTCCCGCACGCGGCGGGGCTCGTAGGCGCCGTGCGCCGCGAAGGCGATCGCCTCGGGGTTGAGATCGGTGGCGAGGATCTCGACGTGCTCCGGCCCGGCCCCCGCCTCGGCCGCGGTCATCGCGATGGAGTAGGGCTCCTCCCCCGTGGCGCACCCGGCCGACCAGATCGACACCGGACGGCCGCCGCCCCGCGCGCGCGCGACCAGCCCGGGAAGGATCGCCTCGAGGGCGCGGAACTGGCGCTCGTCGCGGAAGAAGCTGGTCTTCCCCACCGTGACGAGGGGGAGCAGCCGGCGCAGCTCCTCGTCACCGGCGTCCTCGGACCGGAGCAAGGCGAGGTACGAGCCCGCGTCGGGGACGTCCGCCAGCTCGTCCAGCCGGGCGGCGACGGCGATCCGGAGCGCCGCGTGGCCGTCCCGGCGCACGTGGAGCCCGACGCGATCCTTGAGGAGGGCCGCCAGCTCGAGGAGGTGCTCGGGCAGGATCGGCTTCACCGCGTGAGCTCCACCATCAGCCCGGCGATCTCGTCGAGCGGCAGCACCCGGTCCACCGCGCCGAGCTCGATGGCCGCCTTGGGCATCCCGAAGACCACGCTCGTGGCCTCGTCCTGCGCCACGGTGAGGCCGCCCCGGTCGCGGATCGCCTTGAGCCCGTCGGCGCCGTCCCGCCCCATCCCCGTGAGGAGCACGCCGCAGCAGCGCGCCCCATAGGCCCGCGCGGCGGACAGGAAGAGCGGCGTCACCGAGGGCTTGAAGGTGTCCACCGGCGGCGCGTCGGAGAGGTGGACCACGCCCTCGCTCACCACGAGGTGACGGCCGGACGGGGCGAGCACGACGCGCCCGGCGCGGAGCGGCTCGCCGTGGCGCGCCTCCCTGACCGGGAGCCGGCACTCGCTCGCGAGCCAGCTCGCGAGCCCCTCGGTGAACCCGTCGGCGATGTGCTGCACGACCGCCACGGGCGCCGGGAACTCGGCCGGCAGCGCCCGCAGCAGCGTCGCGAGGGCGCGGGGCCCGCCCAGCGACGCGCCGATCACGAACAGATCCGCCCGGCCCGATGGGCGGGCGACGGCGCTGCTGCGCTCCCGCAGGCCGCGCGGGTGCCGGATCACCTTCACGCCGGCGAGGAGGCGGAGCCGGGACCGGAGGAGCGTGCCGTACTCGTCGAGATCCGTGGTCGCCTGCGGCTTCTCCAGGATGTCGAGCGCGCCGAGGGAGAGCGCCCGGAACCCCACCGCCTCGGTGGGGTTCGCGGTGAGCACGAGGATCGGCGTGGGCGTGTCCGCCATGATCCGCGCGATGCCCGAGTACCCGTCGGTGTCGGGCATGTTGATGTCCATCGTGATGACGTCCGGCCGGAGGTTCCGCGCCAGCGCGGCCGCCGCCCCGCCGTCCGCGGCCACCGCCACCACCTCGAAGCCGGGCTCCGCCGCGACGACCCTCGAGAGCAGCTCCCGGAACAGCTCCGAGTCGTCCGCGACCAGCACGCGGACGGCGCGGTCGTGCGGCGACGTCATCCGGCCACCCCGCACAGCCGCTCGAGGGTGGCGGCGACGCTCTCCGCCTCGAGCTCGCCCTTCACCATGTACGCGTCCGCCCCGGCGTCCACGCCCCGGCGCCGCTCCTCCGGGGCCGACAGCGACGACATGATCACGATGGGAAGCCTCACGAACCGCGGGGTGGACTTCACGCGCCGGGTGAGGTCGATCCCGTCGAGGACCGGCATCTGCACGTCGGTGACGAGGAGGTGGTACTGGCCGCCCTGCAGCTTCTGCCACCCGTCCTCGCCGTCCACCGCCTCGTCCACCTCGTGCCCGAGGGAGCGGAGGAGCGCGGCCTCGGCCTCGCGGGCGATGGCGCTGTCGTCCACCAGCAGGATCCGGAGCCGCCGCCGGTCCTGCCCGCGGCTCACCAGCGGCGTCGCGAGGCGACGGGCGGCGCTGACGAGATCGGGGGTGGAGAGCAGCAGCGCCACGCGGCCGTCCTCGAGCGCCGCCGCCCCGGTCACGAAGCGCATGCCCTTGAGGAACTGCCCCGGCGCCTTCACCGCCACCTCGCGCTCGCCCGAGAGCCCGTCCACGACGACGGCGGCGCCCTCCGCGCCGTGGTTGATGTAGGCCACCATCGGCCGGTGCGCCCGGGGGCCGCCGTTCAGGGAGAGGAGCGGCCCGAGGGCGACCACCGGCATGAGCCGGCCCCGGTAGCGCACCGCCCGGATCCCGGCCACCTCGGTCGTGTCCTTGGGATCGAGCCGGCCCACGCTCTCCACGTCCATCGCCGGCAGGCCGTAGACGTCGTCGTCGATCCGGACGAGGAGCACCTTCATCAGCGAGAGCGACTGCGGCATCCGCAGCGTGAACCGCGTCCCGCGGCCCGGGTCCGAGTCCACCGTCACCGAGCCGCCCAGGCCGGTCACCTTCTTCCGGACGACGTCGAGGCCGACGCCGCGCCCGCTCGTCTCGCCGGCCTGTTCGCGGGTGGAGAAGCCGGGGAGGAAGAGGAGCTCGAGCGCGGCCCGGGCGGAGAGGCTCGCGGCCTGCTGCTCTCCGATGATCCCCTTGCGCAGCGCGGCCTTCCGGACCGCCGCGGGATCGACGCCGCGGCCGTCGTCCTCGACGGTCACCGCGAGCTGATCGCCGTCGGCGTGCGCCGAGATCACCACGCGGCCGGCGCGGGGCTTCCCCGCCGCGACGCGATCGGCGGGCGCCTCGACGCCGTGGTCCACGCAGTTGCGCACGAGGTGGACGAGCGGGTCGTTGAGGGAGAGCAGGATCGCCTTGTCCACGCCCGTCTCCGCGCCCTTGACGACGCACTCCGCCTCCTTGCCCTGCTCCCGCGCCATGTCGCGCACCGCGCGGGGGAAGCCGGCGAGCACGCCCGACAGCGGGATGAGGCGCGCCGTGCCGATCCGCTCGGTGAGGACCTCGAGCTGGGCGTGCGCGGTGGACGCGGCCTCGGTCTGGATCCGGGCGAAGCGGAACGTGTCGGAGCGGAGGAGGTGGACGTCGCCCTCGATCTGCTCGACGAGGCGCGCGGACCGGACGTCGGCGACCCGCTCCGCGAGCGCGATCACGCGATCCGACAGCCGCTCCCAGCGCGCGAAGATCGCGTTCAGCTCCTTCGAGCGCCGGATCGCCCGCGCGCCCTCGACGAGCATGTCCCCCGCGAGCGCGCCGATCTCGTCGAGCCGATCGACGTCCACGCGGATCGAGCCGGCGGGCCGGTCCCCGTGCAGCTCCGCCCGAGGCGCGGCCTCGTCGTGGTGCGCGCCCGGGGAGACCGCCTTCGACCCGGACGAGGGCTGCGCGGGCGGCTCGGCCTTGGAGGCGGGCGCCGCCGGCGCCGCCGGGACCGCCGTTGGAACCGTTGGAGCCGCAGAAGCCGCCGGGACGGCGGGGGGCGCGGGCGAGGCGCCGGCCGCGGCTCCGGGCGCCGAGGGCGTAGTCGCGAGGAGGGCGCGGAGCCGCTCCGCGAGCGTCCGCGCCGCGTCGCCCCCGTCCACGGGCGCGTCCAGCATCGGCACGATCGCGTCGCAGGCCCGGAGGAGCGCGTCCACCGCCTCGCCCGGGCGCTCGCCGCCGAGCCCCTTGAGCAGGTCCTCCGCGGCGTGGACCACCGTCGAGATCCCGACGAAGCCCATCATCCGGGCCTCGCCCTTCAGCGTGTGCAGCTCCCGCGCGAGCTCCTCGCGCAGCTCCGCCGTCGCGGCGCCGCGCTCCACCTCGAGCAGGGCGCCGGAGATCTTCTCCACGCGATCCGCGGTCGTCTCGCGGAAGCGCGGGAGGAGCTTCTGGCGGATCTCTTCCGAGATACCCATGGCGCGCGGCGGGGGGGGGCGGGGCTCGACGCCGATCAGTCGACCTTGAAGCGCTTCACGAGCTCGGCGAGCCGCTCGGCGAGCTTGGTCAGCTCCGCCGCGGCGCCGGTGGCCTGCTTCGACCCGGCCTGCGCCTGGCGCGTGACCTCCTCGATCTCCGACATGGACTGCACCACCTGCTCGGTGGCGGTCCGCTGCTGCTGCGTCGCGAGGTGGATCACGCGGGCGGCGTCGCTCGTCTCCTGGATCCCGGCGAGGATCCCGGTGACCGCGGTGATGGCGTTCCCGCCGAGCTTCTCGCCCTCCCCGGCCATCCGCTTGTTCCCGTCCGCCGCCTCCTTCGCGGCGTGGGTCGCCTCCCGGATCTCCGTGATGAGGTTCTTGATCTCCTTCGTGGACTCCATGACGTTCTCGGCGAGGCGGCGCATCTCGGCCGCGACGATCGAGAACCCGCGCCCCGCCTCGCCCGCCTTCGCGCCCTCGAGGGCGGCGTTGAGGGCGAGGAGGTCGGAGCGGTCGGCGATCTCGTCGATCACCTCGACGACGGTCCCGATCCGCTCGACGCGCTTCGAGAGCTTGGCGATGGCGTCGTCCACCTCGACGGCGTTGTGGCGGACCTTCTCCATCGAGCCCATGAACTCCTTGATGGCCCCCTCGCCGGTCCGCGCGCCGGAGAGCGTCTGCTCGGCGATCGCGGCGACCATCTGCGCGTTCTCCGCGATCTGATGGGAGGCGCCCTTCAGCTCCTCCATCGTCGCGGTGGTCTCGTGGATCGCCGAGGCCTGGGCGCTCGTGGACGACTCGTTCTGCGTCGCGGCGGCGAGCACCTCGGCGGAGGACGTCGAGAGCTGGAGCGCCGCCTCGCGGATCTCGGTCACGAACTTCTTCAGCGTCTCCATCACCTGGCCGACGCCGGCGATGAGCGGCGTGAGCGCCGCGTCGTTGACGCCGAGGCGGAGGCTGCCGGACAGATCGCCCTGGATGACGAGGCGGATCATGGCCTCGATCGCCTCGTCCACGCCGGCGGTGACGACCTCGACGCGCGCGCGCGCCTCCTTCGCCTCCGCGGCGACGTGCTCGACCGCGGCGTTCGCCGCCTCGGCCACCGCGCGCAGCGCGGGATCGGCGAAGGTCGCGGGATCGAGCCGGGCGCCGTACTCTCCCCCGGCGACCTCGCGGAGGTAGCTGGCGAGGCGGGCGCCGTCGGGGCTCGCGGCGCTGGCCTTGCCGTTCCTCGCGGCCCGCGCGGCGGGCTTCTTCTGCGGCTTCTGGACGTCGGGCATGGGGTCGCCTCTCGGGAAAGGGTCTACGCGGGCGCCGCGGCGCCGGCCCGCTCGCGCACGAGCGTGGGGAGATCGACGAGGAGCATGGGGGCCTCGTCCACCATGACGAAGCCGGTGACGGCGCCGGAGCCGATGCAGGCCGCGGCGAAGGCGGGGAGCGGGTGCACGTCGCTCTCCGGCACGCTCCGGATGCCGACCACCTGATCGACGACCAGGGTCCGCTCGACCTCGGCCTGCTGGGTCGCGACGACGATGCCGCGCTCGCGGGAGAACGGCAGGCCGAGCGCGGTCTCGACGACGAGCTCGTCGGCGGCGGCCTCGCGGACGGCGCCGATGCGGACGGCGTCGTGCACCACCGCCGCGAACACGCGCGCGCCGACCTGGAACATCAGGATCTCGCTGGTCGGATCGGTCACGCGGCGCCGCCTCCGGCCGGGACCGCCCGCGCGCGCGCCGTCTCGACCAGGCGCGGCAGGTCGAGGATCGCGACGGTGCCGGCGCGATCGCGGCCGACCGCCGACAGGAACTCCGCGACGCCCCCGGCCTCGGCGGGGGGCGGCTCGAGCGTGCGCCGCGGGATCGAGACGAGCCCCTCGACCGCGTCGCTCACCACCGCGACCTTCCACGGTCCGCAGTGCACGATCGCGGCGCGCGTGCTCGCCCGGATGGGGACGGCGGTGCGGCCGACGAGCTGGCCGATGTCGAGCACGGGCAGCACCTCGCCCCGGTGCGTGAACACGCCCGGCAGGAACGCGGGCGCCGCGGGGAGGCGCGTCAGCGGCCCGAGCCGCACCACCTCGGTGACGAGCGGCGCCTCGAACGCGTAGCGACCACCGAGCATGCGGAGGCAGAAGAACCACGCGTCCGCGCTCTCCTCCGCTGCCGCTTTCCCCTCTCGTTCGGTGGTGGGCTTCGACTCGGGCATCGGCGCGGATTATCAGCGAGGCCGGGACGCAGGAGCAAGTCGTGCTATTTTGTCGGCGCCCGAGGTACGACTTGAAGGTCCTCATTTGCTGCGAGAGCGAGCTCGTGCTCCAGGTGTCCGGGATGGCCCTGGAGGCCGCCGGCCACGAGGTCGTGCTGGAGCGCGATCCGCACGCCCTCGTGCCCGCGGTCGCGGGCGCCGCGGTCCTGCTCGTGGACACGGGGCGCGCGAAGCAGGCGCCGGCGCTGCTGCGCGATCGTGGGTTCACCGGGAGAGCGCTCCTGGTGGGCGAAGGTGCGCAGGAGGAGCTCGCCCGCGCCGCGACGGAGCTCAAGCTGGACGGCGCGGTGGCGGCGCCGGCCTCCGACGACTTCCCGAAGCGCTTCACCGTCGCCGTGGAGAGCCGCCGGCGCGTGCTCATCGTGGACGACTCCGAGATCGTCGCGCGGCTGCTGCAGGAGGAGCTGGAGGCGAAGGGCTTCGAGATTCACTACGCGCCCGACGCCGAGAAGGCGACCTCGATCATCCTGAAGCGACAGACGCGGCCCGATCTGATCCTCCTCGACGTCAACATGCCGAAGGTGGACGGGGCGCAGTTCTGTCGCTTCGTGAAGAAGAACGAGATGTTCAAGTCGATCAAGGTCCTCTTCTGCTCCGGCGAGGAGAAGGAGAAGGTCCAGCGCCTCGTGCAGGAGTGCGGCGCCGACGGGTTCATCTCGAAGGATGAGCTGCTCGGGAAATGGATCGTGGAGAACGCCTGAGCGGCGCACGATCCCTGCCTGCGCGAGGCGGACTCGTCGCGGTCGAACACACCTCCGCTCACCCTGAGCGGAGCGCCCGCGAAGCGGGCGCGGAGTCGAAGGGCGCTGCTCGCGCCGTCCCCGGCTGTCCCGTCACCGTCACCGTCACCGGCTTCTCCGTCTCCGTGTCCCGCCTCGCGTGGCCGTGGCCCGCTTCCCGTGATCCGGCTCCCGCGATCCATGACCCGCGCGGTCCGGGGGCAAACAACGGAGGAACGGGCCACGGGATAGGGGACACGGGATGCGGGCACGGGGGACGGTGACGGGTACGGGTTCGGGCGTTACCTCGAGTGATAGGCGCATTCACCGCTCACAGCGACCCCGGGCTGCCCTCCCCCTCCGCGCACACTAGGTTCTCCGCGGCGTCCGGGCCGGCGGGATCGAGCCGCGCCACCGCCGCCTGGCAGATCGGCGCGATCCCTCCGGCGCCGAGGCTCGACACGGTGGCGCCGCCGGGATCGAGGAGCAGCACCTCCGGCGGCCGATCGTTGGCGAGGCCGCCGAGGAGCGCCGAGCCCCCGCAGGTGGCGAGGACGATGCCCGCGGGGAGCGCGTACCGGTGGTCGTACGCGCCGCCCACCACGAGGGCGACCGCTCCCGGCGCGACCAGCTCCGCGGGGGCGACGATCGCGCACGACGAGAGGGCCCCGGTCGCGGTCCGCTTGGCCAGCCGGAAGCCGGCGAGATCGAGGAGGCCGTCGCCGAGGTTCGCGAGCTCGACGTACTCGCCGCCCGCCTCCGGTGTCGCCGCGTCGGCCCGGACCTCCGTGACCGCCGGCCGCGGCGGCGGGCCCGGGATCGCGCCGGTCTCGAACGTGCCCACCGTCGCCCGCGGCCGCCCCTGCGCGTCGAGGACGGCGCGCCCGTCCGCGGCGAGCGCCCGTGACGAGAGCACGAGCGCGTACTCCGTGTACCCCCGGAGCATGGCGCGCGGCCGGAGCGTCGCGCGCATCCCGCCGTCCTCGAGCGCCGCCTCCACGGGGACCGCCGCGGCGAGCCCGCTCGCGCCCGCCTCCGACTCCACTGCCGTGAGGGCGTCGGCCGCGTCGGCGGCGGGCACGAGGACGAGGCGCGAGCCGTCGAGGAGCCCCTCCTTCGCGACCGGCGCGGTGAAGGTCACCGCCGCCTCCACCGCCTCCGGCGCGACGCCGGCCCCCGAGGGCGACAGCTCGGCCACGCGCGCGTGGGGGTCGGGCACCGGCACGCCGCACGCGATCGCGACGGCTGCGACGGCGGCGACCCCACGCCTCGGCCCCCCGGCCGTCACGGTGCAGCCTCCCGCGCGGCGCCGGTCAGGACGTCCAGCTCCGCGGCGAGGCGCGCGATCTCGAGCTCGGCCTGGGCGCGCCCGAGCGGGTCCGCGGGCGGAACGAGGAGGAGCGCGAGCTTGAGCCGGCGCCGCTCGAAGTAGAGCACCGTCGCGCGCTTCACCGCCTCCTCCACGTGCCGCTGGCGCGCCGCCGCCGCGGTCGCCGCCGCGACCTCGCCGGCGTGCGCGACGAGGTCCGGGAGGGTCCAGGTGGCGCGGACCATGAACGTCGTCCCCGGTGTGAGACGGAGGTAGTCCACCTCACCCGCGGTCTGAAGCCCCACGGTCCGGTTGGAGCGCTCGTCGTGGCGGATCTCCGCGGTGAGCCGCGGCAGGAACGCCGCCTTGCGCGCGCGGCCCGGCCACTCGGCGGGATCCGGCGTGCCGCGGAGCGCCTCCCGTGCCACCGCGGCCTGCACCACCGCCACGTCCGGCTCGCCGGCGGCCACTGCGGCGAGAGCGCGCAATGCGAGGAGCTCCGGATCCTCCGGAGGAGGCGCGAGGGGGTGGGTCGGCGCGGACGGGCCGATGGATAGGAGAAATCCTGCGGCGAAATAGATCGCTCCGGTCATGGTCCGAGCGAGAGCACGTCGCGCGCCAAAGACTTTCCAACGTGATTTCCAGTCCCTGATGCGTTGCGCCCGGACGCGGCGCGACGCCAGGGGCCGCGCGCCGGCCTTCCCGGCTCGGCGCGGCGCCCGCGACCCCCGGGGCCGCGATGACCCCCCACGTTCGCGCTACTCGCGCTGCGGCAATCCTGGACATCACAGCCGGTCAACGGCGAGCCATCCGCGAAGCCCGATCGCGCTGGGACGGCAGGATCTTGCGGAGAATGGGGCCCGGCCGGTGGGTGTACCTTCCACCGGTCCGCTCCCCCACCAGCCGGAGCGGCGCACCGGCTCACCCTCTGGTGTTCCGCTTGCAGTAGGGTGCAGGTCCGCACGCGGAGGAGACATGGTGGATCGCAAGAAGATCCTGCTCGTCGACGACTCGAGCACCGTCCTGCTCATGGAGCGCATGATCCTCTCCAAGAGCGAATACGACGTCGTCACGGCGAAGGACGGCCTCGAGGGCGTCGAGAAGGCTCGCGCCGAGCGCCCGGACCTCATCCTGATGGACGTGGTGATGCCGCGGATGGACGGCTTCGAGGCCTGCCGGAAGCTGCGGGAGGCGGAGGAGACCGCGACCATCCCGGTCATCATGGTCACGACGCGCGGCGAGCTCGCCAGCGTCGAGACCGGGTACGCGAGCGGCTGCAACGATTACGTCACGAAGCCCATCAACGGCCTGGAGCTGCTCGCGAAGGTGCGTAGCTGCCTCGGCCAGTAGCCCGGAGCGCACCATGCCCTCGGACCCCCGTTCGCCACGGTTGGTGCCGGACCTCGCCAGCGGCGGCGAGAAGCATCGCGAGCTGCAGAAGGTGAACGAGCGCCTGCGCGAGCTGGTCGCGTCGCTCAAGTCCGAGCAGGAGCGGCTCGCGGAGGCGCGCGCCTCGTCCCTGCCCACCCCGACGCCGCCGCCGATGGCCGGGTCGGAGCACGGCGCGATCGACCTCGAGAAGAAGCGGCTCGTCGCCGAGCTCGCCCTCGCGCGCGAGGCGATCGACCACGCGAGCGCCGAGCGCGAGCGGCTGCGGCTGCGCCTCGCCGACATCGAGGCGGAGAACCGGCGGATCTGCGACGAGTACGTCGCGGTCGAGGAGAAGAGCTCCGAGCTCGCGCAGCTCTTCGTCGCGCTGGATCGCATCCACGGCGCCCTGACGCGCGACGAGGTCCTCGGCGCGCTCCAGGAGATCGTCATCAACCTGATCGGCACCGAGGAGCTCGCCGTCCTCGAGGTGCAAGGCGATCGCCTCGCGCCAATCCACACGTTCGGGGTGGACCCGGAGCCGCTCCGGGACATCGCGCTCGGCGCGGGGACCATCGGCCGCACCGCCGCGACCGGCGTGCTCCATCTCGCCGGCCGGGGCGAGCCCACCCCGGAGGACCGCGATCTCACCGCCTGCGTCCCCCTCAAGGTCGGCGATCGCGTGTACGCCGTCCTCGCGATCTTCCGTCTCCTCGGCCACAAGCCGGGGCTGACCGAGGCGGACCACGCCGTGTTCGAGCTGCTCTCGAGCCACGCAGGGATCGCCCTGCACCTCCGCGCGCAGACCGCGCGCCCGGCGGCCGCGGGGTAACAGGTGCCGCGGCTCCCTGGCACCGCCCCCGAGCGCGCCGCGACGGCCCTCTCCGGCACCCCGGACAGCGGCGGTCGCGCGCAGGTGTACCTGCACGCGGGGCAGCTCGCCGTGGCCGCGCGCCCGACCGCGATCACGACCATCCTCGGCTCGTGCGTCGCGGTCTGCCTCTACGATCGCTCGACCGGGATCGGGGGGATGAACCACTTCTTGCTGCCGTATCACGTCGAGCGTGATCGCTCGGCGCGGTTCGGCACCGTCGCGGTGCCGGCGCTCGTCGAGGAGGTGCTCCGCGCGGGCGCGACCCGCGGGACCCTCGTCGCCAAGATCTTCGGCGGCGCGAGCGTCATCGGCGCGTTCAAGACCTCCCGGAACCTCGGCGAGGAGAACGCCGCGCTCGCGCGCCGCCTCCTGGAGGAGGCGGGCATCCCCGTGCTCGACCAGGACGTCGGCGGTACGAAGGGGCGGAAGCTGATCTTCCACGTGGACGACGGGACCGCGTGGGTCCGGCAGCTCTAGGAGGAGCCAGATGGACGAGTTCGAGATCGATCGGGAGGCCCTGCTCGCGACGTTCCTCGCGGAGGCGGAGGAGATCTTCGCCCGGATGGAGCAGACGCTGGTCGCGCTGGAGAAGGCGCCGGGCGACGAGGGGCTCCTCCAGGCGCTCTTCCGCGACGCCCACACCATCAAGGGCTCCTCCTCGCTCGTCTCCTTCGACGTCGTCCGGGACGTCGCCCACGACCTCGAGGACGTGCTCGAGCGCCTCCGCAAGAAGACGCTCGCGGTGAACGACGTCCTCGTCACGCTCCTCCTCCGCTCGGTGGACGTCCTCCGGAGCGCGGTGCGCGAGGCCGCCGACGGCGCCACCGCGCCGTCCGAGGGGATCGCCGCGTTCCGCGCCGAGCTCGCCGCCGCCGCCGCGGGGCCCGCCGAGCCGAGCGCGCCGGCCGCCGCGGCGGCCCCGGCCGCCGACGGGGCCGAGCAGACGCCGGCGCAGCACCACGCGTCCCGGACGCTCCGCGTGGACGTCGCCAAGCTCGACCGGATGCTGAACCTCTCCGGCGAGATCGCGATCGTGCGCGGGCGGCTCTCCGAGATGCTCGAGCGGCGGGCCGGGGTGACCCTCGAGGACGCCCTCACGGCGCACCGCGAGGCGGACCGGCTCTACCTCGACCTGCAGGAGCTGATCATGAAGGCCCGGATGGTCCCCATCGGGCCGACGTTCCTCCAGCACGCCCGCACCGTCCGCGATCTCGCCACCGCCTCCGGCAAGCTCGCGCGGCTCGAGGTGGAGGGCGAGGACGTCGAGGTGGACACCTCGGTCATCGAGCACATCCGCGATCCGCTCACGCACATGGTCCGCAACGCGCTCGATCACGGCATCGAGGCCCCGGAGGCGCGGCGCGCGGCCGGGAAGACCCCGGAGGGACGGCTCGTGCTCCGCGCCTACCACGAGGCGGGCAGCATGGTGATCCAGGTGAGCGACGACGGCGCCGGGCTCGATCGTCGGCGCATCGCCGAGAAGGCCGTCGCCCAGGGGCTCGTGAGCGACGCGGCCCGCGTCACCGACGAGGACCTCGCGCGGGTCGTGTTCGAGCCGGGCTTCACCACCGCCGACACCGTCACGGAGCTCTCGGGCCGCGGCGTCGGGATGGACGTCGTGCGCCGCAACGTGGAGGCCCTCCGGGGCTCGGTGGGCATCGAGAGCACGCCCGGCCAGGGCACCACGATCACCATCCGCGTCCCGCTCACCCTCGCCATCATCCAGGGGTTCCGGGTCGGCGTCGCCGACGAGACCTACATCCTCCCGCTCGACGCCGTGATCGAGTGCCTGGAGCTCCCGCCGGAGGAGACCGCGGCCTCGGCGCCCTGGGGCGTCATCAACGTGCGCGGCAAGCCGCTCCCGTACCTGCGCCTCCGGGAGCACCTCCACGTCGCGGGCGACCGGCCGCGGCGGGAGAACGTCGTCATCGTGCAGCACGGCAACCAGATGGCGGGCGTGGCGGTCGACGAGCTGCACGGCGAGAGCTCGACGGTCATCAAGCCGCTCGGCGGCATGTTCAAGGGGATCCCGGGCGTGGCGGGCTCGTCGATCCTCGGGAACGGCCGGGTGGCGCTCATCCTGGACGTCGCGGGCCTGTTGCGCGAGACCTTGAAGCGGTACGCGACGCAGGCCGCTGCGGCGGCGTAGACGGACGAACGGAGGTCGGACATGGCCCAGAACACGACGACGACGGACACCGAGCGCGCGCAGCACCTCTCCTTCAGCCTCGGCGGGTGCGAGTACGGTGTCGGCATCCTCAAGGTGAAGGAGATCCTCCAGTACGAGGAGATCACGCGCGTGCCCTCGACGCCGCGCTCGGTGCGCGGCGTCATCAACCTGCGCGGCGCGGTGGTGCCGGTGATCGACCTCGCCGCGAAGTTCGGGCTGCCCGAGACCGCCGTCACGCGGCTCACCTGCATCCTCATCGTCGAGGCCGTCATGGACGGGCAGCCGACCGTCGTGGGCGTGATGGCGGACGCGGTGCGCGAGGTCATCGAGCTCGGCCCCGCCGACATCGAGCCGACGCCGACCTTCGGCACGCAGGTGCGGGTGGACTTCCTCCTCGGCATGGGCAAGGTCGGCAAGCGGTTCGTGCTCCTGCTGGACATCGACCGCGTGATCTCGGCCGACGAGCGCGAGTTCGCCCAGGCGGTGAAGGACGGGCTGCCCGAGGACGCCGCGGAGCCCGCGCCGGAGCCCGCCGGCGCTGCCGCCGCGTCGGAGGCCGCCGCGCCCGGCGCGGCGGAGCCGCAGGCCGCGCCCGAGGCGGCGCCGGCGGCGTAGCCGCGGCCGCTGCGGGGGGCGTTCGGACGTGACCGCGCGGGCGACCACGGCGGGGGAGGTGCCGAACGACGCGGCGCACGCGCCCGTCATGGCGGTGAGCGATCGCGACTTCGCCCGCTTCCAGCGCCTCATCAACGACGAGGCGGGCATCTGGCTCGCGCCGGTGAAGAAGGCGCTCCTCGTGGGGCGCCTCGCGCGCCGCCTGCGCGAGCTCGGGACGACCTCGTTCGGCGAGTACTTCGAGCTCGTCGCCGCGAACGAGGCCGAGCGGATCCGGATGCTCGACGCGATCTGCACGAACGAGACGCACTTCTTCCGGGAGCCGCGCCACTTCGAGTTCCTGTGCGACCGCATCTTCCCCGCGTGGCGCGCCGAGGCGGACGCGGGGACGCGGCCGCGGCGCCTCCGGGTGTGGAGCGCCGCCTGCTCCACCGGCGAGGAGCCCTACACGCTCGCGATGACGCTCCTCTCGTCGTTCCAGGGCTGGGACCTCGAGATCCTCGCGACCGACCTCTCCACCAAGGTCCTCGCCCGGGCGCAGGCGGCCGTCTTCCCTCTCGAGAAGGCCCGCGAGATCCCCGAGGCGTACCTCAAGGCCTACATGCTGAAGGGGTACGGCGGCCAGGAGGGGCTCATGAAGGCCGGGCCGGAGATCCGCCAGCTCGTCCGGTTCTCCCGCCTGAACCTCACCCACGATCACCCGGCGCTCGGGCGCTTCGACGTGATCTTCTGCCGGAACGTCCTCATCTACTTCGACAAGGAGACGAAGGGGAAGGTCGTGCACCGCCTCCTCGACCACCTCCAGCCAGACGGGTACCTGTTCCTCGGTCACGCCGAGAGCCTGGGCGGGTTCACCACGCGGGCCAAGGCGGTGCTCCCCACCGTCTACACGCTCGCGCCACCCCCTCGACCGGAGAGGTAGACGTGCCTGCGCGCGTCCTCGTCGTCGACGACTCCGCGGTGGTCCGCACCGCGCTCGCCCAGATCCTCGGTCGGGCCGGGTTCCTCGTCGAGACGGCGAACGACCCGCTCATCGGGATGGAGAAGATGCGCCGGCAGCGGCCGGACGCGATCGTGCTCGACATCGAGATGCCGCGCATGGACGGGCTCACCTTCCTGCAGAAGGTGATGCGCGAGGACCCGATCCCGGTGGTGGTCTGCTCCGGGCTCGCCGGCCCCGGCACGGAGGTCGCGCTCCACGCGCTCGAGGAGGGCGCGGTGGACATCGTGGCGAAGCCTCGCCTCGGGGTGAAGGGCTTCCTCGAGGAGTCCGCGCAGCACCTCGTCCACGTGGTCCGGGCCGCGGTCCAGGCGAAGGTGCGGCCGCGGCGGGCCGCGCCCCCGGCCCGCAAGCTCTCGACCGACGCGGTGCTCCCGGCCAAGCGCTCCTCCCCGATCCGGCAGACCACGCACAAGGTGGTGGTGGTGGGCGCGTCCACCGGCGGGACGGAGGCGCTCCGCGCGCTGCTCGAGGCGATGCCGCCGGACGCGCCCGGCCTCGCCATCGTCCAGCACATGCCCGAGGTCTTCACCGCCCAGTTCGCGCGCCGGCTCGACCAGAGCTGCCGGATCGAGGTGAAGGAGGCGTGCTCCGGCGACCGCCTCGTCTCGGGCCGGGCGCTGATCGCGCCGGGCAACCACCACCTCGCGGTCCGGCGCTCGGGCGCGCTCTACTTCGCGGACGTGCTGGACGGGCCGCCCGTGTCGCTCCACCGGCCGAGCGTGAACGTCCTGTTCCGCTCCGCGGCGCAGGCCGCCGGCTCGAACGCGGTCGGCGTGATCCTCACCGGGATGGGGGACGACGGGGCGGACGGGATGGCCGAGCTGCGGGCGGCCGGCGCCCACACCATCGCCCAGGACGAGGCCACCTCGGTGGTGTTCGGGATGCCCAAGGAGGCGATCGCGCGGGGCGGCGTGGACGAGGTCCTGCCGCTGTCGCGGATCGCCCAGTCGATCCTCAAGTGGACCGCGTGAACGCCGAGGAGCCCGTCCCCTCTCATGGCGAGCCCGGGTCCGCCCGGGGAGGGTCCGCGCCGTACCAGGTCACGCAGGACATCCCTCGTTCGTGGTATGGCTATTTCTGACCTGCGTCACGCGGCCGTGGCGACATCGACACACTCGCAGACTTTTTTGAACTCGTAGCTTTCACGGCGGGCGCACCGGATCCCGGCGCCGGCCATGCAAATGGCTCGCGACGAAACGGCGCCTTCGGGCTGCCTGGTCGAGTGCGGCGACTCCGCACAGGGGTGCTCGATGAAGAACATGTCGATCGGCGTGCGGCTCGCCCTCGCCTTCCTGCTCATGCTCGCGATCACCGGCGCCGTCGCGCTCTCGGGCTACTGGGGGCTCGCGCGCGTGTCGGCGACCACGCTGGACATGCTCTCCGGCGACGCGCGGATGGCGAGCCTCTGCGACGACGCGCGCTCGGAGGCGCTCCTGCTGCGCCGCTACGAGAAGGACACCTTCCTGAACATCGGCGAGGGCGCGAAGCAGGCCGAGTACTTCGAGAGCTGGACGAAGGAGGCGAGCGCGCTCCGCGACCACCTCGCCGAGGCGGCGACCCTCGCGAGCGACGCGAACGATCGCGAGGCGGTCGCCACCGCTCGCCGGGAGCTCGAGAACTACGTGCGCGGGTTCCAGGAGGTGGGCGCCGGGGCGCGGAACGGGCAGTACGCGACGCCGCAGGAGGCGAACGCCGCGATGACGCCGCTCAAGGAGCCGATCCGGGCGCTGGCCGACGCCCTCGATCAGCTCTCCCAGGTCCATCAGAAGAGGATGGCCGAGGCGGGGGCGGTGGTGGGCGCCGCGGCGTCCGACGTCCGCGCCACGATGCTCCTCATCGTCCTCGTCGGCGTCGCGCTCGGCGTGGCGGTGAGCGTCTTCATCACCAAGTCGATCACCGGCCCGATCGCCGGCGTGCTCCGCGTCGTGGAGCGGGTCGCCGACGGAGATCTCCGCGAGCTGCCGGTCGTCGATCGCACCGACGAGACCGGCCGGCTCCAGGCCGCCATGCGCGACATGGCGGAGAAGCTCGCCCGGATCATCGGCGAGGTCCGCGGCGGCGCGGAGGCCCTCACCGGCGCCTCCCAGCAGGTGTCCGCGACCGCCCAGTCGCTGTCGCAGGGCACCGGGGAGCAGGCGGCGAGCGTCGAGGAGACGACGTCCTCCCTCGAGGAGATGAGCGCTTCGATCGCCCGGAACGCCGAGGGCTCGCGCCAGACGGAGCGGATGGCCACGGACGGCGCGCGGAGCGCCGAGGAGAGCGGGCGCGCGGTGACCGAGACGGTCGGCGCGATGAAGACGATCGCCGAGCGGATCGGGATCGTGGAGGAGATCGCGTACCAGACGAACCTGCTCGCGCTGAACGCGGCCATCGAGGCCGCGCGCGCGGGCGAGCACGGCCGCGGGTTCGCGGTGGTGGCGACCGAGGTCCGCAAGCTCGCCGAGCGTGCGCAGAAGGCGGCCAAGGAGATCGGCGGGCTCGCCTCCTCGTCGGTGAAGGTGGCGGAGCGGTCCGGCGCGCTCCTCTCCGGCCTCGTGCCGACGATCCAGAAGACGGCGGAGCTGGTCCAGGAGGTCGCGGCGGCGAGCCAGGAGCAGTCCACCGGGGTCTCCCAGGTGACCAAGGCGATGGGCGTCGTGGACCAGGTGACGCAGCGGAACGCGTCGGCGGCGGAGGAGCTGTCGTCCACAGCCGAGGAGCTGTCGGCCCAGGCCGAGGCGCTGCAGCAGCTCATGAGCTTCTTCCAGGTGGAGCGGGCGGCCGTCGGGCCGCGCGCCCTGCACGCGCCCGTCCACGCACCCGCCTCGGCTCCCGCCGCGCACGTCCCGGCGCTGCCGCACCCGAAGCTGCCTCACCCCCTCACGCATCCCGCGACGCACCCCGCCGCGCCCGAGGACGCCGCGGCCCTCCCCGCCCCGAAGCGGAACGGCGCGGTCTCCCAGGAGACCGGCGGGTTCAAGAAGTTCTAGGCGACGGGACCCAGGCGCGGGCCGGCGCAAGCCCCGTGAACCGTGCCCGTCACCGTCACCGGCTCCTCCGTGACCCGTGAACCGGGTCCCGTGGCCCGTGGCCCGGTTCCCGTGGTCCGACCGCGCCGTCGGATCACGGTCACGGGACACGGGAGGCGGGAGCCGGGCACGCGGGATCGGTAACGGTCACGGGACACGGGTACGGGTTCGCGTCCGGGGTCGGGTACGGATGCGAGCACGGGCCGCAGGCCTGACGCCCGACGCCGCTCCAGCCTGCTCAGTCCTCGACCTCGTCCAGCCAGGCCATCTGGATCGCCTCGAGGATCGCCTCGTTCGATTTCTGCGGGTCGTCGGAGAAGTCGGGCAGCTCGCGGACGAAGCGGTGCAGGTCGGTGAAGCGCACCGAGAGCGGCGCCACGTCGGGGTGGCGCTCGCTCAGGGCGATGGCGATCTCGCGGACGTCGGTCCAGTGCATGGTCAGCTCCTAGCTCGCGATCCGGTTGTGGGGGACGCGGACCACCACGTCCGCGGTCCCCACCTCGGCCTGGCAGCCGAGGCGGGAGGTGGGGCCGAGGCCGGCGGCCTCGTTCAGCCGCTCGTCCTCCCGGTCCCCGATCTCCGAGAGCGACTCGAGCCCCTGCTCGATCCAGACGTGGCAGGTGGTGCAGGCGCAGACCCCGCCGCAGTTGTGCGGCAGCTCCACCCCGGCCGCGTCGGCGGCGTCGAGGATCGAGGTGCCCGCCGGCACCTCGACGGTCTTCCCCTCCGGGACGAAGGTCACCCGCGGCATGGCCCGCTCACCCGCCCTCGCCGGACTCGAGGTCGGAGTCCTTCGACCCCGTGGCGGGCGGCTGATCTGCGAACTCGACCACCCGGTGGCCCGACATCGCCTTCGCGATGTGCTTGTTCATGCGCCGCTCGGCGAACTCCTTCGTGGCGGCGTCCACGGACTCGATCCACGCCTTCACCGCGAGGAAGTCGGAGCCGGCCATCGCCTCGCGGAGCCCGGCGATCTTCTCCTCGATCCGCGCGCGCTCCGCGGGGGTGAGCAGCTCGCCGTCCATCCCGAACGCCGTCTCGAGGGCGGAGACGATCCGGTCGCCCTCCACCCGCCACTCGCGGAGGAAGCGCTCCGAGACGTCCTCCTCCGCGTGCTCGATGCTCTCCACGAGCATCTGCTCGACCTCGTCCTCGGTGAGCCCGTAGGTCGGCTTCACCTGGATCCGCTGCTCGATCCCGGTGGTCAGCTCGCGCGCCGAGACCTGGAGGATGCCGTCCGCGTCCACCGCGTAGGAGATCTCCACGCGCGCGATGCCGGCGGGCATGGGCGGGATCCCCTTCAGCGTGAAGCGCGCGAGGGACCGGCAGTCGCGGGCCAGCTCGCGCTCGCCCTGCACGACGTGGACGACCATGCCCGTCTGGCCGTCGGCGTAGGTGGTGAACCCCTGGGTCGCCGAGGCGGGGATGGTGGAGTTGCGGAGGATGATCTTCTCCACCACGCCGCCCATCATCTCGACGCCGAGGGAGAGCGGGATGACGTCGAGGAGCAGCACGTCCTCGCGCCCGCCGCGCTCGAGGGCGTCCGCCTGCACCGCCGCCCCGAGGGCGACGACCGTGTCCGGGTCGAGGTCGGTGAGCGGCTCCTGCCCGAAGAGCTCGCGCACGTGCCGGCGCACCAGCGGGGTGCGGGTCGCGCCGCCGACGAGGACCACGCCGTCCACCTTCGCGACGCGGGCGTCCCGGAGGGCGTCGCGGGTCGGGCCGGTGGTGCGGTCCACCACCGGCTGGATGAGCGCCTCGAGCTCCGCGCGCGTGAGCCGCACCGTCAGCCGGAGCCCCTCGGGCAGCTCCACCTCAGCCTCGACCGCCTCCTCCGTCGTGAGCGTCTCGCGGATCCGCTGCGCGGCCGCCACCGTGGCGCGGAGCACGCCGGGCGAGGGGTCCTCGATCCGCTGCGCGAGCCCCTCGGCGAGGAGCTTCCGCGCGAGCACGCGGTCGAAGTCGTCGCCGCCGAGGTGGGTGTCGCCGCCGGTGGAGAGCACCTCGAAGACGCCCGCGTCGAGCCGCAGGATCGACACGTCGAAGGTGCCGCCGCCGAGGTCGTAGACCGCGAAGGTGCCCTGGGCGCGCTTGTCGAGGCCGTAGGCGAGCGCCGCCGCGGTGGGCTCGTTGAGGAGGCGGAGGACGTCGAGGCCGGCGAGCCGGCCGGCGTCCTTGGTCGCCTGCCGCTGGGCGTCGTCGAAGTAGGCCGGGACGGTGATGACGCAGCCGCCCGGCGCCTCCCCGAGCGCGTCGGCCGCGTGCCGGCGGAGGCGGCGGAGGATCTCGGCGGAGACCTCGATCGGCGTGACCTTGCGCGCGCCGCCGCCGACCTCGAGGCGCACCACCGCGCCGGACTCGTCGAAGCGGTAGATGCCGCGGTCCTCCGGCCGGATGTCCCCCGGGCCGCGCCCCATGAACCGCTTCACGGAGAGGATGGTGTCCACCGGCCGCTCCGGCGCCAGGCGGCGGGCGGCGGCGCCGACCTCCACCGCGCCGTCGGGGGCGTAGAACACCGCGGACGGGAGGAGGGGGCGCCCCTCGTCCACGGGCAGGACCTGGGGGCGGTTGCGCTCGTCCACGAGGGCCACGAGCGAGTTGGTCGTGCCGAGATCGATCCCGATGGCGCGGGGCATGGTCCCTGTTCTTACTACGTCTGGAGCGAGGCGCCGGCGCGGCGCGCGTCGGCGATGATGTTGTCGTAGTACCGCGCCCGGGAGAGCCGGCGCGCGATGTCGAGCACGAGATCGGAGAACCAGTGCTCGTCCTCGAAGCAGGCCGCGACCTCCGCCTCGAGCGCCGCCAGGCGCTCGCGGGCCCGCTCGGCGATGGCCACCAGGGCCGGGCCGTCGCCGTCCGCCTGGGCGACCGCCATCGCCTCCCGCCACTCGAGCTGCTCCTCGAGGAACTCCGGGTCGGCGAAGGTCTTGCCCTCCGCGAAGACGTCCGTGCCGGCGAGCTTGAGGAGGTAGGCGGCGCGGAGGCGCCAGTCCTTCAGGTACCGGAACGCGTCGTTGAGGCGCGTCGCGCGCTCCAGCGAGAGCCGCCGCTCGCGCGCCTCCGCCTTGGCGAAGCGATCCGGGTGCAACGAGCGGGAGAGCTCCCGGAAGCGCTTCTCGACCTCCGCGCGATCCACCGCGAACTGCCGGGGGAGCCCGAGCAGCGAGAAGTAGTCCTCCGTCCGCCCCACGGGCTGGATCTTCCGGCAGCTGGGGCAGAAGGGCGTGGGCTCCTCCTCCAGCGTCTTGCAGCTCCAGCAGTGCAGCACCGACTTCCTCCGTCCTGGTCACCGCCCCTGCGCGAAGAGCCGGGCGGACGCGCCGGGTCCGAGCGGCGAGGGCCGCGGGTCACCCCCCGCGAGCCATGCGAGGAGCGTGCCCTCCCCTCGTTCAGATCGTGAAGGACTCCCCGCACCCGCACGCGCTCTTCACGTTGGGGTTCCTGAACACGAACCCGGTCTGCATGAGCGTCTGCTGCCAGTCGATCACGGTCCCGGCGAGGAACAGCGCGCTCTTCGGGTCCACGAAGACCCGCGCGCCGTCTCGCTCGATCACCTGGTCGAGCTTGGCGGGCCGGTCCGCCCAGTCCACGAAGTAGGAGAGCCCGGAGCAGCCGCCGCCCTTCACGCCGAGCCTGAGCCCGCCGCCGGGCGACTGCCGCTCCTCCGAGAGCTTCCGGATCCGGGCCGCCGCCTTCTCGCTGATCTCGATCGCCGCACCGGCCATGGCCGCTCCGCTAGATCCCCGACTTGAGGACGCCGGCCGCCACGAGCGCCGCCCGGTCGCCCTGGACCGTGTTCGGCTTCACGGCAGGATCCGACTGGCCGTGCTTCTTCTGCCAGTCGAACACCGCGGCCTTGATCGCGTCCTCGGCGAGGACCGAGCAGTGGATCTTCACCGGCGGCAGGTTCAGCTCGGTCGCCACGTCGGTGTTCTTGATGGTGAGCGCCTCGTCCACCGTCTTTCCCTTCACCCACTCGGTCACGAGCGAGGAGGACGCGATGGCGGAGCCGCAGCCGAAGGTCTTGAACTTGGCGTCCTCGATGACGCCCTGGTCGTTCACCCGGATCTGCAGCTTCATCACGTCGCCGCAGGCGGGCGCCCCCACGAGGCCGGTACCCACGTCCGGATCGCTCTTGTCGAGGGAGCCCACGTTCCGCGGGTGCTCGTAGTGATCGAGGAGCTTCTCGGAGTACGCCATCTCGGTTCCTTCCCTGTCCCCCGCCCGCGTTGGACCCGGCGCGCGCGGATCCGGTTCCTAGTGGGGGTTCGCCCACGCGATCTGGTTGGGGTCGATGCCGTCCTTCACCATCTCGTAGAGCGGGGACATCTCCCGCAGCTTCGTCACCTTCTCGGCGAAGAGGCGCACAACGTACCCCACCTCCTCCTCGGTGGTGAAGCGCCCGAGCCCGAAGCGGATCGACGAGTGCGCCATATCGTCGCTCACGCCCATCGCGCGGAGGACGTACGACGGCTCGAGGGACGCGCTCGTGCACGCCGACCCCGAGGAGACCGCCACGTCCTTCACCGCCATCATCAGCGCCTCGCCCTCGACATAGGCGAAGCTCACGTTGAGGTTTCCCGGCAGGCGGTGCTCCAGGCTGCCGTTCACGGTCACGAGATCGAGCGACCGCTCGATCCCCTTCCTGAGCTTCTCCCGGAGGGCGAGCACCCGGGCCCCCTCCGCCTCGCGCTCCACGCGGGCGAGGGCGGCCGCCTTACCGAAGCCGACGATGCTCGGCACGTTCAGGGTGCCCGAGCGGAAGCCGCGCTCGTGGCCGCCGCCGTCCATCTCGGCGACGAGGCGGACGCGCGGCTTGCGCCGGACGTACAGCGCGCCGACGCCCTTCGGCCCGTACATCTTGTGGGCCGAGATCGAGGCGAGATCCACGTTCATCGCGTCCACGTCGAACGGGATCTTGCCGATCGACTGGACCGCGTCGCAGTGGAGGACCACCCCGGCGGCGCGGGTGACGGCGCCGATCTCCGCGATGGGGTTGACGACGCCGGTCTCGTTGTTCGCGTGCATCACGGACACGAGGATCGTGTCCGGGCGGAGGGCCGCCTTCAGGCGGCCGGGATCCACCCGCCCGTCCCGCTCCACGTCGAGGAACGTGACCTCGAACCCCTCGCGCTCCAGGGCGTGCATCGAGTCGAGCACCGCCTTGTGCTCGGTCTTGGAGGTGACGAGGTGCTTGCCCTTCGACTGGTAGAAGTGGGCGGCTCCCTTGACGGCGAGGTTGTCGGACTCGGTCGCGCCGCTCGTCCAGACGATCTCCTTGGCCGACGCGCCGACCAGCCGGGCGACCTCTTCCCGGGCCGCCTCGACCGCCTCCTCCGCCTTCCAGCCGAAGACGTGGCTCTTCGAGGCGGCGTTTCCGAAGTCGGTGGTGAAGTACGGCAACATCGCGTCGAGCACGCGGGGGTCGACGGGCGTGGTGGCGTGATAGTCCATGTAGATGGGAATCTTCATCTCGCCCGTTACCTCTCAGAGAGAAGCGAGGAGGGGAAAACGCCCTCCGAGCGCTCGAACGTGGACGGTGAGGGTCGAGTATAAGGAAAACGCTCACCCGGTCAAGCGTCGCTCACCCGGGCGAACTCCTGGCTGCCACAGGACATTTTTCGAGCATAGCGAGCCCAAGAAATGCGCACCTCCCACCGCCTGCTCCTCGCCGCCCTGGCCTTCGTGGCCGTCGCCTGGCTCCCGGATCGGATCGGCCTGGCCCCGACCGGGGCCGGCACCGATCTCGGCCTCGGCGGCCTGCTCGGGCGCGGCTCGCTCCTGGCGTTCGCCGTCGCGTTCGCCGGGGGCGTCGCGACCAGCCTCACCCCGTGCGTGTACCCGCTCATCCCGATCACGGTGTCGCTGTTCGGCGCCCGGAAGGCGGGGTCGCGCGCGGAGGCGGTGACCCTCTCGGCGCTGTACGTCCTCGGGATCGCCGTCACGTACTCCGCCCTCGGCGTCGGCGCGGCGGTCACCGGGAGGGCGTTCGGCAGCGTGATGCAGAACGGCTGGGCGATGGCGGGGGTGGCGCTCGTGCTCGGGGCGCTCGCGCTGTCGATGTTCGGCGCGTTCGAGCTGCGGCTGCCGTCCTCGCTCCAGCTCGCGCTGAACCGCGTCGGCGGCGCCGGCCGCGCCGGCGCGCTCGGCATGGGGCTCGTCGCCGGGATCATCGCCGCGCCCTGCACCGGCCCGGTGCTCGCGGCGGCGCTCACCTTCATCGCCGCGAAGGGCTCCGTCGCCTTCGGCGTCGGCGTGATGTTCACGTACGCCCTCGGGATGGGGCTCCTGTTCTTCCTGATCGGCGCCTTCTCCGTCGCCCTGCCGAAGAGCGGTCCGTGGATGGAGACGGTGAAGTCCGTCTTCGGGGTGGCGCTCCTCGCCGCCGCCCTCGTCTTCCTGAAGGGCGCGCTCCCGCAGTCGAGGGCGCTGTTCTCGGCGGCGCACGGAGCCGCCTACGCCGCGGCGGCCGCCGCGGCGGCGGGCGTCCTCCTCGGGGCGCTGCACGGGAGCTTCCACGGCCCGGCCCTCGCCCGGGCGGTGAAGGCGCTCGGCGTGGCGCTGCTCGTCGGCGGGATCGTCTACGGCGCGGGGGCCGCCGGCGCGCGCGAGGAGCGGCAGCGTGCGAGCGCGACGTTCGCCTGGCTCCGCTCCTACGATCAGGCGATCGCGAAGGCCCGGAGCGAGGGGCGCCCGGTCATCCTCGACTTCTGGGCGGACTGGTGCGTGGCCTGCAAGGAGCTCGACCAGATCGCCTGGTCCCAGCCGGCGGTGCAGTCCGCGGCCCAGCACTTCGTGGCGGTGAAGATCGACGGGACGGCGGGCGACGACGCGTTCACGGCACTCGCCGAGCGGTACGGCGTGGTCGGCATGCCGACGGTGGTCTTCCTCGACGGCCACGGCCGCGAGGTGCCCGACCGGGTGATGGGCGTGGTGTCCGCGAAGGAGATGCTCTCCCGCCTCGAGGGCGTGGACGGCGCCTGCGACAAGCTCGAGTCGCTCCCGGACGCGGCGCCGGAGGATCGGCGCCCCGGCGCCGTGCCGGTGGCGTGCGCGATGCGGTGGTGAGGGGCGGGCCCCAGGGCCCGTGATCCGTCACCGTGCCCGTGACCGTTTCCCGTCCCCGCCTCCCGCCTCCCGTGTCCCCTGGCCCGTAAACCGACGGCGCGGTCGGACGACGGGGACGGGGCCACGGGCCACGCGACCCGGTTCACGGGTCACGGAGAGGCCGGTGACGGTGACGGGCACGGCTCACGGAGGACCGGCTCGACCGTGTCCGCCTCCCGTGTCCCCTGGCCCGTGATCCGACGGCGGTCGGGCCACGGGGACGGGGCCACGGGCCACGCGACCCGGTTCACGGGTCACGGAGAAGCCGGTGACGGTGACGGGCACGGCTCACGGGGCGTGCCCCGGTGCTTCCTTCAGAACACCCGGTACCCGCCCACCACGAGGAACGTGAGCTCCGCCCGGCTGCCGGAGATCGGCGCGTCGCCCGCGCCGCCGCGGTAGCCGATCCCGACGCGCGCGCCGAGCGTGTACCCGTCGTAGAGCGGAGCCTCGTACGCGAGCGAGACCCGCGGCCTGAAGAGGATCCCCCTGTCGGCCCGCAGGGTGAGGGTGAGCGGCACCTCCCCGATGATCGACACGATGCCGCTCCGGGTCCGCTGCGAGAGCGAGACCCCCGGGTTCGCCTCGAGCCCGCGATCCTCATGGTTCGAGTCGTGGAACCAGGTCCCGCCGAAGTCCTTGTACCAGGCGAGCTCGAAGCGGCCGGCCATCGCGAACGGGCCCACGGCCCTGAACGGGTGCCTGTAGAAGACGCCGAGGTGGAGCTCGGTCGTAGACCAGTCGAGATCGACAAAGCCTCCGAGGTCATCCTGCGGCGTGATCCCCTGTGCGTAGAGGAACGAGAGCTGCGACCACCCGGCCTGCGCGAGCATCGCCGAGCCGCCGCCGAGGGGCTCGGCGGAGAGGAGCGAGAGCTGGGTGGGCGGCGTCGGGATCGTGCGCGGCGCCGGGAGCTGCTCCGCCGGCCGCGCTGGAGCGGGCTCGGCGGGCTCGGCGGGGGTCTCGGGCGCGGCGGGCAGGGCGGCGGTCGGGCGCGGAGCGCTCTCCTTCCGGGGGAGCGGCGGGTTCTCCTGCTGCGGCGGGGCCGGCTGAGCGGCCTCGTCCCCGCCGTCCGGCCCGACGGGCGGGAACGGCACGACGGGCGCGGCCTGGGTGAGGAGCAGGAGATGAAGCGCAGACAGTGTGGCGAGCATCGATCGGGCAGCCTCCGGGCGGGGGATTCTACCGGAGACGGGCGAGCGATGTTGACACCCTGAATGGCCTTGGCTAATGAGGAGGCCCCCATCGCCCAGGTGGCGGAACTGGTAGACGCACCAGATTCAGGGTCTGGCGGCCTCAAAACCGTGGAGGTTCGAATCCTCTCCTGGGCACACGCGACGGGCCGGCGGGTCGAACCGCCGGCCCGTCCTCTTTTTCAGCTTCGGGCTTCGCGCCGCTCTCGCGCCCCGAGGCCCGAAGCCCGGCGTCCGAGACCTTCTTCCCGGGTCTGGCTCCCATCCCGTTGACATCTCGGGCCGTCTGCATATTTATGCAGACCCATGCATGTCCATCCAGCCGCGATCGTCGGCGCCTCCGGCTACGCCGGGCTCGAGCTGACGCGCCTCCTCGCCCGCCATCCGCGCGTCCGCCTCGCCGCGCTGTACTCCGATCGCTGGAGCGGCGAGACCGCCGGCGCGCGGCTCCCGCTCGACGGCGCCCCCGCCGCCCTCTCCTACCGACCCCTCGCCGACGGCGAGGGGGCCGACGCGGAGATCGCCTTCCTCGCGACGCCGGCCTCCGTCTCCGCCGAGCTCGCGCCGAAGCTCCTCGCGCGCGGCGTCCGCGTGGTCGATCTCTCCGGCGCGTTCCGGCTCGCCGATCTCGCCGCGTACCCGGCCTGGTACGGCTTCGCGCACCCGGCGCCGGAGCTCCTGGCCGAGGCGCGCTACGGCCTGCCCGAGCTCGCTCGCGACGGCCTCTCCGGCGCGCGGCTCGTCTCGAACCCCGGCTGCTACGCCACCGCCATCGCCCTGGCCCTCGCGCCGCTGGTGCGCAGCGGGCTCGTCTCGCCCGAGGGCATCGCCGTGACCGGCCTGAGCGGCGTGTCCGGCGCCGGCCGCAAGGCCTCCGAGGACTACAGCTTCGTCGAGCTCGGCGAGGATCTCCACGCCTACCGGCTCGGCAAGCACCAGCACGTCCCCGAGATCGAGCAGACCGTGGCCCGGTTCGCGGGGGCGTGCGGCGCGCTCTCCTTCACGCCGGTGCTCGTCCCCATCCGGCGCGGCATCCTCGCGACCGCGACCCTCCGCCTCGCCGGCGGCGCGAGCGCGGCCGACCTCGGGGCGGCGCTCCAGGCGGCGTACGGCCGCGAGGCGTTCGTGCGCCCGATGGCGGCGGAGCGGGTGTCGGTGAAGGACGTGGTGCGCACGAACCGCTGCCACGTGGGGGTCGCGGTGGACGCCCGCGCCGGCGTCGCGGTCGCCGTCTCGGCCATCGACAACCTCGTGAAGGGCGCCGCCGGCCAGGCGGTGCAGGCGCTGAACGCCGCGATGGGCTGGCCGGAGGCGACCGGCCTCGACCTGCTGGGGGGCTAGCAAGTGAAGATCCCGAAGGGCTTCCGCTTCGGCGGCGTGCACTGCGGCCTGAAGCCCAGCCGGCGCGACCTCGCCCTCGTCGTCTCCGATCACCCCGCCGCCGCGGCGGGCGTCTTCACGATCAACAAGGCCACGGCCGCGCCGGTCCTCGACGCGCGCGGGCGCGTCCCCGCCGAGGGGATGCGGGCGGTCCTGGCGAACTCCGGCAACGCCAACGCGCTCACCGGGCCGGCCGGCCTCGACGACGTGACGGTGATCCGGGCCGCCGTCGCAGACGCGCTCGGGATCCAGAAGCGGGCCGTCCTGACCGCCTCCACCGGCGTGATCGGGGCGCGCCTCCCGGCGATGAAGATCGTCACCGCCCTGCCCGCGCTCGTCGAGGCGCTCGGCGACCACCCCGACCTCGCCGCCGAGGCCATCATGACCACCGACACGCGCCCGAAGATGGCGGCGCGCGAGGTGATCCTCGGCGGGAAGACCGCGATCGTGTCGGCGATCTGCAAGGGCTCGGGCATGCTGGCCCCGCAGCTCGCGACCACGCTGTGCGTGATCGTCACCGACGCGGCCGTCTCCCCGCCGGCGCTCCAGGGCGCGCTCTCGCGCGCGGTGCAGCGGACCCTCAACATGGTCACCGTGGACGGCGAGATGTCCACGAACGACACCGTCTACGCCCTCGCGAACGGGCTCGCCGGGAATCCGCGGATCCACGACCCCGGGGCGGACCTCGACCGGCTCGAGAACGCCCTCGGCGACCTCCTCGGCGAGATGGCCCGCGCCATCGCCGCCGACGGCGAGGGCGCCACCAAGCTGGTCGAGGTGGTGGTCTCCGGCGCCCCCACGGACGAGGCGGCGCGCGACTGCGCCCGCTCCGTCGCGTCGTCGCCGCTGGTGAAGGCCGCGCTCTTCGGCGCCGATCCGAACTGGGGACGGATCCTCGCCACGGTGGGCGCCCGCGCCGGCGCCGCGGGGTACGCCATCGACCCGTTCCGCGCGCAGGTGACGCTCCAGGGCGTCGTCGTCTTCGCGAACGGCGCCCCGGTCGAGCTCGATCGCGAGGCGCTCCGGGCCCGGATGCGGGAGGGCCGGATCGACGTCCTGGTCGAGCTCGCCGACGGAGACGCGCGCGCGGTGTCGTGGGGGTGCGACCTCTCCTACGACTACGTGAAGATCAACGCCGACTACAGCTCGATGATCGTCCAGCGCCCCGACGGCCAGGTCGCCAAGGACGACCGGGTGGCGAACTACAGCCCGGCGTTCAAGCGGACCCTGCTCGCCGAGGCGCTCAAGTACATCGCCGCCTTCTCCGGCCAGGTCGCCGTCATCAAGTACGGCGGCGCGGCGATGGTGAAGGAGGGGCTCAAGGAGGCCTTCGCGGAGGACGTCACCCTCCTCAAGAAGGTGGGGCTCAAGCCGGTGGTGGTCCACGGCGGCGCCCCGGAGATCACGAAGACCCTCGAGAAGCTCGGCGAGCACACCGAGTTCGTGGACGGCATGCGCGTGACCGACGCGCAGAGCCTCCCCGTCGTCGAGATGGTCCTCACCGGCAAGGTGAACCAGGAGCTGGTGGCGCTGCTCAACGCGCGGAACGCGGGCGCCGTCGGCCTCTCCGGGAAGGACGGGAAGCTCGTCCGCGCGCGGAAGGTCCCGTCCCTCGACGGCGTCGATCTCGGCCACGTCGGCGAGGTGGTCGAGGTGAACCGCAAGTTCCTCCAGATGCTGCTCGACGGTGGGTACGTGCCGGTGATCTCGCCGATCGGCCTCGCGGACGACGGCACGGGGCTCTCCATCAACGCGGACGCGGTCGCGTCGGCGGTCGCGGTCGCGCTCGGCGCGCGGAAGCTCATCTACCTCACCGACGTCGCCGGCGTGCTCGAGTCCTCCCCGAACGGCGCGCTGGTCCGCCAGCTCACCGCCCCCGACCTCGCCCGCCGCCTCGAGGCGGGGGCGATCACCGGCGGGATGAAGTGGAAGGCGCACGCCATCCTCGCCGCGCTCCAGGGCGGCGTGGACCGCGTGCACGTCCTCGACGGCCGCCAGCCGCACACCGTCATCGCCGAGCTGTTCACCGATCGCGGCGTCGGCTCGCTCATCACCCTCGGGGAGCCGCGATGACCGCCGCCGAGCGCCGCCGCGACGCCGTCGCCCGCATCATCCGGTCCAGCCGGATCGCGACGCAGGAGGAGCTGCTCGAGGCGCTCGCCGGGGCGGGCTTCCGCGCCACGCAGGCGACCCTCTCCCGGGATCTCGCGCGGCTCGGCGCGCGCCGGGTCTCGCGCCCGGAGGGCGGGACGATCTACGAGCTCGCCGACGGCGACGGCGCCGACGGGACGCCCCGCGGCGCGGCGGACCTCGCGGCGTTCGGCGGGCTCGTCACCGCCGTCTCCGCGAACGCGTCGATGGTGGTCATCCGGACGCCGCCCGGCAGCGCGCCGGCCATCGCGCGGGCCATCGACCTCGCGCAGCTCCCGGAGGTGCTCGGGACGCTCGCCGGCGACGACACCGTGTTCGTCGCGCCGGCCGGCGAGCTCCGCCCGCGGCACCTCGCGACGCTCCTGTCGGGGCTGCTCGGGAGCTGACGACCGGGGCACGCCCCGTGATCCGTGCCCGTCACCGTCATCGGCTTCTCCGTGACCCGTGAACCGGGTCCCGTGACGGTCCGAACCGGCGCGCCCTCTGCCTACCCGCCCACGCGCCGCCACTCGTCGTTCGACCGGGCGACGCAGTCCTCGATGGCGAGGCCGCCGAAGAAGTTCCCGGTGACGGCGAGCTTCCCGCCCGCGAGGCAGCGGTCGATCTCCGCGACCAGCTTGCCGTGGCCGAGCGCGGGCGACGGGAGGACCCGCCGCTGCTCCACGAGCTCGCCGAGCTCGCCGACCGGGACGCGCAGCACCTCCGAGACGCGCCGGAGCCGGTCCGCGCGGGGCACCGCCCCCTTGAAGTGGAAGGCGAACGCACGGAGCCGCGGATCCGGGAACGGATCCCGCGTCACCGCCGAGAAGAACAGGTCGTCCACCGGCACGAGGAAGGCGCACTCGGGCATCCAGCACCGATCGCGCGGGAGCACCACCCCCACGCTCTCCACCTCCGTCGTCGCCACCCGCGCGAGGGCGGTGGCCAGCTCGGGGAGGTCCTCGCGGACGAGCGCGGCCGCCTGCGGCGGCGGGACGGCGAGGGCGAGGAGCGGCGCGGTGACGGTGCGGCCGTCCGCGGTGGTGACCGCGTACTCGCTTCCCGCGCGCGAGACGTGGGTCGCGGCGACGCCCGTCTCGACCTCGACGCCTCGCGAGCGCGCCGCCGCTTCGCAGACGAGCTGGAGACCGCCGTCGAACCCGAAGCTCCGCACGAACTCCTCGCGGCGCGGGCGCTTCTTGAACAGCGACCCCGGCCCCTCCACGGGGAACCCGTCCGCCTTCTGCGAGGGGACCGCCGCGAAGAACGGGGAGAAGAGCCGGTCGTAGTTCCGGCGCCCCACCAGCCCCGAGTAGTACGAGTAGACCGTCTGGCCTTCCTTCTTGCGGAAGATCCCGGCGGGGAAGCTCAGGCCGGCCTCGAGCCAGTCGAGCTGGAGCAGGATCTTCGGCGGGGTGAGCCAGCGGACGTGGCCGGCGCGGAGGAGGCCGAACCTCGACCGCGCGGGGCCGCGCTGGATGATCTTGCCCGCGACGCCGGCACCGACCGCGATGTCGAGGAACCCGCCGTAGCTGTTGTAGGCGGTGTGCGCCCCCATCTCGAACCAGTACCCGTCGGGGCGGCGGTGCGAGTGCAGGCACCCGCCGACCCGCTGGTCGCCCTCGAGGACCCGCACCCGCCTGCCAGCCTGGCCGGCCTTCCACGCGAACGCGAGGCCGCTGATGCCGCCGCCCACCACGATGACGTCTGCCGTGCCCATCGCCTCTCCGAGGTGATCCCTTTGCGCCCTGCCCGTGCGGGGCGGACGACGAGCGTGGCAGAGAACGCGACGCCGCGCCAGCGCTCTCGCGTACCCGCGATCGGTGACGCACCCGGGCGCGGCAACCGGGACCATGGCCCACCGGCGTGCAATCGTTTACAAAGGTCGCATGCGCATGCGGATCGGGTTCATCGGACTCGGGACCATGGGCGAGCCCATCGCCAACAACCTCCGCAAGGCTGGGCACGAGCTCACCGTCTGGAACCGGACCCCATCGCGCGCCGATCACATCGTCTCGAAGGGCGGCAAGCTCGCCCGCACGCCGAGGGAATGCGCGACCGGCCGCGATCTCGTGCTCACCTGCGTCTCCGACGAGGCGGCGCTCTCGGCGGTGCTGGAGGGCGCCGACGGCGCGCTCGCCGGGCTCGCCCACGGCGACGTGCTCGTGGACTTCTCCACCTCCGGCGCCCGCGCGGCGAAGGCGGTCGCGGAGGAGGTGGCCCGGCGCGGGGCGCGGTTCGTCGCCTGCCCGCTCCTCGGCTCGCGCAGCGCCGCCGAGCAGGCGCAGCTCGTCGTCGTCGCCGGCGGGAGCGCCGCGGCGCGGGAGCGGGCGCGGCCCGCGCTGCACGCCGTCGCCGCGCGGATCTTCGAGCTGGACGAGCCCGAGAAGGCCGCCCTGATGAAGATCGTGGTGTATGCGGTCGGGAACGCGATGGTCGCCGCGCTCGGCGAGTCGCTCGCGCTCGGCGCCGCCGGCGGGCTCGAGCCCTGGCGCATCATCGAGGTGCTCCAGGCGTCGTCGTTCCACTCCCCGCTCTTCCTCATGAAGGGCGAGCTCGTCGAGCGGAAGGACTACGCGCCGCGGTTCAAGCTCTCCCTCGCCGAGAAGGACGAGCGCCTCGTCGAGGAGGCCGCCGCCGATCTCGGCGTGAAGCTCGCGCTCGGCGAGGCGGTCCGCCGGCTCTTCGCGGAGGGCGTGCGGACCGGGCGCGGGGACTCCGACGTCGCCGCCGTCGCCGAGCTCTGGCAGCGCGCGAAGAAGCCGTAGCCTCCGCGCGCGCCGCGCCATCAGGAGCCGGGGGGCTCGTACCGCGCGAGGGTCCGGCGCACCGCCTCCACGAAGTGGCGGCGCGCGGACGCCGGGGCGATCACCTCGGCGTCGCCGCCGAGCGAGAGCGCCAGGCGGGTCGCCCACTCGTCGCCGGCCCCGCGGATCTCCACCACCGCCCCGCCCTTCTCCGTGCGCTTCGCGAGCGCGATCCCCGGGCGTGACAGGGCCCACGGCGCCGCCTGGGGCCCGAGCCGGAGCCGGACCGGCTCCCCGCTCGGCTCGGAGAACAGGCGCGCCCGCGCGAGCTCCGCCTCCGACGGCGCCTCGAAGCGATCCGGGAGGGCGGCGCAGTCGCGGATCCGGTCCACCCGGAACGCCAGCGCCTTCCCGCGCGCCGCGTCGTGGCCGTACAGGTACCAGTGGCCGAACCGCTGGGCGAGCGTGTACGGGTGGACCACCCGCTCGGTCTCGGCGTCACGCGAGGCCGAGTGGTACGCGAGCTTCACCGAGTGGCGATCGGCGATGGCGCGCTGGAGCCGCCCGAGCACCGAGTCGCGGGCCGGCGGCGCGCCCGCGTAGATCCGGCCCACGAGCTCGTCGAAGCTCGCGCGCCGGTCCCGGGGGACCGCGTCGCGCAGCGCCTCGACCGCCCGCTCCCGCCCCTCGCCCCCGAGCCCCTGGGCGGCGGCGGCGAGGGCGGCGGCCTCGCTCTCGGTGAAGCGCGGCGGCCGCGAGAAGCTCTGGTGGAGCGCGACGTAGACCCGGTCCCGCTCGACGTACAGGTCGAGGAAGTCGTCCGGAGCGAACGGCGGCGACCCGACCCCGAGGAGGAAGTCGAGATCCTCGACCAGCTCCTTCTCGGTGCAGCCGCAGCGACGCGCGAGGTCCTTCACCGGGATGCCGGGGTGGCGGACCGCGTACGGGACGAGGAACAGCACGCGCCGGAGCCGCTCGCGCGGATCGGTGCGCGCCGCGTGCGACCCGCGCGCCTTCGGCGGACGCTCCTTCGCCGCCCTCGGGGCGCTCGCCGCCGGGGCCGCCGGGACCGCCGGCGCCGCCTTTCCCGGCTTCCCCGCCTTCCGCGCCGCCGCGCGGCCGCTCCCCCGCGCCGTCCGCGTCACGCGAGCCTCCGTGCGAGCGTCGAGAGCACCTCGCGGGCGCGCTCGCGCAGCGCCTTCGGCGCGAGGATCTCCGCCCGCTCGCCGAGCGCGAGCACGTGCCGGAGCAGCCCCTCCTGGTTGGTCGCGTCCACCTCGATCACCGCCCCCCCGCCCTCCTCCCTCGTCCTCGCGCGGGGTCCGAAGGAGGCGAGCACCTCGGCGGGGATCGGCGGGTCGAGGCGCACCCGGCAGCGCACCGGCGCGTGGACGTCGTACTCCCAGGCCTCGCGGGTCGCGTACGCGGCGATGGAGAAGTCCTTCCGCGGCTTGAAGTCGGGCGTGCGCGGCGCGGCGGGGTTCACCGTGAGCGCCTCGATCCGGGAGACGTGGAACGTGCGGATGTCCTCGCGGAGGTGGCAGTACCCGGCGAGGAACCAGGCGCCGCCCTTCTGGAAGAGGCCGTAGGGATCGACGTCGCGCTCGGTCCGCTCGCGCCGCTCGGCCCCGAGGTAGGCGAGGTGGACGCGCTTCCGGAGGGCGATCGCCCGCGAGAGCTCCTCGATCCACTGCGCGACCTCGGGGCGCGGCTCGCCCGCGTCGGCGGTGAGCCGCCGCGCGGCGAACGCCGCCGCCTCGGACGCGCCCGGGGCGCGGGCCGCGAAGGAGAGCTTCGAGAGGGCGTGGGCGAGGTCGCGGGAGTACGGGAACGCGCCGCTGGCGAGCGCCGCCGAGCCCGCCACGTAGAGGAGCGCGAGGTCCTCGGGCGGGAGCTTCAGATCCGGGAGGTAGAACTCGTCGCGATCGATGAGGTAGCCGGCCGGCAGATCCTCGTCGCCGGCCGCGTAGCGGACGGGGATCCCGAGCTCGAGCAGGTCCGCCTTGTCCCGCTCGAACTTGCGGATCGCCGCCTCGTCCGTCCCGCCGTAGTCCTCCGGGAACTGCTCCTGGATCTCGCGCCACGAGACGGGCTCGGCCGCCTTGAGGAGGAGCGCCGCGAGATCGAGCAGCCGCTGATCCTTCTGCATCGCCGCGGAA
Organism: Anaeromyxobacter oryzisoli; assembly: GCF_022690765.1. Lineage (GTDB taxonomy): Bacteria > Myxococcota > Myxococcia > Myxococcales > Anaeromyxobacteraceae > Anaeromyxobacter > Anaeromyxobacter oryzisoli. Next base: position 104,594 of record NZ_JALCZA010000003.1, on the reverse strand, counting down.
ACCTCGCAGAGCCTGGCCGGTCCGTCAACGTGTGGTAGGATCGGGCCTTCCCTGGCTGGCGCGGGAGCGTTCGATGGCAGGGCTCGGGCTCGGTCCCACGGACTTCGCGCTCTTCGAGATGGACGACCCGGAGCTCCGGGCCGCCGCCCTCGAGCAGACGCTCCAGCCGAAGCTCCTCGCCATCGGCGAGCAGTGCGTCTCCGGGCTCTCGCGCGTCGCCGGCAAGGAGCTGTTCGCCCACCCCGGGAAGCTCCCCCACCGCAAGGACACCGCGCCCGAGGAGCTCCTCGTCGCCTTCTCGGACAGCCCGAAGGGCTACCGCGGCCTCCCCTTCCTCGGCGTGGTGGTCACCCGGGATCACCTCCACGCGCGCGTCGGCGTGCGCGGCGAGTCGCCGCGGCGGATCGCCATGCAGCAGGCGCTCGCCCACGAGGCCGCGAACCTGGCGAGGAAGGGGAAGCCCTTCCGCAAGCTGCGACAGTTCACCGACTGGAACTTCGAGGAGCTGCCCGAGCTCGCGCCCGCCCACTCGCCCGCGTTCTGGACCGAGCTCGGCGAGGAGCTCGCCCCGGGCAGGCCCGGCCTGGACGTCGGGATCGCCTTCACCCGGGAGGAGGCGCGGAGCGTCTCCCTCGGCGATCTGCTCGGCGTGTTCCGGGATCTCGGCCCGCTCTACAAGGTGCTGGCGAACGCGGCGGAGTGAGGGAGCGGCCCGAAGCCGGATCGGGCCGGACCGTACACCGTGCCCGTCACCGTCACCGGCTTCTCCGTGACCGTGAACCGGGTCCCGTGGCCCGTGGCCCGATCCCGTGATCCGACGGAGACACGGGCCACGGACGGCGGGACACGGGAGGCGGGCACGGGGGATCGGTCACGGTCACGGGAACGGGCACGGTCAGATCCTGAAAAGCCCGGCCCCGCCCTTCTCACCCCACGCTGCCGTCGGCCCCGCCCTTCGCCTCCGCCTCGCCTTCCGGAGCGGCGGGGGCGGTCTGCTTCTCGGCGCGCGCGGCCTCCTTCTCGGTGAGGCGGCGCTCCTCGCGGGCGGCCTGGCGGACCGCCTCGACCAGCTCCTCGTGGTCCCGGCGGAGCGCGTCGTGGCGGCGGTGGAGCTCGGCGTACCGGTCCGCGGCGAGCTCGAGCTCGCCCTTCTGCACCATGTAGACGCGCTTCTCGGTCTCGAGCCGGCCTCGGGCGTTCTTGAGCGCCTGCTCGAGCTCCGCGACGCGCTTGCGCAGCTCGCTCGCCTTGCCCTCCGCCCGGTCGGCGCGCTCGCGCTCCGCCCGCAGCTTCCCCTCGTCGATTCCGGGCGCTGCCGCGGCGGCGGCGGGCGCGGCGATCGGAGCCGGCGCCGGCGCCCGAGCCGGAGCCTGCGCCGCCCGGGCGGCCTCGAGCCGCTTCACGGAGGTCGTCGCCTTCTCGACCTCCTTCTCGAGGTTGCGGGCGCGGGAGGACTGGTGCTCCGCCTCGGCGCGGGCCTCGGCGAGGCGCGCCGCGAGCTTGTCGATCTCCTCGCGGAGCGCCTGCGCGCCCCCGAGCCGCTTCGCCGCCTCCTGCTGCTCGAAGGCCTTCTTCTTGGCGCGGTCGAGGTCGGCGCGGAGCGCGCTCGCCTCGTCCCCCTTGCGCTTCGCCTCGGCGCGCACGTCGGCCGCGGCCTTGCGCGCCGCCTCCGCTTCGGCGGCGAGCTTCGCCTCCCCCTCGCGGCGCGCGGAGAGCTCCGCCCGCGCCTTCCGGGCGGAGAGGAAGAAGACGACGGCAGCGAGGACGCCGAGCAGGGCGGCGAGGACGAGGAGGCCGTTCACCATGGAGGGGCTCCGGGACGGATGGATCACAACTCACTACTCCAGGACCCGCCGGCTGGGAAGCGCTCCGCGGCCGGGCGGGTGGGCGCTTGGTACGGCGGGCCGCGTCCCGGGCGGTTAGGAACGTTCCGCCGAAGCCCGCGGCCAGGAGGGGGTAGGATCGGCGGCTCCGCATGCACCGCGTCGCGACCAAGATCTTCCTCGCCTTCGCCGTGGCGCTCGCCGCCTTCGGGGCGGTGGCGGCGTTCGGGGTGTCGCGCCTGCACGGGCTCCGGCGGGACCTGCGGCTCCTGAGCGCGGGCTACCTCCCCCTCACCCGGATCGCCGCACAGCTCGACGTGAAGGACTGGGTCGCATCCCGAGCCCTCGAGGCGCGCGACCTCGGCCCCGCCGCGCGCCGCGCGTACCTGCCCGTCGCCCGCGCACACTTCCCCGCGCTGGTCCGGGAGAAGATCGCGGAGGGCCGGCGGGTCGCCACCGAGGCCCGCGCGGCCGCCCGGGGGGAGGAGGCGCGGTTCCTCACCGACGTGCTCGCGCGGCTCGACGCCCTCGATCGCCGCTGGGCGGAGTACGACCGGGAGGCCCGCGCCCTCCTCGACGCGCTCGAGGCCGGCGAGGGGCGGGACCCGCGCACCGCGGAGGCCTTCGAGGCCCGGGTCCAGGCGGTCCGGCAGCTCGAGAAGGGGCTCTCCCTCGACGTGAAGCTCCTGCAGGTCGCCCTGGAGAGCCAGATCGCGGACCGCATGCACGCCGCCGAGCAGACGGAGTCCACGACGGTCCTGCTCTCGGTCATCTACTCGCTCCTCGCCCTCGCGGTCGGGGTGGGCGCCGCCACCATCTCCCACCGGCTGCTCGCCCCCATCCAGCGGCTCACCGAGGGCGTGAAGGCGGTCGCGGCCGGCGACCTCTCCCGGAAGGTCGAGGTCCGGAGCCGCGACGAGATCGGCCTCCTCGCCCGGGAGTTCAACGCGATGGCGAGCTCCCTCGACCGGCAGCGCGTCGAGCTGCGCCGGGCGGAGCGGCTCGCGGCCGTCGGGCGCATCTCCGCCCAGATCACCCACGAGATCCGGAACCCCCTGAACGCCATCGGGCTCAACACCGAGCTGCTCGCGGAGGAGCTCGGCGCGCTGCCCGGGCCGCCGCGGGAGGCGCTCGGCCTGGTCGCCGCCGTCTCCCGCGAGGTGGACCGGCTGAACGGCGTCGCCGAGGAGTACCTCCGCTTCGCGCGCCTGCCGCGGCCGACCTTCGGCTGCCAGGACCTGAACGAGATCGTCGGCAGCCTCCTCGACTTCCTCGCCCCCGAGCTGGAGGCGGCCCGGGTGGGGCTCGAGCGCTCGCTCGCCCCCGAGCTGCCGGCGATCCGCGGGGACGAGAACCAGCTCCGCGCGGTGTTCCTGAACCTGCTGCGCAACAGCCGCGAGGCGATGCCCGGCGGCGGGACCGTCCGGGTGGCGACGCGCGCGGACGGGGGGGCGGTGGAGGTGACGGTCCGGGACACCGGCGGGGGGATCCCCCCAGGTGACCTGACGCGCATCTTCGAGCCGTTCTACTCGACCAAGGAGCGAGGCACCGGCCTGGGGCTCGCGTTCACGCAGCAGGTGGTCGAGGAGCACGGCGGGTCGATCCGATGTGAGAGCGCGGTCGGCGAGGGCACGACGTTCACCGTGCGCCTCCCGGCGGCGCGAGAGGAACGAGCGGTGGCGATCGCGGAGAGCGAGGGAGCGGCGGGATGAGGCGGCCGAGGCACGAGCTGCGCACGAAGGAGAACGTGGGACCGGCCCGGCGCGGGTTCCGGGTGGCGGCGCCGCGCGGGCGACCGGCGGCGCGAGCTCACCGCGCGCCGGACTGGGGCGAGATCGAGCGTGCCGTCCTGCCCAACGGGCTGCGGGTCCTGACCGCCCCCGCGCCCGGGCTGCACTCCGCGATGATCGCGCTCTACGTGCGCGCCGGCTCGCGGCACGAGACCCCCGAGCGGAACGGCGTCTCGCACTTCCTCGAGCACCTCTTCTTCCGGGGCTCGATCGGGTTCCCCGACACCGTGGCGATGAACGCCGCGGTCGAGGCGGCGGGCGGGAGCCTGAACGGGATCACCGCCCGCGACCACGGCTGCTACTACACCCCCATTCACCCGGAGGAGGTGGGCGTCGGGCTGGAGGTGCTCGGCGATCTCATCACCCGGCCGCTCCTCAAGGAGATGGACGTCGAGCGCGAGGTGATCCTCGAGGAGATCCTCGACGAGGTGGACGCGGACGGGCGGGACATCGACCCGGACAACCTCTCGAAGCGGATCGTCTTCGGCGAGCACCCCCTCGCCCTCAAGATCGCCGGCACGCCGGAGATCGTCCGCAGGCTCACGCCGCGTGACGTCCGCGCACACCACGCGCGCTTCTACACCGGGGCGAACCTCGTCCTCGCGGTGGCCGGGCCGGTGCGCCCGGCCGAGGTGGCGTCCCTCGCGGAGCGGTACCTCGGCAAGCTGCCCCGGGGGCGGCTGAGCGTGGATCGGCCGGCGCCGGGCTGGCCCGACGGCGCCCGGGTCGAGATCGTCGGCCACGACGACGCGCAGGCGGAGTTCTCGCTGTCGTTCCCGTGCCCGCCGGAGCGCCACCCCGACTACCCGGTCCACCTCTGCATCCGGCGGATCCTCGACGACGGGCTCTCCTCGCGGCTCCCCTTCGAGATCGTGGAGCGGCGCGGCCTCGCGTACTCGCTCCACGCCGGGATCGACACCTTCGCCGACTCCGGGATGACCGTCGTCGACGGCGCCTGCGCGCCGCGGAAGCTGCCCCGGGTCGTCGAGGAGGTCCTGCGCGTGCTGGGCGACCTCGCGGCGCGGCCGGTGCCCGAGGAGGAGCTGCTCCGCGTCCAGCGCCGCCACCGGATGACGCTCGCCTTCTCGCTCGACTCCGCCGCCGACCTCGCCGGCTGGTACGGCGCCGGCGAGGTGCTCTCCGCCCCGGAGGGGTTCGAGGAGCGCTGCCGCCGGGTCGAGGCGGTGACGCCGGCGGATCTCCAGCGCGTCGCGCGCGAGACCTTCCGGCGCCGGAACGCCGTCGCGGTGGTGGTCGGGCCCGCCCGCCGCCGGGAGCGCGCCTCCATCGAGCGGATCGTGAGCGGGACCTCGGTAATCCCGGCGTGACGCCTCGCCGTCGGGTGGGGCGGCCCCGCGGCACGTGGCGGCCCTCCCGGCGATCGCCCGGCGCGCCGATCGGTGGTCGGCGCGCGGGAGGTGGTGCTAACCTCCTGGGTCGATGGCGGACTTCGTGATGCGCGCCGTCGAGCGCCTGCGCGACGATCCCGGCTTCAGCCGGAATCGCCACTTCCTCGCCCTCTCGTCGCCGGAGGGGAAGCGGGCGCTCCGGATCCACCGTCACCTCCGCTCGCTCGAGCGGGCGCTCTCCGCCGGGGCGGCGGCCACCGTCGCGCGCGAGGCGGAGCGGGTCCGGCTCACCCTCCGCGACCAGCGGGGCTCCCGCACCTCCTGGCTCACGCGGGCCGAGTTCCGCCTGCTCTGCGGCAGCCCCGCCGTCCGCGCCGCGCTGGGGGAAGCGATCGGCGGCTAGCGGGCGTGAGGGGACGGCTCGTCCAGCCTCCCGTGACCGTGACCGTGACCGTGACCGTATCCGTCACCGCCGCCCGTGCCCGCCTCCCGCCTCCCGTGTCCCCTGGCCCGTGATCCGACGGCGCGGTCGGAACACGGGAACCGGGCCACGGGCCACGCGACCCGGTTCACGGGTCACGGAGAAGCCGGTGACGGTGACGGGCACGGATCACGGGTGCGCGTTCGCGTTCGGGTGCGGAGCGAGCGTGAAGGTGACGCTCAGTACACCTGCCGCACGCCGGCGCCGGCGAGCAGCGCCCGCAGCCCCTCGGCCGCGTCGCTCCCGCCGAAGACGAACCCGCCAGGTGCCTCCCGGAGCGCGGCGGGGACCGAAGCCTCCGAGGGCCCGCACACGACGACCGGGAGCCGGAGCACCTTGGCGAGCTCGTCGAGGAGCGGCTCGGCGTCGTCGGCGGGGAGGAGGACGAGCGCGCCCACCGCGCCGGACGCGAACGGCCGCCACAGCGGGCGCTGGGCCCGATCGCCGGGGAGCTCGGCGAGGTCCACCCGCACGCCGTCGCCGAGCGTGAGCCGCCCGAGGGTGCCGAACACCGAGGGCGGCGCGGCCTCGGGCCGGAAGCCCGGGACGGTCTGGAAGCGGGCGAGGGCGGCGCGGCGCGCGAGCGGGCCGCCGCCGGCGACGACGATCTTCCCGACGGTCTGCGGACCGGAGGAGCGGCCGCGGGCGATCCGGGCCCGGAGCCCGTGCAGCTCGTGCGCGGCGAGCAGCTCGCCCCGTGGCGCGGGGGCGCCTCCCTCCCTGCGGCGGGCGTACCCGTGCTCGAGGAGCGCGAGCGCGGCCCGCATCGCCTCGAGATCCGAGGCGCGGCAGCGGTCGACGACGTCCTGGAAGCGACGCGGCCCGTCGAGGAGCGCCACCACCTCCTCGGTCACCGGGTGGAGCCCGAGGGGGATCTCGCTCGGGTGGACCGCGAGCTCGATCGCGTCCGTCGCCGCCGGCAGGTGCGGGAGGAGGCGGGCCACCTCGTCGGCCTGCCGGAGCCCCTCGAGGACGAGCTCCTCGACCTTGCGCTCGATCCGCTCGGCCCCGACGTCCTGCCCCGGGACGAAGGCGAACTGGCCCTCGCGGCGGGTGAGGAGCCGGAAGAGGGCCTTCTCGCCGGTGACGACGCCGACCGTCGCGTCCGTGACGCGGCCGTCCCGGAGCGCGATCTCGGCGTGCTCGCCCTCCCGCTCGACCGTGAGCCGGCCGCTCTTCTTGTTCACCGAGAGGATCTGGAGGAGATCGACGAGCGGGATCTGCGCGAGGTTCCCCTCGATGTCGCGGCCGTCGCCGGAGACCGCGCGCGACGCGTCCACGCGCCGGAACACCTGCTCGATCCGGGCGAGCACCTCGTCGTGGTTGAAGGGCTTCTTGAGCCAGGTCCCGAGCCGGGCCCGGTCCGGCTCGACGGCCTCGCCGGTGAGGATGACCGGGATCCGCTCGGTGCGCGGGTTCGTGCGGAGGATCCGGACGAAGGTCCGTGCGTCGAGCAGCGGGCACCGCTCGTCGAAGAGGATGAGATCCGGGAACCGCAGGATCGCGATCTGGAGGGCGCGGGACCCGTCGCGAGCGGCGTGGACCTGGTACCCGCGCTGGCGGAGCGCCGGCGCGAGCGCGCGCACGACGGCCGGGTCGGGATCGGCGACGAGGATCTTCCGGACGGGGGGCATGGGGGAGTCCCGCTAGAGCGGCTGCAGGTCGTAGAGCGCCTGGAGCTTCGAGACCAGGGCGTCCACGAGCGGCACGTCGGAGGTGTGGAACGTGCGGCCGCCGGCCGAGAGGAGGCCGTACGCCGAGTGCTCGGACATGAAGAGCAGGAGCTCGTGGCCGGCGAGGCGCTGGTCGCCGTCGAGGTAGACCTCGGTGACGAGCGGGTGCGGCGGCGCGTCCTCGCCGCCGCCGCGTGGGCCGAGGAGGTAGACCCGGACGGAGCCGTCGCCGGCGCGCGCGGCGGGATCGCCGGGCGGGAGCGCGTCGCGGAGCGGGGCGCCGGCGAGGCCGTCCTTCACGCCCACGTAGAGGAGGCCGCGGGCGCGCGGGTCGCGGGCGATCTCCCGGGCGGCCTCGCGCTGGGCGGCCGCGAAGAGCTCGCCGTCGTCGTCGAGCCGCGCCGACGGCGAGGTCTCCGGGATGGGGGCCCTGTCCGAGAGGAGCAGGTCGGCGAGCTCCCAGAAGGCGTTCCGGCCGAGGTCGTCGAGGTGGAGCCGCCGCAGGAGCGATCCGCGCTGCTCCTGCACCCGCCCCCGGGCCCAGTGGAGCAGCTCGTCGAAGTCTTCCCCGTCCTTCGGGAAGGTGGCGGCGCCCATCGAGAGCAGGACCGGGAGCCGCTCCTCGACGCGCCGGACGGACTCCTCCTTGCGCACCTCCTCCGTCGCGCGACGGAGGAACATGAGCGCGCCGAAGTAGTCGGTCTCGGGGAGGAGGACGTAGTACTCGCTCTCCGAGACCTTCGCGAGGATGTCCGCGTCGCGCGCGACGCGGGAGGTCGCGCTCACGAGGTCGCGGATCACCCGGCGGTACTCGTCGCGGCCGGCCTCCTTCCGGAGCTGCTCCGCGTTGTCCACCGACAGGACCACCAGCGAGAACGCGCGGCCGTACCGCCGGGCCTTGTAGAACTCCTTGCCGGCGTAGTCGACGAAGTAGGCGAGGTTGTAGGCGCCGGTCTCGCGGTCGCGCAGGCCGACGCGCTCGAGCGCCTGGAAGCGCCGGGCGTTCTTCACGGCGATGGCCGTGAAGTCGGCGACGGTGAGGGCGGCCGCGTGCTCGTCGTCCCCGAACCGGCCGCGGGCGCGATCGGAGACGAGGGCGAGCCCGACCGGCTCGTCGTCCGCGACGAGCGGCACGAGGAACGCCTCGCCGGGCTCGGCGAACGACGCCTGGAACGGCGCGCCGGCCTGGAGCGGCTCCGCCCAGGCGGGGTCGCGCGGGTCGATCCGGACCGGGAGGCTCGCCCGGTCCACCAGCCCGCGGTAGCCGCGGAGCTGGAGCTGGCCCTTCTCGTCGGCCACCCAGAGCGCCGCGCCCTGCGCGTCGGTCACGCGGGCGAGGATCGAGAGGGCGAGGTCCACGATCCGCTCGCCGTCGAGGGAGGCGAGGATCTGGAGCCCCTGCCGATAGAGCGCCTGCGCCTTGGCGAACTCGAGGTTCTCGGTGAGGAGCTGCGAGTGCTCGCGCCGGAGCGACGCCCGCGAGAGGGCCCGGTCGGCGACCCGGAGCAGCTCCTCGCGCTCGATGGGCTTGGTGAGGAAATCGGCGCAGCCGGCCTTCATCGCCTGGACCGCGAGCCGGACGTCCTCGTGCCCGGTGATCGCCACCGCCTCGAGGTCCGGATCGCGCCGCCGCGCCTCGCGCACGAGGGCGATGCCGTCCTGCCCGGGCATCACCACGTCGGTGACGAGCAGGTCGAAGCGCTCCTCGCCGAGCCGATCGAGGGCCTCCTCCGCGGAGGCGGCGATCCGGGTCGCATGACCGGCCTCGGCGAGCGCGTCCCGGAACAGGTCCTGGAAGAACTTCTCGTCGTCCACGACGAGGATCCGGCCGGTCGCCATCTAGTGCCGCTCCGCGCGAGTCTCGAGGCGAGTCGTCATGGTCGTTCCGCGGCGCTCCGAGCCAGCTAAACGAGGGTTCGCGATTCGCGAACACCTTCGGTGTCGCGCCTCGCGCCCTCGTTTAGCCATGTTTACACGGGGTCTGCGCCCCCGCCCCGTCGAGCGAAGCTCGCCGGGGCCCCACCCCTGGCTCCGCGGGGCCCACGCGCGCTGGCGCGCGCTGTCCCGCGGGGAGGGGCGCTGCCCCTCCCCACCTGCGGTGGGGCCCCTCCCCGCTGACCGTTCTCGAATCATGATCGGCCGTTTAGAGGTCCGCCTCGCCCGAGAAGACCCGCTCCGCGGGGCCGCGCATCGTGACGCCGACGCGGTCCGGAGCGACCGTGACGAAGAGGGTGCCGCCGGGGAGCCGCACCGGGACGGGCGCGCCGGCGCCGATCCGCCCCGCCGCGACCGAGGCCACCGCGGCGGCGCACGCGCCGGTGCCGCAGGCGTCGGTGAGCCCCGCCCCGCGCTCCCACACCACCAGATCGATGCCGTCCGGCCCGGGGCGCGCGAAGCCCACGTTCACGCCGCCGTCCACCGCCCGCTCGATGCGCGGCCCCACCGCCGCGGCGCGCGCGCGGGACGGCTCCTCGAAGAGCACCACGTGGGGGTTGCCCATCGAGACGCGGGTGGCGTGGTGCACCTCGCCCTCGACCGGGAAGTCCTCCGAGCCGAGGAGCCGCGCCGGGCCCATCTCGACCGAGACCGCCTCGACGGCGCCGCCCGCGCCGCGGTGGACCGTGCAGGCCTTCGGGCCCGAGTCGGTGTCGATGACGACCGTCGGGCCGGGGACGCCGCGGAGCTCGACGAGGTGCCGGGCCACGCAGCGGATCGCGTTCCCGCACATCGCCGCCACCGAGCCGTCGGAGTTGTAGATGTGCATGAAGGCCGCGGCCCCCGGCGTGCGGGGCGGGAGGATCGTGACGAGCCCGTCGGCGCCGACCCCGCGACGGCGATCGCAGATCCGGCGGGCGCGGTCCGCGTCCACGAGCGGCCCGTCCACGACGACGAAGTCGTTCCCGAGGCCGTGGTACTTCACGAAGGAGAGCGGCATGGGTGGCGCATCATAGCGCGGCGGCCGGGCGGGTTCGAACTCCCGCCCGCCTGCGGCCGGGCGTCCGACCGGGCGCTGGCGCGCGGGGGCGCGCGAGGGTAAAGCACCGCCGTGCCCACGCTCCGCGCCTACGTCCCAGACCAGCTCCTCGCCGGCGGCGCCTTCCACGGCCGCGAGCCCCTCGTCGTCCGCGACGGCCTGGTGGACCGGATCGGCGCGGTGCCCCCGGGGGCCGAGGTGGTCCCGCTCCCCGGGCGCCTGCTCCTCCCCGGCCTCGTCTCCGCGCACGGGCACGCCTTCCAGCGCGCGCTCCGGGGGCGGGCCGAGCGGCGCGGGGCGGACGCCGCCGCCTGGCGCGCCGCGGTGAGCGCCGCGGCCCGCCGGCTCGACCCGGACGCCTTCGAGAAGATCGTCCGCTTCGCCTTCTTCGAGCTCGCCCGCGCCGGGGTGACCTGCGCCGGCGAGCTGCACGACCTGCACCGCGATCCGGACGGCCGCCCCTACCCCGATCCCGACGAGCTGGCCCTCCGGGTCGTCCGCGCCGCCCGCGCCGTGGGGCTGCGGATCGTCCTCCTCCGCGCCGCGACCGCGCGCCCGGGCGACGGGGGGCCGGAGCCAGCGCTGGCGCGCTCCGTCGAGGAGTCGCCGGCGCTGGCGCTCGCCGCGGTCGAGCGGCTCCGCGCCGCGCTCGTCGCCGATCCCCTCGCCAGCGTGGGCCTCGCGCCCAGGGACGTCCTCGCCTGCCCGCCGGACTGGATCGGCGCCCTCGCCGAGGCGGCGCGCGCGCGGGACCTCCCGCTCCACGTCCGGGCCGCCGCGGAGCCGGCCGAGGTCGCCGCCTGCCGGGCCGAGCACGGCCGCTCTCCGGTCGGCCTCCTCGCGTCCCTCGGCGCGCTCGGGCCCACCACCACCCTCGTCCACGCGATCCACCTCGACGACGCGGACGTGGCCGCGGTCGGCGCCGCGGGCGCGACGGTCTGCGCGTGCCCCCTCACCGACCGGAACCTCGGAGCCGGGGTCGTCCCGGCCGACCGCCTCCTCGCCGCGGGCGCCCGGCTCGCGCTCGGCGTGGACTCGCACGCGGAGGTCGATCCGCTCGGCGAGGCGCGCGCGCTCGAGGGGCACCTCCGGCTCGTCCGCGGCACGCGGGCGGTCCTCGACGACCCCCCGGGCGCGCTCCCGGCGCGGCTCCTCGACGCCGCCACCGCCGGCGGCATGGCCGCGCTCGGCCTCCCCGGCGGCCGGCTCGAGCCCGGCGAGCCGGCGGACTTCGTGCTCGTGGACCTCGACGACCCGTCGCTCGCCGGCGCGGACACCCCGGACGCGCTGCTCGCGACGGTGGCGCTCGGGATGGCGCCCGGCGCGGTGAAGAGCACGTTCGTGGGAGGGGAGCCCATCGTCGAGGACGGCTGGACCACGCCCGGCCGCCCCACCGGGGCGGAGCTCCTCGCGGACTTCCGCGAGGCGATGGCGGCGCTCTGGCGCGCTTCTTGACGTCCTGGACGGGGGAAAGATCCGGGCGCCGCGCGCCGGGCCGTCGTAGGCTCGGGGCATGGATCTCGTGCCCCTCCTCCAGGCCCTCGTCGCCATCGACTCGACCTCGACGCGCTCCAACCTGCCCGTCCTCGACCTGCTCGAGCGCGAGGCGCGCGCCGCCGGCTTCGAGACGCGCCGGCTCTGCTGGACCGACGCCTTCGGCGTGCCGAAGGGCGATCTGATCTGCCGCCGCGGCCCCGACGTGCCGGGCGGCCTCGCCTTCGTCGGCCACACCGACTGCGTGCCCTTCGACGCGGGGTGGAGCGAGGCCCTCCGCGGCGAGGAGCGCGACGGCCTCCTGTACGGGCGCGGGGCCGCCGACACCAAGGGGTTCCTGGCCGCGGCCCTCGTCGCGGCGGCGCGCGCCCGGGAGCACCGCGCGCCGCTCACGCTGCTCTTCACCGCCGACGAGGAGGTCGGGTGCCTCGGGGCGAAGCAGCTCCTCGCCGAGGGGCGCGTCCACCCGCGCCACGCCATCGTCGGCGAGCCCACGAGCCTCACCCCGGTCCGCGCGCACAAGGGCTACAGCGCGATCGAGGTCGAGCTCGTGGGCGTCGAGGGGCACAGCGCCTACCCGGACGTCGGCGCCTCCGCGATCCACGCCTTCGGCCGGCTCTGGCCCGAGCTCGAGCGGATCGGCGAGGAGCTGCGGCGGGAGACCGACGCGGCCTTCACGCCCCCGCACACGACCTGGAACGTGGGCGTGATCGAGGGCGGGAAGGCGCGGAACATCATCGCCGGGAGCTGCCGCTTCAGCTACGAGTGGCGCCCCCTCCCCGGCCACGATCCGCACCGCGCCCAGCGGCTCGTCGAGGAGGCCTGCGCGCGCCTCGTCGCGGCGAGCGGCGGGAAGCTGTCGGTGAAGGTCGCCCCGCTCCGGACCGACGCCGCCGCCGTGACGCCGCCCGAGGCGGAGATCGTCCGCTTCCTCGAGGAGGAGAGCGGGAACCGCGCCACCACCGTGCCGTTCGGGACCGAGCTCCCGGAGGTGCTCGGGTTGGGCGCCGAGGCCTGCGTCTTCGGCGCCGGCGACATCCGCGTCGCGCACCGGACCGGCGAGCACGTCGCCATCGCCGAGCTCGAGCGCGCGACCGCGATCCTCGAGCGGGCGATCGGGCGGTTCGCGTAGGGAAGGCGTCGATCTCCGGGTCCCCTCCCCGCTCGCCCTGAGCGTAGCGCCGCGCCAGGCGCGGCGTGGAGTCGAAGGGCGAATCGCCTGCGCCGCTCGTCGTCGCGGACGGTCCGGCTCGCGGGTTGGTCCCCCCGCTCGCCCTGAGCGTAGCGCCGCGCCAGGGGCGCGGCGCGGAGTCGAAGGGCGAACGAACCTCGCCGCCCTCGCGACCCGAGGAACTCGACGCGTACCGCTACGGGACGACGACCGCCGCCGCGTCCAGATCCATCTTCGCCCGCTCGATGGCCTTCGCGACCACCTCGCGGTGCTGGCGCAGGACGCCGAGGGCGCCCTCGATCCGCTCCCGCGGCGCGCCGCCCTGGAACGCCGCCTCGACGAGCCGGTCCTCCTCGGCGTCGGCGTGGGCGACGAGCATCGCGACCGCCTCCTCCTTCCGCCGGGCCAGGATCTGCGCCGCCTCGTGCTCGGCGGCCTCGCGCGCCGCGGCGAGGAGCGCGGCCGGCGCCGGGCCGACCCGGGCGTCCTGCACGTCCTCGATCTCGGCCTCGAGCCGCTGCGCGCCGCCCGGGACGACGCGGTGGCCCGCCTCGAGGTCCACGAGGACCGCGATGGGCGAGAGGTCCAGGTAGCGCGAGGCCTGCCGCGAGGCGACCCGCGCGCCGGGGGCGACGTCCGCCGCCGTGGCGAGGCGCGGCTCGAAGCGCGCGTAGAGCCCGCCGCGGCGGGGCGCCCACTCGCGCTTCAGCGCCGCCGCGCGCCCGGCGTCGCCGTCGCGCACGATGCCCACCAGCGCCTCCACCAGCTTGTGCCCGGTCGCGAACCAGTGCAGCTCGTCGCGGGCGACCGCCGTCTCGCGCCAGAAGCTGCCGAGGAAGGTCTCCGGCTCCTCCGGCAGCTCCATGCCCGGCAGGGCCTCGATCCGCATCCCGGCGCCGAGGGTGAAGGCGACCTCGAACGGACGGACGTTCTGGTCCGTGTCCACGTCGATGCCGATCCTCCGCCCCACGTCGGTCGCGAGGTCCTCCAGCTCCTCCTCGAGCCAGCGCGAGAGCGTCACGAGCGCCAGCTCGATCGCGGGCAGCGCCGCCTCTCCGGCGCCGTCCACGCCCTCCGGCGGCTCCTCGCCCATCCGCTCGAACGCCCCGCGGACGAGGCGCGCCAGCTCCGGCAGCGACGCGGAGCGGAGGTCGAGGAGCGGATCCCCCTCGTGCTGCGCCCGCCGGGCGGCGGCGACCCGGGAGGCGAGGTCCTTGCGGAACGTCTCCCGGGCGCGCTCGGTCCGCTTGCGGCGGAGCGCGGCGAGCTCGTCCGGCAGCGACGCGAGCACCGCGTCGAGGCCGCCCACCGGCTCGTCGAAGATGCCGATCTCGTGCTGGTAGAGGTCGGCGAGGAACGCCTCGTCCCCGGGCTCGACCGGGACGTGGATCTCCACGGGCTGGGCCTGCCCGAGCCGGTCGAGGCGGCCGATGCGCTGCTCGAGGACGAGCGGCGAGGCGGGGAGATCGGCGCAGACCAGGTGGTGCGCGAACTGGAAGTTCCGCCCCTCGCCGCCGGACTCGCCGGAGAGGAGGAGCCGCGGCCCCTCCGGGTCGCGGAAGCGGGCGACGAGCCGGTCCCGCGCCTCGAGCGAGGGCGCGTCGTCGTAGAGGAGCGCCTCGAGCCCCGCCTCGGCGATCCCGCCCTGGAGCGCCCGGAGCGCGTCGAGGTCGCCGCCGAAGACGAGCACCTTCTCGCCGCGCCGCGCCAGCCCGGCGCAGAGCTCGACGAGCGCCTTCGGCTTCCCGCCCTCGGGGACGTCCACCCGGCGGAGCACGCGCGAGGTGAACGCGCCGACCTTCACGCGGCGGTTCCGGACGAGGCGCGCCGAGAGGCCGTAGCGATCCGCCAGGTGGGCGAGGAGCGCGGCGCGGTCGAGATCCGGCCGCGCCCGGGAGAACACCGCGTCGTCGGGGGCCAGCTCGCGCAGGCGCGTCGCCGCCGCCGCGAGCTCACCGCCGGAGAGGAGCTCGCGGGCGACCGCCGCGAAGGCCTCGTGCTGCTCGAGGCGGCGGACGAAGTCCTCCAGGCTGGTCGAGGGGATGGGCTCGACGAGCGAGAGGAGGCGGAAGTACTCGCGGGGATCGAGGCGGACCGGCGTCGCGGTGAGGAGCAGGACGCCGAAGGACGCCCGGCAGATCGGGGCGATCACCGCGTGGAGCGCGTCGTCGGCGAGGTGGTGCGCCTCGTCGACCACGACGAGGTCGAGCGGCAGGTCGGCGGCGGCCTCGGCGAGCTCCGGCACCTCGCGGAGCAGCTCGAAGGAGACGATCGCGTGCGGCGAGCGGGCGAGGGCCGCCTCGATGCCGCCCAGCGACTCGATCCGCTCCGGGGTGAGAAGCGTGAAGAGGGCGTTGAACTTGTGGAAGAGCTCGGCGAGCCACTGGAAGGCGAGGTGCTCGGGCACCGCGACGAGCACCCGCTCGGCCAGGCCGAGCTGCCGGAGGCCGGCGAAGACCAGGCCGGCCTCGACGGTCTTCCCGAGCCCGACCTCGTCGGCGAGGACGAAGCGCGGCATCCGATCGGCGAGGATCCGCCCCGCCGCCCCGACCTGGTGCGGGAGCACGTGGACGCGCGAGGAGAGGAGCGCGCCGAGGGAGTCCGCGCGGCGGAGCGCCTCGAGGCGGAGGACGCGGGTGCGGAGGGCGAAGGCCGACGCCGGCGCAGCCTGGCCGCCGGCGAGGGCCTCGATCGGGCCCGCGGCGGCCTGCTCGATGGGGGTATCGGCCGGCACCTCGGTGAGCGCGGGATCGCGGCCGGAGACCACGGTGATCCCCTCGCGCCCGGCGAACCGGACCGCGAGCCGCCGTCCCTCGTCGGCGATCTGGACGACGACCCCCACGCCCCAGCCGCGCTGGGCGCGGTGGACGACCTTCATTCCGGTTTTCCAGGCCATCGCGCGCCCCTTACCATCGGCACCCCCCGCGGTCCAGCAAGACCACTTCCTCCCGTGAGACGGGCGCTTGGGATACGCCCGGGCGGGCGCGAAGGGCCGTTGACAGGCGCGGCGGGCCAAGCTAGAAACCCCACGCTTTCGCGCCTTGGGCGGATAGCTCAGGGGTAGAGCGTCGCCCTTACAAGGCGAGGGTCACAGGTTCGAAGCCTGTTCCGCCCACCAGTAGACTTGGGGTGTTAGTTAAGCTGGTTATAACGCCGGCCTGTCACGCCGGAGGACAGGGGTTCGAGTCCCCTACACCCCGCCACTCCAGACGGCCCGAACCTCCCGAGGTTCGGGCCGTTTTCTTTTCGCGGCGCGTCTGTAGCAGCATGCGTAGCCGGCGAAAGCTGGAGCACCGCGCCGCCGTCCGTTCGCCGCCCCCATCCTCTGCGACATGCCGACCGCGATCGCGGCGATGGGCGCCCCGTCGTGGTAGCCCACGGAACCTCGACCGGGTTCAGCGCTGGTCAAGGTTTCAGTGGCTTCTGCTGGTCAAGGTTCGTCGACGCTCGCCCCATCGTCACCGTCGCGACCGCCCAGGAGTTCCTCGGCCGCTCGAAGCAGGCCGTGAACGAGGCCATCGCCAGGCTCGCCAAAGAGGGCGTCTTCCACGCGTTCATCGTTCGCGTGCTGACCGTGCTCCCTCGCGGCGCGTGAGCTCCGGCGGATCCGACGACCCCGCCGCGACCCGACGGTCGTCCGCGCTCGCGGCGCGGGGCGCGTCGACCGCGTAGCACGCCATCGAGAGCGAGCCGAACGCATGGCCGTCCACGAGCGGGCTCGCGCGGTGGCCCGCCGCCGCGGCGAGGCCCGCGACGTACAGCAGCGGCACGAAGTGGTCCGGCGTGGGCGCGGCGCGCGCGTAATCCGGGTGATCGCGCAGCCGGCCGACCTCCGCGGGCCGCTCGGTCATGATGGCCCGCGCGGCGTCGTCGAAGCGGTGCGCCCAGTCGAACCCGAAGTCGCTCCTCGACCAGTCGAGCGCGTGGAGGTTGTGCACGACATTCCCGCTCGCGAGCACGAGCACGCCGCGATCGCGCAGCGGCGCGAGCCGGGCACCCAGCTCGAGGTGGTAGTCGAACGGCTTCAGGGCGTGGATCGCGAGCTGGACGACGGGGACGTCCGCTCCCGGGAACGCGTGCACGAGCACGGACCACGCGCCGTGGTCGATGCCCCAGCTCTCCGGGTCGAGCCGGACGTGCGCCGGCTTCGCGATCTCGGCGACCTCCGCGGCGAGCTCCGGGTCCCCCGGCGCGGGGTACTGCACCTCGAAGAGCCGCCTGGGAAATCCGAAGAAGTCGTGGATGGCCCGCGGCCGCGCCATCGAGGTGACGGCGGTCGCGTCGATGTACCAGTGCGCCGACACCACGAGGATGGCGCGCGGCCTCGGGATCGACGCCCCGAACGCCCGCCAGGCCGCGGTGAAGCGGTTCGACTCGAGCGCGTTCATGGGGCTGCCGTGCCCGAAGAACGCCGCCGGCATGGGGTGGCTCGCGTCTGTCGTCGGAGTCATCATCGCGCTCGCCTGCTCACGCCGAGATCATGAGGCCGTCGCTCCAGGGGCGCATCCGAAGCGCTTTCGAGGCACGAGACGGAGGTCCCCGCCCCCGAGCTGAGGGCGGCTCGAACGGGTTCGGGCCGCCTTGCGCATGGATGCCTCGTTTCACATACGCGCTCGCGGTCACGTACGCTGCCGCGGGCGCGTGGATGGCCAGGCAGGCGGCACAGTCCGCAAATGACGATTCTGACCTGATGCCCCGCCTGTGCCGTCAACCCGGACGGCACGGACGCATCGAGTCCCAAGACGCTGCGAAGGTCGACCGGAGAGCCGATCTTCCCGAATGCCCGACGGAAGAATGACGCCTGGTTCGCCTCGAGCTTGGCGATCAGGCGCCTGCGTTCCCACCACCCGAGGGCGCGCGCTTTGACCTGGATCGCCAACAGGTAGCTCATCGCCTCGGGTGGCAAGTACCCCGAGCGCGTGTGCGACCAGCGCGTGTAGCTTCGAAGGCCTCGCTCCTCGGTACCGGAGCGATACCGGTAAGCCGCGTTCGTGGTGACGAGCCCGAACCCCAGGTGTACGGTGGTCAGGTCCGTGAGGCGCTCCTCGAGGTCCCGGTCCGCCTCGTCGAGCCCGTGGACGTGCCGCCAGGCGTGGGCCACCTCGTGGCACAACGAGGCGACCAGCATCTCCGGGTCGCCGATGCGCTCGACCGCGACCCCGAAGTGGCAGCGCCCCTCCGCGATTCCGGCGAACCACGCAGCGGCGCCCTTGTGTCCCCAGGACTTCGCCTCGCCTCTCTCGTCGATCTCCCGGACTTCGTCGGGCTGGGAGAAGGTGTCGACCTGCACGTCCAGCTTCTCGAGCCCGGCGTAGCCGAGGATGCGGAGCAGCAGCACGCCGACCCCCTTCTCGTTCGCCTCGAACGCGTCCGGGAACCATCGCGGGGTCGGCTCCAGGATCGGCGCGTTCAGGAAAGGCTCCGGCTGCTGGGCGATGAGCTCTCCCAGCTCGCGCAAGAGCCATTCACGATCCGCGGGTGAAACGATCTCGGCCATGGGCCCTCCCTGCCGACCTGCATCGCCTTCTTCCCGAGACATTCACCGAGAGATATATCATCTGCTCGAGCGCCAGCTGCGCGAGCTGAACGTGGCGCTCGCGCTGATGCTACACGAGCGCTCCTGCTGCGAATTCGGCTTTACGCGATCGACGTCAAGACGCGGACCGCGGCCCCGGCTGGAGCAGGACGCGACACGCTTCGCGAAGACGAGGCGGCGGCTCGACTCGGGAGGAATGATGAGTCCGATGAGCCGGCGCCAGGCGATCCACGCGAGCAAGTTCCTGAGCCTCGTCCTCAGGCACAGGCCCGACGCGGCCGGCGTGACGCTCGACGCCGAGGGCTGGGTCGGGATCGACGAGCTGCTCGCCGGGTGCGCCGCGCGCGGGGTCGCGATCACGCGCGCCGAGCTGCTGGAAGTCGTGAGGGACAGCGACAAGCAGCGGTTCGCGATCGACGGCGAGCGGATCCGTGCGAACCAGGGGCACTCGGTCGAGATCGACCTGGCGCTCCCGCCCTCCGTCCCGCCCGCGCGGCTGTTCCACGGAACGGTCGCGAGGTTCCTCGCGTCGATCGTTCGAGAGGGGCTCCTCCCCGGCGCGCGGAGGCACGTCCACCTCTCACCCGACGTCGAGACGGCGCGCCGCGTCGGGATGCGGCGCGGCGAGCCGGTCGTCCTGACGGTCGACGCCGGCGCGATGACCGCGGCGGGGCTGATCTTCTACCGGAGCGAGAACGGGGTGTGGCTCACGGACCGCGTCCCGCCGCAGTTCCTGACCTTCCCGGAGTAGCGGAGACCCGGGGGCGGAGGCTCGATCGCCGGCCATCGTCCAGCCCCTTGGAACGAGCACGGCTCGGGTCCCCTCGGGTCAGTCGGCGCGATCAGGCGGATGCGCCGTCTCTTCACGCTTCGCGAGGCGACGCTCCATCGCCCTGATGCCGGCGCGGCAGAAGATCATGCAACGCCCGCAGAGGGTCGCGCCGTAGTTCCCCTCGTCGTGCTCGCTGCAGCGGAGCCGGGGATCCCGCTCCTCCCAGGTGGCACGGAACTTCGCGGCTGCGTCGTAGCGCTCCGGCCTCGGCACGTTCACCTCGAGGTTGAACGGGGCGCCCGGCCACGCCTTCGTGGTCATGCCCTTGGCGACCCAGGCGCAGCGATCGCCGTCCACGGTGCCGTAGGAGTAGGTCCTGCCGCCGAGAGTGCAGATCCAGGGCTTCTTCGAGATCGCGCCCGCGGGGCAATTCCGGATGCAGTCGTCGCAGCCCAGGCACGGGTTCTCCTCGAGCGGCGGATCCTTCACGAGCGGCGCATCCGTCAGGACCGCGATGAACCGCTGCCGCGAGCCGAACCGAGGCGTCAGGACGAGCCCGCTCCAGCCGAAGACGCCCAGCCCCGCCGCGACGGCCGCGTGCCGGAACGAGAACGGACCGTGATACTTCTTCTTCTCCCAGTAGTGTGTCCCGCGCGCGGGGATGGGCAACGCCCGGTACCCGGCGCTCTCGAGGAAACGCGTCAACCGGTAGGCGACGAAGTCCATCTCCCGGTTGAGGTACGCGTAGCCGAACATGCCGTAGGAGTAGTTCGTGATCCCGGCGCGCTGTGCCTCCAGCGAGCCGTCGGGGATGTGCAACGCCGCCACGACCACGCTCTTCACCTCCGGGAGGAGATCCCTCGCGCGGTGCGGCGCCGTGAAGTAACCGTCGAGGTCCTCGGCGGCCGCGAGCCCGCAGAGGTCGGCGCCCTGGGATCGGGCGTAATCCTTCACCTGCTCCGTCAGCGTGCTCACACCGCCCTCCTCTCTCAACGCCTCGCCGTCCAGTGGAGCAGGCGTCCCTGGATCCCGTCGAACGCCGCCATCACGAGGACGATGAACGCCGACGTGAACAGCATCCCGCCCAGCACCTTCGCGTACTCGGAGAAGTCCGCGTTGTGCTGGATGAAGAACCCCAGCCCGGACCGGGCGCCGAACATCTCGGCCACCGTCAGCAGGATGAAGCTGAAGACGAGCGCCATCCCCGCGCCGGTGAAGATCACCGGCAGCGCCGCCGGCAGGATCACGAGGCGCAGGAGGCGGGCCCCCGACAGGCCGAGGGCGCGCGCGTTGTCGAGGTAGCGGTCCTCGACGAGGACGACGCCGTGGATCGTCGCCATCAGGATCGGCCAGAACGAGCCGATGAAGATGATGAAGAAGGACGAGAGCCAGAACGTCGGAAGCAGCGCGATCACGTACGGGATGAGGAGGGTGGGCGGGAGGGGGCTCAGCGCGCGGAAGATCGGCATCAAGGTGTGTCGGAGCGGCGCGTACCAGCCGACGACCAGCCCCATCGCGATCCCGAGGACCAGCGCGGCCGCATAGCCGGGCAGCAGGAGCCCGACGGAGCTGACGAGCCCTTCGAGCAGCTTCGGGAGCGACCTCCACAGCGCAGGCAGGATCAGCCGAAGGCCCGGGAACAGGACCGGCTCGAGCCAGCCCGTCACGTCCGTCGCCAGCTCGAACAGGAGGACCGCGACGGCGACGACGGCGAGCGTCCCGGCGTACCTTCGCGCGAGCCGTTTCATGTCTCGAGGCGCGCTCAACGGTTCTGGGCCTCGAACGTCTTCACGAGCTGCTCGTAGTAGGCGTCCGCCGGGTTCTGCCGCACGAGCTCGGACAGCGCCTCCCGGTACAGGTCCACGTTGATGAAGCGATCGATGTCCAGGTCGGACTGGACGTAGCCGATCGCCTTCATCTCCTGCCACATGCGCCTCACGCCGTTGCGATTCGGATCCGCCGCCACGTGCGCGTGCGGCTCCAGCGTGAAGTCGCGGGCGAGCCGATCGTCGAGATCGAGGAACTTCTTGTTGGCCGCGACCGCCAGCTCGGGCTGGGTGCTCAGCAGCCGCTCCGCCTCGATGAGGGCCTTGAGGAACGCCCTGTAGGGCCTCGCGTCCTCCTTGAGCGCCCTCGACTTCGCGACGACCCGGCAGCACGGGTGCCCCGGGAAGAAATCGTTGCTCCACGCGACGATGGCCAGGCCCGATTGCTTCGCCGGGACGTAGATGGACGCGGCGCCGATCCCGACGTCCGCCTTCCCGGCCTTCACGGCCTCGAGCACCGCGGACGGGTTCTTCAGCTCGACGATTCGAACGTCCTTCTCCAGATCCAGCCCCGCCTTCCGCATCGCCCCGCGCCAGACGATGTCCGGCGTGTAGAGGCGCGCCGTGGCGACGGTCTTCCCCTTGAAGTCCTGGATCGACCTGAACCTGGACGCGTTGGCCGGGAGGGTGATCACCGGGTGGCCGCCGGAGAGGTGCCCGCCGATCACCACGAAGTCCGCCCCCTTGCTGATGAAGGTCAACGGCGCGCCGGTCCCGAAGGACACCCCGAGATCGATCTTCCCGGCGTTCAGCGCGTTGAGGCCGTCGGCCGAGCTGCTGAACGGCACCAGCTCCACCTGGATCCCTTCCTTCTGGAAGAGCTTCTGATCCTGGGCGAGGATCGTGAGGTGGCTGCCGCCGCCGGCCGAGT
Organism: Anaeromyxobacter oryzisoli; assembly: GCF_022690765.1. GTDB lineage: Bacteria > Myxococcota > Myxococcia > Myxococcales > Anaeromyxobacteraceae > Anaeromyxobacter > Anaeromyxobacter oryzisoli. The sequence goes on along the minus strand of NZ_JALCZA010000003.1, from coordinate 82,834 downwards.
ACCCGACCTTGAGCGTGGGGAGCGCCCCGACGCCCGGCGCCGCCGCGAGGACGCCCAGGATCAGTGCCGCCCGGATCGCGCTACCGACGTGAACGACGTTCCGCGTCATATGTACTCTCCGTCCGAGATGGTGGTGGGTCCGAGCGCCAGCAACACGTCCGCGTGGAGGAGCGCCAGGAGGCGATCGCGCAGCTGCTGGAACTCTCCGCGCGTGTAGAGCAGGTGTCGCGGGCGGGGGCGTGGCAGCGCGATCGGGACCGTCGCCGTGACCCGGCCGGGCTTCGCGCCGAGGACGACGACCTCGCTCGCGAGCAGCAGCGCCTCCTCCACGTCGTGCGTGACGAAGACGATCGTCTTTCGTCGCTCTGGCCCCGCCTGCTCCCAGAGCGCGAGGAGCAGATCCTGGAGCCTGGCCCGGGTGATCGCGTCGAGCGCGCCGAAGGGCTCGTCCATCAGCAGGACCGGGGAGTCGATCGCGAACGCCCTGGCGATGGCGGCGCGCTGGCGCATCCCTCCCGAGAGCCGTCCCGGCAGCTGATGGAAGACGCCCGGGAGCCCGACCAGCGCCAGGTACTCCTCGGCGAGCTCGACGCGCTCGGACCTCTGCTTCGATGGGAACGCCTGCTCGAGCGCGAGCTCGATGTTGCGGCCGACGCTCAACCACGGGAACAGGGAGTAGTCCTGGAAGACGATCCCGCGGTCGATCCCCGGTCCGCGGATCGGGTCGCCACCGAGCGAGAGCGACCCCGACGAGGGCGAGGACAACCCGGCGATGAGCCGGAGGAGGGTGCTCTTGCCGCAACCGGACTGTCCCAGGACGCAGACGAACTCGCCGGCCCCGACGGCGAGGTCGATGTCCTGGAGGACGATCCGATCGTCGTAGCCGAAGGTCACGCGGCTCAGCGCGATTCCGGTCATCGGGTCCTCACGCGGACGCGGTCGAAGGAGGGGAGCCGTGGAGGCGGACCAGCGCGTCCACCGCCATGACGCCTCTGCCGCGCTCGAACACCATGAGCGGGTTGACGTCGATCTGGTCGATGGAATCCCGGTGCGACAGCGCCAGCCGCGCCAGGTCCATCGCCGTGTCCACGATCGCGTCCACGTCGAGCGGCGGTCGCCCCCGGGTGCCGGAGAGGAGCACGTGCGCTTTGGTCTCGCGGATCATCTCGTGCACCATGGCGCGGGTGAGGAACCGCGCTGGACGGACCGCGACGTCGTCGAAGATCTCGGCGTAGACGCCACCCAGGCCGAAGACGAGGATGGGGCCGAGCCCCGGCTCGTCCTTCGTCCCAAGGAGGACCTCCGCGCCCCCCTCCGCCATCTCCTGCACCAGCGCCCCCCGGATCCGCGCGCCCTTCATGCGAAGGGACACGTCGCGAACGATGGTCCGGAAGCCGTCCCGCACCTGCGCGTCGCCGTCGATGCGCAGCAGCACGCCCCCCACGTCCGACTTGTGCGGAACGTCCTCGGAGAGGATCTTCAACGCCACCGGGTACCCGAGCCTGCGCGCAGCCTGCACGGCCTCCTCCGCGCTCGCGGCTTCGGCTTCGCGCGTGACCGGGATCCCGTGCTCCGCGAGGAGCTCCTTCGCCTCGTGTTCCAGCAGCCACCCGGTCTCGGACGCGACCCGGCGAACGGGGGCGTCGAAGGTCAGCGCGGTGAGCGCCCGCAAAGGCCGGCTCGCCGACTGGACTGCGCGGACGGCTCGGAGGCACGCGTCGGCGTCGTCGAAGACCGGGACGCCGGCGGCGCGCAGCCGATCGACCTGCTCCCTCATCACGCTGCCGGCCGGCCAGCACACGACCACGCGCCCGACGCTCGCCGCCACCGCATCGAGGACCATGTCGGCCACGTGGTCGAGGAAGTAGACCATCGTCATCCCGACGACCGTGACCCCGAACCGCTCGTCGGCGGCGAGGTCCCGGAGCGCGTCGCTCACCCGGGAGAGATTGGCGACGGGACGCCGGAGGATGTCGAAGGGGTTGTGAGGGAGCTCGATCCCGGTGCGCTCACGGAGACGCGCCGACACGGCCGCGGTCGGGGGCGGGAGGTCGAGGCCGTGGAGCTCGCACCGATCCGCCAGCAACCCCGCGGCGCCCCCCGACGCCGAGAAGATGGCGACCCCGGTCGACTTCAGCGGGCCCGTCCTCTGGTACAGGGCTGCGGCGCGGAAGAGGTCCTCCGGCGTGTCCACCCGGACGATCCCCGCCTCGCGGAACAGGGCGTCCACGGCGCGATCGGTCCCCGCCAGCGCGCCCGTGTGCGTCGCCGCGACCTCGACGCCCTTGCGGCTTCGCCCCAGCTTGCAGGCGAAGATGGGCTTCCCGCTCCGCCTCGCGACTTCCGCCGCCGCGATCAAGCCGTCGTAGTCCCGGATGCCCTCCACGTAGGCGAGGATCACGCTCGTGTCGGGGTCGTCTGCGAGGAACCGGAGGTACTCGGCGAGCGTCAGATCCGCCTCGTCCCCGGCGGAGATCGCGTAGCTGAAGCCGCACCCCTCGTCCTGCGCCTGGTCCAGGATCGATCCCAGGAGCGCTCCGCTCTGGGAGACGAGCCCGATGCTGCCCCGCAGCAGCTCGTCACGCTCGGAGATGGTCGAGGTGCCGAGCGTGATCCCGTGGACGAAGTTCACGACCCCCACGCAGTTCGGTCCGACGACGCGCATCCCGGTCCGCGCGACCAGGTCGGCGACTTCACGACGCCAGGAGGGCCCTCCGCCCGCGCCCCCGGTGATCGTGCTGACGACCACGGCGAGCCGGCACCCCTGCGCCGCGGAGTCCGCGAGGACGTCGAGCACCCGGTCGGCGCGCACGGCCACCACCGCCGCGTCGATCGGCTCGGGGAGCTCGCGCACGCTGCGATGGCACCGGCGGCCGAGCACCCGCTCGTACCGAGGGTTCACGGGGTAGACCTCGCCCCGGAACCCTCGCTCGACCAGGTACCGGATCGCCTTCCCCTGGAACGTGTCGCGGCTCTCCGAAGCGCCCACGACGGCGACGCGCCTCGGGGTGAAGAGGCGGGAGTCCGGTGGCGCGGGCGACCTGCCGCGCGACGGCGCGGCCGCAGGGGACTCGATCACGCCGTCCCCCACGCCTTCCGCATCCGCTCCTCGGGCGAGGCGTGCTTGTACTCTCCGAGCCACTCCATCACCTGGAGGATGACCCCGAAGCCGTTCCGAGCGGAGACGAGGACCTCCTTCCGGACCCCGCTGATCTCCTCGAAGGCGGCGTAGCGGGTTCCGGTCTCATCGAAGCGCTTCAGCGCCTGGTCGAGGCTGTCCACCTCCACGCCGATGTGTTGCACCCCCTCGCCGAACTTCTCGATGTGCTTCGCCACGAAGCTCTCGGGCGAGGTCGCCTCGAGGACGCTCACGAGGTCGTCGCCCAGCCTGAAGATGCGGACGCGGTAACGCCCTTTGGAGTTGACCTGCTCGACGAGGAGGCGCGCGCCGAACACGTCCTCCAGCCGCTTTTGAGCCGCCGCGCCGTTCCTCACCGCGACGGCGACGTGATCGATCCTTTCAATCATCAGTCCGTCCCCTCGGCGCGCCGCGCGCGTCCGCGATGTTAGCTGTGTTGAATGAATGTCCGTTATAACGGACGCGCTGTCAAGAGCTCCTCCCGCTCCCCGCCTCGCGCGGAGCGGTTCGTCCGTGAGAACGCGTCAGGGCTCAGCGGGCCGCGGGCCCGCCGATGCGGCGCTCGGAGGACGGCGAAGGGGCACATCGTCGCGACGCGGGCTGCGCGCACGGCTCGCGTGACACCGTGGCGCCGCCGCGGCGTCCGATCGGCGGCGGCGACGCTCGCGCGAGCTCGCCTCCATCCGGACCTCGCGCCGCGACCGCGCCCGGCTTCAGCACCTCGCAGCGGTGCTCGATGGTGACTCGCCCCGCTCAGTCGCCGCCGCACCGGCGCGGGTGGCGCTCGAGGGCGTACCCGCGTACGCGGCGCGCGTTTACGGTCGCCGCAGCCGGATGCGCGCGTCGCTCTCCTGGCCGCCCATCACCCTGCGCGACGCGTCTCTCCATGCTCGGCCGACCTCCGACATCGCACGGGCCAGCTCGACCGTGAGCCCTTCGCGTTCAGGCCGCGGGGTGGCCCGCGCTCGATCTGGACGGCGCCTTCTTCTTGCTCGACGCCTTCTTGGGCGACGGGACGAACTTGTCGAGCTTCGCGCGGAGCGCGGCGGCGTCCTCCGACGACAGCTCGGCACGGACCAGCATCTGCCGGTACCTGTCGTCGTTCACGAACGCTCGCCGGCCTCCGTTCTCGAAGTACAGATAGAGCTTGCTGGAATTCTCCTCGACGATGATCCCGTGCCCCCACTCCGCGTGGCTGCTGTGGCGGAAGATGGTGACGTTGCGGGCCGCCTTGCGCATGCGTGCCTCGTTTCGGGCGGCACCCTATCGACTTTCGCTCGAGCGATGTAAGCGCGAAAATTCGCGTTCGCACCGGAGCGGACCTTCGCCCCCACGTGGGCTTGATCCGGCGCTCTCAAGTGATCGACGCACCACCTCGGCGATGATGGGCGGCATCAACGCCGAGGAGGTGAGATGGGCCACCGTGGCCGAGGGCCTCTCTCACGCGGGGCTTGCCTCGATCGCGGGCACACTTCGCTGCCGCGGATCGCAACGGGATGGGAGTACATGAAGCCGCGCAGCGTCGCGATCGCAGGACCGCCGCGCTACCACGTCCACGCGCGCGCAGCCGTCCCGCTCGCCGCCGAGAACCTGGATCTGAACAAGGTCCACGTCCCGACGGGCTGGGTGACCGTCGAGGAAGTGATCCGGTTCCTCATCTACGAGCTCGGCGTCCGCGGCGCTGGCGTGGGCGAGCGAGGCGGCGCATGGGCCGGCGAAGGGCTCGGCGACCGCGGCGGAGGCCCGGCCGTGAGGATCAGCCTCATCAGCCCGCGAGCTCACGCGGCTGTTTCCCCGCCGACCCCTGGCATCTCGAACCTGCGCGCCGCGAGCTCCGCGAGGAGCGACTCGCGGGCGGCGGTGTCGAGCTCGACAAGGGGTGGCCGGACCGTGGCCCACGCCGGGTCGCACGCGTGGTGGGCGACGACCGCCTTGAGCGCCGGGATGACCGGGAACCGCTCCACGATCGCGCGGACGCCGTCCACCTCCTCCTGGAGCCGCTCGGCGGACGGCAGGCGCCATTCGCGGAACAGCCGGTCGATCGCCGCCGGGTTCACGTTGCCGGTGGCGGTGATGCACCCCACCCCGCCGGCCCGCATGTTCTGCAGGAGGAGCTTCTCGGTCCCGACGAACACGTCGAACCCCTCGCCGGCGAACCGCTCGAGCATCGCCCGCGTGTTGTCGAAGTCGCCCGAGCTGTCCTTCATCCCGGCGATGGCCGCCGGATACGCGCGGAGCAACCGCTCCACGAGCTTCGGCCCGAAGCCGACCTGGGCGACGGGCGGGATGTGGTACAGGTACACCCTCAGTCGATCATCCCCGACCCGCTCGATCACCTCCGCGAAGGCGCGGAAGAGGCCGTCGTCGGAGACGGCCTTGTAATAGAACGGCGGCAGCATGAGGACGCCGGCGCAGCCGCGTCGGACCGCCTGGGCGGTGAGCCGGACGGTGTCGGTCACGGCGCAGCAGCCGGTCCCGGGCATGAGCCGGTCGGGCGGGATCCCCTCCTCGAGGAGGGCGTCCAGGAGCTGCTCGCGCTCGTCCACCGAGAGCGAGTTCGCCTCGCTCGTGGTTCCGAACGGCGCCAGGGCGGCGCAGCCGTGTCCGAGCGCCCAGCGGCAGTGCCGCGCGAAGCGCTTCCGATCCGGCGCGAGGTCCTGCCGAAACGGCGTCAGCACCGGCGCGAGCACCCCTCCGAGACGGCGCCCGTCCCTCGGACGCCTGCCGGTCGTCTCCGCGCTCATCCCGTCCTCCTCGTGCCCACGCCCACTCGCGTCGAGCCGTCGTGGGCCCGGTCGACGGTATCGTGTGCCTCGTGACGCTCGAGGCAAGCGGGGTGCGCCTCACCTCAGATCACGCCGCGGCTGCGCAGCGCGTCGACCTCGTCCTCGTCCATCCCGAGGATGTCGACGAGCACCTCGCGCGTGTGCTCTCCGAGCGCCGGAGGCGCCGCGTGGACGACCGGCGTCTCCGAGAGCCGGATCGGCGAGGCCACCACCGGCACCGTTCCGAGCTCCGGATGCGGCACGTCGACCCGCAAGCCGCGGTGGCGGACCTGCGGGTCCTCGAACACCTGCGCGAGGTCGTTGATGGGCCCGCACGGCACGCCCGCCGCCTCGAGCGCCGCCGCCCAATCTGCGGTCGACCGCGAGGCCAGGAGGGGGCCGAGGAGGCCCACGAGAGCGTCGCGATGCGCGACGCGGTCGGCGTTCGTGGTGAACCGCCCGTCGCGCGCCAGCTCGGGTCGGCCGGCGACCTCGCAGAACCGGGCGAACTGGGCGTCGTTGCCGACGGCCAGGACGAGGTGGCCGTCGCGCGTGGCGAACGCCTGGTACGGCACGATGCTCGGATGCGCGTTGCCGAGCCGTGGCGGCGGGCGGCCGGTGGCGAGGTGGCTCTCGGCCTGGTTCGCGAGCATGGCGACCTGCACGTCCAGGAGCGCGAGGTCCACGTACTGGCCCCGTCCGCTCCGCTCGCGGTAGGCGAGCGCGGCGAGCACCGCGGTCGTGGCGTACATGCCGGTGAGGAGGTCGGCGACCGCCACGCCCACCTTCATCGGCGCGCCGTCCGGCTCGCCGGTGATGCTCATGAGCCCTCCGAGCGCCTGGACGAGGAAGTCGTAGCCGGGGCGACTCCGGTACGGGCCGCTCTGGCCGAAGCCGGTGATCGAGCAGTAGACGAGCCGCGGGTTCGACCGCGCCAGCTCCTCGTATCCGAGCCCGTGACGCGCGAGCGCGCCGGCCTTGAAGTTCTCGAGCAGGACATCCGCCCGCTCGGCGAGCCGGCGGACGATGGCCTGCCCCTCGGGGCGCCCGAGGTCCACGGTGATGGACTTCTTCCCGCGATTGGTCGAGGCGAAGTACGCGGACGCGTGCGTCTCGTCACCGCGCGCGTCGCGGAGCCACGGCGGCCCCCAGGCGCGGCTCTCGTCACCCGTGCCGCGCCGCTCGACCTTGATCACCTCGGCGCCGAGGTCGGCCAGCACCTGGCTCGCCCAAGGCCCCGCGAGCACCCGCGAGAGGTCGAGGACGCGAAGGTGGGAGAGCGTTTCGCTTCGCACCTCGGGATCATATTGCGTGGGTGCCGCCGGGACCGACCCCGGCCTGTTCGGAGGTGGCATGCCGACGTCTTCGAGGGACGTGACCGACTTCATGGGGTTCCAGGAGCTCCTCGCCGAGGAGGAGCGGATGGTCCGCGAGCAGGCGCGCCAGTTCGTGAATGCCGAGGTGCTGCCCATCATCGAGAAGCACGCGCAGGAGGCGTCGTTCCCGCTCCACCTCGTCCGCCGCATGGGAGAGCTCGGCTTCTACGGCCCGACGCTCCCGGCACGGTACGGGTGCGCCGGGCTGTCGAGCGTCGCGCACGGCGTCCTCATGTACGAGCTCGAGCGCGGCGACTCGGCCCTGCGCAGCTTCGCGTCCGTGCAGGGCTCGCTCGTGATGTTCCCGATCTTCACGTACGGGACCGAGGCGCAGAAGGACCACTGGCTGCCGCGGCTCGCGCGCGGCGAGGCCGTCGGCTGCTTCGGCCTGACCGAGCCCGACTTCGGCTCGAACCCCGCCGGCATACGCACGCGCGCGGTGCGCGAGGCGGGCGGCAGGTGGCGGATCACCGGATCGAAGATGTGGATCACGAACGGCTCGATCGCGGACGTCGCGGTGGTGTGGGCGCGGACCGACGAGGGGATAAGGGGCTTCCTGGTGGAGCGCGGGACCCCCGGGTTCTCCGCGCCGGAGATGAAGGGCAAGTGGTCGCTCCGCGCCTCGGTCACCTCCGAGCTCGTCCTCGACGACGTCCTCGTGGACGAGGAGCGGAGCCTGTTGCCCGGGGTGGCCGGCCTCAAGGGGCCGCTCTCGTGCCTGACGCAGGCGCGCTACGGCATCGCCTGGGGAGCCCTCGGCGCCGCCGACGCCTGCTACCAGGTCGCGCTCGACTACGCGCTCCACCGGATCCAGTTCGACCGGCCGATCGCCGCCTTCCAGCTCCAGCAGGAAAAGCTCGCGCGCATGGTGACGGAGCTCACGAAGGGTCAGCTCCTCGCGCTCCGGCTCGGACGGCTCAAGGACGAGGGCAAGCTGACGCCGGCCCAGGTCTCGATGGCGAAGCTGTCGAACGTCGCCGCGGCGCGAGCGATCTGCGCCGACGCTCGCACGATCCTCGGGGCGAACGGCATCCTCGGGGAGTACCCCGTGATGCGCCACATGGCGAACCTCGAGTCCGTCTACACGTACGAGGGGACGCACGACATGCACCTCCTCGTGATCGGGGAGGCGGTGACCGGGATCTCGGCGTTCAGGGGATGACCCCGACGCCGTTCGAGAGGGACACCAGCGGGTCCGGCACCCCGAACAGCGGTCCTACATGCCGAGGTACGCCCGCCGGATGCGTGGGTCGTCGAGGAGCTCCGCCGCCGGGCCCGACTGGACCATCCGCCCCGTCTCCAGCACGTACCCTCGGTGCGCGTGCTCGAGCGCCGCCTGCACGTCCTGCTCGACCAGGAGCACGGCCGTCCCCCGCTGGTTGATGCGGGAGATCAGGTCGAGCAGGTGATCCACCACGAGCGGCGCGAGCCCCAACGAGAGCTCGTCAATCAAGAGCAGCCGCGGCCGGCTCATCAGCCCGCGCCCGAGGGCGCACATCTGCTGCTCTCCTCCCGAGAGGCGGCCGGCCAGCTGGTTGGCCCGCTCCTCGAGGCGCGGCAAGAGCTCGAACACCGACTCGAGATCCTCCTCGATCTGCCGCCGGTCCCGTCGCAGGTAGACACCCTGCAGCAGGTTCTCCTTCACCGTCAGCCCCGCGAACAGACGCCGGCCCTGGGGCACCTGAACGATCCCCGCCCGCACGATCTCCTCGGGACGCGCACGCGTCAGGTCTCGACCGGCGAAGGAGATCGATCCCGACCGCGGCTTCACGAGCTGCGAGAGCGTGCAGAGGAGCGTCGTCTTCCCCGCTCCGTTCGCTCCGACCAGCGCCACGACCTCGCCCTTCCGGATCTCCAGGGACACGTCCCAGAGGACCGGGACCTCACCGTAGCCCGACGAGAGGGCGCGTACCTCGAGCAGCGGCTCCTCGACCACCGGAGGAGCCGCCTTCACGAGCGTGCCCTGCACCTTCACGCGCTCGGGCTTCCCCACCACCTGAGCGCGCCGCGCGAAGCGCTCGCCCAGGTAGGCCGCGGCGACCTCCGGCCGATCGACGACCTCCTGCGGCGTCCCTTCGGCGATCTTCTTGCCGTCATGGAGCACGACGACGCGGTCGGAGATGCCCATGATCGCCTTCATGACGTGCTCGATCACGAACAGCGTCACGCCGCCGCGGTTGATGCGCCGCAGGAGCTCCATCGCGCCGACGATCTCGGTCGAGTTCAGGCCCGCCATCACCTCGTCCAGGAACAGCAGGGCGGCGTCCGTGGCCAGCGCCCTGGCGAGCTCCAGGCGCTTCAGCTCCGAGATCGTGAGATCCGCTGCAGCGTGATCGATCCGGTGCTCCAGGCCGACGCGGTGCAAGACCTCCTCCGCCCGGTCGCGCGCCTGCGAGACGGTGCGCTCCTTGCCGCGCGCGCCGAACATGGCGCCCATCGCCACGTTGTCCCGGACGGTCAGGTGTGTCAGCGGCCGGACGACCTGGAACGTCCGCGAGATTCCGAGCCGCCCGATGGCGTGGCTCGGCATCCTCGTGATGTCCTTTCCGCGAAAGCGGATCGTCCCCGACGTCGGCTTGTCCAGTCCCGTGATGCAGTTGACGAACGTCGTCTTGCCGGCGCCGTTGGGACCGATGACGCCGAGGATCTCGCCCTCGCGGATGGTGAGGTCGACGCTCGCGACCGCGGCGAGGCCGCCGAAGCGCTTCGTGATCCCGCGCGCGTCCAGCAGGGGCGTGCCGTTCCCGGCGCCGTTCATCCGAGGTCCCTACTCGAGACGGCTCGCGCGGACGTTGGCGAGGAAGACGTCGGAGCCGAAGCGACCGCCACGGGCGACGGCCGCCATCCTCCGGAAGAGATCCATCAGGCCGCGCGGGAGGAACACGACGAAGAGGATGATCAAGACGCCCAGCACGGTAGGGTGGAGCTCCAGGAAGTGGCTCCAGACGTAGGTCGAGAGGAGCTGGTACACGGCCGCGCCGACGGGCGGCCCCCACACCGTCCCCGTGCCGCCGATGATGCAGGCGATGATCATCTGGAGCGTGTACTCGATCTTGAAGAAGTCGTCCGGCGCGACGTGGATGTCCTGGTACGCGATGATGCCGCCTGCGCACGCCGCGAACGCCGCCGAGAGCGCGAACGCAGCCACCTTGAACACCGTCGTGTCGATCCCGAGCATCCGCGCCGCGTCCTGATCCTCGCGGATGGCGACCCAGCCGTATCCCAGCTTGGAACGCTCGAGCCGGGCCGTGATCACGATCCCGCCGACCACCAGGGCGAGCGCCACGTAGTAGAAGAACCTGCTGTCGCTCCGCACCGGCAGGTCGATCCCCGTCGCGCCGTTCGTCAGGTCATCCCACGCGCTCGCGATCTCCCGGAACGCCTCGGCGACGCCGAGCGTCGCGATCGCGAAGTAGTGGCCCTTCAGCCGGAGCACCGGGATCCCGATGACGGTCGCCAGGAGCGCCGAGACGAGCGCGGCCGCGAACAGCGCAGGGACGAACGGCACGTGCCACCTCGAGAGCATGAGGAGCCCCGTCGTGTACGCGCCGATCCCGACGAACGCGACGTTGCCGAACGCGGCATAGCCGGTATACCCGCCGATGAGGTTCCACCCCTGCGCCATCAACGCCAGGCACAGGGCCGAGGTGTACGTCAGCAGCGTGTAAGGGGACACGAGCGACGGGACGAGGAGCAGGGCCGCGAGCACGACGGCGAGGAGGACGGCGCGTGCCACCCTGGGCCTCACGAGAAGGCCTTCCCGGCGATGCCCTGCGGGCGCACGGCCAGCAGGAGCACGAGCATCCCGAACGTGATCGCCTGCGAGAAGGCCGGCAGGCGCGAGCCCACGACGACCTCCACGACCGAGTAGGCGGCGGCCCCGGCGAGGACGTTCACGACGTTGCCGAGCCCCCCCAGGACGCAGATGATGAACGCCCGCTCGGTGTAGCCCCCGCCGAGGTTGGGATCGAACGGGACGATCATCGAGAGGAGCGAGCCGGCGGCGCCCGCGAGCGCGGCGCCGATGCCGAAGGTGATCGCGTAGACCGTCGCGACCTTCACGCCGGTCAGGCGCGCCGCGTCGACGTCCATGCCGGTCGCCCGGATCGCGCGGCCCAGCCGGCTGCGAGTCAGGAACGCCGCGAGCAGGAGGACGAGGAGGATCGAGACGCCGAGGGCTCCCAGCCGGATGTACGGGACGCGCACCGGGCCGAGCGCGAGCGCGGCGCCGCTGTAGGCGGTCATGACGGACCGCGTGTCCGCCCTGAAGAAGAACCTCAGCAGGTTGACGATCAGGCTCTCCAGGCCGAACGTCAGGAGAAAGGTCGCCAGCAAGGGGGCGCGGATGATCTGGTTGATGAGCGCGCGCTGGATCAGGAACCCCAGGGCGAACAGCGCGGCCATCGAGATGGGGATCGAGAGGAACGGGTCCATCGACCAGAAGTCGTGCAGGCCGAAGGTCACGTACGCGCCGATCACGATGAAGGCACCGTGTGCGAGGTTGACGATGTTCGTGATCCCCCAGACGAGCGCGAACCCGAGCGCGACGACCGCCAGGACGCCCGACAGGAGCAATGCGTTCATCGCGATCTGCCCGACCTCGGCGCCGCTCATCTCAGCACCTGCGATCCCCCATCACCTCTTGTCCCAGGGGGGCATCGGATAGACCGGCGGCTTCTCGGCGACCTCGCGAGGCCAGACCGTGTACTTCTTGCCGTCCGGCTGGTACTGCTCGACGGCCATCGGCTTGTAGACGTTCACCCCCCGAGCGTCGAACTTGATCCGGCCGAAATAGGTCATCATGTCGACCGCAGCCAGGGCGTCGCGCACCTTGGTCGGCTCGATCGAGCCCGCCTTCTCGATCGCGCGCTGATAGGCGATCACGGCCGCAGCGGATTCGGCGACCTGATACGGGGTCGTGTCGTAGTTCGGGTGCGTGGCGCGGAACGCTTCGCTGAACGCCTTCGGCGTCTTCCACGGGTCGTCGCCCTCGTACTCGAGCGCCTCGGTCCACTGCGTCCCGCCGAAGATGTAATCGGCGCTCTTGCCCAGGTTCGCGCGGAACTCGGGAGTGGACGGGCCCACGGAGAACCCCATCGCCTTCGGCGAGACGCCGAGATCCCTCGACTGCTTCACGGTCAGCAGGGAGTCCTGGAGGTGTCCCGAGCCCAGGATGAGGTCTGGCCTCTTCCCCTTGATGGCCGTGAGCAGCGCGCTCACGTCCTGCGCGTTCGTCGGGTAGAGCTCGTCGTAGACGACGTTCATCCCCTTCCCTCTCGCGTACTCGGCGGCCCCGACCGCCACCTCCTTCGAGAAGGACTCGTTCTCGCCGAGGACGGCGACGGTCTTCGCCGAGGGATCGATCGCACGGACGGCGTCGATGATGCCGCGCAGGTACATCCGCGCGGGGGAGATGATCATGAAGGAGTACTTGTATCCCTTCGAGAAGATGCTCTCGGCGGCGCCGTTGGCCTCGACCATCGGGATCCTGTACCGCTCGGCGATCGGCGCGGCGGTTCCCGTCGGCGAGGAGCCGTACGGACCGAGCAGCAGGTTGACCTTGTCCTCGTTGATCAGCTTCTCGAAGAGCTGGGCGGTTCGCTCCGGCTTCGTCTCGTCGTCGTAGTACTTGAGCGCGACCTGGTACGTCTTGCCGCCCACCCGGATGCCCCCCATCTGGTTGATCCGGTCGATCGCGAACTGATAGCCGTCGCGCGTGTACTCGCCTTCCTTCGCTGTCTTCCCCGTGATCGAGATGGCGGCGCCGAACACGAGCGTGTCGGCTGCGAGAGCGGGCAGCGCGCCGAGCAGGATCACCAGCGCCGACAGCGTTCTCATGGAGGGTCTCCTTCCCGAGGAAGGGTCCTCGCAGCCCCCACGCGAGCGAGCGCCTCCCTGTAGTCGGGCGGCCTTCGCTCGAGCACCGCGACGACCTCGTCCGCGGTACCGTCTCCGACGACGGCGACGATGGGCCTGGGCGCGAGCCGCGTGCCCTGGCTGCGTTCCATCACCGGAGCCTACTCACCACCGCCAAGTCGCGCCGCGGGAAACGTACCCCGGCAGCGACGGCGCGCCGCTGTCGCATCCGCCCGCGGCGACGGGGCGCGCGTTGCGATGGTGCCGCCGCCGTGGCACCATCGCGCCTTCCGGATCGGCGGCGGCGATGCCCGCGCGAGGCTCGCGCGATCGCCGCCGCGCACGATCCACAGGAGCTTCGACGCAATGCAACTGCTCTCCCCGGCCCAGGTGGCCGGGTACGTGGCCCTCGTCCTGGGGGTCACCGGCTTCCTCCAGCGCGACGACCGCCGCCTCAAGCTCTTCGTCTCGGCCGAGTGTTTCGTCTACACGCTGCACTTCGCGCTGCTCGGGCGACCGCCGGCGGCGTCGAGCGCGCTCGTCTCCGGCGTGCGAACGCTCGCCTCGGTCTGGTTCCGCGCCGCGTGGCTGGCGGCGGTGGCGGTCGCCGTCAACGTCGGCCTCGCCTTGGCGCTCTCGACCCGTGGCCTGGGCTGGCTCCCCGTCGCGGGCTCCTGCCTCGGGGCCGTCGCGCTGTTCACGATGCAGGGCATCCCGATGCGGCTCGTGCTGCTCGCGAGCACCTCGATGTGGCTCGCGAACAACGTCCTCAGCCGGTCCGTGGGCGGCACGGTGCTCGAGTCCCTCATCGCCCTCTCGAGCATCTCGACGATCGTCCGCCTGATCGTCGCCCGACGCGAGGCCGCCGGGCCGGGCGCGCTCGCCGAGCCGGCCCCGGACGCCCCGGGCGCCTCGAGCAGCGCGACCTCCTGCTCCTAGGCCGACCGCGGCGCCCCTTCACCGAGGACGCCCGCCCGGCATGGGAGCGCCCGGCCATCGGCCCGGGCGCCGGGCGGCCGCGCTCCTCCCCGCTCTCACGCGTTGCCGCGGCGGGCCTGCGCCCACACGCTAGGGGATCGACGGAGTTGCCCCGTGTGGATCGTCCGCCTCGCCCTGCGCCGCCCTTACACCGTGGCGGTCCTGTGCCTCGGGATCGCCCTCTTCGGCGCGCTGTCGCTCTGGCGGTCGCGCGTGGACGTCCTCCCGTCCGTGGACATCCCGGTGGTGATCGTCGTCTGGAACTACCCCGGCCTCGTCCCGGAGGAGATGGAGAAGCGCGTCATCTACCTCACCGAGCGCGCCCTCTCGACCACGATCAGCGACATCGAGCGGATCGACTCCCAGTCGATCAGCGGGATCGGCCTGGTCAAGATCTACTTCCACCCGGACACGGAGATCGCGGCGGCCATCGCGCAGGTGAGCTCGGTCTGCAACACGATCCTGCGCATCATGCCGCCCGGGATGACGCCCCCGACCATCCTCCAGTTCAACGCGAGCAACGTGCCGGTCGCGCAGCTCACGCTCGCCGGGCAGGGGGCGAGCGAGCAGGACCTGTTCGACTACGGCCTGAACGTGCTCCGCCTGCGGCTGTTCACGATCCCCGGGCTCGCGACGCCGGCGCCGTTCGGCGGGCGGTCGAAGCAGGTGATGGTGGACCTCGACCCGGCGCGGCTCGCCGCGACGGGCCTCTCGCCGCAGGACGTCGTGAACGCGCTGACGGAGAGCAACGTCATCCTGCCGGCCGGCACCGCCCGCCTCGGCGACAGCGAGCTCGACGTCCAGCTCAACGCGAGCCCGCTCGACGTCGCCCAGTTCGACCAGATGCCGGTGAAGCAGGTGAGCGGGCAGCTCGTGCGGATGGGCGACGTCGCGCGCGTGCACGAGGGGCACGCCGTGCAGACCAACGTCGTGCACGTGAACGGCCAGCGCTCCACCTACCTCGCGATCCTGCGCAAGGCGGGGTCGTCCACGCTGGCGGTCGTGGACTCGGTCCGGGAGATGCTCCCCGCGCTCCGCCGGGCGGCGCCGGAGGGGATGGAGCTGAAGCTCGACTTCGACCAGAGCCAGTTCGTGCGCGCGTCGGTCCGAGAGGTGCTGCGCGAGGGCCTCCTCGCGGCGGCGCTCGTGTCCCTGATGGTCCTGTCGTTCCTCGGGAGCTGGCGGGGCATGGTGATCGTCTGCAGCTCGATCCCCATCGCGATCCTCGTGTCCGTCATCGGGCTGTTCCTGACCGGGCAGACCCTGAACCTCATGACGCTCGGGGGGCTCGCCCTCGCCATCGGGATGCTCGTGGACGACGCGACCGTCGAGATCGAGAACATCCACCGGAACTCGACGATCCCCGACGCGGAGGGGCGGCCGCGCCACCTCACGGTGGTCGTGCTCGACAGCGCGCGGCAGGTCGCGGTCCCCGCGCTCGCGGCGACGCTCACCATCTGCATCGTCTTCTTCCCCGTCGTGCTCCTCACCGGCCCGGCCCGGTTCCTCTTCCGCCCGCTGGCGCTCGCGGTCGTCCTCGCGATGCTCGCGTCGTACCTGCTCTCGCGGACCCTCGTCCCCTCGCTCGCGCGCCTCCTGATGGAGCGCGAGCACGCGGAGCGGAGCGGCGCGATCGAGCGGCGGCGGTCCGGCCGCGCGGCGCGCCTCGCGGCCCGCTGGAACGCGCTCCGCGACCGGGGCTTCGCGCGCCTCCAGGACGGCTACGCCGCGGCCCTCGCGACGGTCCTCGACCACCGGGGCTGGATCGCGATCGCGGCCGCGCTGCTCCTCGGCGCCGGCCTCTCGCTGGGGCGGGTCGTCGGGCTCGACTTCTTCCCCGCCGTGGACACGGGCCAGCTCCGGCTGCACTACCGCGCGCCGCCCGGGACCCGCATCGAGGTGACCGAGGCGCGGGTCATGGAGGTGGAGCGCGCCGTGCGCGAGGTGGGGCGGGGCGACGTCGAGAGCATCGTGGACAACATCGGCATCCCGGTCTCGTACAACCTCGCGTTCGTCCAGACGAGCAACGCCGGCGGCGAGGACGCCGAGGTCCGGATCTCGCTCCGGCCCGGCCATCGCCCCTCCCAGGCGTTCGCCGACGAGCTCCGCCGGCTCCTGCCGGCCCGCTTCCCCGGGGGGCAGTTCTGGTTCGAGCCCGCGGACGTCGTGAGCCAGGTGCTCTCGTTCGGCCTCCCCGCGCAGCTCGAGGCCGAGGTCGTCGGGCGCGATCCCGCGGCGGCGCTCGCCACCGCACGGCAGGTGATCGCCGCGGCGCGCCGGATCCCGGGCGCGACCGACGCGCACATCGCGCAGGTCTTCGGCCGGCCCGCGCTCGGCGTGGAGGTGGACCGGCAGCAGGCGTACGCGCTGGGCCTGACGGAGCGCGACGTCGCGACGAGCCTGCTCACCTCCTTGAGCTCGAGCACCCTCGCGGCCCCGAGCTTCTGGGTGGACCCGAGGTCCGGGATCAACTACATCGTCGCCGTCCAGACGCCGATCGAGCGGATCCGGGACGCGGGCGACCTCCTCGCGACGCCGCTCTCGCCGGGGCGCGCCGGCTCGGGCGCCTCGAGCGGGGGCGGCGGCAGCGCGGGCGGTCTCGGCGCGCCGGTGCCGACCGGCGGGTCCGCGAGCGCGCCGCCCGTCCTCGCCGGCGGCGCGACCTCGCCCTACCTCGGCGCGATCTCCGCGCTCACCTCGCGGACGAGCCGGAGCGCCATCGCGCACGACACCGTGCAGCCGATCGTCGAGGTGCAGCTCGCCGCGAGCGGCCGCGACCTCGGCGCGGTCGCGTCCGACCTGCAGCGCGCGATCGCCGCCCTGCACCCGCCCGCCGGCGTCTCGGTGCAGCTCCGCGGCCAGAGCGAGAGCATGTTCGGCGCGTTCGGGCGCCTCGCCCTCGGGCTCGTCCTCGCGGTGGCGCTCGTCTACCTGCTGCTGGTGGTGCTGTTCCAGTCCTGGTCGGACCCGCTCATCATCGTCGCCGCGGTGCCCGGAGCGCTCGTCGGGATCCTCTGGATCCTGGCGCTCACCGGGACGACGCTCAACGTCGAGTCGTTCATGGGCGCCATCATGGCGGTGGGCATCGCCACCTCGAACGGCATCCTGCTGGTCTCGTTCGCGAACGACGCCCGCGCCGGCGCCGGGGGTGACCCCGGCCCCGCCCCGGCCATGATCGACGCCGCGCGCACCCGCCTCCGCCCCGTCCTCATGACGGCGCTCGCGATGATCCTCGGCATGCTCCCGATGGCCATCGGCCTGGGGGAGGGCTCGGAGCAGAACGCGCCGCTCGGGCGCGCCGTGATCGGCGGGCTCGTCGCCGCCACCGTGACGACGCTCTTCCTCGTCCCGGTCGCCTACACCTGGCTGCGCCGGCGGACGCCGCGCAAGCACGAGCTCGACGTGCAGTTCGCGCGCGAGGCCGGCGAGGCGCCCCCGCACGGCGGCCCCGCCGCCCCGGCGCCGGCGAGGACCTGAATGGACCCCGCCCGCCGCCGCTTCCGCCGCCTCGCCGTGCTCCTCGTGATCGCGGTGCTCCTCTCGGTCGCGGGCACGATCCTCCTCGCGGCGCGGCGGGCGCACCGGGAGGAGGCCGCGCGCGAGCGGCTCGCCCGCGCCGCCGACGCCGGGCCGCGGGTCCTGGTGGCGCCGGTCCAGAACACCCCGGGCGAGCGCACGGTGGTGCTCCCGGGCGAGGTCCGCGCGTTCTGGCAGACGACGCTCTACGCGCGGGTCGCCGGCTACGTCCGCGAGCTCGCCGTGGACAAGGGCGATCGGGTCCGGCGGGGGGACGTGCTCGCCCGCATCGCGTCGCCGGAGACCGACCGGCAGGTGGACCAGGCCCGCTCGACGCTGGCGCTCCGGCGCAGGCAGGCGCTCCGGGCGCGCAGCCTCGCGCCCAAGGGGTTCGTCTCCCGGCAGGACCTCGACCAGGCGAACTCGGATCTGGTGGTCGCCGAGGCGGAGCTGCGGCGGATCCGCTCCCTCCAGGCCTACGAGGTGCTGCGCGCGCCGTTCGACGGCGTGGTGACGGCGCGCTACGTGGACCCGGGCGCGCTGGTGTCCGCCACGGGGTCGGGGCAGGCCGTCGTGGAGGTGTCCGATCCCACGCGCTCGCGCGTGCTCGTCTACGCGGGCCAGGACGTGGCGCCGTTCGTGTTGCTCGGCGACCGCGGCGAGCTCACGATCGACCAGTACCCCGGCGTGCGGGTCCAGGCGCGCGTGCAGCGCACGGCCGACGCGCTCGACCCGCGCACCCGCACGATGCTCGTCGAGCTGTGGCCGGACCCGGGCGGCGACTTCAGGCTCGTGCCCGGGCTGTTCGTCCACGTGGCGCTGCGCGTGCGCGTGCCGTCGCTCCCCGCCGTGCCGGTGGAGGCGCTCACCTCGCACGACGACCGGGTGCAGGTGGCGATCGTGCGCGACGGGCGCCTCCGCTACGTGGACGTGGAGCCGGGCGTCAACGACGGGACGCAGGTCCAGATCCGGCGCGGCGTCGCGCCGGGCGATCGCGTCGCGATCTCGCCGCCGTCGGATCTCGGCGACGGCGCGCCCGTCCAGCCGGTCGAGGCCGCCCCGCAGCGGCAGCGAGGCGGCGGCGCTCCGTCGCGACAGGCGAGGCCCCCGCCGAAGACCGCGCGCGACGGGGTGCCGAGGCGCCCGGACGAGAAGGGCTGATGCCCGAGGGCCTCTCTCACGCGGGGCTTGCCTGAGGAGCGACCGGGCGATCGGCCGCTGGCCCCGTGGCGGGCCGAGGGAGGCGAGGGCGGGCCCTGCGCCCGGGCCTCGCGCCGGAGGGGCGCAGCGGCGACGCGCGCCGGACACACCGAATGCCCGCGGCGCCCGCGCCGCTCCCCGAGAATCGACGAGAGCGACGGGAGGAACCGGCGATGCACGAACCCAGAGCCGCTCCCGCACGGGCGACCGCCGCGGAGCGCTACACGTGCCCGATGCACCCGGAGATCCGGGCCCCGGGCCCAGGGACCTGTCCGAAGTGCGGCATGGCGCTCGAGCCGTTCGTCCCCGCGCCCGCGGCGAGGGCCGAGTGGACCTGCCCCATGCACCCGCAGATCGTCCGGGACGCGCCGGGCACCTGTCCCATCTGCGGCATGGCCCTCGAGCCCCGCGCCGGCCCCGCGGGAAGCGGGGAGAGCGCGGAGCTGCGCGACATGACGCGCCGGTTCTGGTTCGCGGTCGCGCTCACCGTGCCGCTCCTCGCGATCGCGATGGGGCCGGAGCTCCCCGCCGTGGAGCGATGGCTGTCGTCGGTCCTGTCGATGCGGGCGCGCGCGTGGCTCGAGCTCCTCCTGGCGACGCCCGTCTGCCTCTGGGCGGCGTGGCCCTTCTACGTCCGCGCAATGCAGTCGGTGAGGAACCGGAGCCTCAACATGTTCACGCTGATCGGGCTCGGCGTGAGCGTCGCATACGTGTACAGCGTGGTCGCCGCCCTCGCCCCGGGGATCTTCCCGGCGTCGTTCCGGGGGCCGTCGGGCGAGGTGGCCGTCTACTTCGAGGCGGCGGGCGTCATCACGACGCTGATCCTGCTCGGTCAGGTGCTGGAGCTCCGCGCGCGCAGCCAGACGGGCGCGGCCATCCAGAAGCTGCTCGGGCTGGCGCCGCGGTCGGCGCGGCGCCTCCGCGAGGACGGGAGCGAGGAGGACGTGCCGCTCGACGCCGTCCAGCGGGGAGACCGGCTCCGCGTCCGCCCGGGTGAGAAGGTGCCGGTGGACGGCGTCGTCCTCGAGGGCCACGCCAGCGTGGACGAGTCCATGGTCACGGGCGAGCCCATCCCCGTGGAGAAGCGGCCCGGCGACCGGGTGGTCGGGGCCACCCTCAACGGGACGGGCGCGCTCGTCATGCGCGCGGAGAAGGTCGGCGCGGAGACGCTCCTCGCCCGGATCGTGGCGATGGTGGCGGAGGCCCAGCGGAGCCGGGCCCCGATCCAGAAGCTCGCCGATCGCGTGGCCGGCTGGTTCGTGCCGGTCGTCGTCCTCGTGGCCGCCCTCACCTTCACGGCCTGGGCGCTCGCCGGCCCCGCGCCGCGCATGGCGCACGCGCTCGTCAACGCCGTCGCGGTCCTCATCATCGCCTGTCCCTGCGCGCTCGGCCTCGCGACGCCCATGTCGATCATGGTGGCGACCGGGAAGGGCGCGACGATGGGCATCCTCTTCAGGAATGCCGAGGCGATCGAGCTCCTGCGCAAGGTGGACACGCTCGTGGTGGACAAGACCGGCACCCTCACCGAGGGGAAGCCGAGGCTCGTGACCGTCGTGACGGCCGCGGGCGTGGACACGCCGACCCTGCTGCGCCTCGCCGCGTCCCTCGAGCGCGGCAGCGAGCACCCGCTCGCGGCCGCGCTCGTGAACGGCGCCGTCGAGCGCGGCGCCGCGCCGGTCGAGGCGGCCGCGTTCGAGGCGGTGCCGGGCAAGGGGGTGAAGGGGCGCGTGGACGGGCGCGCCGTGGCCCTCGGCAACCGCGCGCTGCTCGAGGCGCTCGGCGTGGACGCGGCCGGGCTGGGCGGGCGGGCGGAGGCGCTGCGGAGCGACGGGCAGACCGTGATGTTCGTCGCCGTGGATGGGAAGGCCGCCGGGCTCCTCGGCGTGGCCGACCCGATCAAGGAGAGCACGCCCGAGGCGATCCGGGTGCTCCACCGCGAGGGCGTCCGGATCGTGATGCTCACGGGCGACAGCCGGACCACCGCGCTCGCCGTCGCGAGGACGCTCGGCATCGACGACGTCCAGGCCGAGGTGCTCCCCGATCAGAAGGCCGGCGTGGTCAAGCGCCTCCAGGCGGAGGGGCGCGTCGTCGCGATGGCCGGCGACGGCATCAACGACGCCCCGGCGCTCGCGCAGGCGCAGGTGGGGATCGCCATGGGCACCGGCACGGACGTGGCCATGGAGAGCGCGGGGGTGACGCTGGTGAAGGGCGATCTGCGCGGCATCGCCCGGGCGCGCCGCCTCTCGCGCCGGACCATGCGGAACGTGGAGCAGAACCTCTTCTTCGCCTTCTTCTACAACAGCGTCGGCGTCCCCATCGCCGCGGGGGTGCTGTACCCGGCCTTCGGGCTGCTCCTCAGCCCCATCATCGCCGCCGCCGCGATGAGCTTCAGCTCCGTGTCGGTGGTGAGCAACGCGCTGCGGCTGCGCACGGCGGTCGTGTGATGACGGGGCGAGCCGCCGAAGCCCTCGGGCGCCCGGGCGAAGGCGGCGCGTCTTCGGCGTGGCCGCGCGCGCGCCGGTCGCGCGGAGCCTCGAGGCCGGCGCGAACATGGGCCCGGCGCGCGCTCCGCGCGGTCGCCGCGGCGACGCTCCTCCTGCTCGCGACCGCCGCCGCCGCGATCGCGTGGCTCCGGCTCCAGGATCCGGTCGCCGCGCTGCCGCGGCTGGCGCCTGGAGCCCGAGCGTCGCTGGTGGAGCTGAACGGGGAGCGCTGGCGCGATCGCACCCTGCTCCACGTCGCGCTCGACGGCGGGGCGATCGGACGGGTCCGCTTCATCGTGAGCCTGCCCCATCCCCTCCCGGACCACCGGCTGCCGGTGGTGATCGTGCTCGGCGGGCTGGGCGGGGGCGCGGACAGCATCCGCGCGCTCACGGACGCCGGCGGCGATCTCGGGCCGAACGCGGTGATCGGGTACGACTGGCCCCTGCCCCGCAAGCTCCCGGGAGCGCTCTGGACCGTCCTCCACGCGCCGGGGCTGCGCCGCCACGCCCTGACCGCCCCCGGCCAGGTGGACGCGCTGCTCCGCTGGGCGTCGAGCGAACCCTGGGCGGACACGTCGCGCGTGAGCCTCCTCGGGTTCTCGTTCGGCGCGTTCCCGACCGCGGCCGTGCAGCGGATCGTGGAGGCGGGAGGGACGTCGGTGCGCTTCACCGTCCTCGGCTACTTCGGCGCCACCATCGGCGCGGTCGTCGCCGCCCACCCCGGGGTGAAGCCGCGCTGGCTCGCGCCCCTGCTCGGCGCGTTCGCGGACCTGATGCTCAGGCCCGTCGACCCGTCGGTGCACCTGTCACACCTTCGCGGCCGCTTCCTCGTGCTCGAGGCGCGGTCGGATCGCCTGATCGCGCCCGCGGCGGCCGCCCGCGCGCGCGAGCTCACGCCGCAGCCGCGGACCGTGATCGTCGTCGAGGGCGACCACATGGGCGTCGGGCCGGCGCAGCGGCTGCTCGCGCGCGTCATCCGGATCACGCGGGCGTGGCTCGTCGAGCAGGGCGCGCTCGTCCCCGCCGGACGCGCGGCGGCGCCCGCGGTGCGCCCGGCTCCCGTCGGCCCGGGGAGCACGACCGCGGGGGCGCGCTCCCGGCGTTCCCGTTGACGACCGCCCGGGCGCCGCATAGCTCAGGGTGCATGGCCGATCCGGTCAGCCCGGTCAGCCCGATCGAGGCCGAGATCCTCGGCGAGCAGACGAGCGCGCTCGCCCGCGCCACCCGCCTCCTCGAGGACGCGCTCCAGCGGCTCGAGCAGGCGACGCGCGCCGCGGCGGCGGCGTCGCGGTCCGCCGCCCTCCGGACCGAGGCGCTCGCCGAGGCCCGGGAGCTGCTCTGGAACGTGCTGGTCCAGCGCGAGGCGATGGGGATCCTCCACCACGAGATCCTGTACGACGCGCTGCGCGTGCCCGCCGAGGTGAGGGTCCATCCTCGACCGAGAGCGGTGGCTCGGTGACGAGAGAGGGAATGGCACGCGTCCGTGGACCGTGCCCGTCACCGTCACCGGCTTCTCCGTGATCCGTGAACCGGCTCCCGTGGCCCTTGGCCCGACCCCGTGCTCCGACGGTCCGCGGGAGCGCGTGACAGCGGATGCGGGAGAGCAGAAGGCGCGCATGGTCACCTGCCGAGGCCGACGCCCGAGTCCCGACGCCTGCCGCCCGGCTCGCCTGCCCCCTCCCGGGCGGGCCTTCGGGCGAGCGCCACGCCGCCGAGGCTGCGAGCGGCGCCGCGATGCTAAGGTCTCCTGGCGCGGGCCCGGGGCTCGCGCGGGAGTCCGCGCATGAAGCTCCTGTTCGTGCTCGTCGAGGCGATGTCGTTCTGCCTCCTCGTCGCCTACGCCTACAGCAAATCGCCGGCGTTCCGGCCCCTCCGCCCGGACGCGCTCCGCTGGCGCGACCGGCTCTTCCTCCTCGGCTTCTTCGGGGCCCTCTCGATCACCGGCACCTACCTCGGCCTGCCGGTCCGGGGCGCGATCGCGAACACCCGGGCGATCGGGCCGGTGCTGGCGGGGATCCTCGGCGGGCCGCTGCTCGGCGGCGCCGTGGGGCTCGCCGGCGGCCTGCACCGCCTCGCGCTGGGCGGCTTCACCGCCTTCGCCTGCGGCCTCTCCACGACGGTGGAGGGGCTCGTCGGCGGGCTCGTCCACCTCTACGTGGTGCGACGGTCCGGTCCGGAGCGGGTCTTCGACCCGAAGGTCGTGTTCGCGACCACCTTCGCGGCCGAGGCCCTCCAGATGGCGATCATCCTGCTCGTGGCGCGGCCGTACCAGGACGCCGTCGCGCTCGTGCGGGTCATCGCGCTCCCGATGATGGCCGCCAACTCGGCGGGGGCGGCGTTCTTCATGAGCATCCTGCGCGACCGCATGAAGATGGTGGATCGGGTCGGGGCGGCGTCGGGCGCCCGGGCGCTCCGCATCGCCGAGCGCTCCCTCGGCCACCTCACGAAGGGGCTCGACCGCGAGGGGGCGCGGGAGATCGCGCGGATCATCCACGAGGAGACCGGCGTCGGGGCGGTGGCGATCACCGACACCGAGCAGGTGCTGGCGTTCGTGGGGGAGGGCTCGGACCACCACCGCGCGGGCGCGCCCATCGCCTCGGAGTGGACGCGGCGGGCCATCGCCGCGAGCGAGGTCACCTTCGTGGACGGGATGGACGAGCCGTACCGCTGCGCGCTCTCGAAGGACTGCCCGCTCCGCTCGGTGCTCGTCGTCCCGCTCCACGTGGCCGGGGACGTGGTCGGCACCGTCAAGCTCTACGAGCCCGCCAGCAAGCGCTTCCTCGAGTCCAACCGCTCGCTGGGCGAGGGGCTCACCTCGCTCCTCTCCGGCCAGCTGGTCCGGGCGAGGTACCAGGAGCAGAAGAGCCTCCTCGTGATGGCCGAGCTGAAGCTCGCCCGCGCCCAGGTGAACCCGCACTTCCTCTTCAACGCGCTCAACACCGTCATGGCCATGCTCGAGGACGGGAGCCGGCCCCGCGCGCTGCTCGCCCACCTCTCCAGCTTCTTCCGCAAGAACCTGAAGCGCGTGGACGAGCTGTCCACGCTGCGGGAGGAGCTCGAGCACGTGAGCGCGTACCTCGAGATCGAGAAGGCGCGGTTCGAGGACCGGCTGTCGGTCGAGGTGGACGTCGATCCCACGCTCCTCGAGGTGCGGGTGCCGACCTTCACGCTCCAGCCGCTGGTCGAGAACGCCATCAAGCACGGCATCTCGGACATGCTCGCCCCGGGCACCGCCCGCATCCACGCCTATCGGCAGGACGGCGCCGCGTGCATCGACGTCGAGGACGACGCCGGCGCGTACGAGGAGCGGCGGCGCGGCGGCGACGGGCTGGGGCTCCAGATCGTGGAGAAGCGGCTCCGGATCCTGCTCGGGCGCGAGGCGGGGCTCGCCATCTCCTGCACCCCCGGCGAGCTGACGCGCGTCTCGATCCGGGTGCCGGCCCCGACGCCGGCCCCCGCGGCGACGGCGGCCCGGGCGGCGTCATGAAGCTGCGCGCCCTGGTGGTGGACGACGAGGTGTACGCCCGGCGCTCGCTCGAGGCGATGCTCGACGGCACCGGCGCGTTGGAGGTCGTCGGCTCGTGCGCCAACGCGGTGGAGGCGCTCCAGGCGATCCGGGCCCAGGCGCCGGACGTCGTCTTCCTCGACATCCAGATGCCGAAGGTGAACGGGTTCGAGCTGCTCAGCATGATCGACCAGGAGGTCATGCCGCACGTGGTCTTCGTCACCGCGTTCGACGCCTACGCGGTGAAGGCGTTCGAGGAGAACGCCCTCGACTACCTCCTGAAGCCGGTCGAGCGGGCCCGGCTCGACCGGACGATCGAGAAGCTGCGGCGGTCGGTGGACCAGGGGAAGCCGCCGGTCTACGACAGCCCGGTCCTGGAGCGGATCCCGTGCGCGGGGCCGAAGAGCGTCCGGCTGGTGGACGTGGCCGAGATCGAGCAGGTGCGGTGCAGCGCCGCCGGCGTCTACGTCGTCACCCCGCGCGGCGAGTACCTGACCGACCTCACCATGCGCGTCCTCGAGACCAAGACCGAGCTCGAGCGCTGTCACCGGCAGTACCTGGTGAACGCCCGCCACATCGAGGAGATCCTCCGGCCGGAGCCGCGCGGCGCCGTGCTCAGGATGAGGTCGGGGCGCGAGGTCCCGGTGAGCCGGCGCTACTTCGTCGCGCTGCGGCGCCGGCTCGGCCTCCGCGGCGACGCGACGTGACGAGAGGGCACGGCGCGTAGGCGGTTCCGGTCCCCTCGCCTCGCGGCCCCCGAGGTCGGCCCAGGCCCCTCCCCGCCGCCGCCCGCTCCGCGAGCACCGCGCCGGCCCGCTCACGGCCTGAAACGGCCCGCTCGCCGACTTCGCTCTCCTGGAGGCCACCGGTTGCTGCGAACCTGGGCACCCGGCTGCGTGTCCCGAGGACAGGGGCCGCCCGGTCCGGAGGAGATCGATGAACGCACTGACGCTCGTCCTCGCCACGCTGGGCGTGTTCGCGGTGGCGTACCGCTATTACGGCCTGTTCATCGCCCGGAAGGTGCTCGGGCTCGACGGCGGCCGCACCACGCCCGCGATCGCGCTCGCGGACGGCCACGACTACCACAAGACGAACCGGTTCGTGCTCTTCGGCCACCACTTCGCCGCGATCGCGGCGGCGGGGCCGCTCATCGGGCCGGTGCTCGCGGCGCAGTTCGGCTACGCCCCGGGCGCGCTCTGGATCATCTTCGGCTGCGTGCTGGGCGGCGCGGTGCACGACGTCATCGTGCTCTTCGCCTCGGTGCGTCACAAGGGCAAGAGCCTCTCGCTCATCGCCGAGTACGAGATCAACAAGCGCGCGGGCGCGGTGGCGTCGTTCGCCATCCTCTTCATCCTCGTCCTCACGCTCGCCGGCCTCTCCATCGCCGTGGTGAACGCGCTCTTCGAGAGCGCCTGGGGCACCTTCACGGTGCTCGCCACCATGCCCATCGCGCTCCTCATGGGCGTCTGGATGTACGTCTTCAGGAAGGGCGACGTGAAGGGGGCGAGCGTCATCGGCGTGGTCCTGCTGGCGCTCTCGCTGTGGGCCGGTCCGCACGTGGCCGCCGACCCGACGATGTCCCGCTGGCTCTCCCTCCCGAAGCACACCATCGCGCTCCTCATCCCCGCCTATGGCTTCGTCGCCTCGGTGCTGCCGGTGTGGCTGCTGCTCTGCCCGCGCGACTACCTCTCCACCTACCTGAAGCTCGGCACGGTCGCGGCGCTCGTGGCCGGCATCTTCTTCGTCCACCCCACCCTGCAGATGCCCGCCTTCACCCCGTGGGTGCACGGCGGCGGGCCGCTCATCCCCGGCTCGGTCTTCCCGTTCGTCTTCATCACCATCGCCTGCGGCGCGCTCTCCGGGTTCCACGCCATCATCGGCACCGGCACGACGCCCAAGATGATCGCGACGGAGGACGACGTGCTGTTCGTGGGCTACGGCGCGATGCTCTTCGAGGGCGTGGTCGCGATCATGGCGCTCGTCGCCGCGTGCGTGCTGGTCCCGGCGGACTACTTCGCGATCAACTCGAGCGCGGTCGCCTACTCGCACCTCGGCATGACCCCGGTCCACCTGCCCGCGCTCGCCGCGGAGGTCGGCGAGAAGCTCCAGGGTCGGCCGGGCGGCGCGGTCTCGCTCGCGGTGGGGATGGCCTACATCTTCTCGTCCATCCCGCTCATGCAGCACCTGGCGAGCTACTGGTACCACTTCGCCATCATGTTCGAGGCGGTGTTCATCCTCACCGCCGTGGACACCGGCACGCGCGTGGGCCGCTACATGCTGCAGGAGATGCTGGGCCGCGTGTGGCCGAAGCTGAACGAGAAGAAGTGGATGCCCGGGATCATCCTGACGAGCCTGATCTTCACCGGCGCCTGGGGCTACCTGGTCTACACCGGCGACATCATGACCATCTGGCCGCTGTTCGGGATGTCCAACCAGCTCCTCGCCACCTGCGCCCTCATCGTCGGGACCACCATGCTGATCCGCCTCGGGAAGGCGCGCTACGCCTGGGTCTCCGCCGTGCCCGGCATCTTCATGATCCCGGTGTGCATGAGCGCCGGCTACCACAACATCAAGGACAACTACCTGCCTCAGGGGAAGTACCTGAACGTCGGCATCTCCGTCCTGCTCATGCTCCTGATGGCCATCGTCTTCGTCGAGGCCTTCTTCAAGTGGTACGAGCTGGCGCGCGTGAAGGACAAGGTGCGCGACGCGCACGGCGACGTCGTGCTCGCCGAGGTCCCGGAGTAGCCCGGTCCCGGCGGCCGGCGGCGCGCGGGGGCGTCGCGTGCCTCACGGCGCTCGACGCGAGCGGGCGGCGCCAGCGGCGCCGTGCCGCGTCCAGGGGACGCGAGACCACATCGGCGCGTCGCGGGCGGCGTGGTAGCAATCGATCATGCCACGATCGCCCGCTCCCCACGCCGCGCCCGCCCGACGCGCCGCCGTCGCCCTCGCGCTCGCCCTCGCCGCCTGCTCCTCCGGATCCTCCGCGCCGGTCACGCCCCCGCCTCCGCCGCCGGTCCCCGCGGTCCCCGGCGTGCCGGCCCTGATCCAGGGCGTCATGATCCAGGGCGTCACGGCCTTCGGCCAGACCCTCCCGTCCGGCGACGGCTACGAGAGCTTCCCCGGCCAGGCGAACACCTGGGACCTCGATCGCGACTACTCCCTCCGCTCCGGCGGGCTGGCCGGGCCCTTCAGCGGCGCGCTCGTCCTCTACGCCGGCGTCCCCACCGTCACGCCGCCCACCTTCGAGTCCCTCGAGATGGACGTGCTCGCCACCCAGGCGCTCCCGGCGTTCCCCTACGACCAGACCTACGCCGAGGCGACCTTCCTGACCCCGCTCTTCGGCGCCGCCGACGGGGTGAGGACGGCGGAGCTCTCGGACGGCGCGACCGCCGGGGTCGCGCCGCTCGAGGGGAGCCGCTCGCTCCTCCTGAACGGGACGTCCTCCTCGCGCGTCACCCAGACCCTCGACGTGTCCGCCGTCACCGCGCCGCTCACGCTCTCCTGGAGCCACGTCTTCTTCGCGATCCCGGGCGCGCTCGTCGGGGCGCCGGCGCCCACGTTCACGGTGAGCTTCCACGGCACGGACGGGCAGCTCCTCGAGACCGTGTACACCGCGACGGCGAACGAGGACCGGGGCCCCGGCACCGGCGGGTCGCCGGGCGCGTCCTTCACGGTGGGTCCATGGCCGGGGCATGACCAGGTGGTCGTCTCGTTCGAGCTCGCCGGGCCGTCCCCGAGCCTGGTCCAGATCGACGGCGTCTCCCTGGCGGGCGGCCCCGCCACCATCCTGAACGGCGACTTCGAGGCCGGGACCCTCGCCGGCGGCGACGCGAGCTGGACGGCCGCGTCCCCCTCCGAGTCCCAGAACGTGGAGGGCGCGCCGCGGACCCTGTGCGTCGGGAGCGCGGGCGACTGCGGCGCCCAGCTCGCCGTGCGGCGGACGTTCTTCGCGCCGCCCAAGGCGCACTGGGCGCGCATCACCGACGTGTTCGAGAACGCCGGCGCCGCGGCCGTGAGCGCCGACGTCGTCTACCTCTCCTTCCTCGCCGCGGGCGCGAGCACGGCGCTCTACCAGCCCCGGGACGGCGCGCTGGTCGGGTACGATCTGTCCGGCGGCGGGACGCGCGACTTCGGGATCGTGTTCGGGAGCGGCTCGGCCTTCTTCCGCACGGCCTCGGCGGCGGCGGTCTCCGCGGGCGCGCCGGACGGCAACGGGACCATGTTCGTCGTGCACCCGCTCACCGTCCCGCCGGGCGGGCGGGTCGCGCTGGTGCACTTCGTCCTCCTCGCCGGCTCCAGCACCGGCCTCGCGGGCGGCGCGTCCAGCCCCGGCGTCGAGGCGGACGCGGCGGCGATCCTCTCCGGCTTCCGGTCCACGCTCGACCCCACCTACCGGAACGGGATGCGGGCGGGGGACGCCGACCTCGTGACGAACCTCTGATCAGGAGAGCCGACCACGTGACGCGCCGGACGGGTGCGGGCGGCGGGCCGCCCACGCGCGGGTGCCCCTCGACGCGTGCGCTCGCCGATCCGCCCTCCACAGGAGCGGGCGCGCGGCCGCGTTCCCCGCCATCTTGGAAGGGGGCGGGCGGTGCTCGCCCCGGAGGACGCGATGGAACGCTGGCTCGGACCTCACGCGGAGCGCATCTACGCGCTCACCCGCCTCGTGTTCGGGTTCCTGTTCGCCTGCCACGGCGCGCAGAAGCTGTTCGGTGCCTTCGGCGGGCCGGCGACGACCTCGAACCCGCTCCTGCTGACCGCCGCCGTCATCGAGTTCACGGCAGGGCTGCTCATCGCCGTCGGCCTGCTCGCGCGCTGGGCGGCCTTCTTCGCGAGCGGCGAGATGGCCGTCGCCTACTTCACGATGCACGCCCCGAAGAGCTTCTGGCCGATCGTCAACCAGGGCGAGCTCGCGATCCTGTTCGCCTTCGCCTTCCTCTACGTCGCCGCGCGCGGGGCCGGGCCGTACAGCGTGGACGGGCGGCGCGCCCGTCCGGCGGGGACCCGGGCTACCCCAGCGTCTTCCTGAACCGGAGCGCCGAGGCGACGAAGATGGCCGACCCGAGGACGGCGAGGGCGGCGAGCGGCCACGCGAGGTCCACGAGCCCGGCGCCGCGGAGGAGGCACCCGCGCATCACCGTGGCGTAGTGCCGGACGGGGTTGAGCTGGGTCACGAGCTGGAGCCAGCGCGGCATCGCCGCGATCGGCGTCATCACGCCGGAGAGGAGCATGGCCGGGAGGATGAACAGGAAGCCGCCGAGGAACGCCTGCTGCTGGGTCCTCGAGGCGCTCGAGATGAAGAGCCCCACGCCGAGGGTGGTGAGCAGGTAGAGCACCGTGCCGAGCGCCAGCACCGGGAGCGGGCCGCGGATCGGGACGTCGAAGACGAAGCTCCCCGCCGCGACGAGGAGCAGCACGTCCACGAAGCCGAAGACCACGTAGGGCGCCATCTTGCCGGCGAGCAGCCACACCGGCCGGATGGGCGTGACCAGCACCTGCTCGAGCGTCCCCATCTCGCGCTCGCGCGCGAGCCCCATGGCGGTGACGATCGTGGTGACGACGAGGAGGAGCATCGCCGCGATGCCGGGGATCATGTACGGCGGGGTGCGGAGCTCCGGGTTGTAGAAGAGCCGGGGCGCGACCTCGAGCTGGGCCGGCGCTCGGGCCCCGCGCGCGGCGAGGCCCTCGCGCGCGAGCCGTTCGCCGACCTCCCCGAAGTAGCGCGCCACCGCGCCGGCCGCGACGGTGGACCGGTTGGGATCCGTGCCGTCGATCACCACCTGGACCTCAGCGGGCCTGCCCGCGGCGAGATCGGCGGCGAGCCGCTCCGGGAGGATCACCGCCGCCGCCGCCGCGCCCTGGTGGACGGCCTGCTCCGCCTCGGCCGGGCCGGGCACGTCCCCGGCCCGGACCAGCGTGCGATCCGCGAGCAGCCTCCGGGCGTGCCCGCGGGACACGTCGGTGCGATCCCGGTCCAGCACCACGGTGCGCACCCGGTCCACGTCGAAGTTCATCGCGAACCCGAACACCATGGTCTGGATCACGGGGGCGGCGATCAGGATGAACATCATCCGGCGATCGCGGACCACCTGCCGGACCTCCTTCCGGAAGACCGCCGCGAGCTGGATCCGGGCGAGGGGGCGCGTCACGCGAGCCTCCGCTGGAAGCGAAGGGTCGAGAGCGCGATCACCGCCGCCGCGAACGCGATCACCGCGACGAGGTCGGGCCAGAGCACGGCGAGGCCGTTGCCCTTGAGCAGGATCTCGCGCAGCGCGTGGACCATGTACCGGGCCGGGATCACGCGCGACAGGAGCTGGAGCGGCACCGGCATGTTCTCGATGGGGAAGACCATCCCGGAGAGGAGCAGCGAGGGGAGGAGCGCGGAGAGCAGGCCGGCCTGCGTCGCGACGAGCTGGTTCTTCGTGATGACCGACACGAGCAGCCCCTGCCCGAGCATCCCCACCACGAAGAAGAACCCGACGAGCAGCACCAGGACCGGGGCCCCGCGCACCGGGACGTCGAACACGCTCGCGCCGAACGCGACGACGAGCAGCAGCTCGAGCAGCCCGAGCACCAGGTACGGGATCAGCTTCCCGAGCACGATCTCGAGCCGGCCCACGGGCGAGGCGAAGAGCTGCTCCATCGAGCCGCGCTCCCACTCCCCCGCCACCGTGAGCGTCGTGAGCAGCACCGCCGTGAGGGCGATGATGAACGCGGCGAGCCCGGGGACCATGAAGATCGCCGACCGGCCGGCGGGGTTGTAGCGCGTCCAGACCTTCACCGTGAGCGGGACCTGCGCCTGGGCGACCGACGCCCCCGCCAGCCGCCGCGTCTCGGCCCGGACCAGGGCGTCCACCTTCGAGAGCACCTGGTTCGCCGAGGTCACGTCCGAGCCGTCCACGAGGAGCTGCAGCGCGACCCGCTCCCGGCGCGCGAGGCGCTCGCCGTATTGCTGCGGGACGACGAGGACCGCGGCGGCGTCGCCCCGGCGGAAGAGCCGGTCCGCCCCCTCCGGCGTCGTGTCGGCGGCGACGGTGAGCTCGCCCGACTCCGTGAGGGTGTGCACGAGCGCCCGGGACGCCTCGGTGCGGTCCTGGTCGGCGACGCCGAGCGGGATCCGGTCCAGGTCGATGCTGATGCCGTACCCGAAGAGGAACAGCATCACGACCGGCATGACGAGCGCGAGGTAGAGCATGCGCGGGTCGCGCAGGACGTGAGTGGTCTCCTTCGACGCCATCGCGCCGACGCGGACGAGGGACCGCCGGAGACGCCGGATCACGACGCCGCCTCCGCTCCCCGCCCATTCGCGCCCACCACCGCGAGGAAGACGTCCTCGAGCGACGGCTCGGCGCCCTCGACCGCGACGTCGGACGCCCCGGCGGACCGGAGCGCCGCCGCGACCGCCTCCTCCGAGACGCCCCCCGGCGCCACCCGCACGTGGAGCGCGGCGCCGAACCGGACCACGTGCTGGACCCCGGGCAGCCCGCGTAGCCGCTCGCCCGCGCGCGCCAGGTCCCGACCGCGCGCCACGAGCAGCCGCTCCGGCACCCAGGTCGCCTTCAACGCCGCCGGCGTGTCGAGGGCCACCAGCCGGCCGTCCACCATGAGGCCGATCCGGCGGCAGTACTCCGCCTCGTCGAGGTAGTGGGTCGTCACGAAGACGGTGGTCCCCTCCCGCGCGAGCTCGCGGATGATCCGCCAGAACGTCCGGCGCGCGACCGGGTCCACGCCGGCGGTCGGCTCGTCGAGGAAGACGATCCTGGGGCGCTGGAGGATCGCGCAGGCGAGGGCGAGCCGCTGCCGGACGCCGCCGGGCAGGTCGCCGGTCGTGACGTCGCCGGCGTCGCGCAGGTCCGCGAGGGCGAGCACCTCGTCGGCGCGCCGCGCGAGGGCCTTGCCCCAGAGCCCGTACGCGCCGCCGAAGAAGACGAGGTTCTCGCGGACGGGCAGGTCGAGGTAGAGCGAGAACTTCTGGGACATGTAGCCGATCGAGGCCTTCACCGCCTCCGGTTCGGTCCTCACGTCGAAGCCGGCCACCCGGCCGGTCCCCGAGGTGGGCGCGAGCAGCCCGGTGAGCATGCGGATGGTGGTGGACTTCCCGGCGCCGTTCGCGCCGAGGTAGCCGAAGATCTCGCCGCGCTCCACCTCGAAGCTCACCCGGTCCACCGCGAGGAACGCCCCGAAGCGGCGCGAGAGCTCGCGCGCCTCGATGGCCGGGCCGTCACCGGCGGTCGGGGCCGGGCGGGGCGCCGTCACGACGCCCTCCGGATGCTGGAGAGGAACAGGTCCTCGAAGTCGGGGGCGGCCGGCGCGAGCGTGGCCCCGAGCGGCGCGAGCGCCGCGGCGACCTCGTCGCGCGCGCCGCGGGCGACCACCACCTTGAGCCGCGCCCCCGCCGGCGAGGCCTCGCGGACCGGGGGCAGCGCGGCGAGCCGGGCGTCGAGGAGGTCGCGATCGCCGCCGTGGACCTCGTACGCCTCGTCCTGGAACTGCGCGATGAGCGCGCTCGGCTCGCCCTGCAGGAGCGCCCGCCCGCGGTGCACGAGGGCGACCCGCGTGCAGCGCTCCGCCTCGTCCATGTAGGGCGTGGACACGAGGACGGTCATGCCGCCGTGCACGAACTCCCCCAGGAGCGCCCAGAGCTCCCGGCGCGACACCGGATCGACGCCGTTGGTGGGCTCGTCGAGGAGCAGCACCTCCGGCTCGTGGAGCAGCGCGCAGGCGAGGGCGAGCTTCTTGTACATGCCGCCGGAGAGCGCGTCGGCGCGGCGGTCCGTGAACCGCTCCAGCCTCGTGATGGCGAGGAGCCGCGCCACGCGCTCGCGGTAGACCGCGCGCGGGAGCACGTACAGGCGGGAGAAGAACCTCAGGTTCTCCTCGACCGTGAGGTCCCGGTAGAGCGAGTACTGCTGCGGCATGAGCCCGAGCCGCTCCCGGAGCTCCCGCGCCCCGGCCCGCACCCCGAGGACCCGCGCCTCGCCGCCGTCGAGCCGGACGAGGCCGGCGAGGGCGCGGATGGCGGTGGTCTTCCCGGCGCCGTCCGGGCCGACGAGGCCGAACAGCTCGCCGCGCGCGACCTCGAAGGAGAGGCCGTCCAGCGCGGTCACCGGGCCGAACCGTCGAGCCAGCCCGCGCGCGGCGACCGCGGCCGGGGCGGCGCCGCCGTCGGGGGTGGGGCCCGCCGCCATCAGCGCCCCGTCCCCGGCAGCGAGACCTGCACGGGCATGCCCGCGCGGAGCTTCCCGTCGCGGTTCGTCACCACGACCTCGATCGGGTAGACGAGCCGGTCGCGATCGGTGCGCGTCTGGATGTTCCGCGGGGTGAACTCCGCCTCGAGGGAGACGGTCCGGACCGTGCCCTCGAACACCTCGCCCGGCCAGGCGTCCGCGACGACCTCCGCCCGCGCGCCCGGCTTCACCGCCCCGATCTCCGCGTTCGGCAGGTAGAAGGTGGCCTTCACCTCCGAGAGATCCACGAGCCGCACCAGCACCGCCCCCGGCGCGACCAGCTCGCCCGCCTCGTGCGGCAGGGTCTGGATCTCGGCGTCGCGCGGCGCGCGGAGCTCGCACTCGCCGACGAGGAGGCGCGCGCGGGCCACCGCCGCCTCGCCCGCGCGCACCTGCGCGAGGGCCGCCCGCGCCTGCGAGGCCGCCGCGCCCGTGTTCACCGCCGCGGCCCGCGCCTGCTCGGCGCTCGCGGTGGCCTGCGCCTTCGCGGCGGCCGTCTGGTGGGTGAGCTGCGCCGCGCTCGCCTGCGTCAGGTCGATGCTCGAGGCGGCGACGTCCGCCGGCAGGTTCGCGAGGCGCTGCGCCTGACGCTCGGCGGCCTCCGCCTGCGCGGCGAGGGCCTGGGCCTGAGCACGGGCCGCCTCCTCGGCGGCGCCGGCGGCGACGCGGGAGCGCTCCGACGCCTTCACCTGCGCCATCGCCGCGGCCGCCTGGGCCTGGGCGGCCGCGAGGCGGGCCTCGGCCTCGGCCAGCGCGGCGGCGGGGTCCGCGCAATCGAGCCGGAGCAGCAGCCCTCCCGCCTTCACCGCCTGCCCCTCTCGCACCGGCTGCTCCACGATGCGGGCGCCGACCCGGGAGGACAGCTCCACGATGGTGCCCTCGATCTCGCCCGAGCCCCCGGCGGGCGCGGCCAAGGCGCGGGCCTGGCTCCGCAGCCGGTAGCCGATCAGCCCGCCGAGCACGAGGACGAAGACGACGAGCACGATGACGATCCGGCGCATGATGGCTCCCCTCCCGGGCTTCCGCGCGATCGCGCCCTGGGAGCGTCGACATCGAGAGCAAACCACGTGCCGCCGGCGGCAGGCTACTTGCCACGTCGGCGTGAGGCCGCCCGCCACGCCTGGGCGAAGGAGCCCGGAGACGGCGGCGCCGCCCGGTGTAAGCCGATCCGACACGTGGAAGAAAGATCGACGCACGCGTCGGCTGGAGAAGCGCGCGGAGGACGGGGCGTCACCCGCCCAGGCAGCGCGCCCGCTCGGCTCCCCGCGCAACACTCCGCCATCCGCTCTCCCGGGAGGACGCATGTCCGTTGCGATCGCGATGTCGCTCGTCATTTGCGCGGCGCCGGGAGCCCCTGCCGAAGCTCTCGCGCCGTCACGGTTCGTGAACCCGTCCCTGCGGCTCGCGCTGGCCGCCCCCGCACCGGCCCCAACGCCAGCCGACCTCGCCCTGCGCCGGGCGTCGTTCCTCGACGAGGAGCCCGCGCCCGACGACGCCGAGGCGAGCGGGCGGGACGAGTCGCGGCAGCGCACGCTCCGCACCTGGGAACGGCGGCTGAAGTGGGGCACCGCGGGTGCGCTCGTGCTCACCAGCACGCTCGGGACCCTCGCGGCCATCAACCAGCCGACGGCCTTCGGGGACGGACGCTGCCAGACCGGTCACCCCGTCTTCGGCGACTACGGCTGCAACCGCGGCCTCTCCACGCTCCACGGGGCGAGCGGGGTGCTGTCGGCGACGCTCTACACCGCCGACGCGGCCCTCGCCCTCGCGATCCGCGGCCCGGTGGGGCACGTCAGCCCCGCCGCCCGGCCGTGGCACCGCGCGCTCACGTACATCCACCTGGGCGGGATCGTGGTGCAGCCGATCCTCGGGCTCATCACCGTGTTCCCCCAGGTGATCGGCGTGAACAACACAGCGCCCGGAGACAGGTTCCCGCGGAACATGCGCACGGCGCACCTCACCATCGGTTA
Source organism: Anaeromyxobacter oryzisoli (assembly GCF_022690765.1). Taxonomy (GTDB): domain Bacteria; phylum Myxococcota; class Myxococcia; order Myxococcales; family Anaeromyxobacteraceae; genus Anaeromyxobacter; species Anaeromyxobacter oryzisoli. Next base: position 46,816 of record NZ_JALCZA010000003.1, on the reverse strand, counting down.
CCTGACCGCCGCCGCCTTCCTCGCCACCCTCGCGCTCGAGCTCTGATCGACGAGCGCCGGCGTCGCGCGTCCGTCGTCGATGGGCGCGCAGCGGGGCACGCCGCGAAGGGCGCGCCGCCGCCTGGTTCCGACCGCGGAGGCGGTGCGGCGCCCGGGTGCGTACGCCGCGGCCCTCGCGCGGGCGGCGCGCCGCCGTCACGACCGGACCGGCAGCGCGATCGTCATGGTGGTCCCGGAGCCCGGCGCGCTCCGGGCCACCAGCGTGCCGCCGTGCGCCTCCACGATCCGGCGGGCGAGGGTGAGCCCGAGCCCCACGCCGCCCGTGGCGCGGGTCCGGCTCCGGTCGGCCCGGAAGAACGGCGCGAAGACGCGCTCCAGGTCGGCGGGGGCGATCCCCTCGCCGCGGTCGATCACCTCGATCGCGACCTGCCCGTCCCTTCGCGCCGCGGCGACCCGGATCCCGGCGTCCGGCGGCGAGTACTTCCTGGCGTTCTCGAGCAGGTTGTCCAGGGCGCGTCGGAGCAGCGACGCGTCCCCCTCGACGACCGGCAGCCCCGGCTCGAGCGCCACGTCCACCCGCCGCCCGGGGTGCCGGACGCGGAGCCGCTCCACGGCCTGCTCGACCACGGCGGCGACGTCGAGCGCGGCCCGGTGCAGCGGCAGCGCGCCACCCCCGGCGCCGTCCCCGGAGGCGAGCTCCATCCGCGCCGAGGAGAGGATGTCGCTCACCAGCCCCTCGAGCTCGGCGAGGTCCTCGCCGATCTCGGCGAGGGACTCGCGGGCGACCGCCGCGTCGCCGTCGGCCGCGAGATCGAGGGCCACGTGGATGCGGGCGAGGGGCGTCCGCAGCTCGTGCGCCACGTTCGCGATGAGCTCGGTCTGGGCGTGGAGCAGCCCCTGGAGCCGGTCGGCCATCTCGTCGAACGCGCGCGCGACGGCGCCCAGCTCGTCGCGGCGCGCCAGGCCCGTCCGCGCGCGGAGGTCGCCGGCGCCGAGCGCCTTCGCCGTCCGGGCGAGCCGGTCGAGCGGGCGCGCGATGGAGCCCCCCAGGACGACCGCGGCCACCCCGGTCCCCACCAGCACCAGCGCGAGCGAGATCAGCTCCGGCGGCAGCGGCGGGCCGTGGAACGGCCACGTCGCCTCGACGACGAGGTAGCCGACCGCGCCGGCGCCGGCGCGCACGGGCACGGCGACCGCCCGGGGCGAGCCGGCCGGCTCCCCGCGCTCGACGGTCCCGGCGCGGGCGAGGACCTCGCGCTCCGCCGCGGAGAGCGGCGCCGGCCCGGGCGACGGCGCCGCCGCCACGAGCGCGCCGTCCAACCGGTAGACCGCGGTCCGGACGTGCAGGCCGGACGCGAGCGCGGCGAGCTCCTCCCGAAGGCCGGCCTCGTCCGACCAGCGGGCCGACAGCCGCTCCGCGGCGTAGCCCGCGAGGTCCCGGACCAGCCCGTGCCGCGGGGGCTGGCGCCGCTCCCGCGCGAGCGCCAGCGCGAGGGCCAGCGCCGCCGCCGTGGCGAGCACCGCGACCACCGTCACGACGTAGATGCGGAGCGCGAGCCCGTACGGCCCGCGCCGGGTCGGCTCGGTCACGCGTCCTCCGGGCCCGCGACGAGCATGTACCCCGCGCCGCGGATGGTCTTGAGGAGCCGCGGCTGGCGCGGATCGTCCCCGAGCTTGTGGCGAAGGCGCGAGACGTGGGCGTCGATCGAGCGGTCGAACGCCTCGTCCGCGCTCCCCTTCGTGAGATCGAGGAGCTGCTCGCGCGTGAGCACCCGCCCCGCCCGCTCGGCGAGGACCCGCAGCAGGAGAAACTCGGAGGTGGTGAGCGGGAGCGGGACGCCCGCGCGCGTCGCGGTGTAGTCGCGCGGCGTGAGCTCCAGGTCCCCCACCCGGATCACGTCGCGCGGCGGGCCGAGCTCGCCGCGGCTGCGGCGCACCAGCGCCCGCAGGCGGGCCAGCAGCTCGCGCGAGGAGAACGGCTTCGGGAGGTAGTCGTCGGCGCCGGTCTCGAGGCCGAGCACCCGGTCGGCCTCCTCGCCGAGCGCGGTGAGGATGAGGATCGGCACCGAGAGGCGCGCGCGGATCTCGCGGCACACCTCGAGCCCCGACCGGCGCGGCAGCATCAGGTCGAGGATGACCACGTCGTGCTGCCCCTTGAGGGCCTCGGCGAGCCCCTGCTCGCCGTCGGGGACCCAGGTCACCGCGAGGCCGTGGCCCTCCAGGTACCGCGTGGTCAGCGCGGCGAGCCGCTCGTCGTCCTCGACGAACAGGACGCGGAAACGCTCGGGGGCCTCGGAGGTCACCGGAATCATTCTGACACCTCCGGGCCGCGGGGCGCGGCCCCGAACATATCGGCACACGGCCGGCGCGCGCCCGGACCGCCGCTCGCCCGCGCGCTCGTCTCATCCGCTCGCGCAGCAGCTCGATACGAGGTGGTGTCGCCGTCAGAACGTCACGAGCAGGCCGCCCGCCAGGGCCCACCCGACGGTCGAGAGGTCCCAGCTACGCGCCGACCCGAAGTCGTCCACGATCGCGCGGGTGACGTCGAACGTGAGGGCGGTGTGCTCGATGCCCGACTCGCGCCGGAGCTCCTGCGCGAGGACCGGGTCCACGCCGTCGAGGTAGAGCGCCACGCCCGCGGTCAGCGAGTACCCGTCGGTCGCGCCGAGCTTCGAGGCGTGGCTCGTGCCCGTCGCGATCCAGGCGTAGCGCTCGACCGCGACGCGCGCGTACGGCGCGAGCGGGACGTGCAGCCGCTCGGAGAGCAGATCGAGCCGGTACGTCGCGAACAGCGAGATGGGGATCACGTGGAGCGAGGTCGAGTCCCCGCTCTTCAGCAGCGCGCCGGTGGAGGTGTCCTGGTAGAGGCCGTGCCCGCTCGCCCCGAAGTAGCCGACCCCCAGCCCGAGCCCGGCCGTCCCGAGGGACGTGGCGAGCGTCTTCGCGAGCTCGAGCCGGCCGCCCCACCTCCGCCCGGATCCGAAGGCGAGCCCGAACGGCTGCGCCGCGCCGTCGAACTCCCTGTCGATCGCCGGTCGGTACGACTGGGCGCGCAGCGAGAGCTCGAGCCCCGTCGCCCGGCGCGTGGCGCCATCGGCCGCCTGCGCGAGCGGCGGGTCCTCGCGAGACGACGGGGGCACCGTCACCTCGGGCTCGCCCGCGGCGGGCTCGTCGGCGCGCGCCGCCGCGGCCAGGGCGAGCGCCGCCAGGACCAGCCCGGCGCGTCGGCGCAGCGCGCCCGCATGACTCCTCCTCATCGCAGCGCTTCGAGGAGGACGATGGGAGGCGGGCTCCGGGAGAGGGTCGGCGTGACGGTATCTCACGGCCGGTCCTCCTCCCGGTGCGGCTGCCCGGGCGCGCCGCCCCCCCCCCCGGCGCGCCGGCGCGCCCGGCGCACCACCCACCCCACCCCGAGCAGCGACAGGAGCCCGGCGCCGCCGCCGTGGCTGCATCCGCCCGCGTCCTTCCCACCGCTCTGCTCGTAGAGGTCCCAGAAGGTGAGGACGTCCTGCGGAGTCCCGGTCGTGTGCGTCGAGTCGTCGCTCGGGTTTCCCGCCGAGCTGTAGGCGACGACCCAGACGTCGTAGATCGTCCCGTCCTGGAGCCCCGAGATGTGCGCGCTCGTGCCGGTCGTCTCGGTCGAGGCGTAGGTCGCGCCGTTCGCCGACGCGAAGGCGCGGTACGTCTTGGACGAGGCGGGCGCATCCGTCGTCGCGGTCCCCTCGGCCCAGCTCACCCAGAGCCCCTGCTCGCCGACGGACACGGAGACGTCCACCGGCGAAGGCGGCTTCTCGAGCTGGAGCGTGAGCGAGGCGGAGCCGATCGCGACCTCGTTTCCGGAGCCGTCCAAGAGCCGGACGCACACGTACACCTTGGCGTCCGATCCCTGGCAGGTCTCGCTCGAGCGCCCCGCGGCCGAGAGCACCGCGGCGAGCGTGAGGATGGAGTCGCCGGTCTGCGGGTAGGACGTCTGGCTCGTGGAGAGGTTGTCCACCACCACCGCGGTGGTCGCGTCCGTCTCGGAGCAGCCCGACGCGTCCGACCCGAGGATCTCCACCGAGCTCCCGGAGGAGCTGCCGAGGTCCCAGCTCAGCTCCACCGAGTAGCTGGCGCGGGCCAGGCACTCCTCCTGCGACACCTCGGGCTCGTCGAGGGTGACGGTGGCCCCGCGCGCGAGCGCGGGCAGGCCGAGGACGACGGCCACGGCGAACGGCAGCGAGAGCGGGCGAGGAGGCATGCCGGCACCGTGAACGACCGATGCGCGCGCGCGGTGCGCGCCTCGTTCGCGAATGTTGCGGGCGCCGGGCGCGACCGCGAGCAGCGCCTCCGCCCGGACGCGGAGCGGCGTCGCGCCGTCTTGCGGGTCCGCCGTGCTCCACGGCGGCGACGTCGCCTCCGGGCGTGACCCACCCCGTCACACCGTGACCGCCCCCGCCCACGCGGAGGCCTCCACGCGCGATGTTTCGGGCCAGAGAGGGCCAGCGCATGCTGGCACGAAGGCTGCTTCCACGAGGGATCGCTTTCGAGACGCCCATGGCCAACACTCCATCTTCACGAAGCGTCAGCGCGCGACACTCCTCCTGCTTCCGCACGGTCGCCGCCCTGGCGCTCTGGCTCGCCGCCGTCGCCGCGCGAGCCGAGCAGGCGACGACGCCCTCTCCCCTCCCCCCGGATCCGGTGCTCGACCGGCTCGTCGCGGAGAGCCTCGCGGCGCGGCCCGAGGTCCGGCAGGCCGAGGCCTCCCTGAACGCCGAGCGCGAGCGGGTGCCGCAGGCCGGCGCGTTGCCGGATCCGGTGCTCTCCCTCGGGATCCAGAACGACGGCTTCGGCGGGATCCAGATCGGCAAGATGGAGACGAGCTTCTGGCAGGTGATGCTGAGCCAGGGCCTCCCCTGGCCCGGGAAGCGCGGCCTGCGGAGCGACGTCGCGCGGCTGGGCGCGAGCCAGGCCGAGGCGGCCGTCACCCGGCAGCGGCTCTCGACCGAGGCCGACGTCCGGCGCGCCTACCTCGACCTCGTGCTCGTGCGCGAGCGGCTCGAGCTGCTCGATCGGCTCGAGCAGATCTGGCAGACGTCGATCGGCACCGCGCGCGCCCGCTACGAGTCCGGCGAGGGAGCGCAGTCCGACGTGCTGCGGTCCCAGCTCGAGCTCAACCGGATCCGGCAGCGCCGCTGGACGCTGCGGGCGGAGGAGGCGGCGGCGCTGCAGGCGCTCAACCGGCTCCGCGCCCATCCGCTGGACGAGCCGATCGCGACGACCGTCCGCCTCCGTGACGCCGCCCTCCCGCCCGTCCCCTCGCTCGAGACGGCGACGAGCGACGCCGAGGCGCGCAGCCCGGAGCTCGCCCGCGCGCGGCTGACCGCCGATCAGGCGAACGCGCAGGTGCGCCTCTCCGAGCGCGAGCGGTTCCCCGACCTCTCCGTGAACGTCGGGATCATGCCGCGCGGCGGCCTCGATCCGATGTGGACCGCGGGGGTGTCCATCGGCCTCCCGATCTGGTCGGGGCGGAAGCAGAACCGCGCGGTGGCCGAGAGCGAGGCGCGCTCGACCGCCAGCGCGCGCAGCGCCGAGACGATCGATCAGGTCCTCCGGCTCCGGGTGGCGGAGCGGCGGTCCACCCTGACGGCGCTCGCGGACACGGTGAAGCTCTACCGCGAGGGGCTGCTGGTGCAGTCGCGGGCGACCGCGGAGAGCACGCTCTCGCAGTACCGCGTCGGCCGGGTGAGCTTCGCGTCGGTGCTCGACGCGAACGCCGGCTACATCAACGACGAGGACGGGCACCTCCTCGCCGTCGCCGACGCGCTGCGCGTCGCGATCGCCTCGGCCGAGGTGAGCCTCGAGCCCCCGAGCGCCGGCGGCGCGAGCGGGGGCATGGGCGGCGCGGCCGTCCCCGGCGCCGGCGCGACCGGCGGCGGGATGGGCGGCGGAGGCGGGGCCGCACCGGCGCTCGCCGCGCCCGCGGCGCCCACGGCCGCCCCGTCTTCCTCCTCGTCTGGCATGTGACGCAATGGTGACCGAGATGACCTCCGAGACCTCCACTCCTCCGCAGCCCTCCGGCCGCCGCTTCGGCGTCGGCGCCGTCCTCCTCGTCGCCGTCGCGACCGCCGCGGTGAGCGTCGGCGCCACCCTGCTCCTGCGCCACGCCGGCTCCGGCGCGGCGTCCGGGGCGACCGCGCCGGTCGCGAAGGACGCGAAGGACGCGAAGGGCGAGCAGAAGCCGCAGTACCAGTGCCCGATGCACCCGACCATCGTCCAGGACCACCCCGGCGACTGCCCGATCTGCGGGATGAAGCTCGTCGAGGTGAAGGCGGGCGGGACCGGCGGCGCCAAGGCGGAGCGGAAGATCCTCTTCTACCGCTCGCCGATGGATCCGAAGCAGACGTCGCCCACGCCGCGGAAGGACGAGATGGGGATGGACTACGTCCCGGTCTACTCGGACGAGGCGGGCGGCGGCGAGGCGTCGGTCGAGGGGCTCGCGACGGTGAACATCGACCCGGCCCGGCAGCAGCTCATCGGCCTCAAGACCGCGTCGGTGACGCGCGGGCCGGTCGGCGGCGCCTGGCGCACCGTGGGGCGGGTGGCGATCGACGAGACCCGCGTGAAGAACGTGAACATCAAGATCCCCGCCTACGTCGAGCGCATCTACGTGGACTTCGTCGGCAAGCCGGTGCGACGCGGCGAGCCGCTCTTCTCGGTCTACAGCCCGGAGCTCCTCGCGGCCCAGGACGAGCTCCTGCTCGCGCTCCGCACCCAGAAGACGCTCGGGGAGGCGAAGGGGCTCGGCGACGACGGGCAGGCGCTGGTGACGGCCGCGCGGCGCAGGCTCCAGCTCTGGGACGTGCCCGAGGCGGAGATCCGGCGCCTGGAGCGGACCGGCGAGCCGGTGAAGCGGCTGACCTTCTACTCGCCCATCTCGGGCGTCGTGACGAAGAAGAACGTGGTGGAGGGCGCGAAGCTCGACGCCGGCGCGATCCCGTACGAGCTCGTGGACCTCTCGGAGGTGTGGGTCCTCGCCGACGTGTACGAGAGCGAGCTCAGGCACGTGCGGCTCGGGATGCCGGCCACCCTCGCCCTCGACGCGTTCCCCGGCCGGACGTTCACGGGGAGGGTCTCCTTCGTCGACCCGCTCCTCGATCCGAAGACGCGCACGGTGAAGGTCCGCCTCGCCTTCCCGAACCGGACCGGCGAGCTCCGGCCGGAGATGTTCGCGGAGGTGGTGCTCCAAGGGGCGACGCGCCAGGGGCTCCGGGTGCCGGCGGACGCGGTGATCGACTCGGGCACCCAGGCCGTGGTCTTCGTCTCGCTCGGCGACGGCAAGTTCCAGCCGCGCGAGGTGAAGCTCGGCGACTCGAACGGCCAGGACGTCGAGGTCGTCTCGGGCCTCCGGGACGGCGAGCAGGTGGTCACCCGCGCGAACTTCCTCATCGACTCCGAGTCGCGCCTGCGCGCGTCGCTCGCCGCGATCGGCGCGGGCCCGGGGTCGGGACCGGCGCCTCGGCCCGCGCCCGCCGACTCGAAGGGCGGCGCCCAGTCCCCGGCGCCGGCCCAGGGCGCCGAGCACGCGGGCCACGGGGGGCGGTGAGCCACCATGATCAAGTCCGTCATCCGGTTCTCGGCCCACAACAAGTACCTCGTCATCGCCGCCACGCTCGTCGCCCTCGCCGGCGCGTGGTGGACGATGAGGAACATCCCCCTCGACGCGCTGCCGGACCAGTCCGACACGCAGGTGATCGTCTACTCCAGGTGGGACCGGAGCCCGGACATCATCGAGGACCAGGTCACCTACCCGATCACCACGGCGCTCCTCGGCGCGCCGAAGGTGAAGGCGATCCGCGGGTTCTCGGACTTCGGCTTCAGCTACGTGTACGTCATCTTCGAGGACGGCACGGACATCTACTGGGCCCGCAGCCGCGTCCTCGAGTACCTCTCGAAGATCCAGGCGCAGCTCCCGCAGGGGGTGCAGACCGAGCTCGGCCCCGACGCCACCAGCGTCGGCTGGATCTTCCAGTACGCCCTGGTGGACCGATCCGGCCAGCACGCGTCGGACGAGCTGCGGTCGTACCAGGACTGGTTCCTGCGGTACGCGATCCAGAGCGTGCCGGGCGTCTCGGAGGTCGCCACCGTCGGCGGGCAGGTCCGCCAGTACCAGGTGACGGTGAACCCCAACGCCCTCGCCGCCTACAAGCTGCCCCTCGACGCCGTGGTCCGCGCGGTCCGCAGCGGCAACAACGACGTGGGCGGGCGGCTGGTCGAGCTCGCCGGGCGCGAGTACATGGTCCGCGGCCGCGGCTACGTGAAGAGCGTCGCCGACATCGAGGACCTCGTCCTGCGGGCCGAGGGCGGCACGCCGGTCAAGGTGAAGGACGTGGCGACGGTCGCGCTCGGGCCGGAGATGCGCCGCGGCGTGGCCGACCTCGACGGCCAGGGGGACGTGGTGGGCGGCATCGTCGTGATGCGCCAGGGCGAGAACGCGCTCAACGTCATCGACCGGGTGAAGGCCAAGCTCGAGGAGCTGAAGCCGTCGCTGCCGAAGGGCGTCGAGGTCGTGACGACCTACGACCGGTCCGAGCTCATCGACGCCGCCATCGGGACGGTGAAGGACAAGGTGATCGAGGAGATCGTCATCGTCTCGATCATCATCCTCATCTTCCTCTGGCACATCCCCTCCGCGATCGTCCCCATCGTCACCATCCCGGTCTCGGTCGCCCTGTCCTTCATCCCCATGTACCTCATGGGGCTGAACGCGAACCTCATGTCGCTCTCCGGCATCGCCATCTCCATCGGCGTGCTGGTGGACGGGGCGATCGTCGAGGTGGAGAACGCGTACAACAAGATCTTCCACTGGATCCAGGACGGGAAGAAGGGCGACTTCCACGCGGTGCGGCTCGAGGCCCTCCTCGAGGTCGGCCCCGGCGTCTTCTTCTCGCTGCTCGTCATCGCCGTGGCGTTCATGCCGGTGTTCACCCTGGTGGACCAGGAGGGGCGCCTGTTCCGGCCGCTCGCCTACTCGAAGAACCTCGCCATGGCGATCGCGGCGCTGCTGGCGATCACGCTCGACCCGGCCATGCGCATGCTCTTCGCCCGCATCGAGCCCTTCACCTTCCGGCCGCGGCTCGTCTCGGCGCTCGCCACCCGCGTGCTGGTGGGCCGGTACTACTCGGAGGAGGGGCACCCCATCTCCCGGGTGCTCCACCACCTGTACGAGCGCCCGTGCCGGTTCGTGCTCCGCCACGCGAAGGCCACCATCGCCGTGAGCATCCTGCTCGTCCTCACGACCGTCCCCGCCTTCCTGAAGCTCGGGTCCGAGTTCATGCCGCCGCTGCGCGAGGGGACGATCCTCTACATGCCGAGCGCGGTCGAGCCGGGCATGTCGGTCGCGGAGGCCCAGAAGGCGCTCCAGGTCCAGGACAAGATCCTCAAGACCTTCCCCGAGGTCGAGCGCGTGTTCGGCAAGGCCGGCCGCGCCAACACCTCCACCGATCCCGCCCCCTTCACCATGATGGAGACGACGGTCATCCTGAAGCCGGAGCGCGAGTGGCGGGGCCGCCCGCGCTGGTACTCGTCGTGGGCGCCCGGGTGGCTCGAGGCGGTGCTCCGCACGGCCTGGCGCGACCGGATCAGCCAGGACGAGCTCGAGCACGAGATGAACGAGGCGCTCCAGCTCCCCGGCATCTCGAACGCCTGGACCATGCCGATCAAGGGGCGCAACGACATGCTCTCCACCGGCATCCGCACCCCCATCGGCATCAAGATCGTGGGGGCCGACATCAAGACGATCGAGAAGATCGCCCTCGACACCGAGGCGGCCGTCTCCAAGGTCCCGGGCACCCGGAGCGTCTACGCGGAGCGCGTCGCCGGCGGCTACTTCCTCGACTTCGTGCTGAAGCGCGACCGGCTCGCGCGCTACGGCTTCAGCGTGGACGACGCCAACACGCTGGTGATGACCGCGGTCGGCGGCGACAACCAGTCCACCACGGTGATGGGGCGCGAGCGCTACGGCGTCAACGTCCGCTACGCCCGCGACTACCGCGAGGACCTCCAGTCGCTCCGGCGCGTCCTCATCCCCCTGCCCAACGGCGAGGGGCAGATCCCGATGGAGGAGATCGCCGACGTGGTCCTCGTCCAGGGACCGTCCATGATCCGGGACGAGAACGGGCTCCTCGCCGGCTACGTGTTCGTGGACTTCGACACCTCGAAGATCGACGTCGGCAGCTACGTGAAGGAGGCGAAGAAGGCGGTGGCGGCGGGGGTGTCCACCCCGAGCGGCTACTCGATGACGTGGAGCGGCCAGTACGAGAACATGGTCCGCGTCGAGGAGCGGCTGAAGATCATCGTGCCGCTCACGCTCGTCATCATCTTCTTCCTGCTCTACATGAACACCCGGAGCACCTTCAAGGCGAGCGTCGTCATGCTGGCGGTGCCGTTCTCCGCCATCGGCGCCGTCTGGCTGCTCTGGTTCCTCGACTACAACGTCTCGATCGCGGTCTGGGTCGGCCTCATCGCGCTCATGGGGCTCGACGCCGAGACCGGGGTGTTCATGCTCCTCTTCCTCGACCTCTCGCACGACGAGTACAAGCGCAAGGGGCTGCTCCACACCGAGGGCGACCTCGTCGAGGCGATCATCCACGGCGCCGTGAAGCGGGTGCGGCCGAAGGCCATGACGGTCTGCGCCGCCATGCTCGGCCTCCTGCCGATCATGTGGTCCACCGGGACCGGCGCCGACCTCATGAAGCGCATCGCCGCCCCCATGGTCGGCGGGCTCGTGACCAGCTTCATCATGGAGCTGCTCGTCTACCCGGCCATCTACTTCCTGTGGAGGAAGAGGGAGGTCTCGAAGGGCGAGGCGCCCGCCGCGCTCGCGGCATGAGGAAGGTTCGACGTCGTCGCCGGGGGTCCGCGGGGTGCGGAGGGTCCCCCCGGCGTGGGCCGCGCCTCGCGCACCGTCGCGGGGCGCGGCCCGGTTCTCTCCCCGCCGCCGCGCGCGGGACGCGCGCGCCGGTGGGCGGCAGGGACGGTGCAGGAGAGGAGGACTCGTGGAGCAGGTGCTCTCGCCGGAGGGGAGCCTCGCGCTCGCCGTCGCGGCGCTCGTGGCGGTGCTCGGGTGGCGGTTCACGCTCCCGGAGCGTGGCCGGGATCTCGCCGCGGTCCTCGTCTTCGTCGCCGCCGTCGCGGTGACCTTCGCCGCGGGGCGCGGGCTCGTGCCCGGCGGCGGTCCGGTCGCGGCGGCGCTCCCCGTGCGCGTCGTGGGGGCGGCGCTCCTGGTCGCGGGGCTCCTGCTCGCCGGCAGCTCCTTCAAGGCCCGCCTGCTCGCCGGGCGGGGCCACCTCGCTGAGTCCGGTCCGTATGCCCGGCTCCGGCACCCCCTCTACGCCGGACTCGCGCTGGTCCTGGTCGGCCATCTCCTCCGCCTGCCGTCGCGGGCGGGCGCCCTCGCCGTCACGATCGCGCTCGCCCAGTACCTCTGGCTCGGGGGTGTCGAGGAGCGGGAGGCCCGCGCCGCGTTCGGCGAGGCGTGGGATCGCTACGCGTCCCGGACCCGCGCCCTGCTGCCGCGGCCGCGGCGCGCACGGCCATAGCCGAAGGGTGACCGGCGTCGCCGCGGAGGCGCGCCTCCCCGCGGCGAGGCCGGATCGGCACCGCGGCGGACGTCACCGCGCGCGGATGATGACCTTGAGCGCCCGCTCCTTCGCCGCGTTCCCGAACGTGTCGTAGGCCTTCGCGATCTCGTCGAACGAGAACGTGTGCGTGACGAGCTTCTTCGCGTCGAGCCGCTTCGACGCGACGACCTTGAGGAGCATCGGCGTCGTCACGGTGTCCACGAGGCGGGTGGTGAGGGTGATGTTGCGGTCCCAGAGCTTCTCGAGCTTGAGCACGACGCTCTTGCCGTGGACGCCGATGTTCGCGATGTGGCCGCCGGCCGCCACGATGTCCTGGCAGAGGTCGAACGTGGGCGGGATGCCCACCGCCTCGATGGCGACGTCCACGCCCCGCCCGCCGGTGAGCGCCATCACCTTCTCGGCCGCCTTGCCGTCGCCGCTGTTCACCACCTGCGTCGCGCCGAACCTCCGCGCGACCTCGAGCCGGTTCTGGTCGAGGTCCACCATGACGAGCTCGGCCGGCGAGTAGAACTGGGCCGTGAGGAGCGCCGCGAGGCCGACCGGGCCGCCGCCCACGATCGCCACGGTGTCGCCGGGCTTCACGGTGCCGTTCAGGACCCCGCACTCGAAGCCGGTGGGCAGGATGTCGCTCAGCATCACGAGCGCGTCCTCGTCCACGCCCTGCGGGACGTCGTAGAGGCTGTTGTCCGCGAACGGGATGCGGACGTACTCGGCCTGGGTGCCGTCGACGAGGTTGCCGAGGATCCAGCCGCCGCCGTTCAGGCAGTGCGAGTACATGCCCCGCTTGCAGTTCTCGCACTTCCCGCACGAGCTGACGCAGGAGATGACGACCCGGTCGCCCTTCTCGAAGCCCGAGACCGCCGGGCCGACCTCGTCCACCACGCCGACGCCCTCGTGACCGAGGATGCGACCGTCGGTGACGGCGGGCACGTCGCCCTTCATGATGTGCAGGTCCGTGCCGCAGATCGTCGTCCGCTCCACCTTCACGATCGCGTCCGTCGGCGCCTGGAGCGTCGGCTTCGGCTTCTCCTCCCAGGCCTTCTTCCCGGGTCCGTGGTAGACGAGCGCCTTCATGTCCTCTCCTCCTCGAGCCCAGCTCGGGGCTCGCGCCGTGACGCGTCAGTACACGAACGAGATACGCACCTGCCCCACGTCGTGCACGCGGCGCGCGCCGGGCGGCACGCGTCGCAGGTCGTTGGTGCGCCAGAGCTGGGCGTAGCCGAGCTCGACGCCGCCGAGGCGGACCACCGCGCCGACGTCGAGCTCCGCGATCCACGGCGCGGGGGAGACGAGGGTGGTCACGCCATGCAGGAGCGGCGCCTCGATGAGCGCGTCGTAGGCCACGTAGCGACCGCTCGCGCCGCCGAAGACGTACAGCTCCACCGGGAACCTCGGGCGGACCGATCGGCGCGGCGCCTCCATGAGGCCGCCGCGGAGCTCGAGCCCGAGCCAGGCGGCGTCGTAGGTCGATCCGAGGTCGAGGCGCGCCCGCGGCGAGACCCGCACCGCGAGGCGCGACCCGGTCCACGCGCTCGCCGCGCCGAGCGACGCGCTCGCCCGGACGAGGTCGAGCTGGTAGCGGAGCGAGAGGTCCGCCGTGACGCGGTTCCCGACCTGGTAGAGGGACCAGCCCGCCGGATCGGGCGGGCTGCCCGAGCCGGACAGGTCGCGGAGGAGGCGGTGGAAGCCGGTCTGGATCTCCGCCGCGCCCGAGCGCGGGCCGATGGTGCCCACCGCGACCTCGACCCCGAAGGTGCTCGCCCCGGGACCGTCGGCGTCGGCGCCGAGGTGCAGCGAGAGCGGGGCGCGGTCGAGCTCGACCTCCCAGAGGAGCGCGGCGTACAGCCAGCCAGCGTACGGGCGATCCTGCCGGAGCGCGTCGAGCTCGGTCTCGCGGATGTTCGTCGGGGTGTAGATGTTCTGCCCCACCGCGAAGCCGAGCCGCTCGCGCCCCTCCGGCGCGAGCGGCGTGCGCGACGCCCAGAGGGACGAGATCCGCAGCCCCTGCGTGTAGGAGGAGTCGGTGCGGTGCGGACCGATCCCGAGCCCGTCGTTCTCCTCCTGGATCGTGAAGCGCGAGCCGGACCCGGTGGGCAGCGGGGTCGGCTCGGCCGCGAGGACCTGCAGCTCCGACCCGCGCGCGGGCGCCGCCTCGGCTGGTGGGAGCGAGGCACGCAGGGCGGCGGTCATCACCCCGGCGGCTCCGGGGGCGGGCCGATCCCCCGCTGGCGCCGCCGCGCGGGCGACGGCGTTCACTCCGGAGGCGGCCACGCACGCGCCGTCCACGTTCGACCACCACCTCTGGACCACCCAGCTCGCGCCGCTCGCGCCCGCGACGGTGCCGTCCTGGCCCAGGCAGATGTCGCCGATCTCGCCGCTCACGGGGTCGTACCAGGCGACCGGCGGTCCCAGCGTCGTCGCGAGGCCGCCCTCCGGATCGGTGATCAGCTCCGCCAGCTCGTGCGAGGCGATCGAGGTCGCGGCGGCGAGCCCGCCGCCCGCCCCGCACCCGGCGTCGCAGCCCGACCCGGGTGACAGGTCCGGCAGCACCGCGTAGTACACGTTCCGTCCGTCCCACTCGAACGCGCCGTGGTAGGCGCAGAACGTCGCGCAGCTCGCGCCGCGGCCGAGGGTGATCGTCCGCCCCGCCGGGAAGTGGATCAGGTAGACGGTCGCGACGTACCCCGCCGCGTCCAGCGCGGGGGCCGGGAGCACGCCGGCGGAGAGCTGGTCGGCGAGCTCCGCCACGACGTTCGCGTCGTCCACGATCGGAGCGTCGTTCGCCGGGTCGGGCGCGATCCGGATCGTCTCCGCGAGCGCCCCGCGCACGATCCGCTGGCCCGTCCCGGGCTGACCGTTCGCCGCCACTCGATCCGTGCCGTACTGGGCGAGCCCGTCCAGGTACGGGCTCCCGACGAGGTCCGCGAGGAAGCGCGCCATCGACCGCGGCCCGTCGCCGGCCACGAACGGCGCGAAGGGGCCGTCTCCCCAGAGCACGTTCACGACCTGCACGCTCGAGACGACGCGGCCGCCGAAGTACGTGACGTGCGCCCGGACCGGCGCCAGGGCCGCGGGGCGACCCGGGGGGACGACGTGCATGGGGTGCCCGCCGCGCAGCCCGCGCGAGGGCTCGACCGCCCCCGTACTCTGGACGTCGAGGAGGAGCGCCGCCGCGGCTCCGACGACGGCGGCGGCGCGGTGGAGCGAGGCGCTGGGCGTCACGGCGAGACCTCCTGCGGCGCGCCGGCGGGGCTCTCCTGCGAGCACCGGCGCGCTCCGTCGCAGGGCGCGCGACGGGCCGCGCGCCCGGCCGCCACCATGCTCATCGCGCTCACGGTGCGAACGTGCCCGATGCAGGCGCCGCGCTCGCCTGCGCCACCGGCGCCGGCTCTGCCGGGCCGCCGACCGCGCTTCGAGGCGGGAGCGTGCGGCGACGCCTCGACCCGGAGCCGGGTGCGCGCGCGTCCGCGGCGGACCGCCCCGGATGACACGGCGCATGGCCGCCGCTCCGCTTATGGCGCTACCGCCCGCACGAGGTCGATGCGGGATGCGAGCGGGCACCGCCACAGGGGTCGTTCGATGAGCGGCTCGCCGACGGCCGAGCGGTTCCGCGCGGCGGCGACCGCGTCCGCCGCCGCCCTGCTCCTGTTCGCCGCCGGGCTCCTGGCGTGGCGCTCGGCGCCGGTCCTCGCCCTCCTCCTCGTCGCGCTCCTCTTCGCGATCCCGCTCCGGCGGGTGGTGGCGTGGCTCGAGCACGCTGGGCTGCCCCGCGTGGTCGCCGCCCCAGCCGTGATCCTCGCCGCGGGGGCCGCGGTCACGGCCGTCGGCTTCGCGGTGCTGCGCCCGGCGGCGCTCCAGGGCGCGGAGCTGATCGCGGCGATCCCCTCGCTCCTCGACGACCTCCGCCGCTCCGCCCGCGCCGCCGCGGTGATCCAGTGGCTCGGAGGCGACGCCGCGATCGCCCGCCTGCGGGAGAGCCTCCCCGCCCTCGCCGGCGGCGCGCTCGGCGGCGCGGCCTCTGCGGCGAGCGGCGTCGCGGGGTTCGTCGGGCAGGCGGGGACGGTCATCGCCGCGACGATCATCTTCGTCGCGGTGGGCGAGTCGCCGCTCGACGCGGGCGCGCGGCTCGTCCCGGCGTCCCACCGTGCCCGGTGGCTCGCCGTCGCGGACCGGCTCGAGGAGGACCTCGCGGGCTATCTCACCGGCCTCGCCGCGATCGTCGCCGCCCGCGCCGCGGTGTCCACCGCGGCCCTGGCGCTCCTCGGGGTCCCCTTCCGTCTCCCGCTCGCGCTCCTCGCCGCGGCGACCGTCCTCGTCCCGTACCTCGGCGCGGTGCTCCGGTACGCGGTGCTCGTCGCGGTGTCGCTCGCCGCCGGCGGCTTCGGCGTCGCCGGCGCGATGCTCGTGTTCCTCGCCCTCTACGACCTCGTCGAGAACGCGGCGCTCTCGCCCCTCGTGTTCCGCCGGACGATGGCGCTCTCGCCGCTCGTGCAGTTCCTCGCCGTGGTGTTCTTCGGGTACCACGGCGGCGTGGCGGGCGCGGTGCTCGCCCTCCCCGTCGCCGCGGCGATCAACGCGGCGCTGGTGGAGGCGCGCCGGCCACCGGCGCGCCGGTCGATCACGGGAACAGGGTGAGCCGCACCCCCGCCTGGAAGGTGGTGTGGAGCGCGCCGTCCACCGAGGTCGGGACCTCCAGGACCTGGAGGTGGCGGAACTCACCCAGGGACACCGCGCCGTAAAGGCCGACCCCGAGCGCCGAGCTCGAGCGGAGATCGACGCCGCCCGCGAGCCGCACGTACTCGCGCCCGGTGTACTGGACGGGATCGGGGTGGCCCGAATCGGTCGCCACCGAGGCGATCTCCCAGCCGGTGCCGACGGCGAGCCACTTCGCCGCCGGGCTCACCGGATCCCAGGTGTGCCGGAGCTGGAACCCGAACCGGCCGGTGATCCCGCTGCAGTCGATCCCCTGGGCCGCGCAATAGGTCCGGTACGACTCCGCCGGGTCGCCGACGCCGAGGTCCGCGTAGATCCCGAGCCCGATCGCGGGCGTGAGCCGGACCCCGCCGTCGATCGAGAAGAGGAGCTGCGGCTCGAGGACGTCGCTCATGGAGAAGCCGGTCTCCGCCCTGCCCGCGAAGAAGTTCGCGCCCAGGCCGAAGGAGCCCCAGAACGGGACGAGCGCGGGGGCCTCGGGGCGCGCGTAGGCCGGCTCCGGCGCGGGCGGCGGCGGGTAGGGCTCGGGGCGCGAGGGCGGATACGCCTCGGCGCGGGGCGGCTCGGGCTCATAGGTTGGCGGCTCCGGTGCCGGCCGCGGGGAGACGCGACGACGGGAGACGGAGCCGTCCGCGTACTCGATGCGTGCGAGCTCCTCGCGGTCGTACCGCCGCACCGTGCCGTCGAGCAGACGGATGGTCACGTCGTGGCGGGGCGTCTCCTCGAGGACCGTGCCGCGCACCCGGCCGCCGCCGACGAAGTACAGCGTGTCGAGCGGCGCCGAGGCGCCCGGCTCGCGAGCCGCGGGCGGCGCCTCGTCGCGCGGCGCGGCCGGCGGCCGGGACTGCACCTCCGGCGCCGGCGGGGCGGGCTGCACACCGTCTACGGGTTGGGCGTTCTGTCCGGCCGCGAGGGCAGCCACGAAGAGGACTGCGAGCATGATGCCTCCAGTGCGAGGTGTCGCCTCGGGGCCCCCTGAAGCGAGGACCGTGCCGCGCGGCCGGACCCGCGTCGCGACGCGGGGTTAGCGTTCGCCGCGCGGGGCCCGCCCGGTCCAGGGACGCTCACCTGTGGCACCGGATTCACGGTGGGGCTGCTGTTGACGCGCTCGAGCGCACCCCCCGGCGGACCCGTGCGCCGGGCGGCGTCGGAGGCCCAGGTTTCGGAGCGTGAGTCTTGGGGCGATCCTCTCGCTCGCGATCGCGCTCCTCGCCGGCGCGGGAGGGGCCGACCTCACCGCGCCGGACACGAGTCATCCGGCAGGTCGCGCAGAGCCCCCCCCTCGGTCCGAGCCAACCGCGCCGGACGGGAGACCCGACCGGCTCCACGCGCCCATCTACGCGATCCACCCGGCCGTGGACGTGCCGGTGCTGGCCGCCTCGGCCCTGGTCATCGTCGTCCCCTCGCTCCTCGCGAGCGAGATCATCGACGAGCGCTGCCCATGCGATCCCTCCACGGTGAACCGCTTCGATCGGGGCGCGATCGGCAACCACGACCGCGCCGCCTCCGCCGCGAGCGACCTGACCCTCGGCGTCGCGATGGCCGCGCCGGTCGCGCTCGAGCTCCTCTGGGTCCGCGGGCAGGCGGCGCTCCTCACGGACCTCGTGATCTACGCCGAGGTGCTGCTCGTCAACGGCGCCCTGGTCGAGATCGCGAAGTACACCGTGCAGCGGCCGCTCCCGCGCACCTACGCCGGCGATCCCAACCTCGTCCGCTCCGCGGGCGGTTACCGGTCCTTCTACTCCGGCCACACCGCGGGCACCTTCGCGGCGCTCTCCTTCGCTGCGTTCACGATGGGGCGACGAACCGACCAGCGTGTCTGGCCGTGGTTCGTGGTGGCCGGGGTGGGTGCGAGCGTCGCGGTGGAGCGGGTGGCCGCGGGCTGGCACTTCCCCACCGACGTCATCGCCGGCGCGGTGATGGGAACGCTGGTCGGCGTGGGGGTCCCCTGGCTCCACCTCCGGCACGACCTCGCGGTGGTCCCGGTCCGCGGCGGCGTGGGGATCGCGGGGCGGTTCTGATGTTGTCGCGTGCCCGTGACCGTGTTCCGTCACCGCTCCCCGTGCCCGCCTCGCGTGTCCCGCGTCCCGTGGCCCGTGAATCCGCCGAGACCGAGGATCGGGCCAGGGGCGACGGGCCACGGGAAGCGGGGCGCGGAGCACGGAGAAGCCGGTGACGGTGACGGGTCACGGGTGCGGGTTCGCGTGCGGGTGCGGGTGGCATCCTGAAACGCGGGATGAACCGGTCTAACATCCACCCCATGCCCGTCCTCGTGGCCGTCCGCGATCTCGTCTTCCGCTCCAAGATCCACGCCGCCGCCGAGCGGCTCGGCGTCCCGATCCAGCTCGCGCCGCGCGGGGCCCCGCTCGCCGACGCCGCGCGCGCGTTCGGCGAGGGCACCGTGATCGTGGACCTCGCGGAGCCCGGGATCCTCGAGCAGGTGCGGGCGGCCAAGGCGGCGCCCGGCCTGCGGGTGATCGGGTTCCTCGGACACCTCGAGGCCGATCTGGCCCGCGACGCGGCGGCCGCGGGGGTGGACCAGGTGCTCTCCCGAGGGCAGTTCGTCCAGCGCCTCGACGCGCTGCTCCAGGGCTAGCGCGCGCGCCCGCCGCAGGTCTGCAAGCGCCCCATCGGCAGGCCGGAGGGCGGGCGCCGCGCCCCCCGGGCGGTCACGCCCGGGCTCCTTGCGCGCGCCCACGCGATGGGGGATGGATTTGCGCGTGGATCACGCCTCCGACGGGCAGGCGCCCCGCTTCAGCGCGCCTCAGGAGCGCGATCTCTTCCGGCTCCTGGTCGAGAGCGTGAAGGAGTACGCCATCTTCATGCTCGATCCGACGGGGCACGTCGCGAGCTGGAACGCCGGCGCCGAGCGGATCACGGGGTACCGCGCGAGCGAGATCATCGGCCGGCACTTCTCGGTGTTCTATCCGCGCGAGGACGCGCTCTCGGGGAAGCCCGACATGGAGCTCCGCGAGGCGACCGCGAGCGGCAGCTACCAGGAGGAGGGCTGGCGGATCCGCAAGGACGGCTCGCGCTACGTCGCGAACGTCGTGATCACGGCCGTCCGCGACGCGGACGGCGCGCTCCAGGGGTTCGCCAAGGTGTCGCGCGACCTCACCGACCAGCGCGTCGGCGAGGAGGCCCGGCGGGGCCTGATCCACGCGCGCGAGCAGCTCCGCGCGCGCGACGACTTCCTCGCCATCGCGTCGCACGAGCTGCGGACGCCGCTCACTTCGCTCCAGCTCGTCGTGCAGAGCCTCGCGCGCGGGGTGCACCCCGGGGAGCCGGTGACCGCCGCGCTGGCCCAGCGGCTCGCCGCCCTCGAGAAGCTGGTCGCCCGCCTCTCCCGGCTCGTGAACGGGCTGCTCGACGTGACCGCGATGTCCTCGGGCCACCTCGAGCTCCAGCGCTCGCGGTTCGATCTCGTCACCGCGGTCCGCGACGTCGCGGTGCGGCTGGCGCCGGACGCCGAGCGGCAGGGAGGCTCCCTCGTCGTCGAGGCGCCGGCGCCCGTGGTGGGCCGCTGGGATCGGCGGCGGATGGGCGACGCGCTGTCGGCGGTGCTCTCGAACGCCGTGAAGTACGCGGGCGCGGACCGGATCACCGTCGCCGTGCGCGCCGAGGGCGGGCGCGCGTGCGTGGTGGTCGAGGACCTCGGCCCGGGGATCCCGCCGGAGGACCAGGCGCGGGTCTTCGAGCGGTTCGAGCGCGCGGTCCCGCTCGCGCACTACGGCGGCTTCGGGCTCGGGCTGTGGACCGCCCGGCAGATCGTCACGGCGCACGGGGGCGACATCTCGATCCACAGCAGCCCCGGCCGCGGCTCCCGGTTCGAGCTCCGGTTCCCGCTCGAAGCCTGATGGATGCGCGGGACGGCGGCGTCGGACTGGGCTACGATCACCGGCGCAACGCAACCCGGCACGACCACCTCCACGCGAACGACATGATCGACAAGGCCTCCGCCACCGCGCCCCGCTCCCGGGCGCTCGAGCTCTCCATCGCCGTCCTCGCCACCCTGGGGCTCGCGATCGCCGTCTACCTCGTGCTCGCGCACGCGGGGATCGGAGGGCACCTCTGCCAGGCGATCGCGAGCGAGCGCGTGAGCTGCGACAAGGTCGCGGCGAGCGAGTGGGCGATCCTCGCCGGCGTGCCCCTCGCCGCGTGGGGGGCCCTCTCCTACCTCGCCGTCCTCGCCCTCGGGCTCGTCGCGCTCCGCCCCGGCGCCAGGCCCGGCGCCGCGGGCGGCCTCCTCGTGCTCCTCACCGCGTGGATGAGCCTCGTCGCGATCTTCCTGGCCTACGTCTCCGAGCGGGTGATCGGGGTGCTCTGCCCGTTCTGCGCGCTGTCCTGGGTGGTGTCCTTCGTCCTGCTCGGCGTCTCCGTCCCCTTCGCGCGCCGGGCGGGGGGGATCGGGGCCGCGCTCCGGGCCGACCTCGCCGACGTCGCGAGGCGGCCCGGCCCGTGGGCCACCCTCGCCGCCGCGCTCCTCGTGCTCGCGGCGGGGCTCTTCGTGGGGTACCATCGGCCCGTGGTCGCGGCGGCGACGGGACCGCTCACGGTCCTCGAGTTCAGCGACTACCAGTGCCCGCACTGCGCGCGGATGCACGTCGCGGAGCGGGCGATCCTCGCCCGCAACCCGCAGCTCCGGCTCGAGCGACGTCACTTCCCCCTCGACCAGGCGTGCAACCCGCTCCTCAAGCGCCCGTTCCACGCGCGCTCCTGCGAGCTGGCGCGGGCGGCGCTCTGCGCCGACGCGCAGGGCCGGTTCGCGACGATGGACGACGCGCTGTTCGCGAACCAGCAGGCGCAGCTCCCGCTGGACACGCTCGCGACGCAGGTCGGCCTCGATCTCGACCGCTTCCACGCGTGCCTCGAGTCGCCCGAGACCGCCGCCCGCCTCCGCCAGGACATCGACCAGGGGATCGCCCTCGGCGTCCGCGCGACGCCGAGCTACGCCGAGGACGGGAAGCTCTACGAGGGCGACCTCGCCCAGCTCCTCGCGGAAACCGCCAAGCGGCGGCGCTGACCCTCGGGTGCAGGCTTCGTCACGTCCTCGCACGAAGAGCAGGAGGCGGCACCGGCGCGTCGGGCTCCAGCTCCGAGTGGGCAAGCCCCGCGTGAGAGAGTCCCGCTCTCCGCGCTCGAGGACTTCCTCTCGGGCTCGCGATGAGGGACCGCGCCGCAGACGCTCTCACCCCTTCGCAGCCGCCCCCCTGAGCTCCAGCCCGAGCGCCCTGATGACCTTCATCACGGTGCCGAACTCCGGGTTCCCACCTGGCGACAGGGCCTTGTAGAGCCCTTCGCGAGTGAGGCCCGTCTTCCGCGCGAGCTGGGACATCCCGCGGGCACGGGCGATGTTCCCGAGCGCAGTCGTGATGAATGCGGGATCGTCACGGCCCTCCTCGAGGCAGGCTTCCCAGTACCGGGCGATGTCCGCCTCGGTCTCGAGGTGCGCTGCCGAATCCCACTTCTTGAGCTTGACCTTGCCTGCCATCTTCGGCTCCTACACCTGCTTTGCCAGCCCCTTCGCGCGCACGATGTCCTTCGCCTGCGTCGCCTTCCCGCCGCCCACGAGCAGGATGACGACCTCGATTCCTCGCTGCAGGAAGTACACGCGGTACCCGGGGCCGTAGTCGATCCGCATCTCCGCGACCCCCTCACCAACAGGCCTGCAATCTCCCAGGTTCCCGGATTCGGCACGGTCGATGCGCGCCTGGATGCGCGCGGCGGCCCTCCGGTCCCGGAGACGCGCGAACCACTTGTCGAAGACCGGTGTCGTGAAGATCGCCGGCACTTGTCCACGTTAACCATGGCTTACATGCCTGTCAACCATGGTTGGCGCTGCTGCCGACGCGTAACTACCCGCCGCAGGAAGTGTGGCAAGCGTGATCTCGGCTGGCGAGGACGATCGCGCGAGGTGGACGAAGCTGGTGGCGGACTTCGAGTCAACGGACCTGAGCTTCAGGAGGGGCAGCAACCGCCTCTCCTCTGCTTCGACGGCAACGGGACGCGGCCGAGGACCGTCTCATGCACGATCGTGAGCGGCGCCCCGGCCCTACGAAGACTCATCGCAGCCTCGACCTTGCGCCCGTAGTGCTCAGCGGCCCACCCGCGCCTGCAGGTGCGCAGGGTAGCGGTCGCCGTGGATGGTGATGCGGGCCGCCGCGCCGTCGATGTCATGCAGGTCGTCGGGTGAGAGCTCGACGTCCGCCGCGCAGAGGTTCTCCTCGAGGCGATTCAGCTTCGTCGTCCCCGGGATCGGCACGATCCACGGCTTCTGCGCGAGCAGCCAAGCGAGCGCGATCTGCGCCGGCGTCGCCCGCTTCCGCGCGGCCACCTGCTGGATGACCTCGACGAACGCCTGGTTCGCCCGGATGTTCTCGCGCGTGAAGCGCGGAAAGGTCGTGCCGCGCAGGTCGCCCCTTCCGAACTCGGTGCTCTCCGTGATCTTCCCGGTGAGGAATCCCTTGCCCAGGGGGCTGAAGGGGACGAAGCCGATGCCGAGCTCTTCGCACGTCGGGAGCACCGCCTGCTCGGGCTCGCGCCACCAGAGGGAGTATTCGCTCTGGACCGCCGCGACGGGCTGCACCGCGTGGGCGCGCCGGATCGTCTGGACCCCCGCCTCGGAGAGGCCGAAGTGCCTGACCTTGCCCTCGGCGATCAGCTCCTTGATCGTCCCGGCGACGTCCTCGATCGGCACGTTCGGGTCGACGCGGTGCTGGTAGTACAGGTCGATGGCGTCCACGCGGAGGCGCCGGAGCGAGCCCTCGGTCACCTTGCGGATGTTCTCCGGTCGGCTGTTCAGCACCTGGTGGCCGGCGGGCGCGTCGAGGTCGAAGGCGAACTTCGTGGCGATCACCGCCTGCCCGCGGAACGGCGCGAGCGCCTCCCCGACGATCTCCTCGTTCTCGGCGCCGTAGATCTGTGCGGTGTCGAAGAACGTCACGCCGCGCTCGAAGGCTGCTCGAACGAGCGCGACCGCCTGCTGCCTCTCGGTGGCCGGTCCGTAGCCGTGGCTCAGCCCCATGGCACCGTAGCCGATCGACGAGACCTCGAGTCCGTTCGTCCCCAGCGCGCGTTTCTTCATCTTTCGCCCTGCCTCACTGTTTTCCGGGGCGCTTCCACCCCCGAGAAGACGAGCACCTGGTCCGGGAGCCGGGCGCCGCGGATCTCGAGCGCCGACACGGCTCCATTCAGCTCGGCGAGCTCGGTCGACGTGAATCGCACTTCGGCCGCCGCCCCGATGTTCTCGAGCATGTGCGCCCTCTGCGTCGTCCCCGGGATGGGCACGATCCAGGGCTTCTGCGCCATCTGCCAGGCCAGCGCGATCTGCGCGGGCGTGGCACGCTTCCGTTCGGCCCAGCGCTTCAGGAGTCCGACGAGCGCCAGGTTGTGCGGCACGTTCTCCGGGGAGAAGCGGGACTCGACCCCGCGAATGTCACCCTGCGCGAATCGCGTATTGGCGTCGATCGCTCCCGTGAGGAAGCCCACTCCGAGCGGGCTCCACGACACGAAGCCGATTCCAAGCTCCTCGCAAGTCGGGATGACTTCCTTCTCGGGCCCGCGCCAGAGCATCGAATACTCGTTCTGGACGGCGGTGACCGGCAGCGTGGCGTGAGCCCGGCGCAGCGTGTCGAGCCCCATCTCCGAGAGACCCCAGTGCAGGACCTTGCCCTGCTGCATCAGCTCCTTGACCGCTCCGGCGACGTCCTCGATCGGGACCTCGGGATCGACCCGGTGCTGGTAGACGAGATCGATGCGGTCCGTGCGAAGGCGCTTGAGCATCCCTTCGACGGCGAGCTTGATGTGCTCGGGCTTGCTGTTGAGCCCCGGGCGCCGCTCACCGGTCTCGAGATCGATGTTCCAGCCGAACTTGGACGCGATCACGACCTGATTCCGGAACGGCGCGACACCCTCGCCGAGAATGCGCTCGACCTCGTGAGGGCCGTACGCCTCGGCCGCATCGAAGAGCGTGACGCCCCGGTCGAAGGCGGTCCGGATGATGTTGATCATCTCGGGTCGGCTCGGGATGGTGGTCTGGCACGTGCGGCTCATGTTCTGGACGCCGAGGCCGATGCTGGAGACCTCCAGCGCGCCCAGCCTTCGCCGCCCGTCCGCCGCTGGTGCACGCGGCCTGCTCGGCGCCGCCTGCTGCGCAGCGGGGTGCGCGGCCGTAGCCAGAAACGGCGTCGCAACCAGGGCTCCTCCCGACAGCAGGAAGGAGCGGCGTCCGAGCACGTTCTTGCGTTCCGATGTCATGTGCGATCTCGATGCGGCCACGCATCCCTCACAGCTCCTGCCGTGTCGGGCGGAAGAGGATCTCGTTGATGTCCACGTCCTCGGGCTGCTCGATCGCGAACGCGACAGCGCGGGCGAACGAGGACGCCGGGATCGCGTAGTTCATGCCTCGGGGATCGGCCTGCCGTAGTTCTCGAGGGTGATGCTGTCGGGCTCCGGTCCGCCGCGGACTTCGGTGTCGAGCGCGTCGATCGCGGCCAGCTGCTCCCGCGTGAGTTCGAAGTCGAAGACCTCGAAGTTCTCGGCGATGCGGGCGGGCTTGACCGACTTCGGGATCGCCGAGCGGCCCTCTTGCAGATGCCAGCGCAGCATCACCTGGGCAGCCGACTTGCAGCACTGGCGCCCGATCTCGAGCAGCGTCGGGTCCGCGAACGTGGTCTTCTTGCGGCCGCCGTAAGCGATGACACCGCCGATCGGCGACCAGGCCTGGGTCGCGATCCCGTGCTGCGCGTGCATGCGCTGCAGCGCGGTCTGCTGGAAATACGGATGTACCTCGATCTGGTTCACGGCGGGCACGACGGACGCTGCGCCCAGCAGGCGCGCGAGGTGCTCGGGCATGAAGTTGCTCACGCCGATCGCGCGCACCCTGCGGTCCGCGAGCAGCTTCTCGAGGGCCCGGTACGCTTCGAGGGTGCGGTCGAACGCCGACGACAGCGGCTGATGCAGGAGCAGCAGGTCGAGGTGGTCGACGCCGAGCTTACGGGCGCTCTTGTCGAACGCGTGCAGCGTGGCGTCATAGCCGTAGTCGCTGATCCAGACCTTCGTCTCGATGAACACCTCGTCACGGGGGATGCCGGAACGACGGATGCCTTCACCGACCTCGCGCTCGTTGAAGTACGCGGCGGCGGTGTCGATCAGCCGGTAGCCGGTCGCGATGGCGGCCTCGACGGCCGCCGCGGTCTCTGCCGGCGGGCTCTGGAACACGCCGAGCCCGAGCGCCGGCATCTGCACGCCGTTGTCGAGGGTGATGGAGGGGCTCTTCGCGGTCATGATAGGCGTTTCCCTTCGGCTGATATTTGGTCGCTGACGGGCTCGGCTCGAGGCTCCGCACCGGCCCAAGATGAGTAGCGGACGCGTGAGCCGCGAGGTAGGCGTCCAGAACCGAAAGAGCCTTCAAGCTACGCTTGAAGATCGGTTCCTGCTCACGAGCGGCGCCTCACCCGGCGGCGAAGCGGGGCATCGTCGGCCCACTCGGGACCCTATCGATGAAGACGACACTCCTCCCGCAGCTCCAGACCTTCCTCGTGGCCGCCCGCCGGAAGAGCTTCAGCGCGGCGGCGCGCGAGCTCGGCGTGTCACCTGCGGCGGTGAGCCAGTCCGTACGTCAGCTCGAGGAGCAGCTGCGCGTCGTGCTCTTCACCCGGACCACGCGCAGCGTCGCTCTCACGGACGCGGGACGGCGGCTGCTCGAGGGGGCAGGGCCGGGCCTCGGCCAGGCGCTCGCCTCGCTGCAGGAGGTGTCGGCGCAGCCCGGGGAGGCGGTGGGTCGGCTGAAGCTGACGGTGCCGGAGGCCGCGGTGCCCTTCGTCGTCACGCCCGTGCTGCCGGCGTTCCGCGCCCGCCACCCGCGCGTCGAGGTGGAGGTCTTCGCCGAGAACCGGCTCGTGGACATCGTCGCGGAGGGTTACGACGCGGGCGTGCGCCTGCACGAGGCCATCGAGCGCGACATGGTGCAGGTGCGCCTCACCGAGGCCTTCCGCCTCGTCGTGGTCGGGGCCCCGTCGTACCTCGAGCGACACGGCACGCCGCGGCGTCCCGAGGACCTGCTGCGCCACGAGTGCTTCACCATACGCGCCCCTTCGAGCGGGGCGCTATACGCATGGGAGTTGGAGCGTGGGCGGAGGAACTGGCGGGTGCCGGTGCGAGGCGGCGTCGTCACGAACGACCGCAAGCTGACGCTGGCGCTGGTGGAGCAGGGCCTGGGCCTCGCGTACACCATCGAGCCGGCGGTGAAGGAGGAGCTGCGCACCGGGCGCCTCGTGCGCGTGCTCGAGGAGTACGCGCCGACCGTCCCCGGGTTCTTCCTCTACTTCCCGAGCCGGGCGCAGCGCTCGGGACCCTTGCGCCTCTTCATCGAGGTCGCCAAGGAGTTCGTGACGAAGGCGCCGTGAAAGCCGGTGGCCTCGCCGGTTCCGGCGCCTGCTGCACTTTCGACGGCTGCTTCAAAGCCCATTCGCGGCTGCGGCGACCGTCTGGTCCGCGAGACCTCAACCCGCCTTCACTTCGCCGCGCGCACCGCCAGCTTCTTCGCCGTGTCGACGAAGAGCCGGAGCGGCCCGGAGCGCTGCGCGCGGCTCGGGAAGTACAGGAAGAAGCCTGCGATCGTGGCGGCGTAGGGCTCGAGCACTCGCTGCAGGCGGCCCGTGCTCAATGGCTCGAGCACCATCGGCTCGAACGCGTACGCGAGCCCCATGCCTTTTTCAGCGAGCGACACGGCGAGCACGCCGTCGTCGGTGACGACTCCCCCGCGCACCGGCACTCGCCACGTCCTGCGGCCCCGCTCGAGCTCCCAGGCGTAGAGCGCGCCGGTCGTCTGCGAGCGGAACGTGAGGCACTCGTGGCGCAGGAGGTCCTCGGGACGTTGGGGCGTCCCGCGGCGCGCGAGGTAGTCGGGCGCGCCCACCACCACGAAGCGGAAGGAATCCGTGAGACGGACCTGCACCATGTCGCGTTCGATCACGTCGCTGCTCCGCACTCCAGCGTCGAAGCCTTCCGCGACGATGTCGACCAGGCGGTCCGAGACCGCGACGTCGACCTCGATGCGAGGGTGACGCGCTCGAAACGTGGGCAGCACCGGGTCGATGACGAACGGCAGCGCCAATCGCGGTACCGACAGCCGCAGGCGGCCGACCACCTCTCCAGGCTTGGCGGACACCTCACCGAGAGCGCCGAAGATCTGTCCGAACGCCGGGCCCACGCTCTCCACGAGGCGCCGGCCTGCATCGGTCACCGAGACGCTACGCGTCGTGCGGGTCAGGAGCGGAACCCGGAGCTGCTCCTCGAGCTGCTGCACCGAGTGGCTCACCGCGGACCTCGTGACGCCGAGCTCGCGCGCCGCGCGGCTGAAGCTCCGCAGGCGCGCGACCGCGAGGAATGCCTGGAGCTGCGAGAACTGAGCAGCGTTCATTTCTTGACCCTCCGTCGATGCACTCGCCCACGCGAGGCAGCGCGCGTGACGCTCACCGACGACCGCGCGAAGCCGCTGTCGCCCCGGACGGGGTCCCGCGTGCTGGGCCCATTGTCAAACCCTGCTCACCAGCCCGTCACTTCCGGCGCCTCTAGTGCCCTCGGCGTCCGCACGATACCTCCACCGTGTTTCGAATGGACCGTCCGGTTCAGGACGGGAATGACGAAGGGGTACCTCCATGTCCGATTCACGTCACGACCGAGACGATGGGCCGACGATGCCGGGCCGGCGCGCCGTTCTCAAGGCGGGGGCGGCGCTGGCGGCAGCACCGCTGGTGGGAGGCGTCGCGAGCCGCGCAGACGCCGCAGCGAAGCGCGTCGCGAGCCGTCCGCTCACGACCCGAGCGTACGGCAACACGAGCGCGAAGGGTCCTCTCGGGCCGCTTCGGATCAGCCGCCGTGCCGTCGGGCCGAACGACGTGCTGCTCGACGTGCTGTACTGCGGGATCTGCCACTCCGACATCCATCAGGCCCGGAACGAGTGGCCCACCATCCCCACCGTCTATCCCTGCGTCCCCGGCCACGAGATCATCGGCAAGGTCGCGGCGGTCGGCAGCGCGGTGACCAGGTTCAAGGTCGGAGACATCGGCGGCGTGGGCTGCATGGTGGACTCGTGCGGCACGTGCGACAACTGCCTCGCCGATCGCGAGCAGAACTGCCTGAACGGCACGAGCTTCACCTACAACTCGCGCGACCGCGCGACCGGCGAGAACACGCTGGGCGGCTACTCGGAGAAGATGGTCGTCTCCGAGCGGTTCGTGATCCGCATCCCCCCGGGCGCGGACCTGGCCGCCACGGCGCCGCTGCTCTGCGCCGGCATCACGACCTTTTCGCCGATGCAGCACTGGAAGCTCTCGTCCCGGCAGCGGGTCGGCGTGGTCGGCCTCGGCGGGCTCGGCCACATGGCGGTGAAGCTCGCCGCCGCCCGCAAGGCGGCGGTCACCGTGTTCACGACCTCGCCCGGCAAGATCGTCGACGCGAAGCGGCTGGGGGCGCAGGAGGCGGTGCTCTGGAGCGACGCGGCCAGCATGAAGCGGCTCGCGAATCGCTTCGACCTGCTGATCTCGACGGTCCCGCAGGCTTACCCGATGCAGCCGTTCATGGACCTGCTCGCCCTCGACGGGACCCTGGTCAACGTGGGCGCGCTCAATCAGCTCGAGGGCGGGCTGATCGGGATGTCGATGGCGTTCGGGCGCAAGAGCCTCGCCGGTTCGATGATCGGCGGCATCGCCGAGACCCAGGAAGTCGTCGACTACTGCGCGGCGCGAGGCATCAAGGCCGACGTCGAGCTGATCCGCCCCGAGCAGATCGACCAGGCGTACGACCGCGTGGTGGCCAAGGACGTGCGCTACCGGTTCGTCATCGACCTGACCGCCGGAAAGAAGGCGTGACGCGGGTGGCGCAGGTCTCCTATCACCTGAACCGGGCGATGGATGCCGGCCTCACGAGGGCGCAGGCCTCGGAGGTGCTCACCTACCTCGCCTTCTACGCGGGGTGGCCGAGCGTCGACACGTACGTTCGGTCCGGCGACCACGTCCACGCCGGAGGCCTGCCGCTCGCCGGGCTCACCTCGAGGGGCTCGCGAGCCTGGTCGAGGAAGGAAAGCTGCGCGTGCACGTCGGCGAGGCGCTGCCGCTGGACGACGCGAACCGCGCGCACGAGCTCCTGGCCCGCGAGGGCGCGACCGGGAAGATCGTGCTGACACCGTGATCGCGGCGCCGGCGAGCCGTCGAGTCGCTCCGCCGGCGGGAAGGATACGAACCGTCAACGAAGGGAGGCGAGATCATGAGAGGAGCCGTCATCCATGGCGCGCGCGACGTCCGCTTCGAGGAGCGCGCAGAACCGAAGCTTGAGAAGCCGACGGACGCGATCATCCGCGTGTCGGCGACGTGCGTGTGCGGGTCCGACCTGTGGCCGTACCGCGGCATCCAGCCGGTGATGCAGCCGACGCCGTTCGGGCACGAGTACTGCGGGATCGTCGAGGAGGTCGGCAGCGCCGTCCGATCGGTCGAGCCGGGCCAGTTCGTGATCGGCTCGTTCTTCGCGTCGGACAACACCTGCCCGATCTGCCGTGCCGGGTACCAGACGTCCTGCGTCCATCGCGAGCTCGTCGGCGGCGCGCAGGCTGGGCGCCTGCGCGTCCCGCTCGCGGACGGGACGCTCGTCGCGACGCCGGAGCTCCCCCCGGACGATCTCATCCCGAGCCTGCTGACGCTGTCGGACGTCATGGGCACCGGGTGGTTCGCCGCGGACGCCGCGAACGTGAAGCCGGGCGTGACGGCCGCGGTCGTCGGCGACGGCGCGGTCGGCCTCCTCGCGGTCCTCTCCGCCAAACAGATGGGCGCGGCACGCATCATCGCGATGAGCCGTCACCCTTCACGGCAGGAGCTCGCCCGCGAGTTCGGCGCGACCGACATCGTGACGGAGCGAGGTGAAGCGGGCGTCGCCCGCATCAAGGAGCTGACCGACGGACTCGGCGCCGAGTCCGTGCTGGAGTGCGTCGGCACGCAGGAGGCGATGATGCAAGCGATCCGGTCCACCCGCCCGGGCGGTTACGTGAGCTACGTCGGCGTTCCGCACGGCGTCGCGCTCGACGGTGAGGGCCTGTTCTTCTCGCACGTACACCTGCACGGTGGTCCGGCGCCGGTGCGACGCTACCTGCCAGAGCTGATCGACCTCGTCTGGAACCGCAAGATCGACCCCGGCAAGGTCTTCGACCTCACGCTGCCGCTCGCGCAGGTCGCGGACGGCTACCGCGCGATGGACGAGCGGCGCGCCATCAAGGCGCTGCTGCGCCCGTGACGGCAATTGCATCGGGAGCGAGCCACGTCGTCCGCCAAGCGCTCACGGTGACGGAGGGTTGACGGTGCCATGAAACGTACGCCGCCCCTGACCGCCCTCGTCACAGGTGCGAACCGCGGGATCGGGTTCGAGGTGGGCAGGCAGCTCGGCCGGCACGGACTCGACGTGATCCTGACCGGGCGCGACGCGGGCAGTGTCGCTTCGGCCGTCCGGGAGCTCCGGAACGACGGGCTCCAGGTCATCGGCGAGGAGCTCGACGTCGCATCCGAGGCATCCGTCGTCGCCTGCGCCGCTCGTCTCGAACAGCAGGGCCAGCGCGTCGACGTCCTCGTGAACAACGCGGGCGTGTACCCGGCGGGCGATCTGCTGACGTCTCCTGCCCGGACGATCACCGAGGCGATGGCGGTGAACTTCTTCGGCGCGCTCTGGACCGCCCGCGCCTGGATGCCCGAGATGAACCGCCGCGGATACGGCCGCGTCGTCAACGTGACGTCCGGATACGGCTCGTTCGCGGAGGGGCTCGGAGGTCCCGCGGCGTATGCGATCTCGAAGGCAGCATTGAACGCTCTGACCGTCCGGCTTTCGCAGGAGGCGCGCGGTGACGTGAAGGTGAACGCCGTCTGTCCGGGCTGGGTCCGGACACGGATGGGCGGGAGCGGCGCGCCGAGGACCGTCGAGGAAGGTGCCGACACGGTCGTCTGGCTCGCGACGCTGCCGGCGGATGGACCGTCGGGCGGCCTGTTCCGGAACCGGCGACCCATTCCATGGTGAGCGGACCTCGCCGCGCAGCAACACCCCAGGCTGTTGGCGAGGGACGGAGCACGTTCTCAGGCAGAAGAATGCTCGCCTACGTTGAGCGTCAGCTAGCGATCTGCATTCCTGAGTGCTCCGAGTAGTCCCGACACGCGCTCCCGACAGTTCCCGCAGCCTCCCCCACCTGCGCCAGCTCCCAGGACGCACGTTGATACTTGATACTTTTTTTACTAAGTCTAGACCATGTCGTATCAGCGCCCAACCGCCACCCCGCCCGTCCTCAAGGCCCTGTTCCCGACGACGGCTCGCCGTGCAGTCGTCGAGTTGCTGTTCTCCGGCGCCCCGGGTGAGGCGTCCATGAGCGAGCTCGCACGCCGGGCGGGTCTCACCCCCCGCGCGGTCGCCGTCGAGGTCCAGAAGCTGGAGGAAGCCGGGCTGGTCGAGGTCCAGGCATTCGGCTCAGCGCACGTCGTGCGCCGGAATCAGAAGAACCCGGCGAGCCGGGCGCTGTCCGAGCTTGTGCGTGCTGCGAGGGACGCCGCCTCGGGTAGCTCGGACCGAAACGTCCGCAGGTCTCTTGCTGCCTTCGGCGCTCCCTTGGCCGGCGAGGAGCCTCGGGCAGCGTTCTCCCTCGCAGAGACACTGGTCCGCGCTCTGAAGATGGCTCGCCATGATGCAACGGTCCTTCGAGTGCTTCCGGTCGTTCTTGCGAAGCGCGCGAGCGAGCTCGACTGGACGGACCTCATGGAGCGAGCTCACCGAATGAACGTGAGGAGCGAGCTGGGGATGCTGCTCGATCTCACAGCGGAGGTCGCGCATCTCCCGAACCTCCGGGCACGCACGAAGGGACTGCGGGACGCTCGGCGGAAGCGCCCGCGGTACTTCCCGTCCGTCGAGGGCACCTTCGAGAAACAGCTCGCGGCGACGCGCACCCCCGAGGCCGCGAGCCGCTGGCTGTTCATGATGAACATGACGGAGGAGTCCTTCCGCGAGATGGTGAGCAAGCATGTCGCCTCTGCGCCGCTTCCCACCCGCTGAAGTCGAGGAGTTCTTCCTAGCGCTCGACCGGCAACTGCGCAGGCACGTGACAGTGACGGTGATTGGCGGAGCCGCCATCGGGAGGTATGACCGCAGGCACACGACCACGGACATCGACCTCACGCCGGTCATGGACGCGGAGTTCTGGACGGCGGTGGACCATGCCCGGAGGTCCCATCCCATTCCGGTCCAGACGGTGCCCTTCTTCGCGCCCCCGTACGACTACGAAGCACGGTGCACGACGCTGGAGATCAAAGGACTCGAGCGCCTGACGATCCTCGTCCCAGAGGTCCACGATCTCGCGATCATGAAGGCCGCGCGCGCCCTGACGCCCCGCCCGCGATGTTGCGCAGCTCCAACGCGAGGCCGCCCTTGCGAGAGCGCGCGTTGGTTCATCGGGGCGCACCCTAGAAATCACGCTACCGCGGAAGTCGCAGCACCGCCCGGAACTCCGTCGTCAGCTCGTCCCCAGCATCCGGCGAAGCTTCTCCGGGTGTTCCTTGACGAGCTTGTTGTGCGCGTCTGCCCGATTGGGGCCCGGCATCTCTGGGTTGTTCGCGGCCTCCCTCCTCGAGCCTCACATGATAGAAGCCCACCCCAAGGATTCGCCTCTGGAGCCGCCGTGGCGGTTCGCGCCGGACGGAAGGGGTGATAGGCTTCGCCCCGTGGCATCGCCCTCACGCTGGAAACGCGAAAGACGGGCACCGCGCCGCCGTCGTTCTTGGTCGTAGTTTGGTCGCGAGAATAGACGAAGCCCCCGAATCCTTGCGAATCGGGGAGACAGGATTTGACTTCGGGTAGGGCCCAAGCCGTAACCACGCGACGGCGCACGCCTTTCTGGCTCAAGTACCCGACTTCAGGCGGATTTCGCGTGACGGTCCAGTTCTTACGAGTTCGCTCGAGTTCTTCCGAGTGCGCCTCCGGCGTGGGGTCACGCTTGCATACGGCCTGCACGCCGCCCGATGATACTGCACAGGCGAGTTCTCTAGCCTTGCGCTCTATCCGAGTGGGCCAGTCGCGCGGCGAGCTCTTCGAACCGTTGCTTGAATTGCACGATGTGCTCGGTCCTCTGTTCGATCCCGCGAGTATCCATTTGCACGAAACGCTCCTGAGCCACCCGACGATAACCGTCACCAGCCACCATGTCATCTAGCCGGGTCACGTACTCCACAAGCGCACGGCCTCGGGGCGTTAGGGGCGAGATGAAGTTGCCAACCAGGTCATGCACACGACTCGCCCTAAGCCACTGATCGAAGTCCACTGCGGCTAGGCTATGTGCGACTAGAAACGCAACGTACCTGTCGATGAACGCAAACGTGTCAGCCCCGATGCTAAATCTCCCGTCACGACCCGGAAGCGCCGCACCGACGTCCGCAAGTTCGTGAAACAGGTCCATCCCGAAGTAGAGGCTCCCAGCGGCATCCGTCAGGCCCTGGAAGAATAGGTCGAAGGTGCTGATTTCGAAGCCGGTATCGGGACACTTCGAACCGAGCATCCGTCTCACGAGTTCGGCCTCGCCCATGGCGGGTTCGGGCAGCGGGCCCTCACTCTCAAGCGCCTCGATGAGCCCCGCGGCGTCGAAACGCTGGGCTTTCGGCACCCTGATGATGTTGCGCCCATCGCGCAGAGCGCTTCGCGCGTTCTCCCAGATCGTCATACCCCGCGTGGGGTCATGCAGCACGAGGATGACGGGCATCGGAAACGATGCCCAATAATTGGCGTGCTCCGGCTTCGGCGTGAAGGGGACGCACTCGTCGTCTTCCCCTTCAAAGTAGGAAGCTCCACTCTTGACCTGCACAGCGATCATCCGACCAGTGGCACGACGTTCCGCGTTGAGGTGTTCTATCTGGCCATCGATGCCGATGTCGCGGGTTGGCGTTTCGCGCCACACGCACCGTGCGGCACAGGCAGCAAGATCCACCTGGATGATCCCTGCGCGTTCAGTGAAAGCAGTCTCAGGTACAGCCGGAGTGGTCATGGTCGCCGAGCGGGTTGAGAGAGGACAAGCACAAATCGCGCACACGTTACCAGAAGCGCGCGCATGCCCATGCGTAACATGTCCGGGCCCACGCGATGCTCTCCCGTTGAGAACGCACGAGCCGCGTCTGGCTACGACCTCGGCAACGTAACACCCGCCGGAGGCAACTCCACGAGTCCGAGCAACAGCCATTCGACCGCCGCGCCTTGCGCTCGCCTCGCCGCACTGTGAACTCGCGTGCCGTTGCGCTTCGCGTAGCGCTCGAGCTGGGTGATGAACGCCGGCATCAGGCCAGGGTGCGCGCCGATCAAGCGTCCTGCCCACAGAAGCGTTGCGAGGTAGGTCCCGAGCTCACCCGGGAATAGGTCATGGGCGGCCACGCCCGGAAGCTTAGTCGCGATCTCGCCTCGCGCTGCGGCAACCCCGTCGGCGAGCCAGGCATGTCCGAACACGAGATCCCGCATGACCTCAGCGTCTAGGATGACGAAGAGCCTGGGGTTCCAGAAGTGCAGAAACTTCGATACAGCCATGACCGAGGGGCCGTCTCGGTTCATCTTTACTCGCGACGCGTGCACGAGAGTGTTCCAGAGCACCGTGAGGCGCGATTTCCTGCACGTCGCGAGTTCTGCGAGCTCCCAGCGACGGATCGCGGGGTCGAGCCCACCGAGAACGGCGGCTACCGCCGAAGGCGAGGGCGGATTCGAGCTCGGTCGAAATACCTGCCAGCGATTGCGAAGCTCCCAGTAGATCTTCTCGAAGTCCTCAACGCGCCCGCTCCGTTCAGCGCTCGCAGCGAAGCGCCACATGTCGACGTGGTACCCCATATTCCACGCCCGCTCGCCGTCGTACCGGACAGCGCGGGCCCGGAATGCCCTAGCCATCGTTGGGGGCGCGATCTTCAGAGTTCCCGGTGGGCTCTTCGTATCGGGCATCTAATCACCGTTCGTGCAGCGAGCCGCGGTTCAGTCGCCGCGCCGAATCCTACTTTGGCTTGGCTCTCAGATTGAGATTCACCGCGCCACACGCACACCGAAGTGAGTCAGGGCTGGCGCGCGGCGTTGCATACAGCCATGACCCACACTGACCGCACGCGAAGCACGCGAGTAATTGCTTGAACGCGTTGGCAACCGGCTCGAAGTCCTTCGTTCCAAAATTTGCCCATTCGTTGTAGTGGACGGCCTTGTTGACCGCCCATTGCTCTACACTCGTCGCGCCGGCGCAGCCTGACAGCTCCGCCTTTCGGCTAGACGCAGCATCCTTCGCCGCCGTGTTCCCCCAGGACTGAGCCGCTTCCGCAGCTTTGCCGAGCAGCGCCTTCATACGAACGAGGACGCTTGGGAGCAGATCGCCCAACTCGTAGTTGCCATCCGCGCGGAACTGCGGGGCTGCACCGAGCTGATCCGCGAGGTGACGGGCAGCGTACTCGAGATGGTGCCGCAGTGCAGCCGCAGCGGCATCGACCTTGTCATTAGCGAGGGCAGCACTGATTTCTTCCCATATCTCGGAATCCGACTCGACCAACGGCCCCGTGTCGATAGTCCACCCATGAAACGCGAGGGACGTCTTCTTAGTCACAAGCCCCGCAGACTTCATCTGCTCGGCCCAAAGCCGGTCATGGGTTGTGACAATGAATTGCGTGTTCGGGAAGCGGGTCTTCAGTAGACGGCACAAGCGATAGCGGTGCCCAGCATCAACCGACATCACGACGTCATCGAGCAGGGCAAGGGTGAACCGATTCCCGAAGAGCCGCTTCATGAGCGCCAAGTACAGGCATACCCCCATTCCGTCCTGATGCCCCTCGCTGTGGTAGGCACCAGGCGGGAACAGCCCACGCTCATAGAAGTTTACGTCGAGGTCGAGCTTTCCAGCAGTCGGCGTCAGCTTAGCTGTGAACTTCGCCTCGTCGTCATCGTTAATCTCTCGGTAGTATTCGCTGAAATCGCCCTGAACGCCTTCGTAGAGCGTGTTCAGTGCATCCTCGAGCACGAGGCAGTACGCTTCGTACGCCGTTTTCGCGGCTCGCGACGCGTACTCCGCGGCAGCGCTCGCCCTCATCGCCTCTCGGTAGTCGCCGATGCGCAGCTGGGCCGTCGTCAGGAACGTTTGCGCGTCGAGCGTCGCGCTCTGGTCCGGCTTCGCTTCCAATTTGGCCGCGAACGCACTCAACGCCTCACACAACCCATTCGGAACTCTCAACCACTCGCCTGCGAACCGCTCCCGGACTGCTTCGAGCCCCTCCACGGTGGCGAGCCTGTCCTTGAGCGCGGAGAGATCCTTGATCCACACCGCAATCAATGATGCGAGCGGCGCCTCGCCGTCCGCTTGTGCGAGTGTCTTCACCGGCTCTAAGAGCCCTACGACTCGAACGACACTCGCTGCTATAGCTGCCCCGCTGGCAAGTAGGCGCTGCTGGACGCCCCGTGCCTCCTCCGACTTCGCGAGTTTGTTCCGAATGTACTTCTGGAGAGCCTGCTCATCGTCCCAGCGCTTGTCACACAACGGGCACTCGGGACCGCTCACGAGCGCCAAGCCCTTCTCGACGAAGGACCGCCTCTGCAAGACTGCGATGAGCTCGGATGCTGACCTTATCGCAGTAAACTCGGCGACGATGGCTCCCGCCGCAGCCTTTTCGAGAGCCGTGAAGCCTGGCGCGGCATCCGCGAGCGCCTTAAGATCCCGGAGTGCCGAGCTTCTGTTCGTGGTCGGCAGCTTAGTCTCGTTCGAAAGACCCGCGTCGAGGCGAGTATCCGGCGAGAGCTCCATTATGGGGGAGAGGCCGAGAATCGCCCTACGCGCGTTCACGACGCGCAGCAGCTCTTCCGCTCGCAAGGTTGCGATCTGAAGGTGTCGTTGCAGTGCTTCCCGATCGGACTGCGCCTTTGCGACTGCCGTCCGGTGCGCGGTTTGAAGCTTGTTCTGGGCAGTGTTTAGCGCGCTGCGAGTCTGGCCGATCTCGTCGAGTTTCAAGATCGCCTGAATCTCTTCCGACCGTTTGGTAGGCTCGACGAGAATGAAGCGCAGAATCTCGCGACGGGACAGCGCCAGCTCGGGATGCTCAGCAAGCTCGGCGAACACCGCTTTCACGTCGTCGTCCGGAGGCTCGATAACCGGCTTGCTTGGTGCAGAGATTGTGCGTGTTATCGTAGCGACTTTTTTTGCAGCAGGCAGAAGGACCTGCAACCGAACGAATGCGGCATCGGGGAACTTAGCCTTATCTACATGAGGCCCATGTTCAGCGACGGAGAGCCCTTTCGTCCCGCGGCCGGTCAAGCGCCCGATCTGGCCCGTCAGCGCGAACTCAATCGCATCGATCACACCACTCTTCCCCGAGCCATTTGGGCCCGAGATTGCGAACGTCTCTCCTCGTAAGTCGAGGTCGAGCTTCCGAATGCCTCTCACTTCCTCGATGTGAGCAGTCAGGAGCTTGATCATCTGAGGTCGCCGCCAGCAGGAGTCGAGAAGATCTTGATGAAGTCATCAGCCTTGAGCTTCCTCCCGCTGCTCAACACGCGTCGTAGTTCCTCGATGAGCGTCGGGTCGAACTCCTTCGTCTGCGCGAGCCTCGTGAGAAACGCATCCGCGATCTGCTGTTGAAGAGTCGCCATCGTTGACCTTCGAGGACAAGAGGAGAATCCCGACTGAGGCCGAACGTAACCGCGCGGGCCGGCGGGAGTTGTGACCGGCTGCGTCAGTTGATACTACCGTGCGCTACTGACGGTCCGTTGCCGAAAGATCATCGCGCTCGAGCAGAGCGACCTGGACTTCCGCGAACGCGAGGTCGACATGAGCGACCGACTCAAGGCTACCCTGCTCGCGAACCGGCATCTTCTGCGGCGACCGAGTCCTCTGGCGCGACGACGGCCGCGAGATGGCGACGCAGGTGCTACTGGCGAAGTGGATGAAAAGCGCTCAGCGCCGGGCAGGACTCAAGGTCATGAACGGCGGCATCCCCATCCTGCGCCACCCGTTCTGCTCGATGCTGGCGATGCGCGGCGCGTCGATGAAGTCCATCCAGGATCTCGCCGGCCACCAGAGCCTGACGACCACTCAGCGGTACATGCACCTGAGCCCGGCCGAGAAGAACGCGGCCATAAGGCTCCTGAACCGGCGGCCGAATTGGAGACGGGGTTGGAGACGGCAGGTGATGCCGCCCACAACCCTAGTCAGAACAGCTAGTTACTGAGTTTGAACCTGCGACGCCTTGGTCCCGAAACAAGGGAATTCAGGGCGTCTCCTTCGGGCCCTTCGCAGCGCGGAGGCGGGGCTGGGGACGATCCGATGAACGCTCAGGCTTCCAGGCACGCCCACGACGCGAGCGGGTGCCGTCAGCGGGAGACGAGCTCGGCGTGGGTGTCGAGGACCATCTCGAGCGCGCCGTAGCCCGCGCGGCCGGTGAGCGCGACCTCGGTCTTGCCGCGCATCGCGCCGGACAGGGCGCCCGCGGCCGCGCCGACGGTCGAGAACCGGATCGGCAGGACGATGGTGGTCGTGCCCTCCGGCGGCACCGCCTCGAGGGACTGCTTCGAGGCCTCGGCCACCGACACGCCGTTCAGGGACACGTCATACGCGAGCTGGCCGGTGGGGAGCGGGAAGGGGTTGGGGTTGGTCACGTCCACGCGCACCTCGACCACCGTCTGGAAGAGGTTCGACTCGCGGACCACCGCGCCGCGCAGCGCGACGGCGGGCAGCCTGGGCAGGACCACGCTCCCGTCGAGCGCGTAGGGGAGGTCCAGCTGGCCGCCCGGGACCCGGACGCGCGCCGTCCCGCGGGCCGTCAAGGGCAGCGACCGCTGCGTGGCGAGCACGCCGAGGAAGCCCGGGACGTCCGTCCAGCGGAGCCGGACCGGGACCATCACCGGGACCGCCCCGCTCGCCGGCAGCACGAGGTCGCTCGAGACCTGGCCGGCGCCGACGCGCGCCCCGAGCACCTCGAAGGCGTAGGTGAAGCGCGCCACCTGGAGCGAGCGCGGGTTCGGGTTCTCGATCCGGCCGGTGAGCGCGAACGTGACGCCGTACGCGTCGATCGCCTGCGGGAGGAGCGCCTCCGCGCGGAGGACCGGCGGGTCGATCGCGATGGCCGGCGGCGGGGGGGGCGGGACCGTGCGGGCCCCGCCGCACGCGGCGGCGGTGGCGACGAGGCCGGCGAGGGCGGCGGTGCGGAGCGGGCGCATGTGAACCTCCGGTGAACGGGCGCGAGCAGCGGCGCCGAGAGGACGAGCGATCCCATCTTTTGTATTCCGGTGTCCCGCGCCGCGGGAAGGGCCGTGGTCGGCGGAGGTACGTCGGGGACGCACCGCCAACCCGTGCTCGGCACCGTGTTCCGTCACCGCTCCCCGTGCCCCCTGGCCCGTGTTCCGTCGGACCGTCGGACCGCGGGGACGGGATCCGGCTCACGGGGGCGGGTTCGCGTGCGGGTTCGGGTTCGATGACGTCCCGCGTGCTCGTCACCGTGTTCCCCGTGCCCGCCTCCCGCCTCCCGTGTCCCCTGGACCGTGTTCCGTCGGATCGTCGGGCCACGGGACGGGACCCGGCTGACGGGGGCGGGTTCGCATGCGGGTTCGGGTTCGGTTCTCCCGACCCCGCGCTCGCACCGGCCAGGCACTTTCACCCTCGCGGCCCCGGTCTCCAGCTTCGGCCCGGATGGCCTTCGCGCTCGACCCGGCGCTCGTATGCGCCTGCGCGCTCTCGGCCGGGGCGTGGGCGATGCTCGCCGCGTGGCGCGCCCCGGCAGGCGCCCCGCGCGCGGCGCTCCGGGCCCTCCTGGGCGGCGCCGCCGCGTTCGGGATCGCCCTCGGCGCGTACGAGGTCCTGGTCCGCGCGGGGCTCGAGGTGTCCTGGAGCGCGCTCCTCGCCGGCGGCCGTCGCGCGGCGGTGCTCGCCGTCGTGATCGGCCTCGTCGAGGAGAGCGCGAAGCTCGCGGGGATCGCCCTCGCGGTGGTCCGAACGGACCGCCCTGGCGGCATCCTCGGCGCCACGGTCGGCGTCGCGGCGGGTTTCGCCGCCCTCGAGTCCATCGCGACGCTGCCCGGCCTCGCCGCCCCGGCCCCGTTCGCGCGTGCGCTGCTCGCGCCCGCCGCGCACGCGATCCTCGCCGCGCCGCTCGGCATGGGGATCGCCGCCGCCGCGGGGCGCGGGCGCCGCCGGGCGGTGCTCGCGGTCGCGACCGGGCTCGCGGCAGCGGCCGCGCTCCACGGGGCCGCGGATCTGTCCCTCGCGACGCCCGGCCTCGGCCGCGCCGGCTACGCGCTCGCCCTCCTCGCCCCCGTGATCGCGCTCCAGTTCCTCCGAGGGCGGCGGCCGCTCGCGGCGCCGCGGTGATCCCCGCGCGGGCCTCGCGCCAAACCGCCCATCATGATTCGAGAACGGACATCGGGGAGGGGCCCCACCGCAGGTGGGGAGGGGCAGCGCCCCTCCCCGCGGGACAGCGCGCGCCAGCGCGCGTGGGCCCCGCGGAGCCAGGGGTGGGGCCCCGGCGACCCTTCGACGAGCTCAGGGTGGACGGGGCGGGGGCGCAGTCCCCGTGCAACCTGGCGCTAAACGAGGGCGCGAGGCGCGACACCGAAGGTGTTCGCGAATCGCGAACCCTCGTTTAGCGAAGCGCCGCGACGAGGATCGCCAGGGTCACCGCCGAGGAGCCCACCAGCGCCCACCCCAGCTCGCGCAGCCGCTTCGGCGAGAAGCGCGCCAGGCAGATCACGATGGAGAGCGCCACGGTGGGGAGCGTCGCGAGCGCGACGGCGACGGGGAGCCCGGCCCAGGAGAGCGCCGCCGCGCCGACGGCGAGCAGCGCCGCGAGGACCGCGTTGCGGCGCCCGGGGTCCTCCGCTCCCTTCGAGCGGACCCGCACCAGGATCACCCGCACTCCGAGGATCGCGGCGGCGAAGGCGAGGATCCAGGCGAGGAGGGCGGCGAGGGCGGCCTCCGCCGCGGCGCCGCCCGCGAGCGCGACGGCCCACGCCGCCGAGGCGAGGGCGGCC
Source organism: Anaeromyxobacter oryzisoli (assembly GCF_022690765.1). Taxonomy (GTDB): domain Bacteria; phylum Myxococcota; class Myxococcia; order Myxococcales; family Anaeromyxobacteraceae; genus Anaeromyxobacter; species Anaeromyxobacter oryzisoli. Next base: position 5,456 of record NZ_JALCZA010000003.1, on the reverse strand, counting down.
GCCACCACGACCTCGCCCAGGGTCGTCTTCTCGCGCCGCGCGTGGACGAGCCAGGCCACCGCGGCGGCGAGCCCCGCCGGGAGCAACAGGGCGAGCCGCGCGGCGGGCGGCGCGAGGAGCACGCCGCCGAGCCCCGTGACCGCGGCGAGCACGGCCAGCGCGACGAGCCACCGGAGCGCGCGAGCGCCGTCCTCCTGCCGCACCCGCCACCCGCGCTGCCCGAGCACCACGAGGAGCGGCTCGTGCGCGACGAAGGCGAGGACGATCGCCGCCGTCAAAAGGAGCGAGCCCGCCGCCGGCCGGCCGATCGCCAGCGCGGTGAGCAGCGGCATGGCCAGCTGGCCCCAGGCACCGTGCTCGTGCGGCAGGAGGGAGCGACCGCGGGGCTTCGCCGTCTCGAGCTGGGCGGACGTCGTCGTCATGCTCGCCCTTCCTTAGCAAGGACGCGGCCAGCGGCAAACGCGCGGGTTTTCGCGGGAGCCGCCCGGCTGGGCGGGCCCCCGGCACCGAAGGCTCGGTGCACCCTCACCAAATCTCGTCGCGCGCGCGGCGCGGGCGTCCGGCGGGCGATTGACCTGGTCCCCTCGCGTCCTGTAGGTCCCACCCACTCATGCAGGCCATCCTCGCATCGTTCCTCCTCGTCGCCGCCAGCGAGATGGGCGACAAGACGCAGCTCCTCGCCTTCTCGCTCGCCGCCCGCTTCCGCCGGCCCTGGCCGATCCTCGGCGGGATCCTCGTCGCGACGCTCGCGAACCACGCCCTCGCCTCGTCGGCCGGCGCCTTCGTCTCCGCCCGCGTCCCGCCGCACCTCCTCGCCGCCATCCTCGGCGCGACCTTCGTCCTGTTCGGCCTGTGGACCCTGCGGCCCGACACGCTCGACGAGGAGGACGGCCCGGGACGGTACGGGCCGTTCCTCACCACGACCGTCCTCTTCTTCCTCGCGGAGATGGGAGACAAGACGCAGCTCGCGACGGTCGCGCTCGGTGCGCGCTACGGCTCGATCCTGCTCGTCACGACGGGCACCACCCTCGGCATGCTGATCACCGACGGCCTCGCGGTGGTCCTGGGCGAGCGGCTCTCGCAGCGCGTCGGCGCGAAGGGGATCCGCTACGCGGCCGCCGCGCTGTTCTTCGCCTTCGGCGCCGCCTCGCTGTGGGCGGCGGCCACGGGCGCCGGCAGCGCGTAGCGGCCGCACGATCGGCGGCGCGTGGCGCTGGCGCGCGGGGCGACTCCGCTCCACAATGGGAGCGCCTCCCCGGAGCCCCAGCCCCAGGGGACAGTTCCCCAGCACCTCGAGCCCGCCATGCCACAGCGCCTCTCCCTCGCGATCGCCGCCGCGGCGCTCGCCCTCGCCGCCGCCCCGGCCCACGCCGGCGAGCCGTGGGACGGACCGGCGCTCGGCGCGGATCCCGGCGCGCTCCTCGCCGCCGCCAGCGCGCTCACGCCGCCGAAGAACGCCGGCCTCGACCTCCTCCTCGAGGAGGGCGCGTACCGCCTCGACGCCCGCGGCGCGACCACCGTCACCCACCGCGTCGTGTACCGCGTCCTCACCCTCGACGCCGCCCGCGCCTGGGCGCGGGTGGAGCGGAGCTGGGCCCCGTGGCACCAGGCCCGGCCCGACGTGCGCGCCCGGATCGTCACCGCCAAGGGCGAGGTCCACGTCCTCGATCCGGCGACCCTCACCGAGCGCGGCGCGGGCGACGACGGCGACGAGACCTTCACGGATCGTCGCGTCCTCGCCGGACCGCTGCCGGGCGTGCGCGTCGGCTCGGTCGTCGAGCTCGTCACGGTGATCCGGGACGAGGCGCCCGTGTTCGACGGCGGCACCTCGACGCGCTTCTACCTCGCCCAGCCCTCGCCGGTGCGGCACGTCCGGGTCACGGTGCAGGCGCCCGCCGCCCTCCCGCTCCGCTGGGTGGCGCGCGGCGAGGGCGTGAAGCCCGTCGAGCAGGTGCGCGACGGCGTGCGGACGATCTCGGTGGATCGCCGCGACGTCCCGGCGACGCCGCCCGTCGAGCCGAACGCGCCGCGCGACGTGCCGCTCGCGCCCAACCTCGCCTTCGGGTGGGGGCGCTCCTGGCAGGACGTCGCCGAGCGCTACGGCGCGATCTGGGAGCGGCAGCTCCGGGGCGCGGACCTCTCCGCCGAGCTCCGCGCGGCGCTCGGCGGCGGCAAGCCGGCGCGCGCCGAGGCGATCCGCCGGATCCTCGCCTGGGTCCACGCGAACGTCCGCTACACGGGGCTGGAGCTCGGGCAGGCGGCGATCGTGCCGACGCCGCCCGGTGAGACGCTGAAGCGCCGCTACGGCGACTGCAAGGATCTCTCGCTCCTCGTCGTGGGGCTCCTGCGCGCGGCCGGGATCGAGGCGCGCCTCGCGCTCGTGCGATCCGACTGGCGGGACCTCGACCGGGCGCTGCCCGGCATCTCGCAGTTCGATCACGCCATCGTGCGGGTCGAGGGGGCGCCGCCCGTCTGGATCGACGCGACCGCGCCGTACTCCCCGCCCGGTGCGCTGCCGCCGCAGGTCGAGGGGCGCCTCGCCCTCGTCACGGGGAAGGGCGTGAAGGACCTCGTGCGCACGCCGGAGAGCGGCCCGGCCGACAACTTCTCTCGCACGGTGCGGGAGGTCCGGCTCCCGGAGATCGGGAAGGGGCGCGTGGTCGAGACCCGCGAGCTCCGGGGCGCGTTCGCGGCCGCGGAGCGGGCGGCGCGCGACCGGATCCCGGCGGATCGCGGCGAGGAGCTGCACGAGAAGTACGCGAAGGACGTCTTCGGCGCCGACGAGCTCGTCTCGGCGACCGTCGAGGGGCAGGACGATCCGGGGCGGCCGCTGCGGACGCGCGTGGAGGCGACGGGCGCCGCGGTCGCGGAGACCGAGGACGACGAGGCCGACGTGCCGGTCGCGCCCGACCAGGTCTTCGACGGCCTGCCACCGGCGCTCCTCGGCGCGCACGCCCCGGGCGACGACGGCGATCACGGCAAGGCGAAGGAGCCGCCCGCGCGCAAGGCCGACCTGCTCCTCGGGATACCGTATCGTTCGGAGGTCGTATACCGCCTCGTCCCGCCGGACGGGTTTCGCGCGCGGCCGCTGCCGGCCGGCTCGGAGGAGCGCTTCGGGCCGGCGCGCTTCACCCAGGCGTACGCCCTCGAGAAGGACGGCACGGTCACGGTCACCTTCCGCCTCGACACGGGCGGGCGGCGCCTCTCGCCCGCCGACGCCGACGCGCTGGGCAAACGGGCGCGGGCGATCATCGCCGGGCGGAACCCGCGGGTGCGCTTCGAGCGGACCGGGGCCGCCCTCCTCGCCGCGGGGAAGGTGCCGGAGGCGCTCGCGGAGGTGCGGCGCCTCGCGGCGCTGCATCCCCAGGAGGCGCTGCACCACCTCCACCTCGCCCTCGCGCTCCTCCACCTCGGCTACCGCGACGCGGCGGTCGCCGAGGCCCGGACGGCAGTGACCCTCGAGCCGAAGCGCGCCTGGGCGCTGCGGGTGCTCGGCTACGCCCTCGAGCACGACGCGATCGGGCGGTACCACGGCCCCGGCTTCGATCACGCGGGCGCCCTCGCCGCGTACCGGCAGGCGAAGGCGCTCGACCCGGACCACGCGGGAGGCCGGGCGGTCCTCGCCGAGCTCCTCGCCCACGCGCCGGACGGCACGCGCTTCGGCCGCGGCGCGCGGCTCGACGAGGCCATCGCCGAGTACCAGGCGATCCGCGTGGACCTCGACGACCGGAGCGCCGGCGAGGGGCACCTCGGGGTGCTCCTCGCGGCCGGCCGCTTCGCCGACGCCGAGGCCCTCGCCCGCGAGCTGCCGCGCTCCGCGGAGCGCGACGCCGCCCTCCGCGCCGCCGGCGGCGCGCAGCGCGGCGCCGCCGCCGCCGCGCCCCCCGCCCGCGCGCGGCCGGGCGCGGCGGCCCGCGACGCCGCCCTCCTCGCCGCCGTCGGCGCGCAGCGCGGCGCCGACGCCGCGGACGAGGAGTCGCGCGCGCTCGGGGAGGGGCGCCGGGAGGCGCTCCGCGAGGCGGCCCGGCTGCTCGCCGGCGCGCGCACGTACGCCGCCGCCCCGGGGCTCGTCGCCGCGGCGGCCCAGGGCGCCCCGAACGCCGCCGAGCTCCGCCAGCAGGCGGAGGCCTTCGAGGGGATCCGCCGCTGGGAGGCGCTGCGGGATCGGGGCGACGACGTCGAGCGGCTGGTGCGCCGGGCCTTCGTCGCCGCCGTCGCGCCCGGGGAGCCGGCGAAGAACCTCGATCCGCTCCTCGCACGCGGCGGGCTCCCCGCCGACCTGGTGAAGCTGCTCGAGGACGGCGCCCAGGCGTCGGTCGAGGCGGTGCGCCGCGCGGTCGGGGCCGGGATCCCGGCGGACGTCTTCCTCGACCTCACCCTCTCGAAGGTCGAGCTGCTGCGGGACGGCGATCCGAAGGTCGGGCTCCGGCTCCGGCTCCGGTTCCCCGGCTCCGCCGCCGAGCACCCGCCGGCGATCTTCGCGGTCCGCGATGGGAAGGACCTCCGGATCGTCGCTACCGACTCCGCCTGGCCGATCCTCGGGGAGGAGGCGCTCCGGCGTGCGGCAAAGGGCGACCTGGAGGGCGCACGCCGCTGGCTCGACTGGGCGGGCGAGACGCTCCCCGGCGCCGTCGGCGATCCGGCGTCGCCGGCCGGGCTGCACGCGGCGCTCTGGAAGCCCGGCGCGGCGGCGTCCGCCCCGGCCGTCCGGCGCGCCGCGGCGGCGCTCCTCGCCTGGTCCGACCCGACGGCGCGGACCGCGTCCCTCCTGGTCGCCGCCCGCGCCGCGACCACGGTCCCGGAGGAGCGGCGTGCCCTCGGCTTCGCCCTCCTGCGGGCCTACACCGGGGCGAAGCGCTGGGGCGACGTGCTCGAGACGGCGAACGACCTCCTCGCGGCCGATCCCGCCTCGCGCGACGCGTTCGGCGCGAAGGTCATGGCCCTCGACAACCTCGGCCGGCGCGCGGAGCTCGACGCGGCCGCCGCGGCGATGCTCGCGCGCCTCCCCGGAGATCCGGAGGTGATCGGCGTGGTGGGGAGCGCCTACACCCACCTCGGCGACCCGGAGGCCGCCGCCCGGACCTGGCGACTCGCCATCGACGCGGGGCGCGCGACCCCGATCATCTACAACAACGCCGCCTGGCTCGAGCTGTACCGGCCCGCGCCGGCGAAGGAGATGCTCGAGTGGGCCCGGCGCGCCACCTCGGGCGAGCGCGACCACGCCGACCTGAACACCCTCGCGGCGGTGCTCGCGACCCTCGGCCGGGCCGGCGAGGCCCGCCAGGTCTTCCTCGAGTCCCTCGACGCGGAGGGGCGCGCCGCGCCCGGCCCGTCCGACTGGTACGTGTTCGGCCGGATCGCGGAGGCCTGGGGCCTCCCGGACGCCGCGCGCGACGCGTACGGCCGGGTGACGGCGGAGCCGGACGATCCCACCGCGCCCGAGGTGCTGGCGCGCC